>CAXSDE010000001.1:0-162373 GCA_964236265.1 uncultured bacterium
GGCGGCGTTGCCCGCATCGGCGGCGTTGCCCGCATCGGCGGCGTTGCCCGCATCGGCGGCGTTGCCCGCATCGGCGGCGTTGCCCGCATCGACCGCGAGGCCGATCGCCGCGATGACGTCCGCCGTGCGCGGCTGGCCGGCGGCCCGTCGTACGACGTCTCCGCGGGAGTCGAGGACGAACGTGGTCGGCGTCTTCAGCACGCCGAGCGCCCGCACCACGTCGAGGTGCGCCTCGGCGTCCACCTCCGCATAGCTGACACCGGGCACGAGAGCAGCGACGTCCGTGAGGACGCGCCGCGTCGCACGGCACGGCTGGCAGAACGCCGACGAGAACTGCACGAGCGTCGCCCGTTGCCCGAGCTGCACGCCCAGCGGCGTCCATGGGTCGGCCGCGGCGACACGGGTCGACGGACGCATGGCGCCGGAGCGCCGCTGCCATAACGGCCCAGCGGCGCCCGACGCGGCGAGCACGCCGAGCAGCACCCAGAACGCGGTCATGCCGGTGGAAAGCACCGCGCCCGGCCCGCGCATTCCGCCGCGGTCGCGCACATCCGACGCCGTCGCGCACATCCCCGCCCGGCCCGCGCATTCCGCCGGCCGTCGCGCACATCCGCCGTTCCGCGGATTCCGCCGCAGTCCCGGAGGCTGGTCAGGGCAGCAGGGCTCGGGCAACGAGGTAGGCGGCCGGGGCGGCGACGCCGAGCGGCAACGTCACGAGCACCGCCCCCACGGCGTTGCGCCGGCGTTCCCCGCTCGCCGTCTGCTCGAGCATCGTTCCGACGATCAGCAACACCGCGGCGGGCGCCGCGATCAGCACGATACGCGACGGCACGGCGAGGGCCGTCGCATGCAGGACGAGGGGGCCGACCAGCGCGGACGCGGCGATCCCGGCGATGACCCCGAACCACCGGCGGCGGGTCACCGTGCCCTGCCGGCGCTGGACCAAGGCATCGACCGCTCGCGCGACGACCCGGGCTGCGGCGAGCCCGAGGAGGACCAGCGCGCCGGTGTCGTGGACATCGGGCAGGGCGAGGAAGGCGGCGGCGGACACGACGAGGCCGGCGAGCGCAAGCGTCGCCGACAGCGACTGCGTCAGCCCTGTCCGGTCGTGGCGCGCGATCTGGTGCACGAGGCCGGCGAGGAGGCTGAAGGCCAGCACGAGGCCCATGTCGCGCAGCGGGTCCTTCGTACCATGGAACACGAGCAGCAGATCGACGGTGAGGCCGGCGCCCATCCCGACGATGCCCGCACCGACCGGAGACGGGACCGACAGCAGGCGGAGCCAGCCGCGGGTCAGGCCGACCTGCAGGAGGATGACCGCGCCCAGCAGCAGCCACTGGGGGCCGAGCGACGCCGTGGCGAACGCGACGGCGACGAACGCCCCGAAAGCCGCCGGTCGCGAGAAGACCCAGTCGAGTCGTTGCTCGCGGGCAACGCGACGGCGGGCGCGGGCGTCGCCCACTTGGCCGGCCGGCGCAGAGGTCACGCGACGATCGTGCCAGACCCTACGGCCAAGGCCGGTAGATGCACCTCCTCGAGCCAGCGCTCGAGCTCCGCAGCCGGCTTCGGGTGGCAGAAGAGGTAGCCCTGGCCGATGTCGGCCTCCAGCTCCGTGAGGAGCCCCGCAACCTCGGCGGTCTCGACCCCCTCCGCGATCACGGTCAACCCGAGGGAGTGGGCGAGTTGCACGACGGAACGCACGATGGCCGTGTCCTTCGGGTCGCCCATCATCCCGGTCACGAAGGTCCGGTCGATCTTGAGCTGGTGCACCGGCAGCGTACGCAGCCAGGCGAGCGAGGAATAGCCGGTGCCGAAGTCGTCGATCGCGAGGGTCACGCCGGCCTCGGACAGGCGCTGGAGCGCGTGCCGCACGCCCTCCTCGGCGATGACCGACTCGGTGATCTCGACGATGAGTCGGCCCGTCGGCAGCTGCGCGGCCGCCAGCATGCGGGTGATGGTGCCGGGGAGCTTGGGGTCGGTCAGCACGAGGGCCGAGAGGTTGACCGCGATCGGCAGCGAGAGGCCCTGGTTTTCCCACGCGCGGGCCTGGTCGATGGCTGCCGAGAGCACCCACGCGGTCAGCGGGTGGATCAGGCCGCTCTGCTCCGCGAGGGGGATGAAATCGTCGGGCGAGATCAGCCCGCG
Organism: uncultured bacterium; assembly: GCA_964236265.1. Lineage (GTDB taxonomy): Bacteria > Actinomycetota > Actinomycetes > JAVEEB01 > JAVEEB01 > JAVEEB01. The sequence continues at coordinate 2,146 of CAXSDE010000001.1, forward strand.
GACGGGATGCGACCACCGCACCAGCGCTTCGACGTGCCCGACGTGGCCCGTGCGCAGGTCCAGAAGCGGCTGGTAGTGGAGCTCGAGCTCGCCGAGGTCGGCCGCGTCCCGCAGTTCGGCCAGGACGGCGAGGCGGTGGCGGTGCGCCTCGTCGGTGGCGCTGTCGTAGAGCGCCCAGCCGCAGCGGGCACGTTTCGCGCGGTACATGGCGATGTCGGCACGCTGCAGCAGCAGGCTCGGCTCGTGGCCGTGCTCGCCGGACACCGCGACTCCCACGCTGGCGGAGACGCTCACGGCCATCTCGGCCAGCTCGAACGGCTTCAGCAACACCGTCAGGATCTTCGCGGCAACGGCGCTCGCCTCGGCGGTGCTCGAGACATCGGGGAGGCACATGGCAAACTCGTCGCCGCCCAGCCGCGAGACGGTGTCACTCGCCCGCAGGACGCCGACGAGCCGGTCGGCGACCTGGCGCAGCAACTGGTCACCGGCGTGGTGCCCGAGAGAGTCGTTGACGTCCTTGAAGCCGTCGAGGTCCAGCAGTAGCAGTCCGACCCGAGAGCCGTCGCGCAGCGACGCACTCAGAGCGTGCTCGAGCCGGTCGGCGAGCAGGATGCGGTTGGGCAGGCCGGTGAGGCTGTCGTGCAGCGCCTGGTGGCGGACCTCCGCCTCGGCACGCCGGCGCTCGACCACGGCGGCGACGACGTTGGCGATGGCGACCAGGAAGTTGGTGTCACCAGGGCTGAACAGCCGGGGGACGGTGCTGAAGACGGACAGGACGCCGTACGTGCCGATTCGCCCTTCGATCGTGACGGACGCCCCGCTGAGCGCATCGTGCTCCCGGACGAGCGGCGCGCAGAAGAAGCGCTCGTCGACGGCGCCGGTGACGACGGGCGCGATGCGGCCGGCGTAGAGGTCGCTGACCCAGTCCGGGAACGCGGGCACGATGGTCGCGCCGAGAAGGTTGCGCGCCCAGCCGGTGCCGGCGACCAGGCGGAAGTGCCCGATGTCGGGAATGAGCTCGAAGACTCCGCACAGGGGCAGCTCCAACGTGCGGGCGATGAGATCGGCCGCGGCCTCGAGCAAGTCGGGCAGCGGGGTGCCCGACAGGGCCCACTGGCCGAGCGCCGCAACGGCTGCCTGCTGGTCGGTGACTCGCCGGCGCTCGGTCACGTCGCGCAGGTTGACGACGATGCCGGCCACGGCCGGATGGTCGAGGAGGTTGCGCCCGCGCGCTTCGACGTGCCGCCAGCCGGCGGGCGCGCAGTGCACCCGGAACTCCATGACCTCGTCGCGGCTCGGGTCCAGCGCGAGCTCCGTGAACAACGCCTCGACCATCCCGAGGTCCTCCGGGTGGACGTGCTGGTAGAGGCTGGGGCCGGCGAGCACCGGATACTGACCGAAGACGCTCTCGGCGGACGGCGTCGTGTAGGCGATCCGGCCGTCCGCGTCCAGGATCATGATCACGTCGGCGGACTGCTGGACGAGCGCCCGGTAGCGCTCCTCGGAGGCGCGGACGGCGTCCTCGGCGCTGCGCGCGACCTGGAAGAGGCGGGCGTTGTCGATCGCGAGGCCGATGCGCTGCGCCACGTCCTTGGCGAGCGTGAAGTCGTCCGGCGTGTAGAGCGCCCCGCCCCGGTCGCGGCTCAGCGCCATGAGCCCGGTCATCCGGCCCCGCACGGTGATCGGCACGGTGATCAGGCTCGCGATCCCGTACAACTCCTCGAACGGACCGAACATCGCGAGGAAATCCGCGGCGACCGCCCCATCGGGGACATACATCGGGTCCATGTTGGCCAGCAAGGCGGTGACGAGGAGCCGCTCCTCCGCGGCGCTGAGCCCTTCGTACGCCCCGTCCAGCAGCGCGACCGCCCGCGGATCCGGGTGCGCCGACGTCACGCTGTCGAGGCGGCACCCGTCACCGAACAGCCAGAGCGACACGCCATCGCCCAGCAGGGCCGACACGGCACGCGAGGCGAGGGCGACGAGCTCGGGCAGGTCGGTGTCGACATGCGCCAGCGCGTCGTGCAGCTCGACCAGCTTGGCGGCCCGGTCGGCGTCGCGGCGCAGCACTTCCTCCGCGCGGCGCTGCTCCGTCACGTCGACCATCTGGCTGAAGAGGTAGAGCGGGTCGCCGTCGCCGTCGCGGACGAGAGTGGCGTGCAGGAGCACATGCACGATCGTGCCGTCGGAGCGGACATACCGGTGCTCGCGGCGCATCGCCTCGTCCGCGCCGGTCGACAGTTCCTCGAGCGCCGCGCCGGCGGACTCACGATCGGCCGGGTGGGTGACCTCGAGCAGGGACATGCCCGGCACCGTGGTGTCGTCGAGGCCGAGGAAGTCCGCGAAGGCACGGTTGATCTGCAAGAACATGCCGTGCAGGTCCATGACGGCCATGCCGACCGCGGCGTTGTCGAAGACACTGCCGCGATCGCCGTCTTCGCGGCGCCTCTCGAGGAGGGCGCGGTTGGAGAAGACGAGCACGGCACCGCCGGGCCGGCCGTCGCGAAAGACGGGTGTGCAGCGGTAGTCGACGGTCATCGCCGTGCCCGCGGGGCGCCAGAATGTGTCCCTTTCGCCCGCGCACGGCGGCCCGCCCGCGGCGACCTGCACGACGGGACAGTCGGCGGCGGCGAACTCGCTGCCGTCCGCGCGGTGATGGTGGGTCAGGTCGTGCAGCGACGAGCCGACCAGCTGGTCGATCGGATAGCCGAGCAGTCCACCCGCGGCCGGATTGGCGAAGACGACGAGGCCGGCGCGGTCGAGCACGACGATGCCTTCAGCCGTGCCTTCCAGGACCGACTCAGGGGTCGGTGTCATCCCTGGTGCGGACATGCAACCGGCCTCCGCTCCGCTGTCGGGTCCTTACTGACTCGGCCGCCCCGTGCACCGGCTGGAGGCCCCGTAGCGCCAAAATGGCCGTGCATCCGCGCGCCGCCGGTCGGCCGAACGGCTCAATGAGAACGTTCTCACGCCTGGGTACGAAGGGAAATGCCGGGAGCGGTGTGCGCGAACGTTCCGGCACGCTACGATGGCGTCGTTCAGGGATTCAGGCGACGATGCCGTCCGCTTGGGTCCCTTCGTGCTTCCCGCACACAGGTTGTGCGGGAAGTCCGACCGCCCGGCACGACCCGGAGGTGCACTTGAGCACGCTGCTGCTGATCACGAAGAGCCTCGGCTCCTCCGTCGAGGTGCTGCCCGCACTCGGCCTGTTGTCGCACCACGTGCGTGTCGCCGCGCCGGAGCCGTCCGCCCTTCTCGGGATGCCGCCGGTCGACGCCGTCCTCGTGGACGCCCGCCGCGACCTGGCGGCGGCGAAGTCGTTCTGTCGCCTGCTCCGCACGACGGGACTGGACGCGCCGCTCGTCGCGGTGCTCACCGAGGGTGGCTTCGCCGCTCTGTCCGCCGACTGGGGCATCGACGACGTCCTGCTGGACGGGGCCGGCCCGGCGGAGGTCGAGGCGCGCCTGCGCCTGGCCATCGGCCGCGTCGCGGCCGACCGTGCCGATGATGACGCCGCCACGGTGGTGCGGCGCGGGGACCTCACGATCGATGAGGCCACCTACACCGCACGCCTCGCGGGTGAGCCACTCGACCTGACGTTCAAGGAGTTCGAGCTCCTCAAGTTTCTCGCGCAGCATCCGGGGCGCGTCTTCACCCGCGCGCAGTTGCTGCACGAGGTGTGGGGCTACGACTATTACGGGGGCACGCGCACCGTCGACGTGCACGTCCGGCGGCTGCGGGCCAAGCTCGGCCCCGAGCACGAGCAGCTCATCGGCACGGTGCGCAACGTCGGCTACAAGTTCGTCGCGCAGCAGGCCGTCCGACCGCTTCCCGACATGGACGCCCCTGTCGCTGATCTCGCCCTCGAGGACGAGATTCCCGTCCAACTCTGACCGCGTCCAGTGACCGGACCGAGCCGGGAGACAATGGCCGGGTGACGGAAACCGGGACCGGGACGCGTATCGAAAGCACGTCGGTGCTGTCCCCCGCGCTCACGCGCCGTATCGACGCGCTCGCGCACGCCGCCACCCACGCCGACGGCGTGCCACCACTGTCCGACCATGCGCTCGTGCACGTCCGCAACGGTGGGGCCGGCGTCCTGCACGTGCTGATGTGGGCGGGCCACGAGCTCGCCGCGTACGCGCAGCTGGACTCGTCCGACGCGATCTCCGGCGCCCAGGCAGAGCTGGCCGTCGACCCGGCATACCGGGGGGCAGGACACGCCCGCACGCTCGTCCGCGAGCTCGTGCGCGCCAGCCCGGACGAGCGGTTGCAACTGTGGGCCCACGGGGAGCGCCCGGACGCCCGCCGCCTCGCGGAGGGAATGGGCTTCACGCGCACCCGGGTGCTGGCGCAGATGGGCAGGCCGCTCGACGCCTCGTTCGCGGCCCCCGAGCTGCCCGCGGGCGCCACGCTGCGCGAGTTCATCCCCGGGCGGGACGAGGCAGCGTTGCTCGCGGTCAATAACGCAGCCTTCGCCGGACACCCCGACCAGGGCGACTGGCAGGAGGAGGACCTGTTGGGGAGGGAACGCGAGCCCTGGTTCGATCCCGCCGGCCTGTTCCTGCTCGACCTCGACGGCCAGCCGGCCGGGTTCGTGTGGACGAAGGTGCACGGCAGCGAGCGATCGGGCCACACCCACGAGCAGGTCGGCGAGATCTACGTGCTCGGTGTGGCTCCCGGCGCCGTTCGCCGCGGGCTCGGAAAGCTGCTCGCGTCGGCCGGCCTCGCGCACCTCGTCGCGCGGGGCCTCTCCGAGGTGATCCTCTACGTCGACGAGTCGAACGCGGCAGCGGTCGCCCTCTACGAGCAGCTCGGCTTCACCCGCCGCGGAGTCGACGCGCTCTTCTCGCTGCAGCCCCGATGACGGGCACCGGTCAGCAACGGGTGGCCCCTCGCGTCGATGGTCCGTCCGCCTCCCGTTTCCCCGCCGCGCATCCGGTCGCGCCATGACAGGCGGCCTCGATCTCCCCAGGCTGCGTGACCAGCTGGCAGAGGATCTGGCGGACGACCTCGCCACCGGTCTGCGGCCGACGGTCGTCTCCGATGACCTGCCCGCCGACCGGTATCTCGATCGCGAGAGCAGCTGGCTGCAGTTCAACGAGCGGGTGTTGACACTCGCCGAGGACGAGGCACTGCCACTGCTCGAACGCGTGCGGTTCACGGCGATCTTCGCCGGCAACCTCGATGAATATTTCATGGTGCGGGTGGCCGGCCTGCAGCGGCGCGTCGCGGCGGGCCTCGATTCGCTCGGCGCGGGCGGCCGCACGGCCACGCAGCACCTCGCCCTCGTCGCCGATCGCGTGCACGAGCTGGCGCCGCGGCATGCGCAGGCGTTCGGCACGCTCCTGCCCCTACTGGCGGCGGAGGGGATCGACATCGTGCGGTGGGCGGACCTGAGCGCCGCCGAACTGTCCGCCATGCACGAGGAGTTCGCGGGCCGACTCTACCCCATCCTCACGCCACTCGCGGTCGACCCGGCGCACCCGTTCCCGTACATCTCGAGCTTGTCCGTCAATCTCGCGGTGCTGGTGCGCGACCCAGGGCGCGACACGGAGCACTTCGCCCGCGTGAAGGTCCCGGACGGCGTGGCCCGATTCGTGCCACTCGGCCACCAGCGCTTCGTGCCGCTCGAGGACGTGATCCGCGCCCACCTCACGGAGCTGTTCCCGGGCATGACCATCCTGGAGTCGTCGTCGTTCCGGGTGACGCGCAACCAGGACGTCGTGCTCGACGACGAGGACGAGAACGAAAACCTGCTGGCAGCGCTGGAGAGGGAGTTGGAGCAGCGCCGCTTCGGCCGGCCGGTGCGCCTGGAGCTGGAGGCCACGGCCAGCGAGCACGTGCGCGATCTGCTCGTGCGCGAGCTCGGCGTCGACGAGGGCTCCGTGTACGTCGTGCCCGGCCCGCTGGATCTGCGCGGCCTGTTCCCCATCGCCGATCTGGAGCGACCAGAACTCAAATACCCGCTGTTCATCGCCGCGACGCCGGAGCGCCTGCTCGATGAGGACGGCGCCGTCGGGGACTTCTTCGCGACGCTGCGCGGCGGCGATCTGCTCGTGCACCACCCCTACGACTCGTTCCGGGCCACCGTTCAGGCGTTCGTCGCCCAGGCCGCCGCGGATCCCGATGTCCTCGCCATCAAGGCGACGCTCTACCGCACCAGCGGCGACTCGCCGATCGTCGAGGCGCTGATCGACGCCGCCACTGCCGGCAAGCAGGTGCTGGTCGTCATCGAAATCAAGGCCCGCTTCGACGAACAGGCCAACATCCAGTGGGCCCGCACCCTCGAACGCGCCGGGGTGCACGTCGTCTACGGCATGGTCGGGCTCAAGACGCACAGCAAACTGTGTCTCGTCGTACGACGGGAAAAGGACGGGACGCTGCGGCGCTATGCGCACATCGGCACCGGCAACTACAACCCCAAGACGGCGCGCATCTACGAGGACGTCGGATTGTTCACCGCGGCCGACGACGTCGGCCACGACCTGACCCAACTGTTCAACCACCTCTCGGGATATACCCGCCCGGAGCAGTTCGCGACGATGCTCGTGGCACCCGACACGCTGCGACCGGCGCTCGTCGCGCTGATCGAGCGGGAGGCCGAGCACGCGCGCGCCGGGCGCCCAGCCCGCATCACGCTGAAGATGAACAGCCTCGTGGACGAGACGACGATCGACGCGCTCTACCGCGCGTCGCGGGCCGGTGTCCCGATCGACCTCATCGTGCGCGGCATCTGCTCGCTGCGGCCGGGCGTGCCGGGCCTGTCCGAGACGGTCACGGTGCGCAGCATCCTCGGCCGCTTTCTCGAGCACTCACGCATTTTCCGGTTCGGTGTGGGCCCCACGGCCGAGCTGCTGATGGGCAGCGCCGACCTCATGCACCGCAACCTCGACCGACGCGTCGAGGCCGTCGTCCGGGTGCGCGACCCCGCGGCCCGGCGCCGTCTGGACCGCGTGTTCGACCTCTCCCTGGCAGCGACGACCGCGGCGTGGGACCTCGGAGCCGACGGCGAGTGGGTCCGTCGTACCGGATCTCTCGACACGCTCACCGACCTGCAGGACGAATTGATCGCGACAACGCGGCGGACGCTGCCACCGGCCGGGAGGTCCCATGAAAGAGATCGAGTCGAAGTTTCGGGTGCACCCCACGTTCGAGTTGCCCGAGCTCGTCGATGGTGGTTCAGCGGTCGCCACGGTCACGGACGTTGAGCAGCAGGCCCTCGAGTCCCGCTACCTCGACACCGCCGATCTGCGGCTCGCCCGACAGGGCGTGACGCTGCGCTACCGCGTCGGTGAGGGCGAGGACGGTTGGGATCTGAAGGTGCCGCTCGGACCGCGCGAGGACGGCGTACGCGACGAGTTGCACGTGGCCGCGTCGCCCGACGAGCCGCCCGTCGAGCTCCTCCAGATCGTGTCCGCCTACCTGCGCGGCGACGATGTGCAGCACGTCGCGGCCCTCGTGACGTCGCGGTCCCTGCGGCGGCTGCTCGACGCGGACGGCACGGTGCTCGCGGAACTCGTCGACGACACGGTCGAGGTGGTCGACGGCGACGTCGTCACCGCGCGCTTCCGGGAGTTGGAGGTCGAGGACAAAGGCGGTGGGCCGGCCGTGCTGGCGGCGATGGGCAAGCGCCTGCGCGCGGCCGGTGCCGTGCAAGGGAAGTTCGAGCCGAAGCTCGTCCGGGCGCTCGGCCCGCTGGCGACGGCACCCGCCGACCCGCCGCCGCCCGCCAAGATCAAGGGCAAGGCGACCGTGCGCGACGTCGTCACGGCCTACCTGCGTCAGCACGTGCGGGCGCTGCTCGACGCCGACGTGGCGATGCGTCTCGGCGGGCCGGACGGCGTGCACGACGCGCGCGTCGCCGCCCGTCGGTTGCGGAGCACGCTGCGGACGTTCGCACCGGTGCTGGTCCCGGAGACCGCGAAAGCACTGGCCGACGAGTTGGGCTGGTTTGCCGGCGAGCTGGGACACGCGCGCGACAACGAGGTGCTCTTCGAGCGCCTGTACGGATCGGTGGCGCTGCTGGCGGAGCACGACCGGGCCGCCGCCGCGGCGGCACTCGACGCCTGGTCGGCAACGGACGCTCCCGCGGCGCCAACCTGCACGGTGCTCGCGGACGCCCGTTACGCGGCCCTCGTCAAGGCCCTGGCGTCGCTCGCCGTGACGCCGCCTTTCACCGGCCCCGCCGACGCGGCCGCGGCGCGGGCCCTGCCCGCCCTGGTGCGGCCGGCCGTCGGCACCTTCCGCTCCCGCATGAACGCAGCGGTCGCGGGATCCGATGCGGCGGACTATCACCGCGCGCGCATAGCCGGGAAGCGGCTGCGATATGCCGCGGAGATGACCGCCGCTGTCTTCGCGACGTCAGCGGGCCGTTACGTGGCCACACTGACGACCCTGCAGGACGAACTCGGCACCCACCACGACCTGACCGTCGCACTCGCCGCGTTGCGCGCGCGCGCCCAGGTCGCACCGTCGGCGGACGCCTTCACCCTCGGGCTGCTCGCCGCCGCCCAGCAGCAGGAACTCGACCGGCACGAGACGGCGCTGCGCAAGGCGTGGGCCAAACGTCACAACCGCGTGCGCCTGTCGGAGCTCACCGATGGCGAGTGAGCGGCTGATCGAGGCGGCCGGCGGCGTTCTCTGGCGCCCTACCGCTGACGGCGGCGGCGCTGAGGTGTGCATCGTCCACCGGCCCAAGTACGACGACTGGTCGGTCCCCAAGGGCAAGCTCGACCGCGGCGAGCACGTGCTGCTGGGCGCCGCTCGCGAGGTGTGGGAGGAAACGGGATTCAGGGCCACGGTCGGCCGGTCGCTGGGCGAGATCCGCTATGTGAAGGACGGCGCTCCCAAGCGGGTGCGCTTCTGGGCGATGCGCGTCGCGGGCGGGGAGTTCTCGCCGAACGACGAGGTCGACCAGTTGCTGTGGCTGTCACCGACGGAGGCGCTCGCGGTGCTCAGCCCGGACCGCGACCGGTCGGTGGTGGAAGCGTTCGCCGCGGACACGACGCCGACGGTGCCGCTGGTGATCGTGCGGCACGCCAGTGCCGGTGACCCGTCCGCCTGGGACGGGGACGACGCTCTGCGGCCGCTCGACGACACGGGACGCGAGCAGGCCGCCGTTCTGGCCGAGATGCTGCCGCTGTTCGGCGCCGGCGAGGTGCTGTCGGCCGATGTCCTGCGGTGCACGGAAACGGTGCGGGCGTTTGCCGAGGCGACCTCCCTGACGGTGTACGCCGAGCCGCTGTTGTCCGACGCAGGATTTGCCCAGAACGCCTCCGCGACGACGCAGCGTCTCCTCGAGATCGCCGCCGGTCGACTGCCGACGGTCGTGTGCAGCCAGGGCACCGTGATCCCGGCGCTCGTCACGGCGCTGTGCACCGCTTACGGGTTCCCGGCGCCGAAGGATCCGTCCGTGCGCAAGGGCGACGCCTGGGTCGCCCACCTCGCCGCCGACGAGGACCGCATCGTCGCTCTGGAACCGCTCACCCCACGGACCTGACGCGCTCGTCGTCGCTGCCCTGGCCTTGCGCTTGGCCTTGAACCGCGGGAACCCGACCGGGCGGCTCTTTGTTGCGTGTATTCGCACGGCGTGTCAGGCGGAAAACGGCCGCGCGGCCGGCTCGGCAGCGCCGGAAATCTGTCGGTAGCGTCGAAGTGGTTGTCACGGTTGTCCGCCACAGGGGAGTGATCATGGCACGAGTTGCTCCCGCGGTCGCGCCCAGCGCGAGCCCAAAGTCGCATCTCCGCCTAGTCGAGGCTTTCCTCGACGAGCTGCGCCGCCGTGATCCGGATGGCCAGTTGATCCCGGTCACCACCGACGTCACACAGGCCGCGATGGTTGCCGTCGATCACGTCCTCGACGCGCGGGCGCAGTGGACGGAACTGATCGGCCCGTTCTACGCCACCGAGACCGTCCGTTCGCTGCTGGGCGGCGACGCTCCCATCGCGCGGCAAGCGGTCTACAAGCGGCGCGGGCTGCTCGCGCTCACGACCGGTAGCGGGCAGATCGTCTACCCGGCGGCACAGTTCCGCGGCCGCCGGCTCGCGCCCGGTCTGGACAGTGTGCTCGCGGCGCTGCCAGAGGAGCTGGTGTCGCGGTGGACGGTCGCCGCGTGGTTGCTGTCACCGGAGGTCGCGCTAGACGCTCGGCGACCGCGATCACCGCGGTGACCGCAGCAGCGCCGTCGAAGAGCACGTCGATCGGTCGTTCACCGCCGGGGTCGCCTAGCTCCAACCGGCACGAAAGTACCGGGGACAAGTAGGCGAGGGTTGGGGCCAACTCAAGCCGGCAGCTCTCCCACGACGACCTCCACGCTCGGTGTTGCGTCGTTCGCTGGAATCAAGCCCTCCACGTGGGGCCACTTCAGGTTGGCACACTCAGCCCAGGCACTCGCCCCGCCGGCCGTGTGGTCGGCGCTCATCAACTCATGCTTCACCCGGGAGGTCTCAGTGACCGGTGGGCGCACCGTTGCCGTCTCGCGCGCCGATGCCAGCGCTCAGCGACCGTGTGCGACACCTTCCCGCGGCACTCAGCCGAAGCGGCCCGTGATGTAGTCCTCGGTCGCTTTCTCGGTCGGATTGGAGAAGATCTTCTGTGTCGTGTCGAGCTCGACGAGGTGGCCCGGCTGGCCGGTGCCATCGATCGTGAAGAAGCCGGTCATGTCGCTGACGCGAGCGGCCTGCTGCATGTTGTGCGTGACGATCACGATGGTGTAGTTGCTCTTGAGCTCCGCCATGAGATCCTCGATGGCGAGTGTCGAGATCGGGTCGAGCGCCGAGCACGGCTCGTCCATGAGCAGCACGTCCGGCTCGACCGCGATGGCGCGCGCGATGCACAGCCGCTGCTGCTGGCCGCCGGACAGACCGGAGCCCGGCTTGCCGAGGCGGTCCTTGACCTCGTTCCAGAGGTTGGCCCCGCGCAGTGATCGTTCCACGAGATCGTCCAGCACCGACTTCTTGATCTTGGCGCTGTTGAGGCGCATGCCCGCGGCGACGTTCTCGTAGATCGACATCGTCGGGAACGGGTTGGGACGCTGGAAGACCATGCCGATCTGCCGACGGACCGTGACTGGGTCGACCCCGGGTCCGTAGAGGTCCTCGCCGTCCATGGCGACCTTGCCCTCGACGCGCGCGCCGCTGATGACCTCGTGCATGCGGTTGATGGAGCGGAGGAAGCTCGACTTGCCACAGCCCGACGGGCCGATCAGCGCGGTGATGGTGCCCGCCTCGATGGGCATCGTGACGCCTTGCACGGCGAGGAAATCACCGTAGTAGATGTTGAGGTCCGCGACGTCGATGCGCTTGGCCATGAGGAGTCCTTCGGGAAGGCCGCTGGTCAGCGGGTCGTGGGGGCGAAGAAGCGGGAGATGAGCCGAGCGATCAGATTGAGCACCAGCACCACGGCGATGAGGACGAGCGCCGCCGACCAGGCGCGATCCTGACCGGCCTGCGCGGGGAAGCCCGGATTGGCGTAGCTGTAATAGGCAAAGACCGGCAGCGTCATCATCCGGCCGCTGAACAGGTTGACGTTGGTCGACTGGGTGAAGCCGGCGATAACGAGCAACGGCGCCGTCTCCCCCACGACACGGGCGATCGCCAGCGTGACGCCCGTGACGATGCCGGCCAGTGCCGTCGGGAGCACGACTTTGGTGATGGTGCGCCACTTCGGCACGCCGAGCGCGTATGCCGCCTCCCGCAGCTCGTGCGGCACGAGTCGCAGCATCTCCTCACTCGAGCGCACGACGATCGGGATCATGAGCACCGACAGGGCGACAGACCCGCCAAAGCCCAGCCGGACGCCCAGGCCGAAGAAGAGGCTGAACAACGCGACCGCGAAGAGGCCGGCCACGATCGACGGAATGCCGGTCATGACATCCACCAAAAATGTGATCACTCGCGGCAACCGTCCGCGGCCGTACTCGACGAGGTAGATCGCGGTGAGCACGCCGATCGGCACCGACATCAGGGCGGCGACGCCGGTGACGATCAGCGTGCCGATGAGCGCGTGCTTGATGCCGCCGCCGTCGGCGCCAACGACGTTGCGCATGTCATGCGTGAAGAAGGCCCCACTGAGCCGGTGGTAGCCCTTCGTCAGCACGGTGACGACGAGCGACGCGAGTGGCAGCAGGGCGAGGGCGAAGGCCGAGGTGACCAACCCCGTCACAAGGCGGTCCTTCGCCTTCCGCGCGCCCTCGACGCGGCGCGAGACCACGTAGATTCCGATGACGTACAGCAGAAAGGTCAGCGAGGCGACGCCGTAGAGGTTGAACCCGACGGCCGACATCACGGCGGCCGCCACGAGCACGGCAGCGACGAGCACGACCTGCGGCGCGCGACGCGGCAGGACGCCGACGCTCAGGGCGGCCGATCGCCGGACGGCGGGCTCCACGCGTGCCCCCGGCGTCATCCGTTGGCTCCTGAGAAGTCCTTGCGCCGCGCGAGGACGGCACGCGCCGCAGCGTTGACGGCGAACGTGAGCACGAACAGGACCAGCCCGCTCGCGACCAGCGTGTTGATGCCGGTGCCACTCGACTCACTGAAGTTGAGCGCGATGCTGGCGGGGATCGTCGACGGGTTGCTCGACCCGATCAGGTTGAACGTGATGCCGCCGCCGATCGACAGCACGATCGCCACCGCCATCGTCTCGCCCAGTGCGCGGCCGAGGCCGAGCATGGCCGCGCTCACGATGCCGTTGCGGGAGTAGGGCAGGACGGTCAGCCGGATCATCTCCCAGCGCGTCGCGCCGAGGGCCAGCGCCGCCTCCTCCTGCAGACGCGGTGTCTGCCGGAAGACCTCACGGCAGATCGCGGTCATGATCGGAAGGATCATCACCGCGAGCACGATGCCGACGGTCAGCATGGTGCGGCCCGTGCCCGACGCGGGGCCCTTGAAGAGCGGGATGAAGCCGGCGTGCGCGGCGAGCCATCCGTAGGCGGGCTTGAGCTGCTGCGCCAGCCACGACACGCCCCACAGGCCGAACACGACGCTCGGCACGGCCGCCAGCAGGTCGATGAGGTGTCCGAGGCCCGCGGCGAGCCGGCGCGGAGCGTAATGCGAGATGTAGAGGGCCACGCCGATCGACAGTGGCACCGCGATGACGAGGGCGATGACCGACGCGAGAACCGTGCCGAACAGGAGCGGCGCGACGTACGAGACGAACCCCTTGGTGCCGGCCACCTGGTTGGGCTGACCGTTGAAAGCGGGCAATGACTTGAGCAGCAGGAACAACGCGACGCCGGCGAGGATCGCCACGATGGCGAGCGCGGCACTCCTGGCGATCCCGGCGAAGACGCGGTCGCCGACCGATCCGACCCGCGGGGGCGCGGGCTCGGTGACCGGGTCGCGCACCGGGCCCGGCACGCGCACCTCGCTGTTGGTCGTCACGTCGCGATCTCCACGAAGGGGACGGGCACATGGACAGACATGGCGCGGGTCCGGGCGGTTGCCGCGTCGGCAATCACCCGGACCCTACGACATGACGGGACGAGGAGCACGTGTTGCTGTCAGCCGACCTTGATGCTGTCGACCGACGCCTTGACGGTGGTGAGGAAGGCCGGCGAGAACGGGGACGACCCTGCGGACTTGGCGGCGGCGGCCTGGCCCTGGCCGCTGGTCACATACGCCTCGAAGTCCTTGACGAGCTGACCGATCTTCGCGTCCTTGTATTGCTGGCACACGATGTGGTAGCTGAGCAGGACGATCGGGTAGACGCCCGCGCCGGAGGGTGTGCGGTTGATGGAGTAGGCGAGGTCGTTGCCCGTCGCCGTGTCCGACTTCTTCGACTCGTCGAGGACCTTTGCCGCAGACTCGGGGGCGGGCTTGACGAAGTCGCTGCCGATCTTGATCGACGCGACCCCGAGGTCCTTCGCCTGGCTCAGGTCGGCGTAGCCGATGGTGCCGTCATTGCCCGAGACCGCCTGGATGACGCCCGAGGTGCCGTTGGCGGCCTCGCCACCCGTGACCGGCCACACGTCGGCGGCCGGGTAGGTCCAGTCGGCGGCCGCGGCCTTGGCGAGGTAGTCGGTGAAGTTCTTCGTGGTGCCGGACTTGTCGGAGCGGTTGACCACCGTGATTTTCGAGGACGGCAGCGTCGCGCCGGTGTTGTCCGCGGCGATCGCCGGGTCGTTCCACGCCATGATCTTCTGATTGAAGATCTTGGCGAGCGTCGAGGGGCTGAGCTTGAGGTCGGGAACCCCGTTGAGCTTGTAGACGACCGCGATCGCGGAGAGGTAGACGGGGATGTCGATGGCGCCCGCGTCCGTGCAGGTGGCGTCCGACTTCGACTTCGTCATCTCGTCTGCGGACAGGGCCGCATCCGAGCCCGCGAACGCGGCGCCGCCGCCCAGGAACGCGTCACGCCCACCGCCGGAGCCGACCGGGTCGTAGTTGACGGTGACGCCCTGGTGGCTGGTCTGGAATCCTGCCTGCCAGGCGGCCATCGCGGCCTGCTGCGCCGTGGAGCCGGAGCCGTTGAGGCCACCGTTGGCCGAGCCGCCGCCGGAGCCGGCGGCACCCGAGCCGACGGCACCCGAGCCGACGGCACCCGAGCCGGTGGCGGGCGCGGAGCTGCCGGTCGTCGAGGAGGAGGACTTGCTGGAGCACGCCGAGATCGAGAGCGCGAGGGTGAGCACGACTGCCGCAGTCGAGCTGCGGCGCAGGGTGCTGATCGTCACGGGATGAAACCCTTCGTTGTTGGCCGGGTCCCGGCCGCATTCGCTTCTGTCGCTGTGGACAGTAGGAAACCGACGTGAACCGATGGCCGACACGACATGAACGACAGGTGAACGCCGCCCTACCATTTCGTGGGCCCCGTCAGTCCTCCGCCTCGTCCCCCCGCGGACCGTCGTCCGGCACGGCGACGGCATGGGGTTGCTGCGCGTGCTCGATGAACTGTCCGGTCACCATGAACTCGACGCGCTCCCCGAAATTGACCGAATGATCGGCCATCCGCTCGTAGAACCGTCCGACGAGCGCGATCTGCACGGCGCGCTGCAGCTGGCCGTCGTCCCCCGCGCCGGCGGCGAAGATCGCGCGGTAGAGCTCGCGCTGCAGGTCGTCCATGACGTCGTCCATGTCCGCCAGTGATTTCGCCCGCGGCACGTCCCGTTCGGAGAACGCCTCCGTCGCCAGTGAGAGCTGCTCCATCGCCTGCAGCCCCATGCGTTCGATGATGGCGGCGAACTCGGGCTCGATCGGCCGCGGATACAGCCGCCGGGCAGCTTTCGCGATCTTGACCATGTGGTCGCCGATCCGCTCCAGCTCGTGGATGCCCCGGATGGTCGTCATGAGCGTACGCAGGTCACCGGCCGCCGGCGATTGGCGCGCCAGCACGTCGAACGCCCGCCCTTCGATGGAGTCGGTCAGCTCGTCGAGGAACCGGTCATCGTCGATGACGACGGACACCGCCTCCAGGTCGAGCTCGAGCAGCGCGCGAGTGCCCGTGTGGATGGCCCGCCGGGCCATCACGGCCAGCCGGACCGTGTCGGTCGTCAGTTGGGCGAGCTCCTCATGGAACGCGCGGCGCGTCTCCGCCATGGACAATCCTTTCGTCGTACGACGGCACGCTCTGTGCCCTTTGCCTTGTGCCGTCTGCCGTGTGCCCTTTGCCCCGAGCCCCGAGCCGTGCCCGACGCGCGAGGCCCGCGATACGCTCCCACACGCGGCAGGAAATGTGCACACGCGGCAGATGAGCGTTGCCCGAACGTCTGATGAACGCCGTATGAACTCCCGGCGCCCCCTGTCGCGGCTTTCAGCAACGGCGACCCGACCGCTTACGATCACCGCGTGGCAGTCGTCGCGTCGGCACTCGTCGGCCTCCTGATCGGCGCGGCGCTCGTCGTGTTCATCGCGTATCCGCCACCGGCCGGCCGGCGACTGGGCCGCGCAGCAAGCCCGGCACGAGCTGATCGCGCACGATCCGATGTCGGCAACCGGCGTGCCGCAGCGGCATTCGTGCTCGACCAGATGGACGAGGCGGCCGTCGTCGTCGATGGCACCGATCGGCCGGTCCTGACCAACGGGGCGGCCCACACGCTCGGCATCGTCCGTGCCGACCGCCTCGCGAGCGCCGAACTGCGCGACCTGACGCGGCAGGTGCGCCGCGACGCGCGCGTCCGCCAGACCGAGATCGAGCTGCGGCGGACCGACGACTCCAGTCCGATCGCCGTGCGCGCGCGCGTCGTCGCCGCCGGGGGCAACGACGTGGCGATCGTCGTCACGGACCTGAGCCCGGCCCGCCGCCTCGACGCGGTGCGGCGGGATTTCGTGGCCAACATCAGCCATGAACTGAAGACACCGGTGGGCGCCATCATGGTGCTGGGCGAGGCGTTGACGCAGGCCGGCGACGACCCCGAAGCCGTCCGCCGGTTCGGGTTGCGGCTCCAGCGGGAGGGCGCGCGGCTCAGCGGGCTCGTCACCGAATTGATCGAGTTGTCACGGCTGGAAGGTGCCGGCGAACCCGTCACGCTCACTGCCGTCTCCACGCGCGGGGTCGTCGCCGAGGCCATGGAGGCCAACCGGGCGCTCGCGGAGAGCCGGCACATCGCGATGTTCGTCGAGCTGGACGGCGACCTCCTCGTCCCCGCCGACCGCACCCAGCTGGTGAGCGCCCTGTCCAACCTGATCAACAATGCCGTGGCTTACAGCCGGGACGGTTCCGGGGTCGTCGTCACCGTGCGCGCTGAGGACGAGGCCATCTCGATCGCGGTCAGCGACCGGGGGGTGGGCATCGACCCCGGTGACGTGCCGCGGTTGTTCGAGCGCTTCTACCGCGTGGATCCCGCCCGCTCCCGGGAGACCGGCGGCAGCGGGCTCGGGCTCGCGATCGTCAAGCACGTCGTGCGCAACCACGGCGGCGAGATCGCGGTCACCAGCACCCCAGGCGCGGGATCGACCTTCACTGTGCGCCTGCCCCTGGCCGACGTGACGGACATCGAAAGCACGCCCGATGCAGAGGACACGCAATGACGCACATCCTGGTCGTCGAGGACGAGGAGTCCTTCTCCGACCCGCTCAGCTACCTGTTGCGCCAGGAAGGGTTCGACGTCACCGTCGCGACGACCGGCCCCACCGGCCTCGCCGCGTTCCAGCGCACCGGCGCCGATCTCGTCCTGCTCGACGTGATGCTTCCCGGAATGTCGGGCTGGGAGGTGTGCCGCGAGTTGCGGAAGACCTCGGCCGTGCCGGTCATCATGCTGACGGCGCGGGATGCGGAGGTCGACAAGGTCGTCGGGCTCGAGCTCGGCGCCGACGACTACGTCACAAAACCGTTCTCCGCGCGTGAGCTCGTCGCGCGCATCCGGGCCGTCCTGCGCCGTCATGGCGACAGCGAACCACTGATGAGCACCACCGTCGAGGCCGGTCCCGTGCGCGTGGACATCGACCGGCACGTCGTCACCGTCCGCGGCGAATCGATCCCCTTGCCCCTCAAGGAGTTCGAGCTCCTCGAGTTGCTCGTGCGCAACTCGGGGCGCGTCCTCACCCGCGGGCAGCTCATCGACCGTGTGTGGGGCGCCGACTACGTCGGTGATACGAAGACCCTCGATGTGCACGTCAAACGCCTGCGCAGCAAGGTGGAGGACGACCCGGCGGCGCCGCAGCACCTCATCACGGTCCGCGGCGTGGGTTACAAGTTCGAGTCGTGACCGCGGTCCGCCGTCACGTGCCGGGCAGCAGCCTGAGCAACTCGTAGACGAGAGCCGCGACGAGGCCGGCCGCGGGGAGGGTGAGGACCCACGCCGCGACGATGGAACGCGCGACGCCCCAGCGGACGGCCGACAGCCGCTTCGTCGCACCGACACCCATGATGGCGGATGTGATGGTGTGGGTGGTCGAGATCGGTGCGGCGATGACGAACGCCGTCGTGTAGAGCACGGCTGCAGCAGTGGTCTCGGCAGCGAAGCCGCGGGCAGGGTCGAGCTCGATCACCCGGCGGCCGAGGGTGCGCATGATGCGCCAGCCACCGGAGTAGGTGCCGAGCGAGATGGCGGTCGCCGCACCGACGACCACCCAGACGGGGATGTGGGTCGCACTCTGCTGATATCCACCCGCGACGAGCGCGAGAACGATGACGCCCATCGTCTTCTGCGCGTCCTGCAGACCGTGACCGAGCGACATCGCCGCGGCCGACGCGGTCTGCGCGATGCGAAAGCCGCGGTTGGTCCGGTGGAAGTTGCGACGCCGGAAGCCCCACAGGATCGACAGCATGAGCAGGTACGCCAGCACGAAGCCGACGATGGGTGAGACGACCATCGGGATCGCGACCTTCTCGACGACCTTCGCCCAGTGCACCTCCGAGGCGGAGGCGAGGCCCGCCCCGATGAGGCCGCCGATGAGTGCGTGCGACGACGAGGACGGCAAACCGAAATACCACGTCACCAGGTTCCACGTGATCGCGCCGAGGAGCCCGGCGACGATGACGACGAGGCCATGGTTGCCGGCCGGCGCCTTGATCGTGTCACTGACCGTCTTCGCGACCTTCTGCCCGAGGAAACTGCCGACCAGGTTGAAGACTGCGGCCATCGCGAGCGCGACGCGCGGAGTGAGCGCGCGGGTCGAGATCGAGGTGGCGATCGCGTTCGCGGCGTCGTGGAATCCGTTGGTGTAGTCGAAGGCAAAGGCGATCCCGACGACGGCAATGACCAGGGCGAGCTGCGCCGTCACCGGCTCAGGACTCCTTCACGGCGATGGTCTCGACCGTGTTGGCCACGTGCTCGAACGCGTCGGCCGCCTCCTCGAGTTGCTCGACGATCTCCTTGAGCTTCATCACCGTGAGAGCGTCGTATTCACCCGAGAACAGCTTTGCGACAAAACGACGGTGGAGCTTGTCGGCCTCGTTCTCGAGCCGGTTGGCCTCGATCCAGTATTCCTCGAGGTTTTTCATCGTGCGCAGCCGCGGCATGGCCTCGTGGGTCGTGGCTGCGGCGCGCTGGAGCACGTCAGCGATCGCGGCGAGCTCGCCGGGGAGCTCGTCGATGGCGTACAGGACGATGAGGTCCGACACCGCTTCGATGAAGTCCATGACGTCGTCGAGCTTGCTGGTGAGCTCGTAGATGTCGGCCCGGTCGAAGGGCGTGACGAATGTCGAGTTGAGCTGTCGCAGCGTTTTGTGGGCCACGTCGTCGCTCGCGTGCTCCAGGTCGCGGATCTTGTCGGCAATGGCGGACCGGTCGGCAGGCGGCGCGGCGATCAGCTCCGCCAGGAGCTTGGCAGCGTCGACGATGTTGCTGGCCGCCTCGCTGAACAAGTCGTAGAAGCTGTTCTCGCGGGGTGTGAAGCGCACGGTAGAAACCTCGTCCAAGCGTCGGGGAACCCGCGGGCAGCCTACCTGCCACCCCCTCCCGCGCCGCCGGCGCTCCGGCCGGTCGGCGGCACTCCGCCGGCCCGGCCCGCAGGCTGGGCCAACGGCCGGCAGGGCGTTGGGCCGCCCGGCGGTGCCGGGGTCGAGTGAGCCAGCCGATACACAGAGCCCGGGAGGCACCGGGATCGGGCGCGCACAGGGGACGCGCCTTGCTCCCGGCCTCCCGTTCGACGTGCCTGCCCGGGCGCGGCTGGGGCGCCGACACGCGGACGGCACGGGGGTGGAGCCCCGAAATTGCCGCGACGTCCGGCACGATGGCGCCAGTGCCGACCTCAGTCGGTCCGGCGCGGCTCGGGCCACGCCGGGCGGGTAGTGCTCCGGCACCGAGCACGAGTTTGCGATGAGGAGGACGAGGATGGCGGACGACGGCTATTACTTCTGCTTGACCCACGAAACGGTCGAGGAGGGCGTCGGCTGCCGCGGCGCCGACCGCATGGGTCCCTACGGATCCGCCGCCGCGGCCGCCAACTGGCGCTCCGCCCACGAGGCACGCGAGACCGCCTGGACGGCTGCCGACGACGAGGACGAGGGCTGACCGCGATGTCGGGGTGCGACAGCGCTGCGCGAATACAACGTGGTCGCCCCTTTCGTCACGCTACGTTCACCGATACTGTCAGTGGGTGACATTGACTCTGTTGACGACGCTATCGTGCCGAGTGTGACCGCCCGGCTCCTTCTGGCGATTGTCGTGCTCGCGCTCGCGGCGGCCGCCGCCCTGCTCCTGCGGCGCACTCGCCAACTCACCGACGCTCTCCTCATCGCCAACCGGCGGCTGGTGGCGATCGGCGACAGCGCCCACGAGTGGCTGTGGACGTCCGACGGTGAGAGCGTAATCACGTATTCGAACGACGCGGTCGAGGACCTCCTCGGCTTTCGCGCCGAAGAGGTCGTCGGACGGCTCGTCGCGGACTTCCTCGACAAGCCCTCGTGCTGGTACGACGGCACCCGGCAGCTGCGCGACCAGAACGGGGAAACCGTGCTGGTGGAGAGCAGCGTCCGCCCGGTGCTGGATGGCGCCGGACGCGTCGCGGGCCACCAGGGCGCCGTGCGGCTGAGCCCCACCGACCGGGCGGCCGCCGAACGGCTGTCCCGGCTGCGCCGGGAGATCATCGCGGTGCTGGACAGCGAATGCCTGTCCATCGCCTTCCAGCCGATCGTGAGTCTCAGCTCCGGCCGCGTGACGGGTGTCGAAGCCCTCTCCCGCTTTGGCGGCCAGCCACCGCGACCCCCGGATGTCTGGTTTCGCCTCGCGACGGAAGCGGGGCTCGCCGAGCCGCTGGAACTGCTGGCCCTGCGACTGGCGATGGGCCGCCTGGGCGAGCTGCCGGACCGCATGTTCATGTCCGTGAACGTCTCCGCTGCGACCTTGCTCCGGCCCGGCTTCGCCGCACTGATGACCAGCCAGGACGTGCCACTGCGCCGTCTCATGCTGGAGATCACGGAGCACGAGTCGATCGACGAATACCGGGACATCGCCGCGGTGCTCGACCCGCTGCGCGCCCAAGGGCTGCGGCTGGCCGTGGACGACGCGGGCGCCGGCTTCGCGTCGTTCCGCCACGTCGTGCAACTGCGTCCCGACCAGATCAAGCTCGACCGCGACCTCGTCGCCGGCATCGACACGGATCCGGCGCGGCGGGCCCTCGCGAGTGCCGTCGTTCTCTTCTCCCTCGAGGTCGGCGCCGGCGTCATCGCGGAGGGGGTCGAGACGGAGGCGGAGCTGGACGTATGCCAGTCACTGTCGATCGACTCCGCACAGGGCTACTACATCGCCCCGCCCGCAGCCGATGTCCCCGAGTGGGAGCGCCGCCTGGTGCGCCGGGCGCGCCGCCTTCCTGATCGGGCTCTCGGATCGGCCTGACGGGCGCGGCACGGCGCCCTACGCGCGCGAGACGTCGGCGTCCTACGACGGCGCCTTCGGCTGCGCAACGAGGTCGATGATCGCGGCGATGGCGGGGTGTGCTCCCGTGCCCGTCGCCTTGGGCAGCAGCACCAGCGCCCGGCTGCCGACAGGCATGCCCTTGAGGATGTCGAGCGGTCCACCGCCGCCGATCGGCACCGGCTGCAGTCCCTCGGTCGACCACGTCGATCCGTCCGGCGCATTCGACCAGTCCACCGACTCGATCTGGGCAAGCATCAGGCCATCGGCGACCGGTGCGCCGGTGCCCTTCGCCAGCATCGCGGCGGTGGGCTTGGTCGGTTCGGCGGTGCCCTTGGCAATGGCCAACGTCGGCTTCTTGCCCAGCCGACCGCCGGTCGTGATGCCGGGTGTCGTGACCTGCTGCGGCGCCGCGTCCGCCTGGCCACCGGTGGTGGGAACGTACGAGGCGACGACGTCCACGACGAAGACGATGGTGTCGGTGCCCTTGATGCCGGCGTTGGTGTTGCCCGCCGCACCGTAACCCTTGGCGGGCGGCAGGCTGAGCAGCACGCGCGACCCGGCTTTCACCCCGACGAGGGTCTCGTCCCAACCGGTCACGACCTTGCCGACGCCGATGAGGAACGTCGTCGGCGCGTTGCGCGGGTAGGAGCTGTCGAACGGCTCGGCGCCGCCCCACACCTGGCCGACGTAGTGCGCGACGAGCAGGTCGCCCTTGGCCACCGCGGCTCCCGTGCCTTCCGTCACGAGGGTCTTCACGAGGTCCGTCGGCGGCGTGGGCGATGGGAAGGTGATCGTGGGTTCCTGGCCGAAGGTGCCCGATGCCGAGAACGGGCCGGCCGCCGTGCTGGTGCTGGCGCTGGTGCTGGCGCTGGCGCTGGTGCTGGCGCTGGCGCTGGTGCTGGCGCTGGTGCTGGTGCTGGCGCTGGCGCTGGCGCTGGCGCTGGCGCTGACGCTGGCGCTGCTGGCGGCGGACGGCGGCGTCGTCGAGGCCTTCGACCCGGCGCATCCGGTCAACGCGAGGGCAGCGAACAGGACGGCGATGGTACGGCGCACAGGACTCTTCTCACTCTCGGCGGACAGCTTGCGCCGATCACCCTAGCCGCCCATTCTGTGGCCGGGCTGTGCACGGCAGGCGCGAGCGGCCGGTACGGCCGGTACGGCGGGTGACACGGGTGACGCGGGTGACGCGGGTGCGGCGGGTGACACGGGTGCGCCCTCTGCCGGCTCGGGCGATTGGCGGGGGCCGCTGATGGGCAACCGTTGACCGTGAAACAACCGGACCGACCGACGATAACCGCATATCCCGACGGACCGCTGATCGTGCGCGGCGACTTCCAGTTGCTGGACGCGGCCGGTAACGAGCTCGAGGCGGAGCGACGGGTGCTCGCCCTGTGCCGCTGCGGGCGCTCCGGTCGCCGCCCCCTCTGCGACGGTTCGCACACCGCCAACGGCTGGCGCTGCCCCTGAGTGACAGCGGGCGCATCCCGCCAGCCGATTGTCGTCGGTCAAGGCCGCTTGGCAGGCCACTCGGCCTCGGCCTCCGTCGGTCGCTCGGTCAGGCTCGGTCAGGCTCGGTCGGGTCGCTCTGGTCGCTCTGGTCGCTCTGGCCGCTGTGGCTGTGGCCGCTGTGGCCGCTCGGTCACGCCGCGGAGGACGTCGCTGCGGGCGCCCATTTCGCCAGCAAGGCGCCGCCCACTCGACCTTCAAGGGCGAGGCAGGCCGCCGCACCGAACAGCACGTCGTCGGCCAGGTCCGCGTTGCCGTCCGCGAACGAGCCGCACAGGTCGACCGCGGCGAGCTGCTCGTGGACGGCGTCGGCGAGGACGTGCTCGTCGTAGTAATCGCATACCGCCTCGTCGAAGCCGAGGCGCCGCAGGCCGTTCGCCATCCGCCGACAGGGGGTGGTCGAGGTCATCTCGTACGCCGCGAGGTGCCCGAGCAACGCACCTCGCCGACTCCGGTGCAGACCGAACCACGACATGAGGTTGAGCGCCGCGAATGTCTGCGCCGTTGCGGTGCCCCAGTAGGCCCCGTAGGTGGCGTCGAGGCCGAGAGCCTGCATCATCTCGGCGTACAGGAGGCTGTGCATCCGGTCAGCACGTCCGCCCCCGTACTCGTCGGCCTGGATCTCCACCAACGCGACCTTCGCCTTGCCGGTGATCCGCGGGATCGCCCAGCTGTGCGGGTCGGCCTCCATGAGCTGATAGACGGACCGCTGCTGCACATAGGCACGGAACTGGTCGGCCGTGGCGTGCCGGAGCAGGAACGTCGACAGCGACGGGCTCTGGTCCGCATCGATCAACCGTCGCAGCGCGGTGGCGACGGTCTCCCCGGGCCGCACGGACGGCGTCCCGACGAGCGCGGTCACGGCGGCCTCGACCCGCGCCTCGAGGAGCGCCCGGACCGTCAGCAGCCCCGGGTCCCACTCCCACGAGTCGGCCACCCCGTCGAAGCTGGTGTAGTGCAGCTGGTAGCAGACGGCCAGTGCGAGTTGGAAATCAGCGTCAGCCAACACGTCCGGGACCGCGGCAATGGCGGTGCGCCGGCGGTCCAACTCCTGCGCGTCGACCGGCTCGTCGTTGCCCAGCGCCCGGAGAACGCCGCTGCTGATCGGGCCACGGGGATCGGGCAGCCGCATGTCGAAAACCTCCAGGTCTCGTCCGGGAGGAGTGCCCGCATGCCGGAGCCGGCAACCGTCAGCCGGCGCGGTCCGCCGCCCGGGCCGGCAGCTCGGTCACGGAGACGGAGAGTGTCGCCCGGTCGACGGTGAGCACCTCGCCGTTGGACAGGCGGTGCCAGCCCGGCTGCGGCCACCCACTCGACCCGATGACGACGGCGTCCTGAGCCACCCGGAAGTGCATGTCGTAATAGTCGGGCGTCAACGCGAACGGCGCGTGCTCCTCCACCATGTGCGGGCGGTGGAGGCTCGCGGCGATCAGTTGATCCGGGGTGAGTAACAGGCAGTTGAGGCTGGTGAACTCGAGGTCCCGGTCGATGGCCCGCAGCGTGGCGACCAGGGCATCGGCGGGCGCCAGCTGGTCGGCGCCCGCCATCCGGGCCCGGGTCGCAAGGAATATCCGTTCGCTGTCGGTGTCGCCCCGGCGGGTGGCCGCGAGGTGATCGGGGATCAGTGCGTCGAGGCTGTCCGGCGGCAGCACGCTGCCGTTGTGGGCGAACGCGACGTCGCCGGCGGTGAAGGGATGGGTGTTGGGCGCGCAGACCGCCAAGCCGCGCGTCGCCCAACGCAGGTGCACGATGGCGGCGTCGGCCAGGTGGGTGTCGGCGAAGGAACGGAAGGCCTCGCTGTCGTCGGCCGCCTCGGTCGAGACACGGGACGCGACCGTGTCGCCCGTGCGCCACGCGGCACCCCACCCGTCGCTATGCGTGCGGGCGAGATGGCGGAACTTCTCGAAGTCGGCGCCGACCACGTCGACGACGGTCATCGGCCGGCGCGCCACGTAACCGAGGAGGCGACACACCTGTCAGGCCAGGGAGACGAGGTCGGCGTAGCCGTCGTTCCACAGGTCCTCGACGCCGTCCGGCAGCAGCACGACCCGCTCGGGCTTCAGCGCGTCCACAGCGCCCTCGTCGTGGGTCACCATCACGATCGCGCCGGAGAACGAGCGCAGCGCGTTGAGGATCTCGATGCGGCTCGCCGGGTCGAGGTTGTTGGTCGGCTCGTCGAGGAGCAGCACGTTGGCGCTGCTGACGACGAGGGTCGCGAGGGCGAGCCGGGTCTTCTCCCCACCGGACAGCACGCCGACCGGCTTGTCGACGTCGTCCCCGGTGAACAGGAACGAGCCGAGGATCTTGCGCATGTCGGTGTCGGGCATGTCCGGCGACGACGAGCGCATATTTTCGAGCACCGACCGCTCGGGGTCGAGCGTCTCGTGTTCCTGGGCGTAGTAGCCGAGCTTGAGGCCATGACCCGGCTCCAACTGACCGGTGTCGGGCTGCTCGGTGCCACTGAGCAGCCGCAACAGCGTCGTCTTGCCGGCGCCGTTGAGGCCGAGGATGACGACCCGCGAACCCTTGTCGATGGCGAGGTCGACATCGGTGAAGATTTCCAGTGACCCATAGCTTTTTGACAGCCCGGTCGCCATGAGCGGCGTCTTGCCGCACGGCGCCGGCTCGGGAAAGCGGATCTTCGCAACCTTGTCCCCGGCGCGCACCTCGTCGAGCCCGGCCAGCATCCGCTCGGCGCGCTTGGCCATGTTTTGCGCGGCGGTGGCCTTCGTTGCGGTCGCCTTCATCTTCAGCGACTGCGTGATGAGGGTCTGGGCCTTCTTCTCGGTGTTGGCGCGCTCGCGCTTGCGGCGACGTTCGTCGGCCTCGCGCTGTGTCAGGTAGGCCTTCCAGCCCATGTTGTAGACATCGATCGTCGTGCGGTTGGCGTCGAGGTAGAAGACCTTGTTGACCACGGTCTCGATGAGCGCCACGTCGTGGGAGATGACGATGAAACCGCCCTTGTACGACCGGAGGAAGTCGCGCAGCCAGACGATCGAGTCGGCGTCGAGGTGGTTGGTCGGCTCGTCGAGCAGCAGGGTGTCGGCGCCGGAGAACAGGATGCGCGCGAGCTCGACGCGGCGGCGCTGGCCACCGGACAAGGTCGACAGGGGCTGCTCGAGGATGCGCTCGGGCAACCCGACGTTGGCCGCGATGGTGGCCGCTTCGGCCTCGGCCGCGTAACCACCCTTGCTCATCATCTCTCCCTCGAGCCGGCCGTAGCGTTCCATCGCCTTGTCGCGCACGGCGTCGTCGCTGCTCGCCATGCGGCCTTCCGCCTCGCGCATGTCGCGGATGACCTGATCGAGGCCCCGGGCCGACAGGATGCGGTCGCGGGCCAGCACCTCGAGGTCGCCGGTGCGCGGGTCCTGCGGGAGATAGCCGATCTCGCCGCCGCGGGTGACGGTGCCCGCGGCCGGCAGTCCCTCGCCGGCCAGCACCTTGGTGAGCGTCGTCTTGCCGGCGCCGTTGCGGCCGACGAGGCCGATCCGGTCACCGCTGCCCACCCGGAACGTCGCAGACTCGATGAGAACGCGAGCGCCGACACGCAACTCGAGCGAGGAAACGGCGATCACTGCGGCGGGTCTCTCCGGTCAGTCGGGCGGGGCGGAAGATCCCAGGCTACCGGCTCGCGCCTTCTGGCCTCTTGTCGCGACCCCGGGACGTCGATCGTGTGGACGTTTCGCTGTCCCTGCCCCGCGAAATGTTGACACGTCGGGAAGGGCGCACGTCGGGAAGAGCGCTACTCGGTCGCAGCTCCGGGAGCGGCTGCGCCGGGCTTGCCGACCCAGACCGTCTTCGCGTTGCAGAACTCCCGCATGCCGAGGTCGGACAGTTCACGGCCGTATCCGGATGCCTTCACGCCACCGAAGGCGAGCTCCGGATAGGACGTCGTCATCCCGTTGAGAAAGACCTGCCCCGCCTCGAGCTCGTCGATGAAGCGCTGCTGCTCCTCGGGATCCTCGGTCCACGCGTTGGACCCCAGCCCGTACGGTGAATCGTTCGCCAGGGCGATGGCCGCTTCGATGTCCGGTACGACGTACAGCGACGCGACGGGGCCGAACACCTCCTCCCGGTGCATGCGCATCATCGGGGTGATGCCCGCCACGACGGTCGGCGGGTAGAACCAGCCGGCACCCTCGGGCCGCTCGCCGCCGCACAGCACCTGCGCGCCATGGCGGCGGGCATCGATGACGTATTCCTCGACGTCGTCGCGCACCTGCTCGGTCGCGAGGGGCCCCACGTCGGTCGCGTCGCTCATCGGGTCGCCGACCGCCAGTGCGCGCATCTTCGCCACGAACAGCTCACTGAAGGCGTGCGCGATCTCGGTGTGCACGATGAAACGCTTTGCGGCGATGCAGCTCTGGCCGTTGTTCTGGGTGCGTGATGTGACCGCGACGGTCGCGGCCCGCTCCAGGTCGGCGGACGGCATGACGACGAACGGGTCGCTGCCGCCGAGTTCGAGCACCGTCTTCTTCAGCGACCGGCCCGCGAGCGCTGCGACGGACCGGCCGGCGCCCTCGCTCCCGGTGAGCGTGACAGCCACGATGCGCTCATCGGTGACTATCGCCTCCATCGCGTCGGAGCCGACGAGCAACGTGGAGAACGCGCCGTCGGGGAAGCCGGCGCGGCGCAGGACGTCCTCGATGAGCAGGGCGGTCTGGGGCACGTTCGACGCGTGCTTGAGCAGGCCGACGTTGCCGGCCATCAGGGCCGGCGCTGCGAAGCGGAAGACCTGCCAGAGCGGGAAGTTCCACGGCATGATGGCGAGCACCACACCGAGCGGCTGCCAGCGGGTGTAGGCGCGAGCGGCATTGACCGCCCCGGCGTCGGCGGGTTGGTCCGCGAGGATCGCCGCGGCATGCTCGGCGTAGTAACGGCACCCGGTCGCGCACTTGCGCACCTCGGCCTTGGCCGAGGCGAGGGTCTTGCCCATCTCCGTGGTCATCAGTGCGGCGATGCTGTCGACCTCGGCCTCCAGGAGGTCGGCAGCCGCGCGCAGCCAGCCGGCCCGGTCCTCGAGCGGCGTGCGGCGGTAGGTGGGAAAGGTCTCCCACGCCTTCTTGATCGTCGCGTTGATCTCGCCGTGGGTCAGGGCGTCGAACGTCCTGACCTTCTCGCCGGTGGCCGGGTTGACGGTCGCGATGGGCATGCAGGTGTCCTTTCGTCGTACGACATCCTCCCGTAACACTGCCCCGCCCAACCAAACCAGGCGCGCGCGGCGCCGCCCCGAGCGCGGGTCAGGCGCGCGGGACGCCGCCGGGGAGTAGGACGTCAGGCGCGGTGCACGCGCTGGACACGGGCCTGCGGCGCGACGGCACGCAACACCGCGTCCATCTCCGCCACCGTCAGCAGCCCGCGCGCGACAACGATCGCCGCGGCGCTCTCGCCGGTCTCGAGGGCCTCGTGCGCGACGTCGGCCGCGGCGGCGTAGCCAATGTAAGGGACGAGCGCGGTCACGATGCCGAGCGAGTGACCCGCCAGGTCGCGGGCGTGGGCACGGTCGACGGTGATGCCCGCCACGCACCGCTCCGCGAGCATCCGGCAGGCCGCGTCGAGGTGACGCGTCATCAACAGGAGCGAGTGGACCATCACCGGCTCGAAGGCGTTGAGCTGCAACTGGGCCGCCTGTGCGGCCATCGTGACGGTGACGTCGAGGCCGATGACCTCGAAGGCGACCTGGTTGACGGCCTCCGGAATGACCGGGTTGACCTTGCCCGGCATCATGCTCGACCCCGCCTGGACGGCGGGAAGGGTGATGTCGGCCATGCCGCCGTAGGGACCCGACGCCAGGAGCCGCAGGTCGTTGCAGGTCTTGCTCAGGGTGATGGCGAGGCGCTTGAGGATGCCCGAGAGGTGGACGAGCGCGCTGGTGTCGGAGGTGGCCTCGACGAGGTCGGCGGCGGTGCGGATCGGCAGCCCCGTGATGGCGACCAGCCGCTCGCGGACCAAGGCCGGATAGCGCGGGTCGACGTTGAGACTCGTGCCGATCGCGCTCCCACCCATATTGACCTCGCAGAGCAGCCGGCGCGCCTCCGCGAGCCGCGGCTGCTCGGCGGCCAGGGCCGTGGCGAAGGCCCCGAACTCCTGGCCGTACGTCATGAGCACCGCGTCCTGCAGCTGCGTGCGCCCGACCTTCACCACGTCGGTGAACTCGAGGGCCTTGCCGCGGAAGGCGTCGGTCAACTCCGTGACTGCCGGGCGCAACCGGTCGAGGGCGGTGACGAGGGCGATCCGGACCGCGGTCGGGTAGGCGTCGTTGGTGCTCTGACTGCGGTTGACGTCATCGAGGGGCGAGAGGTGGGCGTAGTCGCCGCGGAGGTGGCCGAGGATCTCGAGGGCCCGATTGGCGATGACCTCGTTGGCGTTCATGTTGGTCGAGGTCCCGGCGCCGCCCTGGAGCACGTCGACGACGAACTGGTCCTGCAGCGCCCCCGATCGGATCTCCTGGCAGGCGGTCGCGATCGCGTCGGCCCGGTCCTCGGGCAGCTCGCCGAGGAGGTAGTTGGCCGACGCGGCGGCCTCCTTCACGGCGGCGAGGGCACGGACGAGGTCCGGATGGACGCTGATCGGCGTGCCGGTGATGGGGAAGTTGGCCAGTGCCCGCTGCGTATGCGCACCGTAATAGGCCTCTGCGGGCACGTCGAGCTGTCCGAGCGAGTCCTGCTCCGTGCGCACAACGGCATCCGTCACGCCACCAGTATCGGCCCGCCGGCCTGCCTCGTGAGCCGCTGGCGGGCTGCCACGCGGCAAGATGCTCGCATGACGGGCCCGGGAGCAGACGCGGAGAAGGACAGGTTGACGGCGGCGGACGCCGGGACGGAGCACTGGCGGGCGTGGGGTCCCTACGTGGCCGAGCGCGCCTGGGGCACGGTCCGCGAGGACTACAGCGCGGGGGGTGACGCCTGGTCGTATCTGCCGTACGAGCAGGCGCGCTCCCGCGCCTACCGGTGGAGCGAGGACGGCATGGCGGCCGTCTGCGACCTCGACCAGACGTGGTGCCTCGGGCTGGCGCTCTGGAACGGGGTCGACCCCACGCTCAAGGAGCGCATGTTCGGGCTGTCGGGGCCGCAGGGCAATCACGGCGAGGACGTCAAGGAATACTGGTGGTACGTCGATTCCACGCCCACGCACTCCTGGATGACGTGGCGTTACCACTATCCGCAGGCGCGGTTTCCCTACGAGGACCTGGTGGCCGAGAACGGTCGGCGCGGGCACGGCGACCCCGAGTACGAGCTGCTCGACACGGGTGTCTTCGGCGACGACCGCTTCTGGGCCGTGACCGTGGACTACGCCAAGGCCGACGTCGATGACCTGTGCATGCGGATCACGGTCACCAATTGCGGGCCGGACGCGGCGACGTTGCACGTGCTGCCGACGCTGTGGTTTCGCAACACCTGGGCCTGGCAGGCACCCGGATCGCCGGTGCCGACGATCACCGTCGCCGGGGCCTCGCTGGTCGCCGAGCACGAGTCCGCGGGGGTGCTCACGCTCACCGGGGACGGACTGCCCGCGGGGCTGGTCTGCGACAACGAGACCAACGCCCGCCGGCTGTTCGGCACGCCCGGCCGGTCGCCCTTTCCGAAGGATGGGATCAACGACCACGTTGTCTCACATGCTGAGACGGTCAACCCGGACGGGGTCGGCACGAAGGGGAGCCTGCACTACGTGCTGACCGTGCCGGCCGGGAGCACGCAGGTCGTGCGCGTGCGACTGGCGAGCGGGTCGGACGTGCCTGCGATCGATGCGTCGTACGACGACATCCTGGTTGCACGCAAGGCGGAGGCGGACGCCTACTTCGCTGCCCTGACCCCCCCGGCCACCACCACTGACGAGGCTCGCGTGCTGCGGCAGGCCATCGCCGGACTCCTGTGGGGCAAGCAGTATTACCACTACAACGTCGAGCGGTGGCTGCAGGGCGATCCCGCGGGCCCCGTGCCACCGGCAGCGCGCCTCACAGGACGCAATGCCGGCTGGGAGCACGTCAACGCCCGCGACGTGATCTCGATGCCGGACCCGTGGGAATACCCGTGGTTCGCCGCATGGGACCTCGCTTTTCATTGCGTACCGCTCGCGCACGTCGATCCTGAATTCGCGAAACGACAACTCATTCTCATGGTGCGCGAGTGGTACATGCACCCGGCCGGAAACCTCGCGGCGTACGAATGGAAATTCGACGACGTCAACCCGCCCGTGCATGCGTGGGCGGCGCTTCGCGTCTTTCTCATCGACGGCGGGACCGACTTCGAGTTCCTCTCCCGCGTCTTCACCAAGTTGCTCCTCAATTTCACGTGGTGGGTCAATCGCAAGGACAGCGAGGGCAACAATGTTTTCGAAGGCGGCTTCCTCGGTCTCGACAACGTCGGCCCCATCGACCGGTCGGCGGTGCTGCCGGACGGCGCCTACTTGGAGCAGGCGGACGGCACCGCCTGGATGGCGATGTACAGCCTCAATCTGCTCGAGACGGCGCTGCGCCTCGCGCAACACGATCGCGCGTACGAAGACCTGGCGACGAAGTTCTTCGAACACTTCGCGTCGATCGCGGCCGCCATGGTCGAACAGGGCCTGTGGGACGAGCAGGACCAGTTCTTCTACGACGTCCTGCATTTCCGTGACGGGGCGACCGAGTTGATGCGGGTGCGCTCGGTGGTCGGCCTGCTGCCGTTGGTGGCGACCATGACGCTGGGGGAGGAGACACTCGCCGCGCTCCCGCAGTTCGCGGCCCGTTTCCATTGGTTCCTCGCCAACAAACCGCGCTACACCCCGGTCGTCGGCGATGTCCACATGCTGGACGGACGCGAAGGCCGGCTGCTGTCGATCGTGCATCAGGACCGCCTCGTGCCGATCCTCGCGACGGTCCTGTCGGAGGACGAGTTCCTTTCTCCCTTCGGCATCCGTGCGTTGTCCCGCCGGCACCTCGCGGAGCCGTTCACGGTGCATCTGGACGGGGCGTCCTACACCGTCGACTACGAACCGGGAGAGTCGCAGACCGGCCTGTTCGGCGGCAACTCCAACTGGCGCGGGCCCGTCTGGTTCCCGGTGAACTACCTGCTGATCGAGGCGCTGCGGCGGTTCGCCGACTTCTACGGCGAGGACCTGCGCGTGGAATACCCGACGGGATCGGGGACGACCGTGGGACTCGCCGAGCTCGCGGACGCGCTCGTGGCGCGCCTGGTGGGCATTTTCACGGACGACGCCCACGGGCGCCGCCCCGTCTTCGGGACCGCTGAGCTGTTTCAGACCTCACCCGAATGGCACGATCTGATCCCGTTCCACGAGTATTTCCACGGCGACGACGGCCATGGGCTGGGCGCGTCGCACCAGACCGGCTGGACGGCCCTCGTGGCGGCGCTGTTGCTCGAGCGTCGGCAGCCCTGAGCCGGCAGCACGCGGCCGCGGCATCCACTGGGGCAGGCGCGCCCGGACGAATGTCGTTATCGCAACGGCGCCGAAACAATTGCGCCAATCCCGGCCGACGTGGTCTTTCCTCTGTAACTTTCCTCACGTAGTGTCACATCACTACTACGCCTGGACCCTCCACAACTGTGAGGAGCACTTTTGTGCGTTACCTGACCAGAAACCCACTCCCCGTCGTATGCCTCGTCGCGACGGCCCTTGCGGTGTCCGCGTGCACGTCGTCCTCGTCATCGGGGTCCACGAGCTCGGGCACGGCATCGGCACCGACGGGTTCGACGAGCGGGAGCCCCACGGACACCGGCTCGCCGGCGCCGTCGTCGCCATCGTCGCCGTCGTCCGGGTCACCGTCAGCGAGTGATGGCGGTGGCGGGGACGCTGCCGGCGCCCAGCCGGCCGCCAACATCAACAATGAGGGCACGCCCAAGACGGGCGGCACGCTCAACATGCTCGGCACGGGCGACGTGGTCGACATGGACCCCAACATCATGTATTACTCCGCCGACTACACTCTGGCGCGCCTGTTCTCCCGGCAGCTGCTGACCTTCCCCGCGGAGCCGGGCAAGACGACAACGGTCGTGCCCGACCTCGCGACGGACTCCGGCAAGATCAGTGACGACGGTCTCACCTACACCTTCACGATCAAGGACGGGATCAAGTGGGACACCACGCCCGCTCGGCAGGTGACGGGCGAGGACTTCGTGCGCGGCATGAAGCGCGTGTGCAACCCCTCCAAGCCCTTCGGTGGTCTTCCCGACTTCGAGACGCTCATCAAGGGCTACAAGGAATTCTGTGACGGCTTCGTCGCGATGAAGGCGGACGGCAAGACGCCTGTCGTCGACCCCAAGTCGGCCACGGCGATCGCCGCCTACCAGAACGCACACAACTTCGACGGTGTGAAGGTCGACCCCGGCAACAAGAACACGGTCGTGTTCACGCTCACGCACCCGGCGGCCTACTTCCCGTCGATGCTGTCGCTGACAGCGTTCTCGCCGGCGCCCGTCGAATACGACAAGTACATCCCCTCCGGTGTGGACTTCGCGCAGCACACCATCTCCGATGGCCCGTACAAGATCACCAAGTACGACCCGACGAAGACGATCGAGCTGGCCCGCAACCCGGCCTGGGACGCGGCCACGGACACGCTCCGCAAGGCCTACGTCGACAACGTCGTCATCTCGGAGACCGGCAACCAGGACGCGGAGCAGCAGCAGATGCAGGCCGACACCGCTGACGCGGACATGTGGTGGGACAACTTCCCGCCCATCACCGTGGTGCCGCAGCTCATCAAGAACAACGACCCCAACTTCTACCTGGGTCAGACGTTCTCCAGCAACCCGTACATCGTCTTCAACACCATCTCGCCCAACAACAACAGCGCGCTGCAGAAGCCGGAAGTGCGGCGGGCGTTGATGGGCGCCATCAACCGCGCCACGCTGACCGCGGACCTCAACGGGCCGAAGGTGTCGCCGCCCCTGACGCACATCCTGCCGGCCGGCATCTCGGGCACGACCAGCAACACCGACCCGGACCTCTACCCGTACGACGCGGACAAGGCGAAGGCCGATCTCGCCGCGGCCGGCTTCCCGGACGGGCTGACCCTCAAGTTCCTCTACCGCCCGTCGCGCTCCTCGAACGTGAAGATGTTCACGACACTGCAGCAGGACCTGCAGGACTCCGGGATCAAGCTGGAGCCGGTGGGTGCCCCTGATGCCGACTTCTACGGCAAATACCTGCAGGTGCCGGACGCCGCCAAGTCGGGCAAGTGGGACGTCTCGCTCGCCGGTTGGGGTCCCGACTGGTACGGCGACGCCGCACTGTCCTTCATGGCGCCGCTGTTCCAGGGCAAGACGGCGTTCCCGCCGGCGGGCAGCAACTTCGGCTTCTACGAGAACCCGGCCGTCGACACGGCGATCGACGAGGCGGCGAAGGAAGCCGACCCGGCGAAGGCGTCCACCATGTGGGCAGCCATCGACAAGCAGATCATGACTGACGCCCCGATCTTCCCCGTCACCTCCAACAACCAGGGCGTCTACCACCCCTCGCACACGCACAACACCGTGTTCATGCCGACCTACCAGGGATACGACCCGGCCAACGTGTGGTTGAGCAAGTAACGGCGAGGTATTGAATCCACCCATGTCACTACTCGATGTCGAAGACCTGAGCGTCTCGTTCCACACACCCGATGGGATCGTCAAGGCGGTCCGCAACGTCTCGTTCTCGCTCGCCGAGGGCCGGACGCTCGGGATCGTGGGTGAATCGGGCTCGGGCAAGAGCGTGATGAGCCAGACCATCATGGGTCTGACGCGCGGCGCTCAGGTCTCCGGCAGGGCCGTCTTCAACGGCCAGGACCTGTTCACCCTCAAGCGTGACGCCCTGCAGGCAATCCGGGGTCGCGAGATGGCGATGATCTTCCAGGATCCGTTGTCGAGCCTGCACCCTTATTACCGCGTCGGCTGGCAGATCGTCGAAGGGCTCCGCGCCCACGACAAGGGTCTGTCGAAGCAGCAGGCGCGCACGCGCGCGATCGAGTTGCTCGGGCTGGTGGGCATCCCCCAGCCCGAGCGGCGCGTCGACGACTTCCCCCACCAGTTCTCCGGCGGCATGCGCCAGCGCACGATGATCGCCATGTCGATCGCGCTCAACCCCCAGCTGCTGATCGCGGACGAGCCCACCACCGCCCTCGACGTCACCGTCCAGGCGCAGGTGCTCGACGTCCTCAAGCGCATCCAGCGCGAGTTCGGCACCGCGATCATGATGATCACCCACGACCTCGGCGTCATTGCCGACATGGCCGACGACGTCATCGTGATGTATGCCGGCACTGCGATGGAGAAGAGCGGCCAGCTCGACATGTTCTACTCCCACCACCACCCCTACACCGAGGGCCTGCTGCTCTCGCTGCCGGCGTACGGTGACGATCGTGAACGGCTGCAGCCCATCCAAGGCCAGCCGCCGAGCCTGATCAACCTGCCGTCCGGGTGCCCCTTCTCCCCACGATGTCCGTACGTCATGGACGTCTGCCGCACCGACGTGCCGCCCCTCCGCCAGGTCTTCGGCGACGGACCGCACGTCTCTGCCTGCTGGCTGCCGACCGACCGCGAAGGTCGGGCGGCGGCACGCGCGGAGCTGATCGCCGGCACCTATTCCGGCTCGACCGACGCGCGTTTCGCAAGCGAACGTCGATGACGGCCGCGCCCGTCTTCGACGACACGACCAACCGCCGTTTCCCCTCCGACGATGACGTGCTCGTCCGCATCACCAACCTGGTCAAACATTTCCCCGTGCGCTCCGGGTCGTTCCGTGGGCAACGCGAGGTTGTGCACGCGGTCGACGGCGTGTCACTGACGATCCGCCGCGGCGAGACTCTCGGTCTCGTCGGCGAGACCGGCTGCGGCAAGTCGACGCTCGCGCGGTGCGTGACGCGGCTCCTCGACCCGACGGACGGCACCATCGAGTTCGAGGGCCAGGATGTCACGCACCTCTCGCGCAAGCGTCTGCTGCCCTTCCGCCGCCAGGTGCAGATGATTTTCCAGGACCCGTTCGGCTCGCTCAACCCGCGGCGCAGAGTTGGCTCGATCATCGCCGATCCCCTGACGATCCACGGCATGGCGGACGGCAGCGGCCGTAAGTCGCGCAAGGTGCTCGTGCAGGAGACCATGGAGCTCGTGGGTCTCAACCCGGAGCACTACAACCGCTTTCCGGCGGAGTTCTCCGGCGGCCAGCGTCAGCGCATCGGCGTCGCACGCGCCCTCATCCTGCAACCGAAGCTCATCGTCTGCGACGAGCCGGTGTCCGCGCTCGACGTGTCCATCCAGGCCCAGATCATCAACCTGCTGGCCGACCTCCAGAAGGAGCTCAATCTCACGTACCTGTTCATCGCGCACGACCTGTCGGTGGTCCGCCACGTGAGCGACCGGGTGGCGGTCATGTATCTCGGCGACATCATCGAACAGGCCCCGAGCGCCCAGCTCTACACCCAGTCGCGTCACCCCTATTCGCGTGCGCTGCTGTCGGCCGTCCCGATCCCGGACCCCGCCACCGCGCACGCCCGCCAGCGGGTCATCCTCACCGGTGATGTGCCGTCGCCGATCTCACCGCCCACGGGTTGCCGGTTCCACCCGCGGTGCCCCAAGAATGACGGGGCGACGTGCGTGACGGACATCCCGGCGTTGATCCCGCGTCTGAGCGACCCGCCCCAGCACCTTGCGGCGTGCCACTACCCGGTCGCGACCGACGAGATCCTCGCCTCCGCCGTCCCCAGCGCCGCGCTCGCCGCGGCCGACGAGCTTCCGCCGGAAGGTGCCCGATGACCACAGGTGGAGGAGTCGGCGCCGACGCCGTCTCGTCGCGCGGCGCGACCGACGTGATGGAGACGCTGCACCCCGGCGAGGTCGGCACGAAGGCGATCCGGGGGCGCAGCCCGCTCGCCCTCGCGTTCGACCGGTTGCGCCGCGACCGCGGCGCGATGCTGTCGCTCGCCGTGATCGTGCTGATCATCCTGGTCGCTGTGTTCGCGCCGGTGTTTGCGCACATCACCGGCCATCCCGTCAACAAGCAGTACCACACGAAGGACGCCACGGATGAGTTTGGCCAGCCGCACGGGCCGAGCAGCAAGTTCTGGCTCGGCACGGACGACGTCGGCCGCGACCTCCTCGTGCGCATCGTGTACGGGGCGCGCGTGTCGCTCGGCATCGGTCTGGGCGCGACCGCGATCACCATCGTCGTCGGCGTCTTCATCGGTCTGATCACGGGCTATTTCGGCGGCGTCGTCGACAGCATCCTGGCGCGCGTCATCGACATGATCCTGTCGGTGCCCTACCTGCTGTTCGCCATCGCGCTCGTCACGATCCTCGGCCACATCAACATCTGGATCGTCATGGTCGTCATCGCGTTCAGCGGCTGGGCCTCCGTCGCCCGCATCATCCGCGGTCAGGTGATCTCGATGCGCGAACGCGAGTTCGTCGAGGCAGCGCGGTCGCTCGGGGCGAGCGACTGGCGCATCCTGTTCGTCGACATCCTGCCCAATGTGATCGCGCCGGCCATCGTCTTCTCGACGCTGCTGTTGCCGGTCAGCATCGTCAGCGAGGCGGCGTTGTCGTTCCTGGGGGTCGGCGTCCCGCCGCCCACCGCCGACTGGGGTCAGATGATCGCGGCGTCGCAGTCCCTGTTCACCACAGCGTGGTGGTTCCTGTTCTTCCCAGGGATGGCACTCCTCATCACCACGCTCGCCTTCAACATTCTCGGCGACGGCGTTCGTGACGCCTTCGATCCCCGCAGCGACCGAATCTTCGCGAAGTAGGGCGAGATGCTGCGCTTCCTGATCCGACGAATCTCCCAGGGCATCATCGTGCTGTTCATGGTGTCCATCGCCATCTACCTGCTGTTCTTCGCGGGCAATCCGCACGACATCGCGCGTCGGATGGCCGGTCGCCGCGCGACACCCGACGTCGTCGAGCGCGTGTATCACAACCTCGGGCTCGACCAGCCGATCTACAAGCAGTACGGCCAATGGGTGTGGCACCTACTCCACGGCAATCTTGGTTATGACTACTACAACGGCCAACCGGTCACCCACGTGTTGGCGGCGGCCGTGCCTGTCACCATGTCGCTGGCCATCGGCGCGGCCATCCTGTGGTTCATCCTCGGTGTGTCCACCGGCGTCTTTTCCAGCGTGCGGCCGCGCAGCTTCCTCGACCGGTCCTTCACGGGCATCGCGCTGTTCTTCTTCTCGGTGCCGGTCTTCGTCCTCGGCCTGACGCTCATCTACTTCCTGTTCTACCGTCTCGCCCTGCACAACATCCACATTTTTCCCGCCGGCGACTACGTCTCCATCACCCAGAGTCCGTATCAGTGGGCGCGGCACCTCATCCTCCCGTGGCTGACGCTCGCTCTCATCACCGCCGCGGCCTACACGCGGCTCAGTCGCAGCTCCATGCTGGAAGTGCTCGGCGAGGACTACATCCGCACCGCGCGGGCGAAGGGCCTGACCGAACGCCGCGTCATCATGCGGCACGCGCTGCGCAGCGCGCTGACGCCCGTCATCACGCAGTTCGGCATCGACTCCGCGGCGGTCATCGGCGGCGCGATCCTCACTGAATCCGTCTTCGGTCTGCCGGGGCTGGGCCGGGAATCCGTGCGTGCCATCAACAATCAAGACCTCCCGATCATCATCGGGGTCGTCATGATCTCGGCGACCGCGGTCGTCGTCGCCAACATCCTGGTCGACATGTTGTACGCCGTGCTCGACCCCCGGGTCCGCTTGAGCTGATCGGCTCGGCGCTCGGCCGTTCGCGCTCGACCGGCCCATCAGCCCGTCAGCCCGTCAGCCCGTCGACTACGGGCCGTGCGGATCGAACTCGACGAAGCCCAGCCGTTCATACAGGCGTTTCGCGGGGTTGTCGGGCACGACGGCGAGCCCCCACTCCCGCTCGCCGGTGCGGGCAAGAATCTCTCCACTGCGCGCAATGAGCGACCCGCCGAGCCCCAGTCCGCGGCCGCGGGGCGCCACCAGGGCGAAGGCGAGCAGAGTCACGCCCTGCTCCGTCCAGTCCACGACGATCGTTGCCCCGGCGGGTCGGCCATCGAGCGTCGCCCACAGGCTGGCTGCCCAGATCATGTCCCCCCACGCCCCGGCGAACGTGTCCACCGATTCACTCTGGTGATACGTCAGCGGCTGGCCGGTGTCCTCGACCCGTCCCGGTACGCGTCGTACATGAGTTGTCCGAGCTCGCCGACGTCCCCCGCCCGCAAGCCGCGCACCTCGACGCCGGTCGGCAGTGGGGCCGGCGCAACCATCGGGAGCCGGCACTTCATCGCGAGCCGCACCTCGGTCATGTGGCTCGTTCGGCCGCGACGGCGTGTCCGACGCGAACGAAGCCGAGCCGTTCGTAACCGCGCGCGACGTCATCGTCGGCCGCGGACAGAATCAGCAGGTCAACTCCGATGGTGAACGCGTCCTCGATGGCGGCTGCCGTCACGGCTCCGGCGAGACCGCGGCGGCGGAACGCCGGCAGGGTGGCGACGCCGACGATCTCGCTGCAGCCGTCCATCGGCTGGTGATGGGCCACACTCACGACCCCGTGCCCGCCGAGGTAGCCGGCGATGGTGACGGTGTGACCGGCCGCGCCGCGGGCGGCGATGAGTGCCACCCGGTCGAGCGCCACGTGTCGGGCTGCGGCATCGCGTTCTGCCGTGCCCTCGGGGCCGATGCTGGTGCCGCCCGCGCCGAACGCGACCTGTGCAACGGCGTGCGCCCGCGCCGCATCGGGGTCGCCGGCCTCGAGTCGGCGGCAGGAGATGCCGGCGTTCCGCGCCGGACCGACGGCCGGCGTCGGCGCCGGTGCCCGCGTCGGCGCCGCGTCGCGCGGGAGGGCCAGCAGCGGATGCACGGTGACGTGCAACCCCGCATCGCGGACCGCGTCGATGAGTGAGGGCGTGACTTCTCGCGTGCCCTCGATCGCGAGCGGCAGCGCGAGTGCCCGGCAACGCTCCGCGAGCAGCTCCACGTCCCGTGCGGTGATGACCGCATTGTCGCCCAGCCGCGGCCGCGCGTAGTAGGTCGAAATCGACGTCGGACGAAAGAGCGTGAACGGACCGACC
Source organism: uncultured bacterium (assembly GCA_964236265.1). Lineage (GTDB taxonomy): Bacteria > Actinomycetota > Actinomycetes > JAVEEB01 > JAVEEB01 > JAVEEB01. Next base: position 41,910 of record CAXSDE010000001.1, read on the forward strand.
TCGACGGGCTCCGCGGCGGTGCGCGGCACGGCATCGAGATATCGCTCGATGCGCTGCAGGTCGACGACGGTCATCGACGTCATTCTGCCGCAGTCACTCGGTGCGTGCGACGCTTCTGCCATGAACCAGAATCGAGACGACGTCACCGTGCGTCCGGCGACGGACGAGGACGAGGCCGCTCTGGCGGAGTTGGACCGCCGGACGTGGTCACCGACCGTCTCCCCCACGCCGTACCCGACGGGCACGTTCTTCGACCGGGCCCGCGCCGAGGGTGTCATCGTCGCGTGCCTCGACGGGCGAGTGATCGGGTACGTCAAGCTGCGCCCCCCGACCGGCTTGGCATCCAACGCGCACGTGCTGGCCATCCATGGCCTCGCCGTCGATCCGGACGTGCAGCGCCGCGGCGTCGGGCACGTGCTGCTCGAGGCGGCGGCTCGCGAGGCAACGGCGCGCGGGATGCGACGACTGACGTTGCGCGTCTTCGGGGTCAACGCGGTCGCACGACGACTGTACGAGCGGCACGGGTATGTCGTCGAAGGTGTGCTGCGCGGGGAGTTCCTCGTGCCCGCCGGCGTCGACGGCGCCGTCATCGCTGTCGACGACCTGATGATGGCCAGGACGCTCGACTGACGACCGCCATGCGTCAGCCGGCTGGTGGGGCGCCGCCGCCCGGTTGGCACGCATTGTCGCCACGACCAATAATGCGAGGAAGCCGGCGTAGCCCAGCAACGACACGACGAGCGGGATCAGCAAGACGACGGCGTAGGTCACCCACGCCGCGAGCAGTAAGCCGATGCCTGACGTGATCGATGCGACCGGATCACGTGACGTCACCCCCGTGACTGCCGACGGTATGCCACGGGGGCAACGCGCCCGGGACGTGAGGCAGCCGGCCGGTAAAGTCTTCGGATGCGCCTGATCCACCTGAACGGTCCGCCAGGCATCGGCAAGTCAACGCTGGCGGCGATGTACGCCGATCGTCATCCCGGAACGTTGCACCTCGACGTCGACGCACTGCACTACTTCGTCGGCGGGTGGCAGGAGGAGGAGGAGACCAACACGTGGCCGGTCGTGTGGGCGCTGGTCCGGGCAATGGCGACGACGCACCTCGATGGCGGACGTGAGGTGATCCTGCCGGCGTACCACGCGACGGTGGAGGAGATCACCGCGTGGGAGAAGCTCGCGCGTGAGCACGACGCGGGGTTTCGTGAGGTGGTGCTGCTCGACGACAGGGCGTCGGCGGTCGAGCGCTTCAACCGTCGCGCCCGGGACAGCGACGACGCGTGGATTCTGCACCACCACCGTCTCATCGGGCTGCGTGGCGGAGATGTCGTGCTCAGCGACATGTACGACAAGTTGCTGGAGGTCGTGCGGGTGCGACCGGAGGCGGTGCTGGTGCAGAGCGCATTGGGTGCGGTGGAGCAGACCTATGAGCTCCTCGCCGCAGCACTGGCGGAGCCGGATGGGCAGTGACCCGGTTGAGTGATCGTTCCTGCCACCTGGCCCAGGTAATCGCGCAGCGTGTCAGTCCCCGGGTCGTGGTCGATCAGTCCCACGAATCCGTCCGGCCGGACGACGACGAGCGTGCCGTTGCGAGCGCCGTAGCTGCGGTGTGCCACTCCGTGGTGTCGACGTGAACGGCTGCACCGGCGGAGGTCGGTTCGCTCGCGGGGACGACTGAGTACGCCCGTACAAAATCGCGTCGATGGTGTGAGCGATGCCGTCGCCGAAACTCAACACGGTGAAGTGGGGTCCGCGCAAAAGGTCGAACAGCCGGGCACCGTCCCCGAGCGGGCTGTCGGGCGCGGTGTCTCCGGCTCGGACGGGGTTGCTGCGGCCGCTGCGATCGACACTGAGGCTGCTGGTGCGGTAGGTCGGATAGTCGTCGCGGTCGCGGCGTTGCTGGCGGGCCGTGGCGGGCTGATGAGCAACCGCAGCACCGGCCGGAGCAACCGTGGTGTGGTGGCGACCGAGAAGCGTTTGTCGCTGTCGGCGAGCACGGTCCGCGCGACGGACAGGCGTTCGCCTTGATAGGTGTCCAGTAGGAGTCGGTGGGGGCTCCGCGCAGGGTGAGGGCGAGTTTCCAACCGAGATATGGGTACACTACGGATGTGTCCAGGGCCGTAGCCCTGGGAAGTGAACCCGGCTCCTCTCCGGACGGTGAGCGGCCGGGTTTCGCGTTTCTAGAGGCTGCCGATGTCCTCGACATTTGCGACGAGCGGGCTAATTTTCTCGCGCCACCTGCCGCCGGCGCCGTAGGACCACGCGATTGCGTCCGGCACCCAGAGCCCGCATTCACCGTGCGGCGGAAGATGCTGGTAGGTGACGTCGCGAGCGGCGAGGAGCGAGTGGAGCAGCTGCCGGTCGACGCCGTCCCTGCCTTCGCGTGACTCCATGAAGATGCGTCGCGCGCCAGGGTCTGCGAGGCGTGGCGCGAGCGTGCGGAGACAGGCCGCCCTAACAAGCTCCTCGGAGCCCTTGCCGGTGACGAAGTCGGCGGCATACACGGCCATCTCCACGAGCGCGTCGACGGTCTTGTTGCGCCGAGCGGCTGACTCGTTGACGAAGTGCCAGCGTCGCTGACCCGACAGGTACAGCCCGCGCGCAAGCTTCCGGAGCCGGTCGGCGTCGTGTCCGGCAGTCACGCAGACTACGTCGTGGGTCCATTCGGGCCTCGTGTTCACGCGCGAGAACGGCTCGGGTTGGCACCCGGTGACGTTGACCAAGCGGTTCCGCGAGCTCGCACTCACCGCGGTCGTCGCCCGGTGCGTCTCCATGACCCGGGGCAGGTCAGGCGTCGCTCATGCTCGCCGCCGGCGTGCGGCTCGCTGCCGTGTCGAAACGGCTCGGTCACTCGTGCGTCACCATCACGTCGGACACGTGCTCGCACCCGCTCGACGGCGTTGGCCGGCAGGCCGCTCAAGCAGCGGCGTTGCTCGTGCCGCGCGGTGCTCCGCGCCAGGAAGCCACAAAAGTCGCGTGACCAATCCGTGAGCAATCGGCCTCGCCGCATCGGTGCGCGAGTAAGCAGCACAGTCGAACGTGCAGGTCAATCAAGGGTGGGCCGCCCGGGGATCGAACCCGGAACCCGCGGATTAAAAGTCCGCTGCTCTGCCAGTTGAGCTAACGGCCCGGCATATGGGAAGAACGTCAGGAACAACCCAGGGAAGAACCCTGGGAACAACCCGCTCAGGCTACCGTGAGCGAGTCACGCCGCTGCGAGGTGTGAGTGGTCACGGCGTGGGTCGCTCACCTCTGACCGTCACGGGTCGGCGACGAACGGCACGTATCCCATCGGAACCTCGGTGATCACCAACTCGGAGAAGACGAGCGTGATCTCCTGCGCTTCTGTCGTGATCTTGACCTCGTGGAAGTCTAGGCCGAGCGCTCGCTGCCACCGAGCCGCTGACTCGGACTCCCCGACCAAGCGCATACCGGGATACAGGCACTGCCAGTTGACGCCCCACACGAACCCATCGAGGTCTCGACCCGTCTCGTGGCGTATCAGCCGCTCGTCGAGCGAGCGGCGCCAGATCTCCTCCGGGACCATGGACCGCGTCGTCGCCTCCGTGCAGTAGCGGAAGAGGAAGCGCTGGTACGCAGGCTGGATCCCGGTTATGGGGTCGGCCGTCGCGTAGACGATCAGCTCGTAGTCGCGCATGTAGGGCGTGAAGGCGTGGAAGACGAGTGCCTGGTCGAAGAACTCGTCCAGCATCTTGGTGAGCCGATCGATGTCCACGGCCGTCAGAACCCTGCAGAGTCTGCGGTCGGGTCGACGCGCCAGACGCCGTCTGCCTCCATCGGGTGCTCCGCGGCTGTCACGAGAGCGCGGTTGCGCACCTCGGCCAGGACGGTGACGACAGCGTCGATCTGCGCCTCGGCGAACAGGCTCTCGGGCCCCTGGGGCGCGGTGTCGGTGAACGGCGACTCATAGAGCCGGGCCACCTCCATGACTCCGTTGGCGGTCAGCTGCTCGACAATCATCTGCACGAACCGCAGCTGCGCAGTCGTCAGAGTCGTGTCCGACAGGTAGCCGTCGAAGGCCACGGTCGCCGCCTCCCGGTCCAGGCCGACGAGCGACCGTATGAACAGGCCGAGCCCGTGCGACTCCTCGCTCGCGCGCGCGATGTCCGCTGCGGTCCCGGCACCGGAGGACACCAGCATGTCCTCAAGTGACAGCAGGTCCTCGGGCGTGAGCTGCAGGTTGCGGCGCAATCGCTGCAACGCGAGGTGATCCTCGTGGTCGCGCAGGTAGGCCCGCGCCTTCGCGCGGAACCTCTCCCAATTCGTGCCGGGCGTCACGCCGGGCAGGTCGATGAGGCTCGCCTCGCCCATCTCGTCCTCGAAGTCGGCGTAGACGACGGCGCGGCGGGTCTTGTCGACGAACCGCACCAGACCGCGCACCCGGCGGCGGGCCAACTCCAACATCGGGAGCGTGACGTCGACCCACCAGTCGTCGCCGGCGAGCTCGTCGAGCAGCCGCTCCTGCGCCTTTACCGACGGGATGGCGGTCTGGCTGAGCAGGGCGACAGCGATGGCCTGGACGCGCTCGCGTGCCCCCTCGAACGCGAGCGCGTCGCCCTCGAGTACCGCGAGCTGCGCGGTGAGCACGACGAGGTCGAAGCGCTTCGCGTCCTCGTCGTCGTCCCGCCGTGCCGACGGAAGCCCGCCGAGGTGGTGGGCGATGGCCCCCGCGTCCTCGCGGGTGACACGCTGCCACGCCGGCCACTCGGCGTACGTCTCGACCCACTCGCGCGCGGGCCGCACGAGGAAGTTGTCGACGTTCATCGCGGCGACAATCTCGTGCAGCGTTGCGGCGGCGTCGACGCGCACCCCACGCTCGCTCTCCTCGCCGTGGCCCACCTCGGGGTCGTCTGCCCAGCTCGAACCGACCGCATCGAGTCCCGAAACGAGGGCTAGGCGCGCTTCGAAGAGCCGCTGAGCCAGGGACTTCTGCAGCGAGCCCTCCGAGCCGGCTAGACCTTGCGAGAAGAACTCCAGGTTGCCGCAGAAGTCGAGCACGAAGAAGTTTGTCTTGTCCCGTCCCGGACCGAACAGGTCGGCACACAGCCGGGTGCCGCGGCCGATCATTTGCCAGAACTTGCTCGACGAGCGCACCAGCTTGAAGAACACGAGGTTGACTACTTCGGGCACGTCGATGCCGGTGTCAAGCATGTCGACCGAGATCGCGATGTGCGGTGCCTTGTCCTTCACGGAGAAGTCATCGATCAGACTCTGCGCGTACGCGACGGAGTGGGTGATGACGCGGGCGAAGTGCCCGGCGTGCTCGGGATAGTTCGCGTCGAATCGCTGGGCGATGAACTCGGCGTGCTTCTGGTTCTTCGCGAAAATGATCGTCTTGCCCAACCGGTCACCACTCGCCACGCGGTGGCCGCGTTCCATCAGCGTCTGCAGGACCTTGTCGACCGTGTACGCGTTGAACAGGAACCGATTGAGCTCCTCCGCAGTGACGACGTCGGGCGGGTCACCGTCCTCGTCCCAGTCGAGGGTGTCCCAGTCGTCCTTCTCCTGCTCGGACTCTGCCTTGCGGACGCAGAAGCTCTGCTCCGTGCGCGCACGCTTGCGCTCGTCGCCGTCGCGCTCGACCCAACGGGCCAGCACCTCGGGCAGGTTGTTCTTCGCGTGGTTCGTCGGGTCGAACGCGACCGCGACGCTGTGCTCGTCGCGCGGCACCGCACCGAGCTGGTCCACAGGTAGTAGCTGCGAGCGCTTGTCGTCGAGGCTCCAGCCGTCGGCCTGGACGTCGTAGAGCCACACGTAGTCGGTGCCGCCGCTGTTCGTCTTGGTGAAGATCAGGATGGCTGTCGATACCCCGGCGTACGGGCGGAAGACGCCCGGCGGCAGCTTGATAACTGCATCGAGCTTCTGCTCTTCGATAAGGATCCGGCGGAGTTCCTTGTGCGCCTTGCTCGAGCCGAACAGCACACCGTCGGGCACAATGACGGCAGCCCGCCCGCCCGGCTTGAGTAGTCGCAGGAAGAGCGCGAGGAACAGCAGCTCCGTCTTCTTCGTCTTGACGACCCGCTGCAGGTCCTTCGAAGTGCTTTCGTAGTCGAGGCTGCGCGCGAACGGTGGGTTGGCCAGCAGCAGCGAGTACTGCCCCTCCTCGCCGACGCTGCCCTCCGCGAGCGAGTCGCGGTAGCGGACGTCGGGCCGCTCGATCCCGTGTAGCAGCATGTTCATGCTGCCGATGCGGAGCATCGTCGAGTCGAAGTCGTAGCCGTGGAACATGCTGCGGTGGAAGTGCTGCCGCTGCACCTCGTCCGTCATCACCGACGGGTGCTCCCGCCGCACGTACTCAGCTGCGGAAACAAGAAATCCGCATGTGCCCGCCGCCGGGTCGCAGATCTCGTCCGTTGGCTGGGGAGCCGTCAGGGCCACCATCAACTCGATGATGTGCCGAGGGGTGCGGAACTGACCGTTCTGGCCGGCGCTCGCGATCTTGCTGAGCATGTACTCGTACAAGTCACCGTTGGTGTCGCGGTCCTGCATCGGCACGTCGCCGAGCATGTCGACGACGCGGGAGAGGAGCGCTGGCGTCGGGATGGTGAAGCGGGCGTCCTTCATGTGCTCCGAGTAGGTCGAGCCGTCTCCGCCAAGGTCACGGAGGAACGGGAACACCTCGTCTGCGATGACTCGGTGCATGACGCCGGGCTCAAAGTCCTTGAACCGAGACCAGCGGAGGTCGGCCTTGCCTGGGAGGAAGATCGGGTCGGTCACCGCTTGGCCGAGTCGGCGCGCCTTGTTCTCAGCGGCCGTCTGGATGTCGTCAAGCCTGCGGATGAACAGCAGGTAGGTGATCTGTTCGATCACCTCCAGCGGGTTCGAGATGCCGCCGGACCAGAACGCGTCCCAGATTCGGTCGATCTTGCTTTTGAGGTCCCAGTGATCACGCCTAGAGCGTACTGTCGACGGGCGGCGAGCAGGCGATGTTGCGGCACCGACAGCCTGTACGACGTACATGTGCAAGCTTGTGTACACAAGCTTGCACATGTAGCGGCCTACTGCCTGAGCCGCCACCGAGCCGTCGGCGACCGTGTGGGTCCATCCGTCTCGACCAGCCCGGCGGACCGCAGGAGACGAGCCCGATACAGCACTTGATACGGCTGCAGATCGAGAAGATCCTCCAGCTGCTGGCGCGTCTTCGGACCGTCGCGCAAAGCGTCCCAAAGCCCTTGTGCCAGCTTTGGCACGGTCGCCGCAGAAGCATCCGACACAGTCGATATGCCGGCCATCGACTCTTCGAGGAGCGTGGGCTGCACGGACCGGCTGACGGTCGCAGCGGTGACGTTCGGCAGAAAGTACGTCGCCGAGCGGCGCGTTCCCTCGACTGCCACGATTCCCCGATCCACGAGGTCACGCAGCTCGGCGGTCGCGATACGACTGTCGACGCCGGTCTCTGACCGATACGTCGCGTTCTTCATCGACTGCCCCCGGCGCATACGTGCGACCCCGAGGATCTGACTGTCCGTAAGACCGGTTTCGCCCAAGCTCGCTATCCACGCGACCGTCTCATCGTCGAGGAGCGTCGCGTTGGGAAACACGACGAGGAACGACGCAACGTCGTCGTGGAAAACGGGGAGCGACATTCCCGCCCCGCGCAACGCCGCGATCATGGACCGGATGCCGCTCCCGCGATTTTCGCAAACGACGCCGCTTCCATCCGGCAACGGGACATTTTCAAGGATCTTATACAGCGTGGCGTTCCGGGCGCTCGATGTTGTCGCGACCACGAGGTCGTCGAGGCTGACGGGCCCGTGGAGTCCTCCGGGGCTGCGGACCTGAAGACGGTCCGGATACATCTCGACCTGAACCTGCGTCCCGAGGGCCCTCGCACTCAGGTCACGATGTGCGAGCGCGTTGACGAACGCTTCGCGAACCGCCTCCTCCGGATACTCGTACACATCCCTACGACCGGCGCCCGCCACCACGCTTCTGCGTGCCATCCGTTGGCGCAACCGCGTCATGGCGTCCTCCGCGAGCAGTGGAATCGGCCCGTCGATCGAAACATTGTCCAGAAACCGCTCGCCGCGCGGCCCGGGCTGGCCGGCCACCGGAGTCGGGTAGCTGACGAAGCTCATGTTCACCTGGGGAAGGAACGCCTGAGGATAGGAACCGAGTGCCAAGAGGCCCGCCACAGACGGGACGACCACGGCGTCGGTCCGCGTGACCAGCACACGAGTCAGCCGCAAGATCGCGATGTCATCGTTGCCGAGAGCCACCCGAGGTTTGTCTCTGCGCAGCCGCTTCACGTAACCATCGACGAGCTCCGCGTCCAGATCATCGAACGTCGCATCGTCGACAGGACGCTCGTCCTCACGTGGCTGCCCTCGATCGGCAATCAGGAGACCGACCTCATACTCCGTCAACCGGCGATCGCCGTCCCCGACTCGAATGTACGAGCCGCGGTGTGCGCCCTCGCCCACGTAGAAGCACGGCCGACGGTCGCGCGCGAGAGCAGGCACTTCGATGACGACGACGGACCGTCCGTCGACCTCAACCGTTCCGATCTGCGCCCTGATCGGCGGCTCCATTCGAGCCGAACACATCTCGCCGACAGCTCTCTCCGCCGATGCAGGATCATCGACACCAGTGACAGCGAACCCGCTGGCCTCATCCACGCCCAGCAGGAGAACACCTCCGTCGGCATTGGCGAAAGCGCTCAGCGTCTCCCACAGGCGAGTAGGAAGGCCCCCCTTTGCCTTCTTCGCTTCCACGTGCCTGTGGTCGTTGCCGAACTGGCGCAGCTCCGTGAGCAGCGCATCCACGTCTGACTTGTACATAACGACGCCTTAGCTTAGACAAGATCTCTGTATAAGTCTTATACATGCATGTTGCACAAGTTCGCAAGCCGCGACGTCCGCCCGCACCAAGCCGCCAGTGATCGGTGATCACGCGCGCTCCCGGGAGAGCGCACTTCGGCGCCGCCAGCACTCCATGCCTGTGGAGTCGGAAAGTACCGAGAGGCCGCCAGCGACGCTTACCGCCGCTGGGGGTGGCGTGGGCCAGGTACGCCCCAGGGAGACCGCCCCTCAGCGCGATGCACGCCCCAGCGTTATCGCGCGCCTGGCCACGCGGCGCGCCTGTCACCCAATGGGTTGAACTTTCGCGCGCTCGTTGCGACGGGCGCGCCGTCTCGCCGTATCTATATGACGCGAAAAACGCGTCCGCTGAAGCGACCGGCGCTCAGCGCTCCGCAACGCTAGGAGCAAGACATGCACGACAGTAGCGACGACTTCATACGCGACCTCTTCGATCGCCTCGTGCGCGACGCCGAGACGGAGTACAGCTTCTCCATGATCACGTTGGGACGTCCGGCCCGCACGCTGGCGGAGGACACCCCAGTAGGCATCGGCATTCGGGTCGGGATCAACACGGTGTTCGATTTCCTGGACCGACATGTGGTGACTGCGCTCTACGACCCGGAATTGGAGTTGCCACCCATGCCCTCCGACGTGGCCGGCACGCTGACGCGACGTGCCACCCAGACGTTCGACTCACTGGCGCGACGACACAACCGGAACCCGGCTGTCGACCGACCGCTGGCTCCATTCGCCATAGCCGCGCGCATTGGTGTCCTCGTAGCCTTGAAGTTCGCCGTACAGACCTTTCCGACCCACCTCGGGAACGTCCTCGTCCCAGCGCTTCACGTGGGCCGGTCATGACTGCCTCGAGCGGCGGCCGGAAGATTCCGGGATGGGTAGCACTTGCAGAGCCGGCAGCTGGAGTCGCCATCGCATATGTCGGCCTCGAACACCGGTACGGCACAGCCGCCGTGCGCCTGGGCCCTGAACGCTTCGCGCACCGAGACATCGTCGTGATGGCGCTCGAGACGATGATCGCGATCTTCATCGCAACCGGTCGCGCCTCCTTGGCAGGCCGCGCCTCCAAACAGTGCGACCGGATCGCTCGCGGCGCGCACAGAGTGCAGGACGAGGAACTCGAGCAGCGGCTCCGAATCGGCCTGCACCTGCAGCTTCCCAAAGACTGGTAGCGCACCCACTGGGACGAGCAGATAGAGACCGCTCACCGCCGCCAAGCTCGTGGACGAGCCCCCCGTGGCGGCTCCTCTCGTCACCCGCCCGAGTGGGCCTCGACTTCAAGGATGGCCATACGCCGTTCCAACCAGACACCAACGGCCCGGCATGGACAAGAACCGGAACAGCCCTTCGTGCCCGCGAGCGGACAACCCGAGCGCGCCAGCGCCCCTCGACTGCTGGCCCGTCCGGTCATCAGCAGATGTTCAGGTGCACTGCAGGTCCGTGCCCGCGTCGCTCCCGACAGTGATCTCACCGGCGAATGACGCCGGAGCACTTCAGTCGGGAGATCTCATGTTGAAGAAGTCCAGCCTCGTGGCCGCCGCGATCGGCGTCGCCGGCGCACTGGCGATCGGCGGGCAGTCGCTCGCCCAGGCCGCCACGACCACGCCTTTGGCCACCACATCGTCCGCGACCACGGCAACGTCGGCAGCGGCCGGCACGCCGGCTGCGAAGTTCGCCGACACCCCCGTCACGGGCACCGCTGCCGACAAGGCGTCCGCGGCTGTCACCGCGAAGGACTCGGCCGTCACCGTGATGTCCGTGCGCAAGGACCCTGACGGGTCGTACGACGTGCTCGGAACGAAGGCCGGCGCCTACGTCATGTTCGACGTCAGTGCCGACTTCGCGACGGTGACGCAAAGCACCCGCGGCGGCCGAGGTGGCCACGGCGGTGGCGGTGCCAGGGACACGCCGGTGACCGGCACCGAGGGCAGTAAGGCGTCCGCGGCGGTCACCGCCAAGGACTCCACCGTCACCGTGACGTCCGTGCGCAAGGACCCTGACGGGTCGTACGACGTGCTCGGCACGAAGGCCGGCGCCAACGTCATGTACGACGTCAGCGCCGACCTCAAGACGATCACCCTGAACACGCACACCGGTGGCCACGTCCACGTCCACGGCCACGGTCAAGCCGCCGCGACGAGTACGGCCACGACCGGCGCCTGACCCAGTCGGATGGACGGTCGGGGGGCGCCGCGATCCGGGCCCCCGACCGCCCGTCCGGACCGGACTCTGTGCGAGCTCAACAAGTCAGCCCCGGTGCGGCCGGCCCGCTTCGATCCAGAGACGACGGGCCAGCACGGCCGTGTCACTGTAGTCGGAGAACATCCCGTCGACCCCTACGCGGAAGAAGAGCTCGTACTCCGCGATGGCGTTGCCGTAGTCGCCGGGAGCCGTGCCGCGCTGGAAGTCCGTCGGCAGGAAGACGTTCTCGTTACGGAAGGTGTAAGGCGAGACGAGCAGCCCCACGGCGTGCGCATCCCGAACGAGCGTCGTCGGGACGCCGACCCCGTTCGTCGCTGTGCGCGGCACGATCTGGTTCTTGTCCGGACCGAGGTACGTCGCGTACCGCGCGACCTCACGCAGGCCGGCTGGCGACACGATGTTGGCGTACGTACGCCAGTTGTGGGCGGCGACGAAGTCCGCCGGCGCGCCACTGGCCGATGTCAGCTGCAGCAGCGGGAGATCCGGCGCCATCGCGTGCACGTAACGCAGGTTGGCGACCTCGAACGACTGCAGCACCGTCGGGATGCGCGGCTGACGGCCGTCGAGGTGGTTGCTGCGCAACACGGCGAGCACGCGGTCCTCCATCGGCAGTCCGATGGAGCGGAAATACGTGGAGTGCTTGATCTCCAGGACGATGCCGATCGTCCGGTTCAGCCGCGCCGACAGCTCCTCGACCTGCGTGATGTCGTCCTGGAGCGTCGGGATGCGGTCGAGGCCGTTGTAAAGGGTGTTGTGCTGGCGAATGGCCGGCAGGCGCTCGACGGAACGCAGCGTCTCGAGCTGCTCGAGCGTGAAGTCGGTTGTGAACCAGCCCGTCGTCGTGACGCCATCGACGGTCTTCGTCGTCTTGAGCGAGGCAAACTCGGGGTGGTCGGCAACGTCCGTCGTGCCCGTGATGTCGGGCTCGTGCCGGTCGACCAGATAGCCGTCCTTGGTCGGGACCAGATCCGGCTCCAGGAAGTCGGCACCCATCTCCGCGGCAAGCTCGTAGCCGGACGCGGTGTGTTCGGGGCGGTAGCCGCGGTGACCGAAGATCGTGGGCACCCGCAGCTCTCCGGACTGCGACGACGGCCCCCCCGCGGTCATGGTCCGCAGCCTGCGCCACGGCAACGGTCGAACTGAGGGCGCCGGCGACCAGCGCCAACGTCAGGACGCGAACAGGCTTACGCATCGGATCTCCAAAGCATGCACAGTGTTGCCAACGAGGACCGGTCCACCGTGGCGACCTCGCGTGAACAGCCGGCAAGCGCTGGTTCCTGATTCGGTGACCATCAGCCGAACGCCACGAGCCACCGCCTGCGCTGTCAGCCCCGGCCAAGGGGGACCTCCGCTCCGGTGGTTATCCACAGGCGGCCGTTCGCGGAGCCCTGAGCACCTGGCGACGGCCTAGGCTTCTCCCGAGGAGGGACAACCGATGCAGCTGCAGGTCGACACCGATGGCGTGAACGGCTCAGCCATCGGCATCCAGCACATTTCCGAGCAGTTGACGCGGGTGCGGGCCGACCTCGCGGTGCACTCCCTCGGCGACGACATTCGCGGCGGGGCGCTCGCAGAAGGCGCCGGAGCGGCAGCCGCGGAATGGCAGCGGTTGCTCGCGACCATCGTCGCCGACGTCGAGCTGACGGCGCACGCCTACCAACAGTCGACGGCGCACTACGAGGCGGTCGAGCGAAGACTGGCAAGTTTCGCCGCCCACGCCGGCGCCTTCCTCACGTCCACCTTCGGAAGACTCGCGTCATGACGGCGGGCGTCACGACCGTTCTGTCGTGGTCGACGGCAGACATCGACGACACCGCCGGCCGCCTCCGCGGGTGGAGCGGCGACGTCGACTGGCTCGCCGTCGACTTCACCTCGCGCAGTGACATCGGCGACCTGTGGCGCGGGGCAGCCGGATCAGCCGCGGAGGCGCAGGCGGTGCGCGTCGCCGGGGATGTGCAGACACTCGCGGCGATCCTCGACGACACCGCGGCGGCCGTGCGCGCGGCCAACGCCCGGCTCAGCGAGGCGCAGACACGATTGGCCGCTGCGCGCATTGCGGGGGCGGCCATCGGGTGCCCGTTGACCGAAGACGCCGTAGCGGTCGTTCCAGTATTCGTGGGTGCGCACACCGACGACCCGATCGCGCACGCACGCGAGCTCACGACTTACGGGCTCCGGGTCCTCGACGCGCAACTGATATCAGGACGCGCGCAGCAGGCGCTCGCCGACGCCGTCCGTGCCGAGCGGGAGGTGGCAACCGCTCTGACAGCGTCGTTGTCCATGCCGCGACGCACGAGTCGGGGCTGGGCGCTCGACGAGTCCCACCTGCTCCTCGATGGCCGGCGCGACCCGTCCGTCCAAGCCGCCCTCGACGCGCTGCGCGAGCTGAGCAATCGCCCCTACGACGACGCCGATCGACTGCGACGGCTCGCGGACCTGTTACACGGCATGAGTCCCGACCAGATCGAGCAGTTCTTCGCCAACTGCACGGATGCCGACACGGCCAACCTCGACGCGTTCCTCGCCCAGCGGCAGGACAGCGGCGGCTGGCCGTGGTCGCGCTGGCACGAGGGCCTCTCCGACGAGGCACGCCGCTCACTGCTCAACCACCTGCTCGAGGGCCTCGACGCGGACACCCTGCGCGACCTGCGTGCCCGGCTGCACTCACTGGAGACCGACGCATTCCTGAAGGACTACTACAAGAACGATCCGGGCCGAGCACCGCTGACATGGGTCGATCTCACCGCGCCGCTGTTTCACCGCACGGGTGAGCCCATCGACGCGTCCATCGACGTCAATCAAGGGGGCGACGGCGACTGCTGGTTCCTGACGTCGCTCAACGCAGTCGCGCGTCAGCATCCGGAGCTGCTCGTGCGGCACCTGCATCCCAACGCCAACGGGACCGTCACCGTCGAGTTCTTCGTCCATGGCCATTGGGTCAACGTGACGGTCCTGCCCGACGTCCCCCACGAGGGAAACAACCCAGCGCCCAGCTACGCCGCCCAGGGCAAGAACGGCGACCAGGTGTCGTGGGTGGCGATCTATGAGAAGGCGTACGCCCAGCTGCGGCACGGTTACGAAGGCATCAACGGCGGGCACCCCCACGACGCCCTCGCCAACATCCTGGGTCCCGACGCCGAGGTCCACTCGACCTCGACGGGCGACGCCGACATGGCCGACCTCGAGCGCAAGCTGCATGCGGGTGCGGCGATCGCGGCCAACACACACCAGCCCGGCGGCGGCGGTGGCGACAAGGAATTCCTCGACCCCGCCAAATCCATCGCGGGCTCGCACTCCTACGCCGTCGTCGCGATCAACGACAAGGCGGGTACGATCCGCGTGCGCAACCCGTGGGGGGTCAACTCCGGCACGCCGGTCGAGGTCACCCTTTCGTTCGCCGAGTTCCGACGCTACTTCTCGGGCATCGACTACGCGGAGATCAAGTGACACGCAATACCGCACGCCGGACCGCAGCCACGGCCGGCTGCGCCTCGGCCTTCGCCCTGTTGCTCACCGCCTGCGGATCGGACCACTTCGTGACCACTCCCTCCCCGACGCCGACCCGCGCGAGCGCCGGCTCTGCGGCCGGCGCCGGCGATTCCTGGCCCGGGATCCCGTCGCAACTCGTCAAGGACGACAACTCCATCCGTTACGGGTGGGGTGCGGCGCGTGTCGGCCACGTCGTCGACACCCGCACGACCGCAGCCGGCGACACAGTCGCGATCCAGCCCGTGCAGGACAAGCCCGCCGCCGACGGCACCGTCGCCGTCACCTTCGCGCGTGACCCCAGCGGACCCAAGCGCGAGACCGCCGAGGTGACGGTCAAGCCACACCAGCCGGGTGAGAAATGGGGCATCACGGTCTCGCTCGTCGCCATCGCGCCGGACCCGGCCGGTGGGGGGCGCGTGCAGTTGCATATAGACCCGCCGCGCACACCGCCCGTGTCGCCGAACCCCTAGCGGCCGCGAGCCCGGCGGGGCAAGCAGCGGCGTGCGTGGGTCAGCCGGATGCGTGGGTCAGCCGGATGCGTGGGTCAGCCGGATGCGTGGGTCAGCGGGTCGTGTGGGTCAGCGGGTCGTGTGCGCCCGGTGCGCTGCCCGCATGGCCACGCGGTCCGCGTGCAGAGCGCGGAAGTCACCGCGCAGTGTGCGCAGCGCCGGACGCGCCGCCCTCAGCTGCGCACGCGTGGTCGCAGCACCGACGAGTGCCTTCGCCGAGACGAGGTCGGCCCGCGCCGCGTCGAGGTCAGCGTCGACCGCCGCCTTCTCCGCGGCGGTCAGCTTTGCGTTGCCGTCCACCCGCGCCCTGATCATCGACAGTCGAAGGCTCACTCTGTCGAGCCGCGTGTCGATGCGATGCACCGCCTCGACGACTGACTTGCCGTGCGCGGCGGCCGTCACAGCACCGGCCGCCGAGGAGGAGGAGGAAGAAGCGGCCAGCGCCGAGTCGACGCCGCCCGCGAGCAACGCCGACGCAGCAAGGCCGACGACAATGGTGCGGTGTGTGCGATTCAAGATTTCTCCTGCTTAGTTGGCGGAATCCAGCTTCGCTCGCAGGTGTCAGCGCCATCCCCGGTCGACGTACGGATCGGGTAAGGCGTCGCTGGCGCACGTCACGCGTTGTCGGGCAGTTCCCACGACGCACCGTCCGGCGTGTCGCGGACCTCGGCGCCCGCCGCGGCGAGCCGATCGCGCACCAGGTCCGATGTCGAGAAGTCCTTGGCGGCACGGGCCCGGGCGCGAATCTCGAGCGCCAGCTCGACATAGGGACCGACCAGCTCGCGCGGATCCCGGGCCCCGGTCGCGGCCAGTTGCCCGAGGCGCACGATCAGCGCGCGCAGCACCCGGCGGGCATGGTCGCCGTCGTCGCTGACGAGCGTGTCCGTCGACCAGTCGGAAATCGCCTTCTCGAGTTGCAGGACCGCCGCGACGCAACCGTCGGCATCGCGCGCGGCGAAAGCGGCATCGAAGGCCGCCCGCGCCGCGTCGGCCTCCGCACGCACGGAAGCCAGCACCGCAGCGAGCACCGCAGCGACCCCCGCGGACGCGGCCGCACCCGACGCCGACATCTCGGTGCCTGGGGGGACGGGCGCGCCGACCCCGTCGGGCCCGCGGGAAGACGAACGGTCCGCCGAGGAGACGGCGCCGGTGAGGAGCGCCGCGATCTCCTCCAGCGCGACGACGGCGCCGGCCGCGAACGCCGTGTCATCGCCGCGCCGCCGCACGGTCACGGAGCCCATCCCGCTGACCGTCAGGGTGCGGGCCGCCACATCGATGACCCCCGCCGTGTGCTCGTCAATGCCCAGGACCCCGACGTCGGGTGGCAGCTCAGCCTCGAGCACGGCGAGCCGCGCCTCCCCGAGGAAGCAGAATCGCGTGTCGTAGTTGCGGCCCTCGGCGTTGTTGTAGTGCGGGACCACGGCAGCGCGCAGACCCGTGAGCGCACCGAGCATGTCGAGCCCGGTCTCCCACTGCGGGTCGGCGCCGACCTTGTAGATCTCGTAGACGGGAATGGCGTGCGTCCCGGCCGTCACCGCCGCGGCCGACCCGAAGATGAGCGTCCCGCCGCGGCGCGCAACGTCCAACAGGGCCTCGGGAATTTCGGTGTCCCGCCACTGCCTGAGCGCGTACGTCGGACTGCCGGGGCCGGCGAACACCCACGATGCCTGGCTCACCTGGGCGAGCGCCCGTTCGCGATCCGCGGTGGGCGCATCCGCGCGACGCCAGGACGCGACCTCCACGGGAGTGCCGACGGACTGTGCGAAATACTGCCGCGTCTTCGCGATCAGGTCGTCCGCGTTGGCCTGGAAGCCGAACGGCGTATCGAGCATGACGGCAGCGCCGGCCGGTGTCGCCGCGAAGACCTCGCGGTGGGTCTTCACCATGGCCGGGGCACTCTCGCCGGACCCCATGAACACGAGCAGCGTCACCGGGCCTCCTCGGCAAGGTCGAGCAGATCACGGGCGAGCAGGTCGGGGTGTTGCGCGTGCAGGTCGTGGTGGGCGCCCCCGTACCAGTGCACGCGACCGATCGGCAGCGCGTCGAGCGCGGCGAGCACGGCCGCCCGCGTGTGTGCGGCGGCGCGGCTCTCCTGCGGCGACCACGTCTCGGCCACTGCCGGACACAGGAGCACCGGCACGTCGATCAACGGATACCCCCCAGCCGGGTCGCCGTCGTACAGGCTCCGGAGGATCGAACGGTGATGCGCTCGGTCGAGACGCGCGCGCACTCCCCCGTCCGGCGTGCGCGTGAGGTTGGCGAGGGCAGCGCCGGCAGCGTCGTCCGGCCAGTCGGCCATCGACGAGCGGATCCGCGTCTCGATGTCGCTCCACCGCCACGTGTCCATCCGCGGCGGCTCGAGCACGTCCCACGCGGCGTCGAAGGACTCGAACCGCGGACGCAGGTGCAGCCAACCGCCGTCGACGCAGCACACCGCGCCCGCGACCGCAGGGTGGCGCGCGGCGAGACTGAGCACGACATTGCCGCCCCACGACTGCCCCGCGACGACAGGGCGGGCGAGGCCAAGCGTCTCGACGAGCGCTGCGAGGTCGTCCGCGCAGGTGTCAGTGTCATACCCGTCCGTCGGGGCGGACGACAGTCCGTGGCCACGCTGGTCGACGGCGATGGCCGTGTGCCCCGCGGCAGCGACGCGGGTCGCCACGCCGTCCCAGAGCCGCGCGTTGGACGCGAGGCCGTGCACGAGCACGAACGTCCGACCGCCCGTGCCGGCCCTTCGGGCGGCGAGCTGCACCCCATTGGGCAGCGTGACCTCGGTGGGCCGGATGGTGACCATGTCACGCACCCTAGTTCGGCGCGATCGGGTGTCGAGGTCAGCCGGCGGGACGCGCGTGCAGCTCGTGCTTGAGCTCCGGCTCGACGCCGGTGGATGTCGGGGTGGCCCGGCGGAGACCGACATCCTCGCGCCAACTCTGGAAAGCGGCCGTCGTCAGCGCGACCCAGGCAGCGCCGACCAGCCAGCCGCCGAGCACGTCGGTGACGTAGTGCGCGCCCAACGCGACGCGTGAGAAGCCCACCAGCACCACGACGGCCACCGCGATCCCAATGACGACGCGGCGCCCCACGCGGCCGAGCAGCGGCAGCACGGTGAGCACGATGACGGCGCACCCGACGAGCGATCCGAAAGCGTGCCCTGATGGGTACGACCCGCCGGTCGCACGCACGATCGGGTCCGGGAACGTCGGCCGCACCCGTCCGAACACCGACTTCAGGATGACGTCGAGCGCAGCCTCTCCGGCGATTGTCACCAGGATCCACACCGCGAGACGCCACGCGCGGCGGAAGCGCACGAGGAGCACGATGGCGACCACGACGAGGAGGGCCCGGAAGCTGTCGGGGGCGAACGTGTCGGTCACATACCGCAAGAACCTGGTCCAGGCCGGCGAGCCGACAGCCCACGAATGAAGGCGCGTCGCCACCCATACGTCAAGGCGGTTGGCCGCGGTTCCCTGAGTGTGGACCGCGACGCCGAGGATCGTGAAAGGGATCGCGCCGAGCGCCAGGGCGCCCACCGTCAACAGCAAACGGGCGCCGAAGCGGCGCACTCCGCGAGCGGACTCGGTGGAGGTGGCGGGAGTGCCGGTCGCGGGAGGCATTGACGCTCTATGCCCCGTGCCCGCCGGCTCTACCTGTCCGCGGCCTGACCGGACGACCGGGCCGGCAACACGCAGAACTCGTTGCCGGACGGGTCCTGGTAGACCCGCCACGCCAGCTCGCCACACCCCGGATGAAGCTCGCGGCCGCCGCGGTCGAGCGCCAGCGCCGCGAGGGGGCCGGTGTCGACGTACGCCCGGGCTAGTGAGTTCGGGTCCGTCAACGGCGCCATCTGTGATGAACCGCGCTGCGGTGAGTCGCGCGCCGCTGAGCTGGCCGAGGAACGTGACGCGCGTGCCCTCGTGGTGGGCGAACCACCTTTCGGCAGCGGCAACGGTCAGCGGGACTCGGGCCGCCGCCGGAGAAGGCCGCCCCGCCCCCCGGAGGCGCCTCTCGGCCGCTGGGTCGATCGGATCCCGACGGAAAAGCGGTGAGCGCGTCGATGACGGCTCCACGGGTTGAAAACACGTCGGCGAGCGCGTCATCGACGGTGAGTGGCTCGGGCGCGAGGATTTGCGTGACCTCATGGAGGTTGAACCGGTACTGCCGCCCCGGGTTGAGGCGATACGGGATGCGGCCGTTGCGCGCGTACGCCTGAATGCTTTCCGGGGAGACGCCGACGGCACGGGCAACCTCTCCTGACCGTAGAGTCCGGTGCTGGCTCATGCCACCAATCTTTCACGGTTCTCCTGCGTTCCTCGTGTCCGCCTTGTCAAGCGACCGGTAGCGGTTCTCACGATTTCTGCCTCTCGGGCGCTGGTTGCAAGTCCGGGGCGGCAGCTTTCTGAGAGAGCGGCGGGCATGGCAGCGCGTGTCAGCGGCCGTGCCCTCCGCGTCGGTCCTGCGGTGCATCCGGACCATGTTCGGCTGGAAGGCGAGTGTCGGTACGCCGCACCAGGGACAGACCCAGTGAGACGATGCCCTCGCTGCCGGCCGCCCCGCGGCGGCGGCTCGATGATCCGACCCGAAGGTTGGCTGCATGCGTGATGTCCTGCTGGTGCTCGCCGTCTTCGCCGCGTGCGTCGTCGAGGCGGTGGAAGCACTGACGATCGTGCTCGCCGTCGGGGTGACCCGCGGTTGGAAGGCGACCCTGCGGGGGGTCGCCGCCGGCCTTGTCACGCTCGCCGTGATTGTCGCCGCGCTCGGACCCGCTTTGACGGTGATCCCCATCGGCGCGCTGCGACTCGTCGTCGGTGGACTGCTTCTCGTGTTCGGCCTCGGCTGGCTGCGCAAGTCCATCCTGCGTGCGTCCGGGTTCAAGGCGTTGCACGACGAAGAGCTGATCTACGCGCGCGAGCTGGACGCGGCCCGGGCCGCCGGGGGCGGCACCGCCGGCGGCAGTGGCAATGGGGGCGGCGGCGGCTTCATGATCGATGCGTACGCGTTCACGCTCGCCTTCAAGGGCGTCCTCCTCGAAGGACTGGAAGTGGCCTTCATCGTGCTCACGTTCGGCGCGAATCAGCACAACATCCCGTTGGCGGCGGTCGGCGCCCTTGTCGCGATCGTGCTGGTGACCATCGCCGGCGTCGCCTTGCGGGCGCCCCTGGCACGCGTCCCCGAAAACTCGCTGAAATTCTCCGTGGGCGTGTTGCTCACCTCCTTCGGGCTGTTCTGGGGCGGCGAGGGCGCCGGGGCCGACTGGCCGCACGGCGACCTGGCGCTGCCGGTCATCATCGTCGTCGTCCTCGGCCTGGCGCTGGCCGCGGTCGGCTGGCTGCGGCAGCGGCGTGCCGCGACGGTCCCCGTCGACACCCGGCCGGCGAGAAGTGCCCGATGAGCCGCCTGGCGCGCGGCGTGCGCAGTTTCGGTGCGTTCTGGTGGGACTTCATCGTCGGCGACGACTGGGTGATCGCGGCCGGCGTCGTGCTCGCGCTGGCCGCCACCGTCGTCGTGGCCAGGACCGACGTCGCCGCCTGGTGGCTGCTGCCCGTCGTCACGGCGACCATGCTCGCCGTGTCGTTGCACCGCGCCACCCGCCGGCGCTGACGGTCCCGCGCGCCGAAAGCGCATCAACTCTGCTGTTGCGTGCTCCACAGTTGCCAGATCGTCGTACGAACGGATCGGGGCTGCTCGAGGACGACCTGCACGGCGTGCGCGACATCCTCCGGACGGAGGTATTCATCGAGCTGCGGCGAGCCTTCCGTGCGGCCCGTCCCGATCGCGAACTCGGTCGCCGTGCCCGCGGGACAGACCAACGTCACGCGGATCCCTTCCGCGCGCAGCTCGCGGTCCAGCGAGCCACCGAGACCGACCTGCGCGTGTTTCGTCCCTGCATAGACAGCCTCGTCAGCACCGCCGCGGAAGCCCGCCACCGAGGAGATGATGACGACATCGCCCCCGTCGCCCTGCGCGCGGAATTGGCGAACGCCCGAGCGCACGGTCCACACGGTGCCCGTGTAGTTGGTCGCGATCATCTCGGCCAGCTCGCCGTCGGACAGGTCGAGGATGCCGCCGTACGCACCGATGCCGGCGTTGGCAACGACCGTGTCCACGCGGCCCCATTTCCCGACTGCGGCCGCGACGAGCGCATCGTTGTGCGCCGGGTCGGCGACATCGCCGGCAACGGCCACGGCGTTGTCGGCGCCCAACTCGGAGACGAGCGCGTCCAGCCGTTCCCGGCGCCGGCCGGCGATGACGACCTTGCCGCCCGCGGCGACGAGGAACCTCGCGATCGAGGCGCCGATCCCGGCGGTCGCCCCCGTGATGACAGTGACGGTGCCCGTGAGGGAACGGGTGGCGGCATAGGGCATCGGGACCTCCGTCGGACGCGGATCTCCAGCATAGGAACGCGGCTGCGGGCAGCGCCCGGCGGGCAGCAGCCGTCAGAACATGGAGCGGCGCAGCAGCGCCGGGAGCACGTCCGACGCGGAAGCGGGACGACTGAACAGATACCCCTGCGCGACGTCGATTCCCAGCGCACGCACGGATTCCAGCTGTTCGACGGTCTCGATACCCTCGGCCACCACTTCGAGCCCGAGGGTGTGGGCGAGCGCGGTGACACTCGCCACGATCGCGGCGTCGTCCGCACTGCCGGCCATCGCCACGACGAACGACCGGTCGATCTTCAGCTCCTCCACCGGGAAACGGCGCAGGTAGCTCAGTGACGAATAACCGGTGCCGAAGTCGTCGATCGACAGATGCACGCCCACCTCCCGCAACGCCTGCAGCACCCGGATGGCGCCGTCGGCGTCCGCCATCAACATCGACTCGGTGATCTCGAGCCAGAGCGCGTCCGGCGGCAACCCGGTGCGGGCGAGCACGTCCTCGACGGTCGCGACGAGGTCGGGGTCGGCGAGCTGGCGGGCCGAGAGGTTGACGGCGACCCGCAGCGCCACCAGCTCGGAATGTGTGGCGCGCCAGAGCGCCGTCTGGACGCACGCGAGTTCCAGCACGCGCGCTCCGAGGCGCACGATGAGGCCGCTCTCCTCCGCGACGCGGATGAACTCCACCGGCGACACCGGCCCGAAGTCGGGGTGGTCCCAGCGGACCAGCGCCTCCGTGGCGATGACGCGGCCGGTCCCGAGGTGCACCAGTGGCTGGAACGCGACGACCAGCTCGTCGCCGTCGAGGGCGCTGCGCAGGTCCGCTTCCAGTTGCAGGCGGCGCAGCGCGCGTTCGCGCAGCGCGCTGTCGAACAGTTGCTGGCGGCCGCGGCCCGCGTCCTTCGCCTGATACATGGCGACGTCCGCATCACGCAGGATCGCCTCGGCTGTGTGCGCAGACGATCCGTGGACGGCGACCACACCCGCGCTCACCCCGATCGTGAGGTTGCGGCCGCCGATGAGCACCGGCTCTGTCACCGCGTTGCGGAGCTCGTCGGCCAGCGCGGTCGCCTCGTCCACCGAACGCGGATGCCGGGCGACGACCAGGAAGCCGTCGCCCCCGATGCGCCCGACCACGTCCTGGGCGGTGACGGCACTCAGCAGGCGTCCGGCGATGACCCGCAGCACCCGGTCGCCGATGCCGTGACCCAGCGAGTCGTTGACGACCTTGAAGTGGTCGAGGTCGAGAAAGATAACGGTGAGCATCGAGTCCGTGCGCTGAGCCGAGCGGAGGAATCCGCGGATGGTCTCGACGACGACGGGCCGGCTGGCCAGGCCCGTGAGTGAGTCGTGATTGGCCTGGTGCTGCAACGCCGCCTCGTCGGCGAGCCGTTGGCTCACGTCCGTGAACGAGATGACGAGTGGGTACGGCGCTCCGCGGTCACTGTCCAGCGGATGAAAGCCGCATGACAGCCACAGCCGCCCCTCGGGGCCGGCGATGCCGATGACGATGTCGTCCTGAGCGATCCCGGACTGACGCACGGCAGAGACAGGGCCCTGCCCGCGTAGCAACGGTGCTCCGGACTCCAGAACGGCGTCGAGGTCGGCGGCGAACTGGCCGAAGACCTCGCAGGGATGCGTGCCCAGGATGTCCCGGGCCGCCGGGTTGCTCGACTCGATGAGGCCGTCTGCGCCGATGACGACGACGCCCTCCTGCAGGGACTCGACGACGGCCATGTGACGTTGCTCGGCAAACTTGCGGTCGGTCACGTCGGAGCTGACGAGCACCCGCCCCGTGACCTCGTCCGACTCGTCGCGCAGGTCGGCAACGGACAGGCGCACGTGGATCGCCCGCCCGTCCGCGCGGCGGTGCACGGCGTCGGCACCGTCGGCGAGCCCCAAATCCGCTCCGATGACATCGGCGACGGGACGACCGACGGCGACCGCGGCTCGCCACCCGTACATGTGCTCGGCAGCGGGATTCCAGCTCGTCACGATGCCGTCGTTGTTGGTTGCGATGATGGCGTCGGACACGTGCTCGACGAGCGCGGCCTGGTAGCGCAACGCGGCTTCGGCGGCCTTCTGATCCCGGAGATCGCGCAGCACCGCTTGGAAGGCGGTCTCTCCCTGCCACGTCGTCCGCACGGAGAGGGACTGCACGAATCGGATGCAGCCGTCCGGTCGCACGAGCCGCAACTCCGCCGGGGCCGTGAAATCCCCGGTGTTCTGCAGCGCGCCCAGCCGCGTCAGGAGCGGCTCGAGGTCGTCGGGATGCACGAACTCCCGGACGGCGCGGCCGACGATCTGGTCCGGGCTCGGTATCCCCATGAGGCGGCAGGAGGCCGCATTCGCATACCTGACGATGCCGGCCTGGTGGACCACGATCGTGTCCGGACTCAAGTCGCTGAGCAAGGCGTAGCGGTCGAGCACGTCGCTCGTCAGCTCACCCGGCGCCCCAGGTCCGCGGTCTGCCACGGCGGCGACTGCGGAGGAGGCGCTGCGCGGCCCGGGCACGGTCATGTCGACTACATCGACCGAATCGGGTTCAGACTGAGGGCGCAGCCCGCGCGAATGTGCGGGGCGACCGACGGGGCACGGTGCCCTGCCAGGCCCGGAAGGATCATCGCCAGCTGGGCGGAACAGTCCCACCCGCGGTACCGTTGGAGGTGACAACGGCGCCGACGGCGTCGTTCCAGGTCGAAAGTGTGAGCGCCGAGGTAAGGCGCACCCCGGTTTCCTTCTTTCCCAGTGGGCGTCCGCGCATCGACGACCAACCACTGATACCAGAAGGATTCTGCATGCCCCCGCGCACTCCGCGAAGCACGTCCAACACGCCCTCCCGTGGCTCGGCCGCCGGCAACACGTCCCGCCGCCGCACCCCGCAGCACAACGCCTCGACCGGCAGCACCCGGCCGGACTGGTCGCCGTACGTGCCCAAGAAGTCCGTCGAGCCGCTCCACGCCGGCTACGTCGCCCCCAAGAAGTTCGCCCGTGACGCGCGCATCGAGAAGATCGCGACGCCGGATGCCGAGGTCGTCGCCGACACGCGTTCCTTCGCCCAGCTCGGCGTCCCCGGCAAGGTCGTGCAGGCGCTGACGGCGGGCGGCATCGCCAGTCCGTTCCCGATCCAGGCGGCCACGCTCCCGGACAGCCTCGCCGGCCGCGACATCATCGGGCGCGGCCGCACCGGCTCGGGCAAGACCATCGCCTTCGCCATCCCGACCGTCGCCGCGCTCTCCCGCTCCAAGACGGACCTCGTGCCGCTGCGCCCGCGGGCGCTCATCCTCGTGCCGACCCGCGAGTTGGCGGCGCAGGTCGCCGAGACGTTCGTGCCGCTGGCGAAAGCTCTCGGCCTCACGACCGCGGTCGTCGTCGGCGGCGTCCCGTACAACAAGCAGATCAGCGCCCTCAAGCAGGGCCTCGATGTCCTCATCGCGACCCCCGGCCGCCTCGAAGACCTCATCAAGCAGCGGATGTGCCGCCTCGACAAGGTCGAGGTCAGCGTCCTCGACGAGGCCGACATGATGGCCGACCTCGGCTTCCTGCCGCCGGTGCAGCGCCTGCTCGACGCGACACCCACCGGCCAGCGCATGCTGTTCTCGGCGACGATCGACCGCGCGGTCGACGGGCTCGTCCGCCGCTACCTCACCAACCCGGTCACCCACGAAATCGTCTCGACCGAGTCGCAGGCCGCCACCATGGAGCACCACGTCCTGACGGTCGTCCGCGACCAGAAGCACGCGGTCGTGCAGGAGCTCGCGTCCGGCCAGGGCCGCTCGCTGCTGTTCACCCGCACGAAGCACGGCGCCATGAAACTGGCTGCCAATCTCACGGCCGCCGGCATCCCGGCGGTCGACCTGCACGGCGACCTCAGCCACCGGATGCGCGAGCGCAACCTCGCCGCCTACACAAGCGGCAAGGTCCGCGTGCTCGTCGCCACGGACATCGCCGCCCGCGGCATCCACGTCGACGACATTTCCCTCGTGGTCCACGTCGACCCACCCGCCGAGCACAAGGCCTACCTGCACCGCTCCGGCCGCACCGCCCGCGCGGGCGCCTCGGGCATCGTCGTCACGGTCGCGATGCCGGACCAGCGCCGCGATGTCGCATCGCTGATGCGCGGCGCCGCGATCCACCCGACGGAGACCGCTGTCGTCTCCGGCTCGCGCGAGATCCGCGATGTCGTCGGCCCCGCGGCCGAATACGTCGACCCGGAGATGTCCGCGGTCCTGCTCGCGCCGATCGTGGAGCGGTCCAACCCGCGTCGCAGCGGCCGGCCCGGTGGCTCCAGCTACAGCGGCGGCAACGGCGGCAACGGTGGCGCGCAGCGTCGCACCGGCGCTGCCCCGACCCGCAAGGACGGCGCGCCACGCGTCGACGGCGGCCTCGGCACGAGACCGCGCCGCAGCAAGTAATTCTTCTTGTAGGACGAAAGGTCTAGGACTGCTTCGCCGCGACGATGTCGTGGATCTGCTTCGTCAGCGCGTGAATCTGGCGCGTGAGCTCGGTGTTGGTCTGGAGCTCCTGCTCCTGTGCGACGAAGTCGTGGTTGGCCTTGTCGGCCGCGAACGACGACTGCCGGTTCTGGCCGATCATCACGAACGTCGACAGGAAGATCGCCTCGAGGCTGACGATCAGGGTCAGTGTCTGCCACGGGCTCTTCTCCGCGAACAGCATCCACAGTCCGAAGATGGCGATGTGGATGTAGACGAACAACATCGTGCCGGCGAACCTGGTGATGGCGTCGGCGATGCGCAGCTGGATGTTCGCCGCTCGCGACGCGCGGTGCGCGGCCACCGCGGGGTGCGTCAGGGGGTCGGAGGCGGCTTGCTGCTCGGTTGTCATAGGGGTCATGCCGTCATCCTGCGCGCTCGCGCGGCCGTTACGGCTCCGACGCGCGAAGGCGATCGAGGAGCAGCTCGCGCACCCGCGTTGCCCGGGACGCCTGCCGCGAAAGGTATCGAGCCGCGCGGCGGCGGGGCTCCCTATTGCGCAGGGGCCTGGGCGCGCAATCGCTCTTCGCGCTCGCGGAGCTCCGGCGTGAGTTGGTCACCGAAATCCTCCGCCTCGAAGATCCGGCGGATCTGCAGCGTCATCGACTCGACGCCGAAGTCGGGGAATGGCGCACGGCGCGCCCACTCGATCGCCTCGTCGAGCGACTTGACCTGCCAGATCCAGAAGCCCGCGATGAGCTCCTTGCTGTCACTGAACGGGCCGCCGACAACCGTCTTCTTCCCGTCGGCGTCATGCCGGACCTGCGCGCCCTCGCTCGTGGGCTTGAGCCCCTCGCCCGCGAGGATGACGCCGGCCTTCGCGAGCTCCTCGTTGTAGGCCGTCATTGCCTCGATCGCGGCTGTCGACGGCATCTCGCCGGCTTCGCTCAGCGCACTCGCGGGGACCAGCACCATGACTCGCATGTCGTTTCCCTTTCACTCGCTTCTCGTGAGCGGCCGTCCGACGGTCGCCGGGTTTGCTCACTGACGCGCCGGTCGAGAGGGCCTCGGATCGACGTACTCGCGACAGAACTTTCCCGCCGGCGGCGGCGGTCAGCTGACGGCGAGCAGCTCCACCACGAAGATGAGCGTCTCGCCCGGCTTGATGGCCGCACCCGCGCCGCGGTCGCCGTAGCCGAGGTGCGGCGGGATCACGAGCTTGCGTCGGCCACCGACCTTCATGCCCGCCACGCCGAGGTCCCAGCCGGCGATGACGCGCTTGCCGCCGAGGGGGAAAACGAAAGGGTCACCGCGGTTGTACGACGCGTCGAACTCTTCACCCGTGGAGTAGGCGACACCGACATAGTGCACCGTCACCTGACGGCCGGGCGTCGCCTCGTCGCCGTCGCCGACGAGCAGGTCGGTGATCTCGAGATTGGCCGGCGGCGGGCCGTCTGGAAAGTCGATCTCGGGCTTGTCAGCCATGCGTCCGGTCTCCTCAGCTGGGTTGCCCAGGATATCGACAGGACCTGCCCCGCCCGACGCGGACCTATCCCCGACGCGCGGACCTACTCCCGCCGCAGCCCTATGGCCGGAAAGCGAAACGCGCGACGGCGCGCCCGGCCGCGCCCCAGCGGACGGAGTAGTCATAGCCGGTCAGGAAGCCCGAGCTCCTCGCGCGGCGCCCGGATGCGCGTCTCGAGGGACAACGGCTCGGGCAGTCAGCGACACTAGCGGCGAGTGAAAGGACATTCGGTGCGCACCTGGTCGATCCCCGAACTGGTCACTGAGGCGCGTCGGCTCGTCGTCCCGGGCCGCCGGCAGATCCTCGGCATCACCGGCCCGCCCGGCGCGGGCAAGTCGACGCTCGCGGCCGCGCTCGTCGAGGCACTGACGACCGACGTCGCGCTCGTCGGCATGGACGGGTTCCACCTTGCCAACGCGGAGCTGCAGCGGCTGGGCCGGCGCGACCGGAAAGGCGCCCCGGACACCTTCGACGCTGCCGGTTACGTCGCACTGCTGCAGCGGTTGCGCGCCCAGACCGACGACGTCGTCTACGCCCCGACCTTCGACCGCGGGCTCGAGGAGTCGATCGGCAGCGCCGTCCCCGTCCCCCGCGCCGTCCCGTTGGTCATCACCGAGGGCAACTATCTGTTGTACGACGATGGCGCCTGGCGCGGGGTCGCGCCGTTACTCGATACGTGCTGGTACGTCGACCTGGACGACGACACCCGCGTGCGGCGGCTCGTCGCGCGGCACGCGGGCTACGGGAAGTCGCCCGCTGACGCTCACGCCTGGGCGACCGGCAGCGACGCGCGGAATGCGGCGATCGCGGCGGCCGGCAGCGGCGCGGCGTCGATCGTCATCCGCGTCAGGCCGGACGACACTCCGGACGAACGCGAGGACTAACGCGGGGTCGATCGTCATCCGCGTCAGGCCGGACGACACTCGGGTCGGTGCGGCCGAGCCCACCCGGCAGCCGCCGGACCGCTGACCCCAGGAGCGGACGAGAGGGTCAGGAGTCGTGCTCGCCGCGGTCGTGCGCCGCTTGGTCGTGCCCGTCGGCGCTGTGGTCGTGGCCGGCGTGCTCATCCGCGCGCGGCAGCGTGCCGCCGATGCGCGCCCGCTCGGCTTTCGCCCGGTTCTTCGCCTTGAGGTCACGCTTGGCTTTCGAGTTCTGTCCCATGGACGCACCGTACCGTCACGAAGCGGTGGCGCCGCCATCGTGATCCCGGCTGCGGCCTGTCCGCGGCAGGACGAAGCTGATCACGACCGTCGCGGCGCTCGTGATCAGGCCGAGGGCCGCCGCGCTGCGGTAGCCGCCGACGGTGGGCAGCATCGACCCGGCGCGCGTGTTGGCCTCGAGCACCGTGGCGCTCAGTGCGCTGCCCATGGAATACCCGACGGTCCGCAGCACCTGGTTGAAGCTCATCGCGCTGCCCGTCTCCTGCGGCGGCACCGCATGCACGATCATTCCCGGCATCGCGCCGAAGGCGCACCCCACCCCGAGGCCGGCAATGGCCATCGCGAGGATCACCTGCCAGAGCTGCCCGTGCGCCACCAGGAACGTTGCCATCGCCACGACCAGGACGCAGCAGCCGAGCGGCAGCACCAGGTCGGGGGAGGTGCGGCGCGCGAGGACCGGTATCAGCCGGCTCGATGCCACGCTCGCCACGGAGAACGGCAGGAGCGCCAGGCCGGCGACGACTATCGATGACCCGAAGCCGTAGTCCGCCGACGGCGGCGTCTGCACGAACCGCGTGACGAGGGAGAGCAGCAGATACATCCCGACGCCGGCGCACAGGCCGGTGACGTCCGCGGTCAGCACCGTGCGGTTGCGTACGAGGCGAAGGTCGACGAGCGGGAAACGAGCACGCAGTTCTCGTACGACGAACCCACCCAGGGAAAGCGCCGACGCGAGAAACGCCCCGAGGAGCCGCGGCGACGACCATCCCCACATCGACCCCTCGCTCAGCCCGAGGAGGAGCAGACCGAGGCCGAGGCCGAGCAGCAGCGCACCGGAGACATCCAGTCGCCGCGCGGGCTGGTGTGTGCTGGCCGGCACCACGACCACCGCCGCCGCCAACGCCGCCCCGCAGATCATGGCGCCGAACCAGAAGGCGCCATGGAAGCTGAAGTGCTCCGCGATCAATCCGGTCAGCGGATATCCCAGACCCACGCCGGCGACTGTCGTGATCGACAGCAGCGCGATGGCGGAGCGCGACTTCTCGGCGGGCAGATGGTCCCGCGCAGTCGCGATCGCGAGCGGCGTGAGACCCAGGCCGATGCCCTGCAGGCCGCGACCGGTGACGAGCGCGGCGAACGACAGGGGCAGAGCCGCGAGCACACTGCCTGCCACCACCGCCGCCAGCGAGACGACCACGACGGCCTTGCGGTGCGGGCCGTCGCCGAGACGGCCCATCATGGGCGTCGCCACGGCACCCACGAGCAGCGCAATCGTCAACGACCACTGGGCGTCCGCGAGCGTCACGTGGTCGACAGCCGCGATCGTCGGGACCATCGGCGCGCCGAGACTGCTCACGATCGCGACGACCATGCCGAGGAAGATCAGGACCGGCAGCAGGGCACCGCCGCGCCAACCGGTCAGTGCGACAGGCTCTGAGCGCGGCCCCGCGGCAGTGACCACAGCCGTCACATCGTCCTCCCGAGGTCGCTGGTGCTGAGTATCGACCCACGTCGTGGTGCAGGCACTACCCGGCTGGCTGCGGTGCGGTGCGCGGAGCGCGTCACGCGCAGTCGGGACACCGGCCACGAAAGGTCACATCGACGTCGTCGATGACGAACCCGTGCGCCTCGGCGTCCGCGAGCACGACGCGGTCGACGCCCACCGGCGTGACGTCGAGCAGCTTTGCGCACCCGGTGCACACCAGGTGATGGTGTGCCGTGTGGACGTTGGGGTCGTAGCGGACGGGCCCACGGGCGGCCCGAACCTCGAGCACCTCACCCATCGCGACCAGTTCACCGAGGGTGTTGTAGACGGTGGCCAACGAGATTTCCGGGACGACCACGCGCGCGCGCTCGTGCACGTCCTCGGCGGTGAAGTGGACATGATCTCCCGCCAGCACCTCTGCGACGGCGCGGCGCTGCGGCGTCACCCGCCAGCCACGCGACCGCAGCCTCTCGACGAGCGGTGCGGGAGCTGTCACGGAGGGCATGGTAGCGGGCCGCTCGTCCCTGCGCAGCTACACCCTGGAACCGACCGAAGGCTGGAATTGTTCTAGGGTGGAACGACACCCACCACCGCACCCCGCTGGAGCTCTCGTGACCGATGCCGCTTCGATGCCGTCCGCCGCGCACGGCGACCGCCCCGTGCTGACCAACCGGCAGGGCCACCCCGTCCACGACAACCAGAACCAGCGGACCGTCGGCGCCCGCGGCCCGGCCACGCTGGAGAACTACCAGTTTCTCGAGAAGATCAGCCACTTCGACCGTGAGCGCATCCCGGAGCGCGTCGTCCATGCCCGCGGCGCGACCGCCTTCGGTTATTTCGAGGCTTACGGCACTGTCGGCGGCGAGCCCGTCGAGCAGTTCACGCGGGCGAAGCTGTTCGACACCGCGGGCAAGCGCTCCGAGTGCGCGCTGCGCTTTTCCACCGTGGCCGGCGGCCGCGACTCGTCGGAGGCCGTCCGGGACCCGCGCGGCTTTGCCGTGAAGATCTACACCGAGGACGGCAACTGGGACCTCGTCGGCAACAACCTCGGCGTGTTCTTCATCCGCGACGCCATCAAGTTTCCCGACTTCATCCACTCGCAGAAGCCCGACCCCGTGACCTTCGACCGGCAGGTCGCCAACCGCGTCTTCGACTTCATCAGCCAGACACCCGAAGCCCTCCACATGGTGACGCTCGTCTTCGGCCCGCGGGGCACCCCCGCGTCGTACCGGACGATGCAGGGCTTCGGCGTCAACACCTACAAGTGGGTCAACGCGGCCGGCGAGACGCTGCTCGTCAAATACCACTGGCTGCCCAAGCAGGGCGTGAAGTCCTGGAGCGCCGCGGACGCCGAGATCGCTCAGGGAATGGAGCTCGGCATCCACACGAAGGACCTCTACACGGCCATCGAGAACGGCGAGCATCCCGAGTGGGAGCTCAACGTCCAGATCATGAGCGACGACGAGCACCCCGAGTTGCCGTTCGACCCGCTCGACGACACCAAGGTCTGGCCGGAAAACCAGTTCCCGTTGCGCCCCGTCGGCAGGATGGTGCTCAACCGCATCCCGGAAAACTTCTTCGCCCAGAGCGAGCAGATCGCCTTCGGCACGGGCGTTCTCGTTGATGGCCTCGACTTCTCCGACGACAAGATGCTCGTCGGCCGCACGTTCAGCTACAGCGACACGCAGCGCTACCGCGTCGGTCCCAACTATCTGCAGCTGCCCGTCAACCAGGCCAAGGCCGCGCAGGTCCGCACCAACCAGCGCGACGGCCAGATGACCTACGTCGTCGACGGGGCCGGCGAGAATCCGCACGTCAACTACGAGCCGTCGATTCTCGGCGGCCTGAGCGAGGCGCCGCCGTTGTCGCACGACGAGCAGGGGCCGGTCATCAACGGCCGCCTCACCCGCACCCGCATTCCGCGCACCAACGACTATCAGCAGGCGGGCGAGCGCTACCAGCTCTCCGAGCAGTGGGAGAAGGACGAGCTCGTCAACGTGCTCGTCGGCGCGCTCTCCCAGTGCGACCGGCCGATCCAGGAGCGCATGGTGTGGCACTTCCTTCTCGCCGACGACGAGCTGGGGCAGCGGATCGGGGATGGCATCGGCATCGGCGCGGACGACGTCCGGCACCTCGAGCCGCTCGCGACGCAGACGCTCAACGACGAGGAGCTGGCGCGCATCAACAACCTCGGCAAGAACGGGCCGCGCGACGTCACTGGGCTGACGATGACGCACTGCGTGCCCAACGAGCACGTCACCGTCAACACGTAGCTCTCACCAGCCGTACGGCACCGCCAGGGGCTCGGTCAGCATCAGCTGACCGAGCCCCCGCGCTCTATCGGAGACGAAACGCACCATCCGCTTGTCCTGACACGGCACCCGGGTCGGGCCGACCAGCGTTGGTGCGCCGGCAAGGACCCACCCGCAGGCGGCGTAGAAGTTCCGCCGCTCCTCAGCGCAGAACAGCACGGCAGCGTCGGTGTCACCAGAGTCGATGAGCTCCCCCGCGACCCCCAGGACGGCGCGGCCGACTCCTTGGCCCCGCCGCGCGGGATACGTGAAGACGGAGCCCACGCCGTCGATCACGACGTCCGCACCCGCCACCGAGCCGACGGTCCGGACGATCGTCGCCGCGCCGAGCAGCACCGGCCCGGCCACCGCGACGATGTGCCGCGAGCGCCGGTCCGGCGGATAAGGGCGCGGGCCCCACGGGAGGGACTCGTCGACCAACTCGGGAAAAGTGCACCGATCGAACGACACGCACTGCCACGCGAGGTGATCGGGCAGGTAGCGGTCGTCGTACACCTCGATGGTCATCGCCACCCGCAAACCGTAACCGGCGACGGCCCGACCGACGGCTCATCCGGAGTGGCGCGCCCAGGCGTCGAGGGTGCGCGCCCGCGGTCGGGTGGAGAGCCGCCAGTCGCTGCCGATCTGCTGGACCGCACGGACACGCGTGTCGAACGGCGCCCAGCCCGGATCGCCGATGGTGGCGAAGCGCACCCATGCGCTGTGCATCCGCGTCGCCAGTGCCGCTGGTGGCGCCGATGGCCCGAGCAGCCCCTGCGGTCCGGACAGCGCCGGCAGTGCTGTGACATCGAAAACGAACGGCAGCTCCATCACGTGGCTCGCACCGAGGTGCCCGTCGAGTGCCGGGGAGTGCCACGTGAACTCGTAGGCGAACGTGCGTGCAGTGGCGGCTGCAGCGTGCGCCTCCGTCAGGCGAGCGGTCCCGACACCGAAGAGACCATCACTGAGCACGGCCGTGCGCAGCTGCGGCAGCGACGCGCCCGGCAGGTGTGCCCGGTAGGCCGACAGCAGGTCATCAGGGCGCGCATGGAACATCGCCGCGGTCGCCCGCACGTCGCTCTCCGTCGTGGTGGACAGCCGCCCGACCGGCGCCAGATAGAGGGCGCCCTCGTCGCTGTTGCTGCCGATGAGCAGGTCGATGCCGGCAGCGGCCCCGCCCGCGACGGCCTCGGCGGGCTGGGTGTCACGTACGACGCCGAAAGACGTGATCCCGCCGAGCGGGTGGCGGGCCGTTGCCGTCGTCACGTCCACCGCCCCCACCTCACCCGCGACGGCGATGAGGCGGGCGTCCGGGATCCCACCGAGAGCGGCGGCCGTCGCCTCGACACCGAGACGTCCGGCGACGGCCGTTGCGACGAGCGCGCCCTGCTCCGTGGTGAAAGCGCCGCAGCCGCTGCCGCTCTGCACGATGGCGCGGCGGACCAGCCCTGCTGACCGGGCGTCGGCGAGGACCGCGCCCACGAGGATGGCCCCGGCCGACTGCCCGAACAGCGTCACGTTGCCCGGGTCGCCGCCGAAGGAGCCGATGGTCTGCTGCACCCACTGCAAGGCAGCGAGAATGTCGAGCAGCCCACGATTGTCCGGCGCGTCCGGCAGGTGCAGAAAGCCCGGTATGCCGAGACGGTAATTCAGCACGACGAGGACGACGCCGTCACGGGCGAAGGCGCCGCCGTCATACAACGGTGCGCGGGCGGACCCGGCGACGAAGCCGCCGCCATGAACGAAGACCATGACCGGTGCGGGCCAGAGCGCACGCTCTGGTGACCAGATGGTCGCGGTGAGGTAGTCGTCGCCGTGGACCCAGCCCGGCCCGAAGTAGGGCGACATGTCCAACGCGCCGAAGGCGTCGCGGCGCGCTTGCGGCGCCGTTGCTCCGGGCTCGGTCCCGTCGAGGACGTCCCGCCAGCCCGCATGCGGGGTGGGCGCGGCGAACCGCAGTGCCCCGGTCGGCGTTGCCGCGTAGGGCACGCCGTGGAACGTCGTGCCTGCTGCGTGCGGCCGCCCGCGCACCGGGCCGGTCATCGTGACGACCAGGGCAGGGTCGGCCACACGCATCAGGTCTCCTTGCAGACGGGGTGTCGGACTGTGTTGCCGGCGCGGTCAGTAACGGGAGAACGGCGCCCATTGCTTGATGGCAAAGGCGTCCGGCGTGCGGCTGACCTCGACGGCACTCGCGCCGCTGAGGTGTGCAGGAAGGACGAGGGCGTTGGTGTCCGCCGCCCAGCCGAGCAGGCGCCGGCGCGTGGCCCGTGCGCCCTCGGGGTCTTCACAGAAGCAGCTGTTGTGCTCCGGTTCGAAGACCTGCAAGGGCGTGTGGATGAGGTCACCGGCAAACAGGGCACGGTCCGACCCGGAAGCGAGGACGACGACACTCGAGCCGGGGGTGTGACCGGGCGCTGCGTCGAGCCGCAGGTTGGCATCGATGGTGTGCGTGTCTTCCCACAACTGCACCTGACCGGCGGCGAAGACGGGCAGCACGCTGTCTTCGTACACGTTCTCGTTGACGCCGCCCACAATGGCGTCGTTCGTCTCCGGGTTGAAGAATTCGAAGTCCGCCTTGGGCATCAGATACGTCGCGTTCGGAAAGGTCGGCACCCAGTCGCCATCCTGCAGTCGGGTGTTCCAGCCCACGTGGTCGACGTGCAGGTGCGTGTTGACCACGAGGTCCACGTCCTCGGGTCGCACGCCGGCGCGGGCCAGGTTGCCGAGGTAGTCGAGGCTGAGGTGGTCCCACGACTCCACGGCGGGTCGCGCCTTGTCGTTGCCGACGCCCGTGTCGATGAGGATCGTGCGGCCCTCGCTGCGCAGCAGCCAGGTCTGCAGGGCCACGATCACCATGGCCTCACTCGGCATCAGGTGGTCGGGGACCAACTCCGCCTCGTGTTGCAGCCAGGCACTGTCGGGCATCGAGGGGAAGAACGCGCTCGGCGGCATGATCGGGCCGTGCATCTCTTCGACTCGGGTGACGAGGACGTCACCCAGTTTGATCTCGTTCATGACAGGCTCCAAGGTGTCGATGGTCATGACCTGCGCGGCAACGAGCCGACCAGGAGGTTGGGGTCGATGCCGGTCAGGTAGGCGGCACTCGTGACGTAGAAGTCGCCGCCGCGCACCGCGACCGACGTCGGATTCTGCAGGCCGTCGGCGGCCGTCAGCACAGTCGTCACGGCACCGTTCGGGCGGATACGGACGACAGTGTTCGGCACGACGAGAGCCGCGAGGATCTCCTCGCCCGCACCGGTGAACGTGAAGTCGTCGATGCCGGCGAGCCCCGACGCGTGGACGATGGGACGGGCGCCGCCGTCCCGCACCCGCAGCGGAAAGCGCAGCAACGTGCCCTGGTCGAGATTGGACACCCAGAGCGCCCGGTTGTGGACCTTCAGCCCGTTGGCGCCGAGGAAGCCGCGTGCGGCGAGTGCGGGGATGTCCGACCAGACGGTCGCCGGTCCGCCCGCAGCGGGCACGGCGTAGATGGCGCCGAGCACGGAATCGGTGATGTAGAAGGTTTTGCCGTCGTCATCGAGAGCGAGCCCATTCGGAAGTCCGTTCGCCGGCAGGGCCGCGATGCGAGTCACCGAACCGGTCGGCGTCAAGCGCCACAAACCGGTCGACTCGCTCGCGCCGGACGCATAGAGGAAGTAGATCGTGCCGTCTGTGGTGCGCACGATTCCCGTGGTGAGCGCGAAGCCCAGCGCCGGAGTGTGCACGCCACCATCGGCCGGCGCCGGCATGGTGACGAGCACGCGCACGGCACCGGCGGCGCTGACCTCGACGACCTGACGACTCGCCGCGAAGGTGACATCGACAGCACCGTTCGGAGCGAGCGCGATGTTCTCGGGCAACTGGCCCGTGCTTGCATCGAAGTGCACCGCGATCCGCGTGGAGAGGGGTTGAGCCGCGGGCACGGCGCTGGCCGCGAGCGTCGGTCCGAGCACCGGCCCGAGCAGAGCCGCAGTGGCGAAGGCGGCAACACGAGTTCTGGGAGACATGTGGGTCCTGTTCTGTTTCGGGCACGCGAACGACACGCGTGGCCCTGGGGAGGGGGTGGCTTGTCTGACGTGGCGCCCCGAGGCCCGCCGGCTGGATGTCAGCGCGAGTGCGGCAACGGGTGTCGGGCCGCGCCCTGAGGGGTCGTCGTGGCTCCATGCACAAGCAACGTCATCGCCGCCTCGGACGCCGAGCCCGCTGCCGTGGTGGCGACAACGACCCGCTGTCCGGACTCGCTCGTCAACGTCTGCTGGGTGACGTGCACCGTGCCGACGAGTGGGTGCCGCATCTCGTACACGGCACCGCCGCCGGTCTTGACGCGCTGCGCGGCCCACATCGACGCAAACTCCGCGCTGTTGACCGTCAGCTCGCCGATCAACGATGCCAACCCGGCGTCGGCCGGATTCGCACCCGAGGCCAGCCGCAGCGTCGCGACGACGGCGCGGGCCTTGGCCGCCCAGTCCACATACAGCTCGCGGGTGTGTGCGTCGAGAAACACCATGCGCGACATGTTCGGGCGGCCGGCCGGGTCAGCGGGTGCATCCCGATCGATGTGCCCCGCATACAAAGCGTGGCCCGGCGCATTCCACGCCAGCACGTCACTGCGACGGCCGAGCACGATCACGGGAAGATGTGACGTCGCCCCGAGGAGCTCGGCGACGGCCGGGGCGATGCGCTCGGGCGCCGGCCGTCGCGCCACCGCGCGACGACGGGTGCCGTCCGCGAGGTTGTGCAGGTGCTGACGTTCTGCGTCGTCGAGTTGCAGCGCCTGCGCGATCGCTTCGAGCACTTCGTACGACGCGTTGACCGAGTGCCCCTGTTCGAGGCGGGAATAGTACGACGCGCTGACGCCCGCGAGCTGGGACAGTTCTTCGCGGCGCAGCCCCGGCACACGCCGCCGGTCACCGTGCAACTGCAGTCCGAGGTCCGCCGGCTGCAGCCGCGAACGGTGCAACTGCAGAAACTCGCCGAGCTGCCGCTTTGTGTCCATGTGGCGAGTATCGGCGCGGCGCGGGGCCGTAGCCACACCCTGGCTGTGGGAGGCACGGACCGCGCCGCGGCGTGGCCCCCTGTGCTCGAGACCCTACGATTCCTGCATCCGGGACCTGAGCACGTCGAATTCACACCCCGGCGCGTCCGGATCGAAACCGTGCTCGATCAGCCAGTGCGCCACCACCAGGCTGCGCAGTGACCACCACGCGCGGATCACCTCCCGGTCCGCGCCGGCGCCGTAGCCGGCAAGCAGGTCGTTCAGGCGTTCCTCGTGCCCGAGCGTCACGGTGGCAAGGTCGAACATGGCGTCACCGGGGGCGGCCTCGGACCAGTCGATGACGCCGCTGACCTCGTCGCCAACGACGAACACATGGGTGATCTGCAGGTCGCCGTGGATGAACACCGGGCTCCACGGCCGGAGCGCGGCCTCGGCGATCTCGCGGTTGCGCCGGATCACCTCGCCGGGCAGAACGGCGTGGGCAAGCAGCCACGCGCACTCGCTGTCGAGCTCTGCCGCCACGTCCTCGAGCCTGCGCCCCGGCCACGGCGGCAACGGCGCATCGTGCAGCCTCCGGATGGCGGCACCGGCCGCAACCCACGCTGCCGGCGTCGCGGTCGACGGTTCACCGAGGACGCCGAGCGCCTTGCCGGGCACGGCCGCGATCGCGAGCACGGGTGGCTCGCGCCAGAGGATCGCCGGGGTCGGTATCGGCGCCATGGCCATCGCGCGCACCTCGACGTCGGCATGCGCCGCGTCACCATCGATTTTCAGGAACACGGCGCCGACGCGCAGTGTCGCGCGTTGGCTGTGGGCGACGATGACGTCAACCTGCTCCATACCGCCATCCTGGCGCCGATGGCCACCGATGTCGCCGCATATCGTGACGGGATGAGGTTGGTCATCGCGCGGTGCTCCGTCGACTACAGCGGGCGGCTCACGGCCCATCTTCCGATGGCCACCCGGCTGCTCATGATCAAGGGTGACGGCACCCTGTTGATCCACTCAGGGTCCGGAAGCAAACCCCTCAACTGGATGAGCCCCCCGTCCGTCCTCAAGGAGGCGGACGGCGTCTGGCGGATCACCAACAAAGCCGGCGAGGAGCTGCAGATCCTGCTCGAGGAGGTGCTGCACGACTCCAGCCACGAGCTCGGCGTCGACCCCGGCCTGCAGAAGGACGGAGTCGAGGCCCACCTGCAGGTGCTGCTCGCCGACCGCGTCGGAGTGATCGAGCCCGGCCTGTCACTGCTGCGGCGCGAATATCCCACTGACATCGGCCCCGTCGACCTCCTGTGCCGCGACTCCAAAGGCCAGGCCGTCGCCATCGAGATCAAGCGCAAGGGCGACATCGACGGTGTCGAACAGCTGGCCCGTTATCTCGAGCGACTCGACCTCGACCCGCTCCTGCGCCCCATCCGCGGCATCTACGTCGCCCAGGAGATCAAGCCGCAGGCCCGCATTCTCGCCGCCGCCCGCGGAATCACCTGCGTGACCGTTGACTACGACGCGCTCCGCGGCGTCGCACCGAAGAACGCGACGTTGTTCTGATGGCCGGAACCTGATGCCGGAGCAGCCAGACGACCAGGCCGCCCACAGCCCCGATTCGCTCATCCGCACGACCGTGCACGAGGAGTTGGGTCGGTTCGTGCGCCACCGTTGGTCGCTGGCCGTGTGGCGCGTCGGGATCGCGCTGACCGGCGCGACGATCGCCATCATGCTGGCCGGCTCCGTGCAGCAGCGGGTCGGTCCCGTCGACACCACCATGAACCTGCGCCCGGCCGGGCTCGGCGACACTCGTGTCAACGTCCCGCCGCTGGGCAATCTTGGCCTCGACACGCATGACGGGCCGCTCCAGCTCGACGTGACCGTCGATCAGGTGCGGCTCAACGATGCACGCCAGCTGTTCAGCAATCCGAAGCTGATCGACTCGCTGGAAGGCGACGTCACCCGCGGCGTGAAGCGCGGGCTGCTGCACCTGCTGCTCAAAGCGGTGCTCGTCGCGCTGGCCGGCAGCCTGCTGCTGACCGCAGTCGTCTACCGCCGGGTCCGCGACGTCGTCATCGGCCTGGTCGCGACGAGCATCGCGCTCGCCGCGACGGCGGGCGTTGCGCGCCTCACGTGGCGCGCCGATGCGCTCAAAACCCCCACGTACACAGGACTTCTAGCCATGGCACCCGCCGCGATCGGCAACGTGGAGGACCTGCAGACCAACTTCACGCGCTACGGCGAGGAACTGTCGAAGATCGTCACCAACGTCTCCAAGTTGT
The DNA here is from genome assembly GCA_964236265.1 of uncultured bacterium. Taxonomy (GTDB): domain Bacteria; phylum Actinomycetota; class Actinomycetes; order JAVEEB01; family JAVEEB01; genus JAVEEB01. Next base: position 81,488 of record CAXSDE010000001.1, read on the forward strand.
ACGACGTGACATCCGCGCTGCCGCACGCCCCCAGCGACATGACCATCCGCGTGCTGTTCGTCTCCGACATCCACGACAACACCTCGGCGTTCGACGTCATCAAGTCCGTCGTGACGCAGTTCGGCGTCGCTGCCGTCGTCGACACCGGCGACATGAGCGACCACGGCTACGACTTCGAAAATCAGCTCTACGCGCCGATCCGCGGACTCGGCGTCACCTACGTGTTCGTCCGGGGAAACCACGACTCCGCGAGCACGCAGGCGGCACTGCAAGCGATGCCCAACGTCGTCGTCCTCGACGACACCGTGCAGACCGTCGCCGGCCTGCGGATAGCCGGCTCCGGCGATCCCAATTTCACGCCCGACCAGGCCAACCCGGTCTCGCCGGAGGCTCAGGCGGACCTCCTGGCCCAGCAGGGGCAGCGCCTCGCCGCCGAGTTCGGCGCGACTCCGGACCGGCCGACGGGGGCCGACGTCGTCCTCGTGCACGAGCCCCCCGCCGCGATCCCGCTGTTCGGGCGCGTCCCTCTGGTGCTCACGGGTCATACGCATCAGCGCTCCGCCGAGGAGCACGACGGCACGCAGCTCTTGGTGCAGGGATCGACCGGCGGCGCCGGGTTGCGCGGGCTCGAACACGAGACGCCGACGCCGCTCGACCTGTCAGTGCTGTATTTCGACCCGACCAGCAAGAAACTCCTCGCGTACGACGACCTCCAGCTCGGTGGCCTCGGCCAGACGTCGGTGGAGATCCAGCGGCACGCCGTGCCGCCGCGGGACCTGCAGGTCCCGGGCGTGCCCCTCCCGACACCGACACCCGCCCCCCCGATCTCCCCCGCACCGACGCCGACGCCGATCGTGTCGCCGTCGCTGCCCGGCCAGCCGTCACTGCCGGGGTCCCCGTCTCTCTCGGGCACTCCGTCGCCCTCTGGCGCTCCGATCCCGTCCGGGTCGTCGTCCCCATCGCCGACTGCCGTCGCCGCGCCGGGCACGGCGAGACGGACTCCAGGGGGAGCCGATTGGGCGCCACGACATGCTCTCGGGTAGGCTGCTACCGTTCTCCGACGGCAGGCGCGCCGACGGTGTGCAGGCTGACCGGCCCGCCCTCATCGTCTAGTGGCCTAGGACGCCGCCCTTTCAAGGCGGTAGCACGGGTTCGAATCCCGTTGGGGGTACGACGGACGTTCCGGCGCCCGAGCAACACCGAATCAGTGCAACACCAGCATGGTCCTGTGGAGCAGTTGGAGTGCTCGCCGCCCTGTCAAGGCGGAGGTCGCGGGTTCAAGTCCCGTCAGGACCGCAAGAAGTCGAGTGCCCGGCCACTGCGGCCGGGCGCTTTGTCGTTGGCGGGTGCTTCGTTGCCGCGCGCGTCGTCGTTGGTGCGCGCGCGCCGGCGACGCGCGGCTCCGGTGCGTCCGCAAGGGGGAAAGGGGCAGGGGTGATCCTGATGAAAGCGCTGGCCATTCTCTTCTTCTATGTCGCTGCCGTCGGCGTGGCAGCGTCCGAGGCGGGTCGCGCCGTCGCATCCTGATCGCGTTGTCGGGGCGGGGTGCCTCGCGCTGGCGTATGCGGCAGGTGGCGCCACTCCGGAGGCCGCGTGCCGTGCGGTCCCGCACTGCCCGGCGCCGGCACCGCGCCTGAGTCGTCCACGGGGGGCGTCGCCGGTTCGCGTCCCGCAAGGCGCAGCCGCTAGACTTCGCGGCGCACCATCAGCACGAGGCAAGGCCAGGTAGCTCAGCTGGTACGAGCATCCGCCTGAAAAGCGGAGGGTCGGCGGTTCGATCCCGCCCCTGGCCACCCTACGAGCGCCGATCGCGACCCCGCCTGTTGTCGCGCCGAGCGGAGCGCCTGGTGAGCCATTCGGTCGGCATCCTGGGCGCCGGACCCCCGCGCTCGCCACGCTGCTCTTCGCGGCGCGTGGGACGTCACGGTTCTCGAGCGCTCTGCGGTGCTCGGTCCGGTCGGCGCCGGCTCCCTGTTGCACTCCCTCGGCCCGCCGCGACGGGCTGGGGCGCGGGCATTGCGGCACTCTTCTCGTTCTTCTACGACGCGGCCACCGCCGCCGGCGCCGTGGTCGCGGCCCCTCGGCCCGCCGCGGGACGCCGCTCTCGCGCTGACGCTCAGTGCGTTCGTCCGTGCCCAGCGGGTCGCGCTGATGCGCACCCGCACGGTCTCCGCGGAGTCGTTGGGTCCTTCCCGCTGAGCCGTCGCTGCGTGGCGTCGGGTGTGAGCAGACGGAAATCTGCGAATGAAGTGCGCAGGCCCCTCCACAGCGACACAATGGCCCGGGCCTGGCGGGAGGTGATCGCAATGGACGAAGACGACGACGGCACCGGCACCGGCACCGGCGCGGCGGCGCTCGTCGCACAGCAGGACGCCTTGCACGCAGCGCTCCTGGCCGCCACCTCGCTCGCCGACCCAGCGGCCGTGGCAGCGCTCACGGTCAAGCACGTCCGCGAGGTGTGCGGGAGTGAGGTAGCGGGCCTTTACTGGTGGGACGACTCCGCGCTGGTGCTGCTGCCCCTCGCTGTCATCGACCCGAAAGCCAGTGGCCTGCACCAAGTCTTCCATCCGGGGCAGGGTGCGACAGGCCAGTCGTTCGTGACGGGCGAGAGCATGGTGACGCACGATTACCCGCAGGGCGTGACCCACCCGCCGGCCTGGAAGATCGCCGGGAAGATGCGAGTCGTTGCCGCCGTGCCTCTCTCCGTCGGTGGCCGACCCGCGGGCGTCCTGAACGTGGGTTACCGCGGTGCGGGGGACATCACCCCGGACCACCTCGAGGCGCTGCGGGTCGTCGGCGATCAGGTCGCGCCGCTACTGCACAGCATGCGCGCCTTGGCGTACGCGCAGTTTCGCCTGTCGGAGGCGCGGGAGCTGACCGCGCTCATTCGGGACACCGCGGTCGCCACCGATGTCGCGCCCGTGCTGGGTCGCATCTGCGAAGTGGCCTGTCGCCTCCTCGGTGCGGACGTCGCAGTCGTCGCACAGCGGGCAGGTCCGGAGAGCCGGACCCGTGCCGCGTACGGTGCGTCAAGCCCCGACGCCTGGGTGCCTGCGTTGCTCGCCAGCATGCCCGAGGGTGACGAGACGGTGTCCGTCGACCTCGCGGCGGCGCCGCGGGCGACCCTCGCCGGCATCCGGCAGGAGCAACTCGAGACGGCAGTCGCGGTCCCTCTTCTGCCGCCCGATGGTGCCGCGATGGGAGCGCTGCTGCTCGGCTGGCGTTTCACCCTCGAGCCGACATCCCCCCTGCTGGCCCTCGCGCGCACGCTCGCCGCGGCCGCCACGTCACTCCTCGTGCGTGAGCAAGCGGATGTCGCGTTGCGGGCGAGTGAGACGCTGTGGAAGGTCACGCTCGACAACGCGCCCGTCGGAATCTGCCTCATGTCGCTCAACGGCGACTTCCGGCTCGTGAACGCCGCAATGACCCGCATCCTGGGCTATTCCGAGGAGGAGTTGCTCGGCCGTAACTTCCTTTCCATCACGCTGCCCTCGCACCAGCACGAGAAGACGGAGCTGCTGCGGCGCCTCCTGGCGAAGGACTTCCCGTCCGCCACCGTGCAGACGCAGTGCATCCACGCCGACGGGCACAGTGTGTGGACGTCGGTGTCGGCGCAATTCGTGCCGGATGAAAGCGGCCAGCCGGCGATGTTTTCCGTGCAACTGGAGGACATCACCGCCCAACACGAGCAGAACGAACAGCTCGTCCACCTGGCGACGCACGATTCCCTGACAGGGTTGGCCAACCGGCGTTTGTTCCAGGAGCTGCTGAGTCAGCGCCTCACCGCCTCGTTGCCGACGGTCGTGGCGCTGATCGACGTACCGGATCTGCACGGTCTCGAGGACCGTAACGGGCATCTGCCCGCAGCTCACGTCGTACGCGAACTCGCGGCGCGGCTCGCCCGCGCCATCGCGGCGGACGACGGGCCGAGCGCGGGCGACGGACCGAGCACTGGCGACGGGCCGAGCGCGGGCGACGGACCGAGCACTGACGACGGACCGAGCGCTGACGACGGACCGAGCACTGACTCGGACTGCGTCGCGCGGCTCGGCTCCGACGAGTTTGCGGTGATGCTCTCGTCGGCTGACCGCAGAGCCGACGAGGACGCGATGATAGAGCGACTGCTCGCCGTGTTCCGGCAACCGGTGACGGTCGACGGACGCACCCACTCGTTGTCCGTGCACATCGGCATCGCGGTGTCGCCCCACGACGGCGACACGGCGCAGGACCTCATGCATTCGGCGGACATCGCGCTGACCGAGGCGCGACGTGAGGGCCGCTCCGCGCGGCGGCATAGCGCGGAGCTGCGGTTGCGCGTGGTGCACCGCGAGCGGCTCACCGTCGACCTGCGCGAAGCTCTCGCGGCCGGCACCTTGCAGCTCGCCTTCCAGCCGATCATCGACGCAGCGACGGGGCGACTCAGTGCCGCGGAGGCCCTGGCGCGATGGACGCACGCGGAATACGGGCCCATTCCGCCGGACGTCTTCGTGCCACTGGCGGAGGAGACGGGCCTGATGCCGGCTCTGACGAGCTGGGCCATCGACACGGCGTTGCGGGCCTGCGCCGCGTGGCAGGCGAGCAAGCCGCGCGTCGCGGTCGCGGTCAACCTGTCGGCGAGCGACCTGCAGAACCCGGGCATCGCGCAGTCGATCGCCGCCAGCCTCGACGCCTATTCGCTCGACCCGTCGCTCCTCGAGCTCGAACTGACCGAGACGACCCTGATGACCGACCTCGGGGCCGCGCACGCGATGCTCGCGACGCTGTCGGACCTGGGGGTCGCGCTGGGGATCGACGATTTCGGCACCGGCTACAGCTCGCTCGCTTACCTGCAGCGCCTGCCGATGATGACGCTGAAGATCGACCGATTGTTCGTGACGACCATGTTGTCCAACCCCGGCAATGCGGCCATCGTGACGATGGTCCTGCAGCTCGCCCACAGCCTGGGGATGGGCACCGTCGCGGAGGGCGTCGAGGACAGGGAGACGCGCGAACGGCTCACGGCCATGCACTGCGACCGCATCCAGGGATATGTCATCGCCCGCCCGATGCCCGAGCCGGACTTTCTCGTCTGGTCGTGCTGATGCCCGCGAAGCCTGCCCGCGACCACAAGCCTGACAGCCTCGCTGGCAGCCAAGGAGACTCGCCGTGAGCGACGACATGAAGTTCCCGAAAGGATTCGTCTGGGGAGCGGCCACTGCGGCTTACCAGGTCGAAGGCGCCGTCGCCGCGGACGGCCGCGGGCAGAGCATCTGGGACACCTTCTGCCGCGTGCCAGGCGCCATCCGCAACGGGGACAGCGGCGAACGCGGTGCGGAGCAATACACCCGCTATCCGCAGGACATCGCGATGATGCGCGAGCTCAACCTCGGCGCCTACCGCTTCTCCGTCGCGTGGCCCCGCATCCAGCCTCTCGGGTCCGGCGCGGTCAACAAGGCCGGGCTCGACTACTACGACCGGGTCGTCGACGGGCTGCTCGAAGCCGAGCTGCAACCGTGGATCACCCTGTATCACTGGGATCTCCCGCAACCGTTGGAGGACGCGGGCGGTTGGCCGGCGCGTGACACGGCCTATCGCTTCGCCGACTACGCCGGCATCGTGGGCGCGCATCTCGGCGACCGGGTCGCGGGCTGGACGACGCTCAACGAGCCGTGGTGCTCGTCCTTTCTCGGTTACTACCTCGGGGAGCATGCGCCCGGTCGCACAAACCTCGCGGACGGAGTCATCGCCGCGCACCACCTGCTGCTCGCCCACGGCCTCGGCGTGCAATCGCTGCGCGGCGCGGGTGTGAGCGCGCCGGTCGGCATCGTCCTCAACCCCGCCAGCGTCCTTCCGGCCGACGAGAGCCCGGAGGCGGCCGAGGCGGTGCGCCGGATGGAGCTCGGCAACAAGCTGTTCCTGGACCCGCTATACAAGGGTGCCTACGACGCTGACGTGCTCGCGGAGGCCGCACTCGTGACCGACCCCGCCGGCCACATCCGCGATGGCGACGGCGCGATCATCGCCACGCCGACCGACTATCTCGGCATCAACTTCTACGGCCCCGAAAGAATGATGCTCGACCCGGCCGCCGACGAGGGTGTGCCGCAGTGGCCCGGCCGCCGCGGTGTCACGCACGCCACGTGGGACGTGCACCGGACCGCGATGGGCTGGCCCGTCGACCCGGCCGGCCTCACGCACCTGCTCCACCGCATCCGCGACGAATACGGGCACTTTCCGTTCTACATCACCGAAAACGGCGCCGCGTACGAGGACTCGGTCGCCGACGACGGGTATGTGCACGACGCCGACCGCACGGCCTACCTCGCGGGTCATCTCACCGCCGTCGCGGCGATGCTCGACGAGGGCCTCGACATCCGCGGCTATTTCGTGTGGTCGCTGCTCGACAATTTCGAGTGGTCGTTCGGTTATGACCGCCGGTTCGGAATCGTGTGGGTCGACTACGACACGTACGAGCGCACGATCAAGGACAGTGGACTCTGGTACGGGGAGGTCGCCCGCAGGAACACCGTGCGTGCATAGTGCTGTGCGCGCTCACCCGCTGGTCGTCGACCGGCGGGTGAGCGCGTTGCTGACGTGCAGCCGCTCGAGGGTGCCGCCCCCGGCGCCGCACAATGTCAGCGCGGTCACCTCACGCGTCCTCACCTGCGGCGAGGATGAGGTAGAGCGCGCGACGCGCGTCGCGGAGAGCGACGACGGCCGCTTCCTGCTGCGCGAGAGTGCCGGTCGTGCCCACCTGCCGGGCCGCGCCGTGCAGCTCGTGCATGGCGCCACGCAGGTCGGGACCACCCCGGGAGGCGTCCACGTTGGCGAACGGATCCGCCCACGTGCCGCGACGTTCCTCGATGTGTGACTGCCCGTCGGCCGTCAGGGTGACGAGTTTGCGGCCGCCCTCGGCCAGCGTCGTGACGAGCCCCTCGTCCTCGAGCTGGGCGATCGTCGGATAGATCGCGCCCGGGCTCGGGCGCCAGGCACCGCCGGTGCGCTCCGCCATCGCCTGCATGATCTGGTAGCCGTGCATCGGCTGCTCGGCAAGGAGCAGCAGTGTCGCGGTGCGCACGTCGCCGCGCCGGACGCGGAAGCGCCCGCCGCCGCGGCGCCCGCCACCACCGCGCGGTTGGTCGGCGGGGCCGGGCCCGTGCTGGCCGTGGCGGTGGTCGCCGCCCGCGTGGAGCGGTCCCCTGCCTCGGCCTTCGTCGGTCGGACCGCCGCCGTGTCGGCGGCGAGCCTCGGAATGACTCTGTTGGTGTCTCATTGTCTTGCCCTTCTGTAGATGCAGTCACGATATGTCGTGATCTATTGCGAGTCAACCGACCGTCGCGGCGATGTATTCCGGGAGCCGCCGCCAACCTCGGCGGCGCGCGTGCCGGCTGCCGCACGACGCCCGTAGGATCGCCCGCGAGACCCCCGGCACAAGGCAGGTCGTCATGCGATTGCAGTCCTCGGCACCGGCCCGGTCGGGCATGCCCTTGCCGAGAGACTCCTCGAGATCGGTCCCGACGGGTGGATGCCAGTCGCAGCCGCGGATAGCGCTCGGCACCAACGTGTCCAACGTCGCGGTCGTCCACTGAGGCGGGCCCGCCGGGTGCTCGGAGCCGGCATCGGCCTGCTCCTGCTGACGGCAGCGCCCGCACACGGGGACGCCGTCGGGCCGATCGCCACCCTGACCGCGGGGCCCTACCTCGTCCAGCCCTACGACGCCGCGCGCGGCGAGACCGGCGACACGCAACGGTTCCCGCTCACCGTCTACGACGCGCCCAACCATAAGGCAGGCGCCGACGTCTCGGTGAGCATCACCGCGCTCGACGTGTCCGGCACGCGCAAGATCGGCCCCATCACGGCGCTGCCGAGCCTCAACGGGTTCCAGGTCGACCTGCCGCCCGCCCCGCCGGGTGGCTGGGCCGTCACGGCCACCGTCACCGGGCGCCTCGGCAACGGGCAGGCGAGCTACCTCGTGCACGGCGTCCAGCAGGCCAGCGCCACGCGCGGCTCGTCGTTGCTGCTCAAGGGGATCGTCGGCACCTTCGGGCTGGCGATCCTGGCGACGCTGATCGTCGTCTCGATCCGCGGCCGCCGCCGGCTCGAGGAGGACCAGGAGCTCGAGGCGATGCGCGACGGCCGGCCGCCGCCGGAGGGCCCCCTCCCCCATTCGCTGTGACCAGGCGCGCGAAGGCGCGTCAGGATCGCGCGAGGTGGGCCCGGGCGGCGGCAGCAACCCGGCCGCCGTCGGCCCGCCCGGCGACTTTCGGTGTCAGCACCTTCATCACGAGCCCCAGCTGGCCAGGGGCCGTGGCGCCTGACTCGGCGACCGCGGCGTCGACGAGCGCGGCAAGGTCCTCCTCCGACAGCTCGGCCGGCAGGTAGGCCGCGAGCACCTCGCGTTCGGCCAGCTCGCGCGCGGAGCTGTCGGCGCGGCCGCCGTTGGCGAACGCCTCCGCCGCCTCCGTGCGCTTTTTCACCTCGCGACGCAGCACGACCACGACATCATGCTCGCTCAACGTGCGGGCCTGCTTGCCGGCGACTTCCTCATTGGTGAGCGCGGTGAGTGCCATCCGCAAGGCGGCCGTGCGCACCTCATCGCGCGCTTTCATCGCTGTCGTGAGGTCGTCGTGGAGGCGTTGCTTCAGGCCGGCAGACACGCGGAACTCCTTGCTGGCCACCGGCGCCACGGCGCACGGCGTGCCCTCACGGTGCCGCGGAGTGCCGCACCGGGTCTAGTCTGCCTCGCGCTGCTCGGGGATGCCCTCCAGAAGCTGGCGGACCTCGTCGGCGCGGTAGCGGCGGTGGCCACCGAGCGTGCGGATCGAGGTGAGCTTGCCGGCCGTGGACCAACGCGTGACCGTCTTCGGGTCGACACGGAACATCCCCGCCACCTCCGCGGGGGTCAGCAACGGCTCCGTGTCGGTGCGAATGCTCATGCTTCCTCCGGGGCCTCGGCCGGGTCCCCGGCGTAGGACAATCGTGCCGGATGTCCCCGATGTCCGATATGGCCTACCTGGGCCATCTTTGGCGCAAGGACTCCCGGCCAGGCGCAGAGCGGCCCTCAGTTGGCGTGCTCGAGCCCTTGGACCCGGCGCCACCAGTTGACGACCGTCGAAAAGACGCTCATCGCCGTATCGACCTCTCCGTCCGCGAGCAGGGCGGCGGAGGAGCTCAGCAGCTCGGCCGACCTGTCGTCCTTCATGGAGTCGTCGCTCAGCAACGCCACCAGACCACCGTAATCGAGCTCGACCCACGAGTGCGGATGGAACTCCTCGAGCCAGCGACCGACGTCCTCCAACTCGGCGGTGGCCTCGCCCGCGCCGAAGGTACGTCGTACAACGGCAAGAGTTTTTGCTGTACGACGACGGGCGGGGGACATGCGCGTCCGGTAGACGCACCGCCGCTGCCCGGCGCCGGCCGGATCCCCCAGATACATCTCCCGCTCGTCCTGCTCGAACGGCGTGAACCACGACGGCGGCACGTGCCAGGTCGACGTGCGGATGTGGACCCGGGGCTGGGGCTCGTCGACGTACCACTTCTCGAGGTTCTCGGCGGCGCGCTCCGCGGCCGGACGCGGCACGAAGGAGTCGGCGACGGGGTCGGGCAGCCCGGCCCGGAACTCCCCGAGCGCCTGCCATGACCGCACGTCGAGCTGAGCCGGGCAGATGAACGGCTCGCCGGCCCGGTGGAGCACGTAGGCATCGACGGGGGCGTTCGACACGACGGGCGGCGCGGCGAGCAACGTCGTGCGGCTCAGCTCGTGCTCGGCCGCCAGGGCGGCGGCCCGGTCCGGCGCGTCCTGGGCGTAGTCGGCCCACGTCCTGCGCACCGGCTCCGGGAACGCCGCAAGGGGCTCGTAGACACGTAGGTAGGCCGCGTACGGGGTCACGTCTTCATGGTCGCACGACCGTGCGTGCACGCGGGCCGAGGAAACCCGGTAACGTGGATCCCAGCGGCGGCAGGTCCGTCGCTATTCTTGTGACCTGCGACGGTCGGGGCCGGTATGCCTCGTTTCAAGGGGGTCTGACCATGGGGCGCGGCCGAGCCAAGGCCAAGCAGACGAAGGTCGCCCGGGAGCTCAAATACAGCTCCGGTGGCACCGACCTCGAGCGTCTGCGCGCTGAGTTGACCGTGCCCGGCTCCGTGCCGGGCCTCGGTCCGGCCGACGACATCCTGGACGACGAGGACGACGAGGACGACGACGAGGACGACGACGAGGACGAGGACGAGGACGAGTAGGGCTGCCAGTCCTCGTTCGGCGGCTTCCTGGTCCCTTCGGCTGGCCGAGGGGACTAGGGACGCAGAGGGCCCTCCTGCCTCTGGTGCGGCGTGTATCAGGTGCCGGCTGCGTATTCGCCCGTCAGCGCTGTCGTGCCGGTGCCGGCGACGATGCGACCGGCGACCCACGCGGGGATCTTGCGGCGCATGAGCACCGCGAGGGCACGCTCCGCATCCGCCTCCGACACGACGGCGACCATGCCGACGCCCATGTTGAACGTGCGCTCCATCTCCGCCTGCTCGACGCGGCCCCGGGCGGCGATCAGCCGGAAGATCGCGGGGAGCACCCACGTCGACCGATTCACGGTGGCGTCGAGGTGGTCCGGCAGCACGCGCGCGAGGTTGGCCGCGAGGCCGCCGCCGGTGATGTGCGAGAACGCGTGGACCTCTGAGTCGGCGATGAGCGCGAGGCAGTCTCGGGCGTAGATCCGCGTCGGGATGAGCAGCTCATCGCCGAGCGAGCGGCCATCGAGGTCCTCGAGCTCCGCCGACAGCGGCAGCCTCGCCATCGTGAGCAGCACGTGCCGGGCCAGGGAGTAGCCGTTGGAGTGCAGGCCGGTCGACGCCATGCAGATGACGACGTCGCCCTCGGTGACGCGGTGCGGCCCCAGGACCTTGTCAGCGTCGACGATGCCCACGCCGCAGCCGGCGACATCGTATTCGTCCGGCTCCATCACGCCCGGGTGCTCGGCCGTCTCGCCGCCGACGAGCGCACAGCCGGCGATCCGGCAACCCTCGGCGATGCCACCGACGATCTCCGCCATCCGCTCGGGGACCACGCGGCCGCAAGAAATGTAGTCCTGCATGAACAACGGCTCGGCACCGCACACGACGAGGTCGTCGACCACCATGCCGACGAGGTCCTGGCCGATGGTGCCGTGGCGGTCGAGCGCCTGCGCGATGAGCAGCTTCGTGCCGACGCCGTCGGTCGACGAGGCCAGCAACGGCTTGGTGTATTTGGTGAAGTCGACCGCGAACAGACCGGCGAAACCGCCGAGCTCACCGACGACCTCGGGGCGCGTGGCCTTCTTGACCTTCGCCTTAATGAGCTCGACCGCGCGCTCGCCCGCCTCGATGTCGACGCCGGCGGCGGCATACGTCGCGCCCTGACCGGGGGGTGTCGTGAGAGGCGACGTCATGGGCGACTCAGCGCATCTTCGGCGCCACCTGCAGTCAGCATTCGAGAAATCCCGTCGGGGTCGGTGGGGTGCGAGGCGACACCGCGCGCGATGCCCTCGAGAAGGTGTTTGCCCAGCAACCCCGGTTGGGGGAGAGCGATGGGATATTGGCCGTCGAAACACGCGCGGCACAGTCGCTCCGCCGGGATCGTCGTCGCGGCGACCAGACCGTCGAGCGAGACGTAACCGAGCGAATCGGCGCCGATGAGCGCGCAGATGCCGGTGTTGTCGAGCCCGTTGGCGACGAGCTCGGCCTTGCTGGCGAAGTCGATGCCGTAGAAGCACGGCCACTTCACCGGCGGCGAGGAGATCCGCACGTGGACCTCGCGCGCACCGGCCTCCCGCAGCATCCGCACGAGGGCCCGCTGCGTGTTGCCGCGCACGATGGAGTCGTCGACGACGACCACCCGCTTGCCCTTCAGGACATCCTTCAGCGGGTTGAGCTTGAGCCGGATGCCGAGCTGGCGAATCGTGTCCGACGGCTGGATGAACGTGCGGCCGACGTAGGAGTTCTTGACCAGGCCGATGGCGAACGGGATGCCGCTCTCCTCGGCATAACCCACCGCTGCGGGGGTGCCGGACTCGGGCACCGGGATGACGATGTCCGCGTCCGTCGGCCATTCGCGGGCGAGCTGGCGGCCGACCTCGACGCGGGTGGCGTGGATGTTGCGGCCGGCGATGGTCGTGTCGGGGCGGGCCAGGTAGACGTATTCGAAGAGGCAGCCGCGGGGAGCCGGCTCCGTGAACTGCTGCGAGCGCAGGCCGTGCTCGTCGATCGCGATCAACTCGCCGGGCTCGACCTCGCGCACGAAGCTCGCCCCGACGATGTCGAGGGCCGCCGTCTCCGACGCGACGACCCAGCCGCGCTCGAGCCGGCCGAGCACGAGCGGGCGGAAGCCCTGCGGGTCGCGCGCCGCATAGATGGTGTGCTCGTCCATGAACACCAGTGAGAACGCCCCGATCAACGTCGGCAGCACGTCCATCGCGGCGGCCTCGAGCGACATGTCGGGCTGCGCCGCGAGCAGCGACGTGATCATGTCGGAGTCGGTGGTGGCCCCGAGCCCGCCGATATCGCCCCACTCGGCCACGCGCCGCGCGAGGTCGTGCGTGTTGGTGAGGTTTCCGTTGTGCCCGAGCGCGAGTGACCCGCGGCCGCCGATCGACCGGAAGCTCGGCTGCGCGTTTTCCCACGTGCCGGAGCCGGTGGTGGAGTAACGCGTGTGCCCGATCGCGAGGTGCCCGCTCATCGACTCCAGCGTCGCCTCGTCGAAGACCTGTGCGACGAGCCCGAGCTCCTTGTAGACAAGGATATTGGTGCCGTCACTCACGGCGATGCCCGCCGCCTCCTGGCCGCGGTGCTGCAGCGCATAGAGGCCGTAATAGGCGAGTTTCGCTACTTCTTCGCTCGGCGCCCAGACGCCGAAGACGCCGCACGCGTCCTGCGGGGCGCCTTCGTTGAGCGTCAGCTGGCCGTCACCACGGGGCACAGGCTCGGACTCCTGGGTCTTCAGGGGTGGACGCACTCGGCGAACAACGATCGGCCGGAGAGCCACGGCCGACTCTACCGGGCGGCGACGGAGAAAGGCATCCGACAGCGACGAACCGCGCCCGCGCCCGGCAGGGGAACGCCGTTCTGGCCGGGGAACGCCGTTCTGGCCGGGGAACGCCGTTCTGGCCGGGAGTCCGCCGTTCGGGGCCGGGACGCCGCGGGGCTCGGTACGCTGTCGTCCTGCGTGCGTGCCGGCGCGCCAAGTGCTGGGAGCCCGCGTGTCGCGTCCGTCCGCCATCCGTCGCGGGCCGATCTCCATGGTCGTCGCCGCCGCGCTCACCGCAGGGGCGCTCGGGGCCGTCGTCGGACCCGCGCACATCGCGGTGGCCGCAGTCACCAGCTCCGTGTCCGCCCCGCCGGCGGGTGGCACAACTGCGGCCGCGCACGCGCAGGCGCCGGCCGGCTCGGGCACCTCGGTCGTGGCTCGCGACCGGCTCCTCATCCGTTTCACGGCGGGGGCGACGCGAGCCGCGCAGGCACAGGCGCTCGCCGCCGCCGGGGTGGCCGACCCGCAACCGGTGGACCACACGCCGTACGTCCGCGTGTCCGTCCCGGGCGACCTGGCCACCGTTTCGCGCGTCCTCGCGCACGACGCGGCCATCGCCGAGGTGCAGCCCGTCTACCAGCGACGCACCACCGACCTGCCGGCAACGCGCACGGCGGCGCTGACCCCGAGCGAGCCGGCCTACCGGAAGTCGCAAGCCGCCGATGCCGGCCTGCTGCGACTGCCGGCCGCGTGGGCGCTGCGCCACGACTCGTCGGTCGTCGTGGCCGTCGTGGACACCGGCGTCGACCTCGGACACCCGGATCTGAAGGGACGCATCGTCCCCGGCCACGACTTCGTCGACAACGACGCCACCGCGCAGGACGAGAACGGCCACGGCACCCAGGTCGCCGGGATCATCGGCGCCGTCCCCGACAACAACCGCGGCGTCGCCGGCGTCGTGTGGAACGCCCGCATCATGCCCGTGCGGGTGCTCGACGCCGACGGCTACGGTTTCGACGACACGATCGCCAAGGGCATCATCTGGGCGGCGGACCATGGTGCATCAGTCATCAACCTGTCGCTCGGTGGACCCGAGGCCGACAGCGTCCTGCAGTCAGCCGTCTCCTACGCAACGCGCAAGGGCGCGCTCGTCGTCGTCGCCGCCGGCAATGACGGCACGGCCGCGACGCAGTATCCGGCGGCCTACTCCGAGGCGATCGCCGTCGCGGCGACGGACTCGACAGGCACCCTGACGCTGTTTTCCAGCTACGGCGACTGGGTGGATGTCGCGGCTCCCGGCTGGAACGTCCTGAGCACCGCCTTGCGCTTCCGCGGGGCGCCCAGCTACATCGCCGAGTCGGGCACGTCGTTCTCCGCGCCGTACGTGTCGGGGGTGGCTGCCCTCGTGCGCGCCCAACATCCGCGCTGGTCGGTCGGCCACATCAGAGCACAACTGCGCACCACCGCCCGCGACGCGGGCACGCCCGGCTTCGACGAGTTCTACGGATTCGGCGTGCTCGACGCCGCTGCTGCACTGGGCGCCCCGCGCGGGCGACCGGTCGCCTCCGCTGCCGCCGATGCCAACGACACCCCGGCGCACGCGGTGTCCGCGCTGCCGGCCACCCAGACGATCGGCGTCGAGGGAGATGTCGACTGGTTCCGTTACCGCGCCGCCGGACCCACCTGGGTGCGCGTGCGCGTGTCGGGCGGCTCCTCGTACCGGGAAGACGGCCCCCAGAGCCTGGCGCCCCTGATCAGCGTGTACGACGGCCACCTGACCCCGATGCGGGGCGGCGCCGCCGATGACAGCGGCGCTCCGGTGTCGATCGACGTGTGGCTGCCCGCGGCCGGCGATTTCTTCGTGAGCGTGCGCAACCAATACCCGTGCCGCAGCACCGTGCCTTACACCGTGTCGATCGCCGCCACCACGGCCCCGCGCGTGGACTTCCTGCCCGTGACCGCAGCCGACTTCGACACACAGAGCGGCGGGGTGGCGATCGGTGACGTGACGGGCGACGGCAGGAACGACCTCGTCCTGTCCTCGGCCGCCTCGTTCGGCGGGCCCTCGTTCCTCACCGTGGTGCCGGGACGCAACGGGCCGGTGAGCAGCAAACGCATCTACTACGACGCGAAGTTCTTCTGGCCGGGGCAGGGCACCGTCGCGATCGCCGACGTCAACGGGGACGGCCGGCGCGACGTCGTGCTGGGCACGGACGCCGGCGCGCAGCTGTTCCTGCAGACCCGCGCGCACACACTGGTCGACAAGGGCCTCATCCCGGGGACGAAGGGCGGCACCGTGGCCGTCGTGCCGCACGCGGGCGGCGCCGGGGTCGTGGCTCAGCACAACGACTCGCTCGGCAACCCGCACGCGCTGGCGGTGTTCTCGTTCGCGCACTCGGCGTGGTCGCATGTCGATCTCGCGACCGTCGCGGCGAACGAGATCGAGGTCGGTGACCTCAATGCCGACGGGCGTCCCGACATCGCGGTCACCGACGGCTCGCCCGATATCTGGACCTTCCTCGATGACGGCAGCTCGTCGTACACGATGAGCACGCTCACCCCCGTCCCCTCGACGAGCGTCACGTCGCTGGCGGTCGCCGACGTCACGGGTGACGGCCTCGACGACGTCATCACGACGGCGGATCGCTATGCCAGCAAGGGATCCGTCACAGTGCTGCGCCAGCTGCCCGGTGCGTTCTTCGTCCCCGGCGGGACGGCGACGTTCACCGGTGGCAACGGGCCCGTCGATGCCGGCGATGTCAACGGCGACGACCGCAAGGACATCGTCGTCACCAGCACGCGGTCCATCGTCGTGTTCCGCGCCGACGACACGGGGATGCTCAGCTCCCCGTCCTACGTGAAACTGTCACCGACGGACGTGCAGACACCGCCGAACGGCCAGGCCGTCGGCGACCTCGACGGTGACCGCCTCGACGAGGTGGTGAGCCGTACGTCCGCGTTCACGTACGTGCTCGCCCACGCGCTGCCCGGCCATGACGGCATCGTCACGCACTCGCCGCGCGACGGGGCGCGCCGCGTGAGACGCGCGACCGCACCCAACGTCATGTTCGGGCCGGCCGTCGCACCGGCGACCGTCACGTCGAGGACGGTCCGGCTCATCGACGACCGCACGCGCACCGTCGTGCCGGTGCGCCTCGCGTACGACAGCGCAACGCACGTGGCGACCTTGGCGCCGCTGCGCCTGCTCGCGGCGAAAACCCCGTACACCGTCATCGTCAGCGGCGTGCGCGCGGCGCACCGCGTGCTCGTCTCGAGCCGGTTCGGCTTCACGACCGGCTAGCCACCCCGATGTGTGCTACGGCGTGAACCGATAGCCCATCCCGGGCTCGGTGAGCAGATGACGCGGGCGCCCGGGTTCTGTTTCCAGCTTCTTGCGCAGCTGCGCCATGTAGATCCGCAGATAGCTCGCGTCCGTGTGTTCGGGGTTGCCGCGCACTCGGGTGAGAAGTTGGCGCTGCGTCACCAAGCGGCCCGGTTGCCGAAGCAGCACCTCGAGAAGTTGCCATTCCGTCGGCGTCAGATGCACCGCCCGCCGACCCGCGGGATCGTCGTCGCGGTGTGCCGTCTTCGCGTCGAGGTCGACCGTCGCCGGCCCGAAGACAACGACCGCTCGGGCCGGATCGCCGCTCGATCGGCGGGTCGCCGCGCGCAGCCGTGCGAGCAGCTCATTCATGTCGAAGGGCTTAGTCACGAAGTCATCGGCGCCGAGGTCCAGGGCGGCCACCTTGTCGGAGCTGCCGGTCCGGGCGGACAGGACGAGGATCGGCGTGGCCGAGTCGAGACGGATCGCCCGGATGACATCGAGCCCATCGATGTCCGGCAGGCCGAGGTCGAGCACGACGATGTCAGGTGACCCGGTCGCGAACGACTGCAGGGCCTCGGTGCCGTCTTCCGCCGTCGAGACGTCGTAACCGCGGGCGGAGAGGTTGAGTTTGAGAGCGCGCAGCATCTGCGGCTCGTCCTCCACGATCAAGACCCGGGTCATCCCCGGGCCTCGCTTCCGCGGGTCGGTACGGGCGCGACGGGCGCGACGGGCGCTATTGGCGCGACCGGCGCGATTGGCGCTATTGGCGCTATTGGCGCTATTGGCAGCGTGACGACCATCGTGACGCCGCCGCCGGGAGTGTCTTCCACGAGAAGCGCGCCTCCCATCGCCTCGGTGAACCCGCGGGCTATCGCCAGCCCGAGGCCGACTCCGGGGCTCTCGCTGGTGGCGCGGTCGTCGCGGCGCTGGAACGGCTCGAAGACACGCTCCTTGTCGCTATCGGGGATGCCGGGGCCACGGTCGAGGATGCGCAACTCCGCGCGCTCGCCGTGCGCGCTGGCGCTGACCCGGACGCCCGACGCGCCGGCCCCGCTGTGGCGGACCGCGTTCTGCACGAGGTTGGCCACGACCCGCTCCAACAACCCGGCGTCGGCAAGCACCTCCGGCAATGCCGGCGGCACGTCGAGCTCGACGGCATCGCCGCCGACAACGTGCTGGAGGGCCTGGCTGACGATGTCGTCCAGCCCGAGCGGGCGCGGGAAGACGGACAGGACGCCGGCCTGCAACCGCGACAGGTCGAGAAGGTTGGTGACCAGATCGGTGAGCCGATCCAGCGCCGCGCCCGCGGTCGCGAGCAGCTCGCGCCGGTCTTCGTCGGACCACGTGATCGTGTCGTCCGCCAGCCCTGACATGGCCGCCTTCGCGGTCGCCAGTGGCGTGCGCAGGTCATGGCTGACCGCATTGAGCAGGGCCGTGCGCATGCGGTCGGCTTCGGCGAGGGGCACCGCCGCGGCGGCCGCTTCTGACAACTGACTCTGCCGGTAGGCCAGCCCGACTTGGGCCGCCACCGCCGTCAGCACGCGCTGGTCCTCAGCCGGGAGGGCACGCCCGCGGATCGCGAGCGACAGTGAGCCGTCTTCGAGCGAGACCTCGGTGTCGCTGTCCTCCGGACGGCGGCACGCGTCCGGGCCTGTCTCGGCCAGGACCCGCCAGCGCCCGCGCCCGCCGGTGCCCGATGTCGCCGGCGCGGCGCTGTCTCGATGCAGCAAGGCGACGCTGTCGACGGAGAACGTCTCCCGCACACGTTCGAGGAGTTCGGGCAGGGTGTTTTCCCCGCGCAGGAGCGCGCCGGCCATCGTCGACAGGGTGTCGGCCTCGGCGGTCGCGCGCGCCGCCTGGCTGCTGCGCAGGGCCGCCAGATCCACGACCCGGCTCACCAGGACGGCAATGAGCACGAACACCGTCAGGGCCAGCACGTTCTGCGGTTCACTGATCGTGAAACGGTGCAATGGTGGAGCGAAATAGAAGTTGAGCAACAGGGAGGCGACGACGGCTGCGACGACCGCCGGCCAGAAGCCACCGACGAGACTGACGACCACCACGGCAAGCAGGTAGAGCAGCAGGTCGGTGCCGAAGGTGATGTCGTGCCGGCCCGCCGCGCCGAGCGCGGTGAGCGCGGTCAGGAGGACCACCGCGGTGGCCACCCCCTGGACGCGCCGGCGCGTGGTCAGGCCACGGGTCAGGTGCGGCAGACCCCACCCGCGGCCGATGTATTCGTGGCCGACGACATGAACGTCGACCGCACCCGACAAGCGGATCGTCGTGGCGGCCGTCCCCTGGCCCGACAGGGCCGAGAAGGTGTTGCGTCGACTGGCTCCGAGCACGACCTGGGTCGCGTTGTGCGCCTTGGCGAAGCCCAGCAGGGCCCGAGGGACATCGTCGCCGATGAGCGAGTGATAGGACCCCCCGAGGCTCTCCACCAGAACGCGCTGAGTCGCCAGCGCCACGGGGCTCTGCCCCTTGAGGCCGTCGCTGCGCGCGACGTGGACCGCGAGAAGCTCGCCGCCGGTTGCGCGCGCGGCGATCCGACTGGCCCGACGGATCAGCGTCTCTCCCTCGGGCCCTCCGGTGAGGGCGACGACGATGCGTTCCCGTGTCTCCCACTGCTGTGCGATGCCGTGTGCGGCCCGGTAACGCTGCAGGCCTTCGTCGACGCTGTCCGCCAGCCAGAGCAACGCCAACTCGCGCAGGGCAGTGAGGTTGCCCACGCGGAAATAGTTGCCCAGCGCCGCGTCGACCTTCTCCGGCGCGTAGACGTTGCCGTGCGCGAGCCGGCGCCGCAATGCCTCCGGCGTCATGTCGATGAGCTCGACCTGGTCCGCGGCCCGCACGACGGCATCGGGCACGGTCTCGCGCTGCGCGACACCGGTGATTTGCTGTACGACGTCATTGAGACTTTCCAGATGCTGCACGTTGACGGTCGTGATGACGTCGATCCCGGCGTCGAGCAGCGCCTCGACATCCTGCCAGCGTTTCTCGTGCCGGGACCCAGGGATGTTGGTGTGCGCCAATTCATCGACCAGGGCAGCGGCCGGAGCGCGCGCCAGGACCGCATCGATGTCCATCTCCTCGAACACCGCCCCGCGGTGCCGCCGGATCGACCGCGGCACGACCTCGAGTCCCTCGAGCTGGCTCGCGGTGTGCGCCCTGCCGTGCGTCTCGACGTACGCGACGACGACGTCGCTCCCCCGACTGGCGCGACGATGACCCTCATCGAGCATTGCGTACGTCTTACCTACCCCTGGCGCGGCACCGAGATAGACGCGCAAGACCCCGCGTGCGGTCACGATGGCACCCTTTCCGTCGCCGTGCTCCTCATCGGGCCCGTCGCGCCGTCACTGCCCCGCGACCGGATGCTGTGCGTCGAGCGCGAGGTTGAGCTCGAGGACGTTGACGCGGGGCTCGCCCAGGATGCCGAGATCACGACCGGTCCGGTGCTCGGCGAGCATCGCGCGCACGTCCGCCGCGGACATGCCACGGGCGGCCGCTATCCGCGGGACCTGCAGCTCGGCGTAGGCCGGGCTGATCTCCGGGTCGAGGCCGGACGCGCTCGTCGTGACGGCGTCCGCCGGCACGGCCGGCTGCGCGGGTGCGTCGCCGCGGATCGGCACCACCTGGCCGGCGCTGAGGTCTTCGCCGGGTGTGGCGCACTCGACCGGAACACCACCGTACGAGGCGAGGAACGGGACGGCAGGGCAGGCTTCATTGGCACTGACGGCGCGCACGACGGCACCCGCGAACCCCGGCCCCTGGTGGAAAACGACCAGGACGGCCCCGACCCCGCCGGCCGTGCAGAACGGCCGGGATCCGTCGACCTTCTCGAGCGCGCCGACCGCTGCGCTGCGGGAGCAGACCAGCGTCAGCAGGCGCTGCGTGCCCGTGTCGTCGACCACCGCGGGGTCGGGCAGCACATCGAGGATGCTCTCCGGTCCCAGGTTGCTCGCGCTGGACGCGGTCGGGTCGTAGCCGGCGCCCGCGGCGGAGGGACGGCTCTGGAAATACTGCGGCAGGGCGTTGCCGTCCTTGTCCGTGAACGACTGGCCGATGAGACGTGAGCCGACGAGATGCCCGTCCGCGGCCTTGAGGAGCGAGCCGTCGGCGTGCGACTTCAACCCGGGCACCTGGGCGACTGCTGTCACCGCGAGGGGATAGCCGATGCCGAGGACGACGGTCATCACGACGAGTAACCGCAGCGCGGCGACGTACGGTCGGAAAAAAGCGGGTGTGCGCACGGTCTTAACCGATCCCTGGAAGGAGAGCGAGAAGGAGGTCGATGAGCTTGATACCGATGAACGGGGTGATGAGGCCGCCGACGCCGTACACGAGGATGTTGCGACGCAACATCGCGCTGGCGTTCTGCGGCGAATAACGGACCCCGCGCAGAGCCAGCGGGATGAGCGCCACGATGACGAGGGCGTTGAAGACGATGGCCGACAGGATGGCCGACTGCGGCGAGTGCAGCCGCATGACGTTGAGCTTGTCGAGGCCCGGATACACGGCAGCGAACATCGCCGGGATGATGGCGAAGTATTTGGCCACGTCGTTGGCGATCGAAAAGGTCGTCAACGAGCCGCGCGTGATGAGCAATTGCTTGCCGATCTCGACTATCTCGATCAGCTTTGTCGGGTTGCTGTCGAGGTCGACCATGTTGCCGGCCTCCTTGGCGGCCGACGTGCCGCTGTTCATCGCGACGCCGACATCGGCCTGCGCGAGTGCTGGGGCGTCGTTGGTGCCGTCGCCGGTCATCGCGACGAGCTTGCCGCCTTCCTGCTCCCGCTTGATGAGCGCCATCTTGTCTTCCGGTGTTGCCTCGGCAAGGAAGTCGTCCACCCCCGCCTCTTGCGCGATGGCGGCGGCCGTCAGCGGGTTGTCGCCCGTGATCATGACTGTCCGGATGCCCATCCGCCGCATCTCCGCGAAGCGCTCGGCCATGCCGGATTTGACGACGTCCTTCAGCTGGATGCAGCCGAGGATGGTCGGGGCCGTCCCCGCGTCGGGCCGCTCCGCCACGAGCAGGGGCGTCCCACCGGCACCACTGACCGTCTGCACGACGTGATCCGTCCCACTGGGGACCGTCCCACCGTTCTGCTGCACCCACGCGACGACCGAGGCGGCCGCCCCCTTGCGGACCTCGCGCCCGGCGATGTCGACGCCGCTCATCCGCGTCGCGGCCGTGAAGGGAACGTAGGTCGCATCGAGTGTGTCGTCGGCCGCGCTCGGCGCCAGCCCGTACTTCGACTGCGCGAGGTCGACGACGGACCTGCCCTCCGGGGTTTCGTCGGCGAGCGAGCTCAGCAGAGCCACGGCCGCCAGCCGGTCGACCGGCGTCCCGCCCAATGGGATGAAGTCACTTGCCTGCCGGTTGCCCAACGTGATGGTGCCGGTCTTGTCGAGAAGCAGGACGTTGACGTCGCCGGCTGCTTCGACCGCTCGGCCGCTCATGGCCAGCACGTTGCGTTGGACGAGCCTGTCCATCCCGGCGATGCCGATCGCCGACAGCAAAGCCCCGATCGTTGTCGGGATCAGGCAGACCAGGAGCGCGACGAGGACGATGCCGGTCACGCCGTGCCCGGTCAGCGCCGCCGTGTCGGGGAGCCCCGGCTGCGAGGCCTTCGCGAAGATGGCCAGCGGCTGCAACGTGGCGGTGGCCAGCAGGAAAACGATGGTGAGGCTGGCCAGCAGGATGTTGAGCGCGATCTCGTTCGGTGTCTTCTGGCGGGAAGCCCCCTCGACCAGCGCGATCATCCGGTCGATGAAGCTCCCCCCCGGCTTCTGCGTGATCTCGATGACGGCGCGGTCGGACAGCACGCGGGTGCCCCCGGTGACGGAACTGCGGTCACCGCCGGACTCGCGGATCACGGGCGCGGATTCGCCGGTGATGGCCGACTCGTCGACGGAGGCGATGCCGTCGATGATGTCGCCGTCGCCCGGGATGAAGTCGCCGGCCTCGCAGACGACGACGTCACCTTGCTGCAGCTGAGCCGCCGACACCAGCTCCTCGCGGCCATGAAAGTCGCGGGGGGACACGAGGCGGCGGGCCATCGTGTCCGTCTTCGTGCGCCGCAGCGACTCGGCTTGGGCTTTGCCGCGGCCTTCCGCGACCGCTTCCGCGAGGTTGGCGGCCAGGACCGTCAACCACAGCCACGCCGCGATCGCGATCGCGAAGGCCGTGTGGTCCCGCGCGGCGAGCACGGTCGTGAAGACCGATCCCACCTCGACGAGAAACATGACGGGGTTCTTCCACAGGGTGCGGGGGTCGAGCTTTCGCAGCGCGTCCGGCACCGCCGCGAGCAGCATGCGGGGGTCGAGCAGGCCACCGCCGCGCCTGCGCTCAGGATCGGTCGGTGCACCCACGGTTGACGGGGGCGACAGGGAGATTGCCATCAGTGCAGGCCTTCCGCGAGCGGTCCCAGCGCAAGGGCTGGGAAGTAGGTGAGGGCCACGACGATGACCGTCACGCCGGTGAGAAACCCGATGAACTGCAGCCGGTGCGTGGGCAATGTGCCCTCCGACGCCGGGACCGTGTGTTGCTGCGCCAGCGACCCGGACAGCGCGAGCACGAAGACGATGGGCAGGAAGCGACCGAGCAGCATCACGATGCCGAGTGCCGTGTTGTACCAGGCCGTGTTGACGCTGATACCGGCGAACGCGCTGCCGTTGTTGTTGCCCGCAGATGTGAACGCATACAGGACTTCCGACAGTCCGTGCGCCCCCGAGTTGAGCATCGACGCGCGTTCACCGGGCAACGCCATGGCGAGCGCGGTGCCGCCGAGAACGACGGTCGGCGTGGCCAGGATGTAGAGAGAAGCAAACTTGATCTCCCGGCGCGAGATCTTCTTGCCGAGATATTCCGGGGTGCGACCCACCATGAGACCGGCGATGAACACCGACAGCACCGCGAGCACGAGCATGCCGTAGAGGCCGGAGCCGGTGCCGCCGGGCGCGACCTCGCCGAGCATCATGTTGAACAGGGTCACCGCCCCACCGAGGCTGGTGTAGCTGTCATGGAAACTGTTGACGGCCCCGGTGGACGTTGCCGTCGTGGTGCTGGCGAACACGGCGGAGTCCGGCACGCCGAACCTGGTCTCGATTCCTTCGTACGACGAACCGACCGCGGTCGGGACCGTGCCGTGATGGGCGAGCTGCGCGGCCATCAACAGGCCGGTCGTCACGACGAGCAGCAGACCCATGACAGCGGCGATCGCGCGGCCCTGCCGCCTGTCGCCGACCAGCACGCCGAAGGTCCTGGCCAACGAGAAGGGGATCGCGATCTCCAGCAGGATCTGGAGCCAGTTGGTCCACACCGTCGGGTTCTCGAACGGGTGCGCGCTGTTGGCGTTGAAGATGCCACCGCCGTTGGTGCCGAACTGCTTGATGGCTTCCTGACTCGCGACGGTCCCCCCTGGCAGCGTCTGCGCCTGACCGGCCAGGCCGGTCGCGTCCGCGTAGGGGTGGAAATTCTGCACCGCACCGGCGGCCACGAAAAGGACGGCGACGACGAAGGAGACCGGCAGGAGCAGCCGCAGGCAGCAACGCGTCAGGTCGACCCAGAAGTTGCCGATGCGGTCCGTCCGCGAGCGCGCGAATCCGCGGACCAACGCGACGGCCACGGCGATGCCGGCCGCCGCCGACAGGAAGTTTTGCACGGCAAGGCCGGCCGCCTGCCCGGCGTACCCCATCGCGCTTTCGCCGGAATAGCTCTGCCAGTTGGTGTTCGTGACGAAGCTCGCAGCGGTGTTGAAGGACTGACTGCTCGACATCTGCGGCACCGCGTACGGATGGCCGAGGGTGTGTTGAATGCGCAGGATGCCGTAGAGAGCCACGACGGACACCCCGCTGAACGCCAGGACCGACCGGAGATACACGCCCCAGGTCTGGTCGGCGTCGGGGTCGATCCCGACGGCACGGTAGACGACGCGCTCGGCACGACTGTGGTGCGTGCTCGTGAAGATGCGCGCCATGAAGTCACCCAGGGGGCGATAGATCAGGACGACGGCGACGAGCACGGAACCGGCGAACAGGAGCCCCGCAACTGTGCTGCTCATCAGAATCGCTCCGGGAACAGCAGGGCGATCAGCAGAAACACAGAGGCGGCGACGGCCAGGATGAGACCCACGAGGTTCTCGGCGTTCACAGTCTCTCGACCGCCCGTCCGATCGCGCCGAGAACGGCGAACACGAGGCCGGTGAGCAGAACGAACACGACGTCCATGAGGGGATGACTCCAGAGACGACCCGTTAGGGGACCATCGGCGCGGTGCCGACTACGGCAAGTAGACCGCATCGTCGCGACCGTCGGTCAACGCCGTGCGCGTTGCTCGCGCCGTCCTCACGCGTTGTTCACACCTCACGCGTTGTTCACACCTGACGCTCACGCGGCCGGGTGCCGACACCACGGGCGGAGCAGCGCGCGGGCCTACGGCGGTGGACCGGCCAGCCCGGCGACGGCGCCGCGCGGGAGCCCGCGGATCGACGGCAGGCACGCGATCGCGGCCGACGCGGTGACGCCGATGACGGACATGCCGATCAGCGCCGGTCGCAACCCGACCGCGGCGCTGACGAGCCCCGCGACGACGTTGCCGAGCGGGATGGCGCCGACGCTGGTGAGGTAGTCGTAGCTCGAGACGCGTGAGAGCGCGGAGTCGGGGATGTGTTCCTGCTGCGAGGTGTCCCACAGTGTGAAGGCACCGGTGACACAGACACCGGCCGCGACCTCGAGGGCGGCGATGGCCCACACCGACAAGCCGCTGCCGATGATCCCCGCCTGGCAGGAGGCCCCGACGAGCAGCACCGCCGCCACCCGCATCGCAAACCGGGGCCGCCAGCGCAACAGCAGCACATTGCCCAGCATCGAGCCCACGCCGAAGCCGGCCGTGATGACCGACCACGAACGAGCGCCGGCCATCTCGCGGTCGGCGAGCACCGGCCCCAGCACGAAGATGGCCGGCAGCACGACGGCGTGGTAGATGCCGAGACCGACGAGAAACGCGCGCAGCCACGGGCGCCGAGCCACCTCGCGCCAGCCCTCGCGCAGGCTGACCCGGAAACTCGGATGCGCGCCGGTCGCCATCGGGGGTCCGCCGGTTGCCGGTCGCACGCGCAGCCGCAGAAGACAACCCACCGAGAACGCGAACGTGGCCGCGTCGACCAGGACCGCGACGCCCGGCCCACCGGCGTACGCGATCAGCAGTCCCGCGAGGACCGGCCCGAGGATCGATCCGGTCGCGTACGTCACGCCGAGCAGCGCGTTGGCGGCCTGGAGATTGTGCGCCGCGACGGTGCGCGGCATCAGGCCCGTGAACGCGGGCGCGAAGAACGCATCGGCCGCGCCGTAGATGGCGGCGAGTGTCGCCAGCGACCCAACCCCGGCCGTGCCTGTCAGCAGCAGCACCCCCGCTACGATCTGGCAGACGAAGCGGCTCACGTCAGAGGCGATCAGGATCCGTTTGCGGTCGAGCCGGTCAGCCCAGACACCCGCCGGCAGGGCCAGCACCGCGAACGGCAGGAACTGCGCCGTCGACACCAGCGCGACGCCGCGGAGGCCGCCGCCAACGGCGAGCACGGCGAACGGCAGGACGACGCCGGTCATCCGGTCGCCCAGGATGGACAGCAACTGGCCGGTGAACAGCAGCCGGTAGGGCCGCTCCTCCCGCAGGACCGCCGGGAGCCGCGGGCGGCTTCTGGAGCGGCGGGCGGCTTCGGTCGTCATGGTGCGGTGAGCCTGTCACGTCCGCGCCCTCACCCGGGACACGCGACCGTCACATCGAGGGGGCGCTCGCCGCCGGGATCCAGGCCGTGCCGTCCCACCACCATTGCCGGTCGGGACTCCACTGCGGCGGTGCGGTGGGGGCCGCCTGCTGGGCGTGCGGCTGCTGCGCCGGGACGTGCGGTTGCCCGTACTGGTGCTGCGGCGGCAGGAAGTGGCCCGCGTGCCCGGGGTGCCCCTGTCCCGGGTGCCCCTGCATGGCGAGCGCCGCTGCGGACGCCGCCGGGTAGCCGTACGCAATCCCGCCCTGCGGCGGCAGCGCGTTCATGGCCAGGTAGCGGCCGCGGGCGACGAGGAAGCACGGAAAGCCGATGACCCAGATGAGCAACGTGCACAGCACGTACGACGCGACGCCCATGTCGAGCGGGCCGCCCCCGAGCCGCCCTCGACGAAAGCCGAGCCTACTGGCGTCGAAGCCGACCCACACGGCACAGCCCACAACGGCGAGCCAAACGATTCCCTGCACGTGTCACCCATCGATGTCGGTATCACCCGGACATCGGCGGCCCGCCCCCTTGCCTGTAGGCCCGCGGGGCAGCATTGCGGCGGCGGGAACTGGCCTAGGACAGCAGTGGCAGCACCGGCGCCAGGTCCGCCCGGATGCCGCTCGGGCGGGCGCGGCCATCGCTCACGGCGTCGGCCCACCGCAGCCGGCCGCCGGCGAGGAGCAGCCAGGTGACGCCGTCGCATTCGACCGTGTTCGGCGGCGTGCCGCGCGTGTGGGTCGGTCCTTGGATGCATTGCACGGCCGCGTACGGCGGGACGCGCACTTCGACGCTGCGGCCGGGATGGCGCATCGCCAGCACGTCGAGCAGCGAGCGCACCACGATGCGGGTGCAGGTGTCGTCGAGCGGCGCCGCCGGGATAAGGTCGAGCGAATGCAGCGTCACTTCGACGCAGCGCGTGATGAGGATGTCATCGACGCGCATCGGACCGCGCCTCGTCTCCAGCACATCGTCGGGCGAGAGTTCGGCCACGCGGGCCGCGTTGGCGACGACCCGCAGCCGCAGCTCCGCGATCGTCCCGGCGTCGGTGCGCGCCGATGCGTCGATGTCGGCGGCCGCTCCGGGGATCGCGGCGGCCCAGCCGTTGACGTCGATCCTCGCGCGCGTGCCCGTCTCCGGGGAGTCGAGCACCACACCCAGACCGCGCACGAGGTGCGTGACCATCTCGCGGTTGTGCCAGCCCGGAATGCGCGTCGGGACGTTCGGGTCAGTGGTGGCGAGCGCGTCGACGAGCAGCTCGGTCTGCGCGAGGAAACCGCGGGTCAGATCGTCGTACGACGGGCGGAACGCGCGCGGCCCGGCCATCCTCAGCCGAACAGCTGCGGCAACGTGCCGGTGTGGGCCTCGTACAGCTCATCGAGGGGCACCTCGAACAGTCCCGCCACGACGAGGCCTTCGCCGCCCGTGACACCTAGCTTCGTCACGACGATTCCGTGCTCGGCAGCGACCCCGGCGAGTGCCGGCGCAGAGTCCGGCTGGACCGCGACGATCGCCCGCGCGACGCTCTCGCTGAACAGGGCGACGAAGGGATCGACACCCGCGGGCAACGTGACGGTCGCGCCGACGCCGTAGCGCAGGCACGCCTCGACGAGCGTCTGGGCGAGACCACCATCGGAAAGGTCGTGCGCCGCGGTAACGAGCCGGCCGCGGGAAGCCTCGTGCAGCACGCGAGCCAGCCGGCGTTCTGCGTCCAGGTCGACCTGCGGCGGCACGCCACCGAGGTGGCCGTGGACGACGTGCGCCCACTCCGAGCCGCCGAAGTCGTCGCGCGTCGTGCCGAGGAGCCAGATCTGCAGGCCGTCGGCCTGCCACCCGCTCGCGAGCCGCCGGGCGACATCGTCGATGACGCCCAGCACGCCGATGACAGGTGTCGGGTGCACGGCCGTCGAGCCGGTCTGGTTGTAGAAGCTGACGTTGCCGCCGGTCACCGGAGTGCCGAGCTCGAGACACGCATCGGCCAGACCGGTGACGGCCTGTTCGAACTGCCACATCACCTCGGGGTCCTCCGGCGAGCCGAAGTTGAGGCAGTTGGTGACGGCGATCGGCTCCGCGCCGCTCGTGGCGACGTTGCGGTAGGCCTCCGACAGCGCGAGCTGCGCGCCGGCGTAGGGGTCGAGCTTTCCGTAGCGCCCGTTGCCATCCGTGGCGAGCGCGATCCCGCGGCCGGTGGTTTCATCGAGTCGGATCACCCCCGCGTCGTCGGGTTGCGCGAGAGTGGTGTTGCCGAGGACGAAGCGGTCGTACTGGTCCGTGACCCACGCGCGCGAGCACAGGTTGGGTGACGCCACCAGCTGCAGCAGGGTGTCGCGCAGTTCGTCGCCGGTCGCCGCTCGCGGCAGCGCGGTCGGCACGTCCGCCTGCAGCGCGTCGATCCAGGCCGGCTTGGCGATCGGACGGTGGTAGACCGGACCGTCGTGCGCGAGCGGACGCGGCTCGAGGTCGACGACGAGCTCGCCGTGCCACGTCATCTGCAGCATGGTGCCGTCGGTGACCTCGCCGATGACCGTGGCCGGCGCGCCCCAGCGGGCGCAGACGTCCAGCACCGCTTGGGTATTTTCCGGGGTGACGATGGCGAGCATGCGCTCCTGCGACTCGCTCATCAGCATTTCGAGCGGCACCATCGATGCCTCGCGCAGCGGCACACGCTCGAGGTAGATGTGCATGCCGCCGTCACCGGCGGCCGCGGTCTCCGTGGTCGCGCACGTCAGGCCGGCGGCGCCGAGGTCCTGAATGCCGGTCACGAGGTCGCGCTCGAAGAGCTCGAGGCAGCACTCGATGAGCACCTTCTCGGTGAACGGGTCGCCGACCTGCACGCTCGGGCGCTTCGCCGGGCCGCCGTCATCTTCGAACGTCGCACTCGCCAGGATCGACGCGCCGCCCATGCCGTCGCGGCCGGTCTTCGCCCCGATCAGGACGACGGAGTTGCCCGCGCCTTCCGCCTTCGCATACTTGATGCCGGAGCTCGGCAGCACCCCCACGCACAAGGCGTTCACGAGCGGATTTCCCTGGTAGGACGTGTCGAACACGACCTCGCCGCCCACGTTGGGCAGACCCACGCAGTTACCGTAACCGCCGACGCCGCTGACGATCCCGTGCACGAGCCGGGCGGTATCGGGGTCGGCCGGGTCGCCGAAGCGCAACGAGTCCATGACCGCGATCGGCCGGGCACCCATCGTGAGGATGTCGCGGATGATTCCACCGACCCCCGTTGCGGCTCCCTGGTAGGGCTCGACGTACGACGGATGATTGTGGCTCTCGATCTTGAACGTCACCGCGATGCCGTTGCCGATGTCGACGACACCCGCGTTCTCGCCCATGCCGACGAGCAGGTGCTCACTTTTCGGGGCCTTGTCACTGAACTGGCGCAGATGCACCTTGCTCGACTTGTAGGAGCAGTGCTCGCTCCACATCACGCTGTACATGGCGAGCTCGGTGTCGGTCGGGCGACGGCCGAGAATCTCCTTGATGCGCAGGTATTCGTCGTCGGCGACACCCAGCTCACGGTAACGCTGCTGACGGTCCGGCGACGCGGTCGCGATCTCGACGGTGTCGAGGATCGCCTCGACGTGCGGGGTCGTCGCCGTTGTCACGCGTTCACCAATCGCCGGAGGATGCTCGTGAAGAAGCCGAGGCCGTCCGCGCTCGTGCCCGTCAGCGCGTCGATGGCATGCTCCGGGTGCGGCATGATGCCAACCACGTTGCCGGCCTCGTTGGTGATGCCGGCGATGTCGCGGGCGGACCCGTTGGGGTTGCCGCCGGAGTAATACGCGATGACGCGCGCGTTGCTCTCGAGCTCATCGAGGGTGGCCTCATCGGCGACATAGCGGCCGTCGATGTTCTTGATGGGGATGCGGATCTCCTGACCGGCGGTGTAGTCACTCGTCCAGGCGCTGCCCGCGTTGGCGATCTCGAGGGTCTGGTCGCGGCAGATGAAGTGCAGTTTCTCGTTGCGCATCAGCGCGCCCGGCAGTAGGTGCGACTCCATGAGGATCTGGAATCCGTTGCAGATGCCGAGCACGGGAAGGCCAGTCGTCGCCGCGGTCTTGATCGACCCGACGATGGGCGAGAGCGCCGCGATGGCGCCGCAGCGGAGATAGTCGCCGTACGAGAAGCCACCTGGAAGGACGACGGCGTCGACGCCGGACAGATCCGTGTCGGCGTGCCAGAGCCGGACCGCTTGGCCCCCGCCCGCCGTGACGGCCCGCTGGGCGTCCCCGTCGTCGAGTGATCCGGGGAAGGTGACGACACCCACGCGGGCAGTCATTCTGGCGTGCTCCAAGCGGTTGGGGACGCGCCCAGCCTACCGGGTGGACGGGTCCGGCCCTCAGCCGTAGGCGGGGCGCGCCGTCGCGGGGCGGTCGCGGTCCTCCTGGTCGAGGCGCTTGCCGATCGCATCCGGCGACGACCAGAGCAGAGCCTTCTCCATGTGGACGATCGTGCCGGCCTCCGGCCTGTTGCTGAAGGTGATCGTGTCGACGAGGTGCTGCATCAACAGCATGCCGCGGCCCTGCTCCGCCGTCGGCGGAGCGGTCAGCTCGGCCAGTGACGACGAGTCGAAGCCGTGCCCGGCGTCCACGACCTCGATGACGCACCGCTCGCCGTCGATGCCGGCGGAAACGAAATAGTCGTCGCCGCTGGCCGCATGGAGCAGCACGTTGGTGCACGCCTCGGACAAGGCGGTCTCGATGTCCTCGATGCACTCCTCGGCGACCTCGAGGGTGCGCAGCGACTGCGTCGTGAGATGCCGGATGACGGACACGGACACGGAGTCGCGCGGCAGCGACAGGCTGACCTTGATCTCCACGGGCGGCACCTCCGGACTCTCCGAGTTGTCACGCGGAACGTCCCCTCGCCTGCCGCAGTCAACCGTGAGCGACGGCCTGCATCAGCCCTCGACGCGCACCACGTAGTCCTCGATGACCGGGTTGGCGAGGAGCGTGTCGGCGAGCCGGCGCACCTCTGCCAGAGCCGTGTCGTCCGCGTCTGCGTCGAGCTCCACCTCGAAGCGCTTGCCCTGCCGCACGCTCACGACACCACCGAAGCCCAGCCGCCCGATGGCCCCGATGATCGCCTGCCCCTGGGGGTCGAGGATCTCCGGCTTGAGCATGACGTCCACAACGACTCGTGACATGCGGCGCAGCTTATCGCGCGGGCTTCCGGAACCCGAAATGGCCGAATCCAGGCGTCAGAAGCAGTCTGTGGACAACTTTTTCACGGCCTCCGGATTCCTGGCACTGTCTTCTTCAGCACCACGCCACACACCGACACAACGACCCGGACGCGACTGCGGCACCGGGGGAGCCGAAGGAGACAGTCATGTCGAACGTCAAGGTCACTTACCAGGAAATGCGCACCGCCGGTGACAAGCTCAACACCGGCAAGGACGAGATCTTCCAGAACCTCGACCACCTCAAGCGCGAGATCGAGAACCTGCTGCAGGCGGGCTACGTCACCAGCAACTCCTCCGGCAAGTTCCAGCACTCCTACGAGACGTTCAACACGGGTGCTCGCGCCGTGCTCGAGGGACTGACGGAGATGTCCGGCTATCTGCACACGGCGGCGCACACGTTCGAGGAAGCCGACACGTTGCTCGCGGGCAAGCTCGCCTAGCCACCTCGGACAAACCGCACCACCGCACAAGGGCACGGCCGGCTGGCCGTGCCCTTGTGCGTTTCCGGCCGAGTCGGGCGTTTCCGGGCCGGGCGTCCGCGCGGGCGTGCGGGCGGGCGTCCAGGCGGGCCGGCGGGGCGGCGAACGCGTTGACATGTCGCGGTCTCTGGCCCGCGATATCTCAACGCGTCTTGGGTGACGATCAGCGCGGCGGGTACTTAGCCGCCAGCTTCCGAATCGTTGTCATATTGCGCGCGGTGCCCTCGCCGTTGACGGACAGTCGGCGTACGACGGAGGGCGGCAACGTGGTGTCCGTCATCCGGCCGTGACGCAGCCAGTAGAACTCCCGCTGACCGAAGGCGAACCGGTCCTCGTCGTTTGCCGCACCGAGGAGTGCATCGCGGAGGCTCGCGTCCGGCGCCACGCGAAGGAAGGTGACGTGCAGGGCGTGAGTGTCGTCGCGGTCGACGCCCGGAAAGGGGTCGTACGCCGCGATGGCCGCGAGCTCGCTCTCGGTGCGCAGGAAGGTCGCCACGGAAAAACCGAGCGCCGCGTGCAGCACACGTTCCAGAGCGACCTCGAGAGCGTCCGACCTCTCGCGGGACCCCGTTGACGCGAGGATGTTGCCGCTGGCAAGGAAGGTTTCGACGCCCGTGAATCCGGCGGCCTCGAACGGCGCGACGAAGTCGGCCTTCCTCACGTTCCGGCCGCGGACGTTGATGCCGCGCAGGAACGCCACGTAACGAACCGTCATGCGAGCCATGCTGCCAGGATCGCCCGACGACGCCAGGCGCGGGACGTGCCGACAGGCGCGGCGGACGTGCCGGCAGGCGGGCCGGACGTGCCGGCAGGGGGGCCGTGGGTGGCGAGCGGCGGCGCGATCAAGCGCGGGCAGGCTCGAGCGGGCCAAAGATTACTCCGAACGCTGCTAAAGCGCTCTGATGGCTGGGCCGACCTTCAACTCACGTGCGCCCGGGATTGACCCGGCCGCGCTGGAGGGAGTCCCGTGCTTGCGCGCCTGCGTTCGAGGCTCGACGACGACGGCTTCACGCTGGTCGAAGTCATGATCTCGCTCGTCATCTTCGCCCTGATCAGCACCGTCGCCGCGGTTGGTCTGCTCTCCAACCTCCGCTCCGCCGGGTCCAACCGCGCCCGCGTGACGGCCGCTGACCTGGCTTTGAAGGAGATCGAGACCGTCCGCTCAGCCTTCATGTCTCAGGCTCAGCAAGCCGGGCCCACGACCGTCCTGCAAAACCTCGTCGAGAACCCGCAGCCGAACGGCACCGAAGGCGGCCCGACGATGGACACCGTGGTCCAGGGCCGCGCGTACAAGGTGTGGCGTGACGCGGAATGGGAGCCCCTCAACGACACCGCCGGGCCGTGCGACGGCTTGGCCGGCGGTGCGAGCAAGCCACTGGCCTATCTGCGGGTCACGGTCACCGTCGTCTGGGCCAACATGGGTTCGACGACACCAGTCACCAACACGACCCTGTTGACGCCGCCACTGGGCACATACAAGGACGGGCAGGGTCACCTCAAGGTGAAGGTGACCGACATCAACGCGGCCCCGTTGACCAACATCGACGTGAACGTCTATCAGACGACCCCGAAAGTGCTCGTCCAGACAGGCGCCACTGGCCCGGACGGCTGCGCGTTCTTCGCGTACCTGACTCCGGGCAACTACACGGTCGAGGTGACCAAGCCGGGCTACGTCACGACCGACTGGCTCAACCTGTTCAGCTACCCCACGAGCGTCACCGCCAACAACGTGACCTCGGTGCCGGTCAGTTATACGCCGCAAGCCGACCTTCAGCTGGCGTTCGACCCAGCGGCCGTCCCCACGCCCTACGCGGCGCCCGTCAACGCCACCATGAGTTACTACAGCCCCAACCTTCCGGTGACGGGTTCCCCCACGTGGACGGGCTGGCAGCGTGCACGCTCGACACTCCCGGCACCGACGCTGCCGCTCTTGCACCCATGGCCCGACTCGTACGGCGTCGCGGCGTGGGCCGGTGACTGCTACGACTCGGACCCCGGCTTCTACCCTCCTGCGTCCCGGCAGAAGTTCGTGCCCGTCGTCGGCAGCCCGATGAGCACGCCCGTCACGGGCGCCCTCGTCGCCGTGAAGATCAGCGGGGCCGCCATCGGACAGACGTTCTATGCGGAACATGCCAAGTTCATACCGGTCACACCTCCGACATCGCCCGTCACATACACGACCACCCTGGCGTGCCCCGCGACAGCGGCCGCCAACGACACTCTCGGGACCGCCATGGGCGAGATCCTCACGTTCCCGGCCGGCACGGTCGCGAGCGGCACCACCGCAGCCAACATCCTGCTCCCGTACGGCATCTGGACTATCCGGTCCACGACGGGCAACAAGGTAGTCACGGTCACCGTTACTCCCACCAGCACCTACCCGATGGCGGTGACCCTCACATGATGCGGCTGATCCAGCGGGCACAGAAGGACGATGGCGGCTTCAGCCTCGTCGAGTTGCTCATCTCGATGACCATCTTCTCCGTCCTGATGGGCATGGTCTTCACCGTCCTCATCACGACGCAGAAGCAGGTCGCGGGCGCCGGCGTCCGGCTGGACGACATCGACCAGGGCCGCATGGCGCTGGATGTGCTGTCGCGGACCTTGCGCACCGCCGTCGAACCGGCGCAGCTGCAGGTCTTCTGCACGACGTGCGGCGGTTCCGGAACGGCCGCGGGTGCAACAGCGATCACCGACGCGCAGCAGCTGACGATCACTCTCTACTCCAACACGGACTCGGCGGCCGGCCCGAACCTGATCACGTTCTCGGTCCAGTACGACAGCTCGTTGAAGATGACGACGCTGACGAAGTCGACCCAACCTCCGGACGTGGGATCAGCGCCGAACTACATCTACACGACATGCACACCGGGCCCTGGGTGTTCGAAGCGGGTAATGACCTTGGTCAAGGGGGTCACATTCCCGGTGGGCGCCCCGTCTTTCTTCCAGTATTTCGACAACAAGGGCAGCGATATCACGCCGGTGAGCGCCGGCACGAGCCTGACCCTGAGCCAGCTGATCACCATCGACTCGGTCGGCATCAACATGACCGTCGACACGCCGGACAATTTCAAGGCCGGGCCGACCACGATCTACAGCCGCGTCGGCCTTCCCAACTCCGGGACGGGCGTCCTCGTCCTTCCCACCGCGACATCATGAGGGCCTCTATGAGAATCGGTTGGATAGCGCGACGGATCGACGCGGCTCGCGGTGACTCCGGTGTCGCCATCGTGCTCGTGGTCGGCGTCGGCATGGTCGTGTCGATGCTGCTTCTCTCCCTGACGGCGTACACGATTCTGTCCGTGTCGCACTCACGGCAGGAGCAGGACACGCAGGCGGCGCTATCCGCCGCCCAAGCTGGAGTGGACGACTACCTCAGCCGGCTCAACGCCAACAACACCTACTGGCAGGTGCCCATCTCGCCGGCGCCGAACCAGTGCGTCGACAATGTGGCCATCCGTACGATCGGCGATGCCTGCGGCGACATAAAGACCGGCTGGGCGCCGATCTCGGGTCAGCAGTACACGCCGACGACCGGCAGCACCACGCTCGTCAGCTGCTCCGTCGCCGACTCGGCCGGCAACTTCGCCGCGCCGTGCGGGGCGTTCCACTACGACGTGGACATCTCGCAGACGATCGCTACCGGGGCCATCAACCTCACGTCGACGGGCAAGGCGCACGGCAAGACGCGAAGCGTGAAGGTCGTCGTGCGCCGGCAGAGCTTCGGCGACTTCATGTATTACACCGACCTCGAGACGAGCGACCCCGGCAACCCCTTTTCCTACGACGACTCCGTGCCGACGCCCAACACCGACCAGTGCTACCAGCACGTCTGGGACACGCCGACCCGGCCGACCTCGTACGTAGTGGCGCCGGCCGGGTCGACCGAGGGGGCCACCAACTCGGGCTTTACGTGCGATGACATCACGTTTAACGGCGGCGACGTTCTCAATGGGCCGATCCACTCCAACGACGCCATCCGCGTCGGCACGGCGACGTTCAACGGACCCGTCACGACGGCGTGGCCGCGGTGCGCACCCAACGCCCTCGGTGTCGCGCCGGGCGTGTCCTACTGTTACCGCGACGCCGTCGGCACCGCGACGTTCAACAAGAGCATCAAGTACGTCACGCCGCTGTTGATGCCGCCGACACCGGTCGACCTGCGCAAGCAGACGGACCCCGCACAGGTGACAAACCCCGGCTGCATGTACGAAGGTCCGACACGCATCCAGTTCCAGCCCGGCGGCTCCATGAAGGTGTGGAGTCCCTACACCCGCACGCTTAACTCAGGTTGCGGGTCAGTGAGCGGCTTCCAGACCAACCCGACGCAGCCGCAGACGATCACGCCCCCGGCCAACAACGTCATCTACGTCGACCCGTCACCGGCCAGCGTCGGAGCGACCAACGGCCCGTGCCCGGCAGGCTTCGTCGGTGGGTTGCCGGTGACCCCGACAACCGGCGGCACCGGCAGCACGACCGGTGACATCAACGCAATCTGGGGGGACTACGACTGCACCCAGGGCACGCTCTACGTCGACGGCACCTTCAACGGCCGCATGACCGTCGGATCCTCGGCCAACATCATCATCGTCGGTGACCTGAAGTACGACACCAGCGCGGCCGGCAACGACAGCCTCGGCCTCGTGGCCCAGACGAGCGTGGAGATCTACCACCCCGTGCGCTGCCAGACCTGGTACAACGTCGACTCGGCCAGCCCGCCGCACAAGGCATGCCTCCCGAACAATTCCGGTGGCAACAGCTCGGAGATCGCGCGCAATGCCGGTGCCGGGGGACCGCTGCCCGGCACGCCGACCCTGAGCGGCTACTTCGCCAACCCCATCGTCAACGCCGCCATGCTGTCGCTGCAGCACAGCTTCGTGGTGCAGGCCTACAACCTCGGGACCGCGTCGAACCTCGGCTCGGGCGGTCTGTCCGTGTTCGGCTCGATCGCGCAGAAGTTCCGCGGCGCGGTCGCGACGAGCAACAGTTCCGGCACCATCGTCACCGGCTACAAGAAGGTGTACACGTACGACAACCGCTTGAAGTTCGCGCCGCCGCCCTACTACCTTGACCCGGTTGCGTCGAAGTACATCTCGGCGGTGTTTTCGGAGATTCCGCCGGCGTACAAGCCGACCGATCCGTAGACCGCGCATCACGAGCAACGGGAGAGCCGCCGGCATGATGCCGGCGGCTCTCGTCGTCTTTCCGGCGTGTACGAAGGCAGTTTCCCGCGTCGCCCGGCCTCAGCACACCGCTCGACACTGCCTCTAGCTAGCCCGTCGCGATGTCCCC
This sequence comes from uncultured bacterium, assembly GCA_964236265.1. Classification (GTDB taxonomy): domain Bacteria; phylum Actinomycetota; class Actinomycetes; order JAVEEB01; family JAVEEB01; genus JAVEEB01. Next base: position 118,515 of record CAXSDE010000001.1, read on the forward strand.
GGCCGTCGTCACCGGCGCCTGCACCGTGACCAGCTCGCCGTCGCCGCTGTGCAGATACCCGCGGCCCGCGCTGACTGGTCCTCCGATGATGCTGCGCGGCAGCCGCACCCCGATGAGGTCGCCGTCACCGATGCCCTGCGGGGACAGCAGAATGCCGGTGCGGCCGCGCTTCATGTCGACCTGCCATCCGCTGAAGCCGGTGCACACGTCGTCGGTGCCGCCGGCAACGACGACAGCCTGACCACGTTCCGCTCCGTGCCGGATGACGTCCCGCAACACGTCGGCCGCCCCGCACTCCTTCAGCAACTCTGCGTCGTCGACCAGCACCACGACAGGACCGGTCCCGCCCGCGAGCACCGTGGCCAGTTCCGCCGGAAGGACGGAGCCCTCGTACGACGCCAGCACGCCGGGGTGACCCGCGAGCTCCCGCAGCGGCGACGGCTTCGGCGTGGCCAGGACCACCGATGCCCCGCGCGCGAGCAACGACACCGCCATCGTCACCAGCAGGCCGCTGCGCCCCGACCGGGGCGCGCCGCCGATGATGAACGTCGGCGTGCGCGCGAGGTCGGCGCCGTACGCCGTCCACTCGTCGCCCCCGACTCCCACCAGCGACCACAACGGCGACGTCGTGTCGACGAGCGTGTCCGCCTCGGCGTAGCTGAGCTTCGTCGGGAGCAGCTCCACCCGGAACGGCCGCAACCCGCGCGGGACGTCCGGCTCCCGCTCGCGGGCCTCCGCCGCGATCTCCCGCAGCGCCGCCGCCTGCCCGGCGCCCGTGCCGTCCTTGTCGAGCAAGGCGACCTGGATCTCGCGGCCGGTCTCGGCGCGGAACGCGCGGCCGGCGGGCGGGTCGTCCGGCATCGACCGGGGACTGAGCGCCGCGAGGGTGTAGTCGGCCCGGTCGGCCATGCGGAACGTCAGCCGGTCCTCGCTCATCGCCGCGATCCGCCCCGACAGCACTGTGCGGTCGCCGACGATGACAACGTGCACGCCGACGGTCGCGCCCTCGCGGAGCAGCTGCGTGATCGCGTCGGTCAGCGCCCCGCCGTCGAGCTCCCCGAGCGTCGAGACGAAGCCCTCCCAGCGGTCGAGCAGCACCACGACATGCGGCAACCGCTCGCCCGCCGCGCTCGCCGCCCGCTGTTCGCCGATGTCGGACACACCCAGCCGGCCGAGGATCTCCTGCCGCCGCGCGACCTCCCCGACGAGGCGGCCCAACACGCGCCGGGCGCGCTCCGGTTGCGTACGCGACACGACGGCGCCGCAGTGCGGTAGATCCGCCAGCGGCAGCAGGGCGCCGTTGCCGCAGTCGAGGCCGTAGATGTGCACGTCGGCGGCCGAGTGCCGGCGCCCGATCGAGCCCGCGATCGTCCGCAGCAATTGGGAGCGCCCACTCCGCGGTGCCCCCGCCACCAGCAGGTGCCCGAACGTGGCGAAGTCGAGCACGGCCGCGCGCTGGAGCTGCTCCGCCGGCAGGTCCTCGATCCCGAACGGCACGGTCGCGAGCCCCCCGACCGCGAGCCCCCCGACCGCGAGCCCCCCGACCGCGAGCCCCCCGACCGCCGACCGCGGCGCCGCCGGCCGCGGCGCCGCAATGTCATCGAGCACCACATCGGTGCCGAGGGCCGCCAACCACGGGCTGTGCTGCGGCTCCAGACGGAGTTGCTCGTTGGCCGCGCAGATCGCCTCGACCACTGCGGTCAGATCGGTCTCGGCCTCCTCGTCCGCCCGGACCGTCGGCCGCGCCGGCGCCGGGCGCCCGAGGGCGGCCACGTCCACGTCCACGACGAACGGGTCGGCGACCACCCGCGCCACCGCGCCCGGTCGCCGCCCACCGACGCGCCCGCTCTGGAACGGCAGGAGCGACGCGTGCCCCAGCCGCGCATACGCGCGCCCGGGCGTCGACTTCGCGATGCGCGCGGCCTCACCGGTCCCGATGACGTCCGCGCTCTCGCTCACATCCGTGACGCGCAGGGCGATGCGCAGGTTGGTGTTGGCGCGGATCTCCGGCGAGACGACACCCGACGGCCGCTGCGTGGCGAGGATGAGGTGGATGCCGAGCGAGCGACCGCGTTGGGCGATATTCACCAAGCCTGTCACGAAATCCGGGAGGTCGCGCACCATCGACGCGAACTCGTCGATGACGATCAGCAGCCGTGGCATGGCCTCCAGGTACGGCATCGTCCGCATTCCCGCGACGTAGTCCTCGATGTCCTTGGCGCCGACCGCCGCCAGCATGTGTTCCCGGCGCTTCAGCTCCGCCGACAGGGATTCCAACGCGCGGCCCACGAGGTGCGCGTCGAGGTCGGTGACCATGCCGACGGTGTGCGGCAGCCGTACACAATCCTTGAACGCACTGCCGCCCTTGTAGTCGATGAGGACGAACGTCATCGCGTCCGGTTTGTTGGCCACCGCCAGCGACGCGACGATCGACTGCAGCAGCTCGGACTTGCCGGAGCCCGTCGTGCCGGCGATCAGCCCGTGCGGGCCGTCGCGCGACAGGTCGAGGGAGAACGCGCCGTCCATCCCCTCGCCGATGACGAATTCGGTCGACCGGCCGCCCGAGAGCCACCGGGCCGCGATGTCGGGCGCCGTCGGCGGGTCGAGCTGCAACACGTCGAGCAAGCGGCTGGACGACGGGATCGCCCCGCCGCTCTCGTCCGCGCTGGTGTCGCGGATCGGCGCCAGCGCGCGGGCCACCCGTTCGGCCCACCCGGCGGGCACCTCGTCTGGCCGCACGTCCTCGACCGTCTCCGCCCGCATCTGCCGCAGGGTGAGCCGCCCGCTCCCGGGATCGACGGTGACGACGGCCTGGCACTCCTCGGGCAGCAACCGCTCGTCGGCGTCGAGGCAGACGACGAACATCCCGACCGACGGGCCGTCGCGCAGCAACTGCGCGACACCCGGCAGCGAACGCAGCCGCCGCGCGCCGTCGAGCACCACCACGATGTCCGTCGCGAACGTCACCGTCGACGACTCCCGCGCCGCGTCGCGCCGCGCGGTCAGCATCGTGATGAGCTCGCCGATCCGGCGCCCGACGGTCTCGTTGTCGGAGCCGATCAGCGCGATCGTGTCCTGCCCGTCGGCTGGCCGCGTGTGCGGCAGCCAGCGCACCCAGGCCCACTCGCCGCGGGACTGCGAGTCGGTCAGCACGCACAGCTGCACGTCGCGCGGGCTGTGCAGGACACCCAGCTGGGTGACGAGGCAGCGCGTCACCGCGGTCGCGAGCGGTCCGCGGCCGGCGATGCCGAGCACGCCACGTTCGGTCAGCGACACCGGCACCGGCACCGCGTGCGCGAGCGGGTGCTGCTCGCGCCGATGGTCGTCCTGCGCCGGGTCCTCGACCGTGACGTCGCTCCGGAGGTCGGCGGTGCCGACACGCAGGACGAGATAGTCGGGGTCGTGCCGCCGCCGCTCCCACAGCCGCCGGCGCGGACCCACCGCAGTGAGCAGCAGCTCGGCGGGGTCGGGGCATTCGGCCCGCCGCGCCAATCGCTCGAGCCCCAGCGCCTCCTGGACATCCGCCTCGATGCGCGCCGTCGTCTCCCGGAACTGCGCCAGTTGTTTCCGGTACGACGACCTCCCGTGGCGACGGTCGGCGAAGAAGTTGGCCACGAGCGCCACGGGGCTGAGCAGACCCATCAACAGATAGCGCGGCTGGTGCATCACGGTCGCCATGACACCGGCGCCGATCAGCGGCACGAGGGCCATGATGATCGGGATGGGGCGGCGGTCGTTCTCGCGCGGCTGGGACGGCAGCTTGAACGCGGTCTGGCGTTTCGGCGGGTGCAGGCGCGGCGGGCGGTTGTAATCCAGGCCCGCGCCGTCGGCGGAGACCACGAGCGCGGCGTCGGGCGCGCTGGGCCGGCCGAGCTCGAGCAGCACACTGCCGAGGTCGACGACGTCGCCCGGCTCCCAGGGGACCGCCCCGGTCACCTCGGCGTCCTCCAGAGCGATCTGCGCGCCGGCGAACGGCGTCAGCGCGCAGCGCCCGTCGGAGGCGACCGCGAGGACGAACTCGTGCGAGAGCGCCCCCGGCGCGCTCAGCACCACTCCGCAGTCGGCAGCAGCGCCGACGTCGTATTCCCCCGGCGCGAGGCGGTGGACGAGCCCCGCGTCCGGACCGCCGACGATCCGCAACTCGATCACGCCCGGCGGCTCGGTCGGGACGCACCCGGCGGCCGTGCCGAAGCTGACGATGCAGCCGTCCCGCAGCCGCGAGTCGGGCACCGGCATCGACGGGTCGAGGAGCACCCCGTCGACGTACGCCGGGCGGGACTCGACTCCCAGCCGAGCCGCGAGCGCAGCCACCGCGAGACCGACCGTCGAGCCGTCGTCGAGGTCGATGAGCACGTCCTCGCGCGCGCCGCCGACCGCATCGACGGCCGTGAGAGTCATGCGCACCCGCGCCACGCTAGCCGCCGCGAGCGCCCAGGGCCGCATTCTGTCCACAACGCCCGGGGGCCGCAGATCAAGCCATGGCCGGCAGACCGGCCCGGGCCGAGCTGAGTGCCCGCGACCGCACAGGCCGAATAGGGTGTGTCCCCGACAAGCACGCGCGACGCAGGAGGGCGGACCGAAATGGCCAGCGAGGACCCGACTGTCCCTAGTGCCGATGACGTCCTGACCCGGATCGGGCAGGCGGTCGCGGCGGCCGGCGGCGGGGACACGGACGGGGCACGCGCGACGCTCGAGGCGTTGTGGGTCCAGGCGCGCGGGCCGACAGCCGACGCCCTCCATCAGTTGGCCATCGCGCACGCCTTGGCCGACCTGCAGGACGACCCGCGCGAGGAGCTGGCGTGGGACCTGCTGGCGCTGCAGGCGGCCGCGGACGTCACCGACGAGCGTGTCGCCCGTTCCGGAATGCCGGGGCGCGCCGCCGCCCTCTACCCGTCACTGCACCACAACCTCGGCGAGGACTACCGCACACTCGGCGAGCTGGAGGCCGCCCGCCGCCACGCCGCTCTGGGTCTGGACGCCGTGGTCCACCTGGGCGACGACGGCTACAGCCGGATGATCACGGCCGGCCTGCAACGCCTGCGCGACAGGCTGGCCGAGCTGCCTGAGTAGCTCGGTCGCGGTCAACGCCCCTCGCCGTCACAACGCCAGGGTGAGAAACACGCTGTTGTCATCGAGCCGGTAGTCGGCGATCGTCCCGCACTCGACGAAGCCGTGCCGGAGGTAGAGCCGCCGCGCGGCCTCGAAGAAGTCCTGAGCGCCGGTCTCGAGGCTGACGCGCCCGTAGCCCCCGGCTACGCGCCTCGGCGAGCAGGTGCGTCAGCAGCCGGGTGGCGACCCCGCGCCCGGGACCTCGATACGCATGTGTCCTCCTTTGTCGGCTCACGAAGCCCGGCCGTCGCCCGGCCGTCGCCCGGCCGTCGCCCGGCCGTCGCCCGGCCGAAGCCCGGCCGTCGCCCCGACGTCGACGGAGTCAATCGGTGACCGCGTGGCGGCCGCGTCCGCCCGCGTTGAGCTGATCGATGATCGCGCCGATGTATTGCCGTCGGAACGCGGTCATCTTCGCCGAAAACGGCGGGAGCAGCAGCACGCCCGCAGCGGTGAGTGCGTCGGCTTCGTCGAGGGCCGCGAGCCAACGCTTCGCCGCACCGGCGTCGGCGTCGTGCATCAGCAGGTGCAGGGTCGTCTGCAGGTTGTGGTGGCGCGCAGCGCTGACTGTCTGGTTGAACATCTGTCGGCGCGGTTCGTGAAACTCCTCGTTGGCCCGTTGCAGCTGTCCGGCGAGTGCCAGAACGCCCGGCCCGGACCGTCTTGCGCTGTCGAGCAACGTCAGCTGCAGCTCACGCACGAGGTCGTCGGTGTGCGCCCGGCTCTCGAGCATTGCCTGCACGTCGATGTCGATGGCGACCTCGATGGCCTCATCGGGCAGGTGGTGCTTCGGCCACGGTTCGGCTCCCCACAGGTCGAGCAGATCCCCGTCGGCGTCCTCCGGCGTGGCTGCGGCCGGATGGTCGATCTGCGCCCACACGACTTTGCCGCTGTCGCCGAGCGGTTCGACGCCCCACGTGGCGCTGAGCCGCTGCACGAGAAGGAGCCCGCGGCCGCTCGTTGCGGTCGGCCGCACCGGAGTCCAGCGCGGCAGCTTGTCCGAGGCGTCCGTGACACTCAGGCGGACGCCGGCCCCGCATTCCTCGACGGACAAGGCCATCTCGGTGCGGGCATGGATGACCGCGTTCGCGACCAACTCCGTCACGATGATGGCCGCGTCGTTCATCAGGTCCTCGCGGCCGACCTCGGACAGGGCCTTCGCCACCGCCTGCCGAGCGAGCTGCACACTCTCCGGCACTGGCGCCAGATGGAGCAACACGTGGCCGACCTCCGTCCCTCGCTCGTCCGTTCGCTGTGCGACGGAGCCTAACGCCGACCACCGGCGCAGCCTCGGCGGTGCAGCGACCCGCCGCCGGTCAATCAAGCGAAGGGGCCGCCTGGCAATCAGGCGAAGGGCCCGCCCGGCGAGGCGAAGGCGTGGCCCGTCAGCAATTCGTACGCCTCGAGGTATTTCTCCCTCGTCCGCGCGACGACGTCATCGGGCAGCGCCGGCAACGGAGAGACGCGATCCCAGCCGGACTCGTTGGCCAGCCAGTCCCGAAGGTATTGCTTGTCGAACGAGACCTGCGGCTCCCCCGGCCGCCAGGCCGCAGCGGGCCAGAACCGCGACGAGTCGGGCGTGAGCACCTCGTCGCCGAGCACCAGCGCACCGGCCGCGTCCCGGCCGAATTCCAGCTTGGTGTCCGCGATGATCACGCCGCGTGCCTCGGCGATGTCCGCCGCCGTCGCATAGACGTCGAGCGTCAGCTCCTGCAGCTGCTGGGTCAGCTCGGCCCCGTGCCGCGCGGCCACCTGGGCGATCGAGACGTTCTCGTCGTGCGCACCGAGCTCCGCCTTCGTCGCGGGCGTGAAGATCGGCTCCGGCAGGCGGTCACCGTTGCGCAGCCCTGCCGGCAGCCGGTGCCCGCAGATCTCGCCGGTGCGCGCGTAGTCGCCGTACCCGCTCCCGGTCAGATAGCCGCGAGCGACGCACTCGACGGGGACCATCTCCAGCTTCTGGCACAGCATCGACCGCCCGCGCAGCGCGTCGGCGTAGGGCACCAGCACGGCCGGATAGTCGGCGACATCGGCGGTGATCACGTGATGGGCGACCACGCCCTCGAGCTGCGCGAACCACCACAGCGACAGGGCCGTGAGAATGGCGCCCTTGTCGGGGATCGGCGTCGAGAGGATTTCGTCGTACGCCGAGATACGGTCGCTGGCCACCACGAGGACGCGCGAGTCGTCGACCCGGTAGAGGTCACGGACCTTTCCCGAGTGCAGGTGCCGGTCGGCGAGGCCGGCGAGCGGCCCCGCGGCGGACGGCGCTGCGGATGGCGCGGATGGCGCGGCGGACAAGGGCGTAGTCGTCGCCGCGGACAAGGGCGTGGACACTGCGGACCTCCGGCGCTGGGGACCCCCCGAGCTTATCGAGAGGCGGGCCGCGCGAGCGGCACGGCCGCCGACAACACTGCCGCCGCGACGTCGACAGCCGGGACGGGCCGGGAGAAGAGGAACCCCTGGCCGTAGGCGCAGCCGAACGACGCGAGCATCTCCCGCTCCGCGGCGTGCTCGATGCCCTCGGCGATCACATCGACGCCGAGGCTCGCGCCCATCATCACGATCGTGCGCGCCAGCTCGGCACTCCGCGAGCCGTTGCTCATCGCGACGACGAACGACCGGTCGATCTTCAGGCCGTCGATGCGGAACCGGTGCAGCGCGGCCAACGAGGAGTAACCGGTCCCGAAATCGTCGATGTGCACCTCGTGGCCGCGCTGGTGCATCGCCTCGACGATCCGTTCCGCGTGTCGGTCGTTGTGCATGATGACGCCCTCGGTGATTTCGAGGACGAGCGCTCGCGGCTCGAGAGCATGCTCCGCGATGCACGCGTCGAGGTGGGTGAGCACGCCCGCGTCCCAGAACTCCTTGTTGGACAGGTTGATGCTCACGGGCAGGCCGGCCGCGAGGTGGTTGTCGTCGCGCCAGCTCGCGACCTGGCGGCACGCCTCGTCGACCACCCAGCGGCCGATCGGCACGATGAGCGCCGTGTCCTCCGCGACCGGCAGGAACTCGCCCGGGGGCATGAGACCGCCTCGGCCGTCGGGCCAGCGGATGAGCGCTTCGAAGCCCCGCACCTCGCCGCTGGCGATGCTGACGATCGGTTGGTAGTGGAGCTCGAAATCGCCGCGCTCGACGGCGACCCGCAGCTGCGTCTCGATCGACATCCGGTTGACGAGCCGCAGCCGCATCGTCGCGTCGAACGTCGCGTGCCTGCCCCGGCCGGCGGTCTTCGCCCGATACATGGCGATGTCCGCGTCGCGGAGCATGTCCTCGGCGCTCTCGTGCTGCTGTTGTGTGCTGGTGATCCCGATGCTCGCGGAGATCGTCACCAGGTGGCCGCCGATGTCGAACGGCACGGCCAGCGCTGCCTGCAGGCGCCGGGTGATGGCCGGCACGTCGGCAGTCGACGCGAGGTCGTCGAGGACGATGACGAACTCGTCGCCACCGATCCGGGCGGCCGTGTCGCCGACGCGGACGAACGACTGCAGACGTTCGGCGACACCGATGAGCAACTTGTCGCCCGCGACATGGCCCAGGCTGTCGTTGATGACCTTGAACCCGTCGAGGTCGATGAACAGCACCGCGAAGCGGTAGCGGTCATGCCGCTTCGTGCGGCGGATGGCGACGCCGAGCCGGTCGAGCAGGAGCGCGCGGTTGGGCAGGTTGGTGAGGCTGTCGTAGAGGGCCTGGCGCCGCAGCCGGTCCTCGAGGGTGCGTCGGTCGTCGACGTCGGTGAGGGAGCCGACGATCCGCGTCACCGCGCCGCCGGTGGTGACAGCGAGGCCACGGCAACGGATCCAGCGCGTGTCGCCGTCATCCGTGGTGATGCGGTGCTCGTAGTCGAGGCTGTCGGTGTGGCCCGCGACCTGCCGGTCGATGACGGCGCGCAGACCCGCTGCGTCGTCCGGGTGGACGCGGTTGAGCCAGGCGGTGATGTGCGTCGCGGGGACGGTGGTGCTGCCGAGGACAGCCAGACTGCGGTCGGAGTAGAAGACGGTGCCGGTCGTCAGGTCCCAATCCCACAGGCCGTCGTTGGCGGCGGCCGCCGCGAGGGCATACCGCTGCTCGCTGCGCCCGATGTCGGCTGCCAGCCGCTGCTCGCGGTCCAGCGATTCGGCAAGGGACACCTGCTGGCTGCGCAGGGACTGCCAGACATCCTCGTGGTCGAGGGCGACGCCGACGAGGGCGGCCCACTGGTGGAACGTCTCGTGTCCTGTCGCGTCCCGGTTTTCCACGGATGCCACGACCGCCAGGAGAGCGTCCTCGGTCCCGCCCGTCGTGATCGGGATGACGAGGACGATGCCATCGGGATGAGCGAGCGCCCGCTCGATCAGCGCCGCCGACGGGAAGTCACGCTCAGCGACATCGCTGCCGGCGAGTATCGACAGCTCGTCGGCCCGGTCGTACGCGCTGTGGATTCGCAGGACCGGGTCGCCGCTGTCGCTGCGCAGGGCCAGCACGCCCGCCTCGGCACTGGTGGCGCCGAGCCAGCTGAGGCCGCTGCCCAACCGCCCTCCGCGCAGGAGGGACATGCTCACCTCGTACTGCGTCGTCAGCGAGTCCTGCAGGTGCCGCCAACCGAGGAACTGCTCGCGCGCTCCCGCGCCGGCCAGGCCGAGGCTGACCTCGACGAGGAGCTCTTCGAGTCGGCGCTCCGGGTCCTCGACGAGGCTGATACCTGCCTCGGCCGCCGCGGCGAGCCAGCGGCGGGCGCCGTCGCGGAGCAGGCCCGTCACCTGGGCGAGGTCGTCGAGCGGACGGGTGACCGGCCACAGCTTGTCGACCGCGTCACGCAGGAGCCACAACGTGGCCTCGTCAGCGCTGCGAAGGGCACTCGTGAGAGCCTCGCCGAGCAGGCCGAGCACCGCGTCGCTGCCCTCGGCGGGCGTCGGCTGCGTCGCGAGCAACGCCCCGGCCAGCGGGCGGAGGGCGACCGCGCCGGCGGTGGCGTCGTGCGGAGCCGGCGTGCCGACGGGCCCCGCGTGGGCGCCCGCGCACCCACACGAGTGCCGCGCGATGAACCGCGTGGGGATCAGGTGGCACGCGTAGGCCTCCCCCGACCCGTCGATCTGGCGGATCAGCAGGTCGGCAGCGGCCCAGCCGATCCGTGCGAAGTCCTGTGCGACGGTCGACAGCGACGGCCGGGCGTGCCGGGCCTGATCACCGTCGTCGAACCCGACGATCGCCTGGCCCTGCGGCAGCAGGACACCCGCGGCGGCGAGCACCCGCATGATGCCGACCGCGTTGAGGTCGGTGCCGGCGACGACGGCGGTCGACGGCAGGCCGGCCGCGAGCATGCCGGCGCCCGCCGCCTCACCGCCCGCATGGACCATGTCGTCCACGTCGTACACGAGGCTGGGATCGAAGTCGATGCCGTGCTCGGCGAGCGCGGCAGTATAAGCGCGGAAGCGCTCGAGGATGTCGTGCTCCCGCAGCATTCCGGCGAAGGCGATGCGCCGGTGGCCGTGCTCGACGAGGTGGCGGACCACCTGCTCGATGCCGCCGGCGTTGTCCGGCAGGACGACGGGCGCAGGCAGTGTCGGCACCTGGTGACTGACCAGCACGACGGGCTTCCCGGCGTCGATGATCGAGTGGAGCGAGGCATCGCTGGCGGACGCGATGATCGACACGAAGCCGGTCACGTGGTCCCACCCGATCGGGCGGATCGGCGGCCACAGCTGGCTGTCGGGTGGCGCATCGGATCCCGCCGGCTGGCTCTGGAAGGCGACCGTGGCATAGCCGTCGGCGGCCGCGCGGGCACGGATTCCGTTGATCACGCCGCCGAAGTAGAAGCCACTGCCGTAGGGCGACAGCACGCCTATCGCCCGCAGCTTCGCCATGTGGCCCGTGCTCCGCCCAGTTGGAGTGTCGGAGTCCATATCGGCCGGACTATTGCGGCGGTGAACATTCCACCGCTTCATTTCGCGCGGGCTGCGGTCGGCGTGCGGGAAGGCCGCCTCCCAGCCCGACGGGTGACGCGCTAGACCTGCGGGAGTCGCCCGCCGCCGCCCTGACCGTGCGCGCCGGTGTCGTAGGCGACCTGGCAGAAGCCGTGGTTGCAATAACCGCGCGGGTTCTTGGCCAGATATTGCTGGTGGTATTCCTCCGCGTAGAACCACGGCCCCGCTTCGGCGAAGGGGCGGATCTCCGTGGTGATGGCGCCGTACCCCGCCGCGCTCAACGCTGCCTGGTAACGCACCTGTGACTCGCGGACGGCGGCAAGCTGCGCGTCGGTGGTCGGATAGATCGCGGTGCGGTATTGCGTGCCGCGGTCGCCGCCCTGACCGTTGAGCTGCGTCGGGTCGTGGTTTTCCCAGAACGCCTTCAGCAGCGTCTCGAGGTCGACCTTCGCCGGGTCGTAGACGATACGGACCGCCTCGGTGTGACCGGTGCGGCCCGTGCACGTCTCCTCGTACGTCGGGTGCGCCGTCACCCCGCCCGTGTAGCCGGCGGCCGTCGTGTAGACGCCCGGGATCTGCCAGAAGATCCGCTCGGCGCCCCAGAAACAGCCCATGCCGACGTACAACTCCTCGAAGCCGGCCGGGAACGGCTCGCCCATCGGCGTCCCGAGCACGAGGTGCGTCCCGGGCGTGTAGATCGGCGTCGTGCGGCCGGGCAGGGCGGAGTCAGCGGTCACGTCGGCGGCGTCACGGCGGAAGAACATCAGGGCCTCCTGGTTGCGGTCTCGACAGGAGCAACGGCGCCTGTACGACGCTCTGTTCCGGCCGCGGCCTTACGCAGAGGTGACGCTGTGCAGAGGTGACGCTGTTCAGAGGTGCCGCTATGCAGAAGTGACGCAATGCAGAGGTCACGCCGCACAGCCGCCGTCGCCGGAGCCCGCCGGTCACCCCGTGACGGGCACGACTCCTCGCCCCCACGCACGGTGCAACCCGACGTGGCGGAGCAAATCCGCGACGAAGGCCGCCGACGGCTTGTCCGCGGTGACGATGCCGGGCGCGGTCAGGTCGACGCCGGCGTCGAGCAGCACCTGCTCGCCGGTGCCCCAGGCGGCGATCGCCTTGCCGTGCCGGAACGCTTCCTGCAGCAGCACATCGAGTTTCAGGTTGACGGTGCCGCCGGTGCCGCCGGCGATGACCACCGCGTCGTACTCGATGGAACGGCTCGTCAGTAACGTCCGCTCGACCACGACCGTGCGCGAACCGGCCTTCAGCGTGCCGCCCATCGGGGCCAGCACCCGCAGGACGGCGCCCTTCGCCTCTACGGCCTTCTGCAGGGCAGCCACGCCCGCCAGGTCCGCCCCGGGCGTCACGAAGACACCGATGACGCGGCCGGCGACGGGTCCGGGCACCGTGACCACCTGCGACAGGGCGGGCGACGGCACGATGTCAGTCGGGGGCGTGCCCGCGGGTGCCGGCATCCCCAGGCCCGCCGCGACCTGCGCACACAGGTCGGTGTCGATGTTGGCCAAGTTGGCCAGCATCCGTTGACGAACGGGCTCCTCGAAACATTTCCCGAGCTCGAATGTGAAGGCCTCCACGATGTGCGCCTGCTCGACCGGGGTCATGCTCGCGAAGAACAGGGCAGCCTGCGAGAAGTGGTCGTCGAAGGAGGCCGGCTTGCTCCGGACCTTCCCGCCCTCGACCGGCGTGGGGACGGTGACGTAGCCGCCGTCCGCGGCACTCACGCGCAGCGGCTTGTCCCCGTCGAGAGAGTTGGGGAGGTAGGGCGTGACGCCCTCGTGCACCGCCGTCTGGTGCATGCCGTCACGCAAGTTGTCGTTGACCGGCGCGTGCGGGCGGTTGATGGGCAGCTGCGTGAAGTTGGGCCCGCCGAGTCGGGTGATCTGCGTGTCCAGGTAGGAGAACATGCGCGCCTGGAGCAGTGGGTCGTTGGTGAGCTGGATGCCGGGGACCAGGTGAGTGGTGCAGAAGGCCACCTGCTCCGTCTCGGCGAAGAAGTTGGTCGGGTTGCGATTGAGGACCAGGCGTCCGAGCGGTTGCACGGGTGCGAGCTCCTCGGGGACGAGCTTGGTCGGGTCGAGCAGGTCGATGCCGGCGAACGTCTCCTCCGGGATGTCCGGCATGACCTGCACTCCGAGCTCGTACTCGAAGAAAGCGCCGGCCTCGATGCCGTCGGCGAGGTCGCGGCGGTGGAAGTCGGGGTCGACGCCCATGGCGAGCTGCGCCTCTTCCCACACGAGCGAGTGAACGCCCGCGACAGGCTTCCAGTGGAACTTCACGAGCGAGGTGGCGCCCTGGGCGTTCTCGAGGCGGAAGGTATGGACGCCGAAGCCTTCCATCGTGCGGAAGGAGCGCGGGATCGCCCGGTCGGACATCGCCCACATGACGTGGTGCATCGCTTCCGTGTGCAGGCCGACGAAATCCCAGAACGTGTCGTGCGCCGTCGAAGCCTGCGGGATCTCGCGGTCCATGTGGGGCTTGGCCGCGTGGATCAGGTCGGGAAACTTGATGCCGTCCTGGATGAAGAACACGGGCATGTTGTTGCCGACCAGGTCGACGTTGCCCTCATCGGTGTAGAACTTCGTCGCGAACCCGCGGACATCACGCGCCGTGTCCGCCGACCCGCGCGAGCCCAGGACGGTCGAGAAGCGCACGTAGACGGGCGTCTCCCGGCCTTTGACTGCGAGGAACGGTGCCTTCGTGATAGCCGCCGCCGTCCCGTACGACGTGAAAATGCCGTGGGCAGCCGACCCGCGGGCGTGCACCACGCGCTCGGGAATGCGCTCGTGGTCGAAGTGGGTGATCTTCTCGCGGAAGTGGAAGTCCTCGAGCAGCGTCGGGCCGCGGACGCCGGCCTTCAGCGAGTGGTCGGTGTCGGTCAGCCGCAACCCCTGCGCGGTGGTGAGGGCGTCGCCGGCCTGCGCCCGGGCGTCCGGGCCGAGCAGCGTCGACGGCTCCGGCACGCCTGTCGGGCTGACCGGCTTCGGTGCACTCTGGTCGCTCTTCTTCCTCGGGGGCATCGACATCTCCAAACGCGAACGGGTGGGCACGGACACATTGCCCCGTATTGCCGCACCGACACCCCCGTGTTCGTCGGTCGCCGTCCTCCGTTCGGCCCATTGCCGGCTGCCCGCGGCCGCCGATGACAGGAGTGACCGATAAGGGCAAACCCGTCGTGAGGCGGGGACGCAAAGCCACGGGACCCATGGGGTCAGCCGGGCCGCCGAACCCGAAGGACATCACCATGATCACTTTTCGTGATGCGCCGCCGACCCAGTCGGTCCCGAATGTCGTCCGCCTCAACGCACGGAGCGCCCGCGCCACGCTCGAGGCCGTGGGCCTGACCGCGGTGTTCGTCGCGGATGGCCGCGCCCTCATCGACGCCCCCGCGGACGCCATCGTGCAGGTGCAGGTGCCCTCGGTCGGCCAGTACGCCAGCCCCGGCGCGGGGATCGCCCTCTACCTTTCGTAAGCTCCCCGGTCGACGCGAGGTGGCGGTGTGGTTCGGCGTCCTGACAGTCGCCGCTGACTCAGGCGAGCGCCGCAACGCGGTCGAACACACCCGACAGCCGCTCGACGTAGCGCTCCGGCCGGCAGACGCCGTCGAGCCGCGACTCGTCCAGCGTCAGCGAGCGCTCGCTCGCGTGCGCGCGCAGCGTCTCGCGGAACGGCACCCCGCCCTCCCATGTCTCCATCGCCGCGGCCTGCGTGACGGCGTACGCATCCTCGCGCGACAGCCCCATCTCGACGAGTTCGAGCAGCACCACCGAGGAGTAGACGAGGCCGCCGGTGGCATCGAGGTTGGCGCGCATCCGTGCGGAGTCGACGACGAGCCCGGTGACGAGCCGCGTCGTGAGGTGCAGCAGGTAGTCGGTGCCGATGCCGGCATCGGGGATCGCGATGCGCTCCGTCGAGGAGTGCGAGATGTCGCGCTCGTGCCACAGCGGGATGCCTTCCATGACGGGCACGATCTGCGCACGGATGATGCGCGCGACGCCGCTGATGCGCTCGCACATGATGGGATTTCTCTTGTGCGGCATGGCAGAAGAGCCCTTCTGGCCCTTGCCGAACGGCTCGGCCAGCTCACGCACTTCGGTGCGCTGCCCGTGCCGCACCTCGATCGCGATCGCCTCGCACACCGTCGCGATGACGGCGAGCGCGTTGACCCATTCGGACAGTCCGTCCCGGATGACGACCTGCGTCGCGGCGTCGGCGATCCGCAAGCCCAGCTTGGCTGCGACGGCCTGCTCCACGGCGGGGTCGATGTTGGAGTAGGTGCCGACGGCGCCCGAGATCTTGCACACCGCGACCGCGTCCCGCGCGCGCAGCAGGCGGTCACGCGAGCGGGCCATCGCGAACGCGAAGTCGGCGACCCGGTGGCCCCACACGTCCGGCTCGGCGTGGACGCCGTGCGTGCGGCCGACGCGAATCGTCGCGCGGTGTTCGAGGGCGTGGTCGCGCAGTGCGGCGACGAGGCCATCGGCCTTCGCGAGCAGCACGTCGGTCGCCTCCACGAGCTGGATCGCCATCGCGGTGTCCAGGAGATCGGACGACGTCATCCCGAAATGCACATAGGCCGCGGCCTCCCGCGGGTGGGTGTTGTCCGCCCACGCCGACAGGAACGCGATCACGTCGTGCTGCGTGATCGCCTCGATCGCGGCCACCGCCTCGGGCGTCGGGGGCGTCGCCTGCCGAACAGGCTCCACGGCCGACTCCGGCACCACCCCGGCCTCGGCGTGTGCCTCGAGCACCATCGTCTCCACCTGGCACCACAGCTCATACTTGTGGGCCTCGGAGAAGATGCGGCCCATCTCGGGGAGGGTGTATCGCTCGATCACAGGGACAAGCCTTTCACTGCCTTGGTACGACGACCGTGGGACGACGGGATGCCCCCATCCTCCCGCATCCCGCCCGGCGCCGGACGTTCGGCGCACGCCCGGACTGCTGCAGCGGAAGCGGCCTCGGGTGGCCACTTCCGCTGCACGGGCGTGACAGTCAGCCCTTGACGGCGGGGCCGCTGCCCTTTTTCACGTCCTCCGTGCCGCCCGTGGGCTTGGGGTTGGGCGCCCCGGTTGCCGTCGCCGCCATCGCCGCAAACGCCTGATCGATCGCGACGCGCTGCTCCGGTGTCACCTGGACGACGTCAGCCAGGTCCAGGACGGGGCTGGTCGCAACGGCCAGCAACAGGCTGTCAGCGACGTGGACAGGCGCGCCGTCGTCAACGATGAAGTGCACGTCTGTCACGGTGCGACCCCAGACGATCACGCGTCGGCCGGACTCCCCGACTCCCACATCGACGGCGTCGCTCAGCTGCGCGGTGCTGCCATCAGGGAGGTGCCGCAGGCTGCACCCGGGCAGGTCGGCTGGGCACACCGTCGGTATGTCGGTCGGGTGCACCACTGCGCCCGTGACCACCACCACCCCGCCTCTGACCGCCGTCATCCCGCCACTGGTAGCGCCGT
This sequence comes from uncultured bacterium, assembly GCA_964236265.1. GTDB lineage: Bacteria > Actinomycetota > Actinomycetes > JAVEEB01 > JAVEEB01 > JAVEEB01. The sequence goes on from CAXSDE010000001.1 coordinate 135,004, forward strand.
CACCCAGCCCGAACTTCGCCGCGTACGTGCCGGACGGCGACGCCCCGGACAGCAGCGCCTGCATCGAGTCGTCGGCCCCGGACTCCGGGACGGAGTAGCCGGCGGTCGTCAGCCTGGCCTTGATGTCGGCGACGATCGCCTCGAGTTTCGCCGTCCGCGAGGCCTTCAGCGCCGCGAGCCCCGGGATCTGACGGTCGTCGAGCTGGATACTTCCGTGCGCGGGCACCGAAGCCTTGTCGTCGGTGGTGGCCCGGTTGCCGTCGGCCGGATCGTCGGCCGGATTGCTGGCCGACGGGACAACCGTGGCCTTGTCATTCGCGGTGGCAGCCCCGCTGCCTGCAGCAGTGCCGAGGCCGCCATCGTGTGGTGACCACGGCAGTGCGACCACGGCCGTGACGACGAGCGCGGCAACCGCGGCCCCACTGATCGAGGCCGTGAGGGAGCGCCGCCGGCGTCGAGAGTGGCCGGCACGCATGATCTGCGCGCGCGTCGTCCGCACCGGGGGTTCGTTCTGGATCGACGCGTCGAACGCGTCCTTCAGCTCGTTCATGGGACTCACTTCCTGGCAGGGAAATCGGGGGCCAGACCGGACGGTTGGGCCATCAGCTCGCGGAGGCGGGCAAGTCCGCGGGCGCAGTAGCTCTTGACGGTGCCGGTGCCGATGCCCAAGGTCCGCGCGGTCTCCTCGACCGTCAGGTCCTCCCAATACCGCAGGACCACCGCGGCTCGTTGCTGCGCAGGCAGAGCGCCGAGTGCGGTGAGCAGTTCGTCCCGCACCTCGTACGACGTGCCGGTCTGTGCGGCGCTGTCGGGCAGGTACGCTGTCACCCGTTCACGTCGCCACGGTCTGCGCCGCTCGTCGAGGAACACGCGCACCAGAACGCGCCGCGCATAGCTGTCGACCGCTTCCCGCGCGTTGAGCCCCGGCCATGCGGCATACATGCGAATCAACGTCGTCTGAGCAAGATCTTCCGCGGAGTGCCAATTGCCACACAGGAAGAACGCGGTGCGGCGCAACGCGGGCAACCGCGCATCGACGTACTCGCCGAACTGCTCTTCCTCATGCGCTCGCATCCGCGCCCCTCTCCGTTCCGGTCGGCGTCTACACGCGCGGGACGGGCGGCACGGTTGCCACGATCCGCATAGTCAGTCCAAGTCGCGGCGATGCGGTGGATCCGCTCCCACGCGGGCGCAGGTCACCGCCGCGGCGCGCATCCCGTAGCGGAGCGCAGCCTGCAGCTGCTCCGACGTGACGGTCAGCCGCCCGCCGAGCAGCCCCGCATCGTGCAGGTGCACGAGCAGCCCGGCGGTGAACGTGTCACCCGCCGCGACGGTGTCCACGACGGTGGTCGGCGGAGCCGGCAGTCGCACCGTCCCCTCGCGGGTGGCGGCGATGACGCCCCCGGACCCGAGCGTCACGATCGCGACAGCCGGCCCCATGGCCTGCCAGCGTTGCACCACGGCCTCGGGGTCCTCGCCCGGATACAGCACCTCGACGTCGTCCGCGCTGGCCTTCATGATGTCGGCGATCCCGCACCAGCGGGTCACGTCGGTCCGCATCAGCTCGGCGCTGCCGACGATCGACGGCCGCACGTTGGGGTCGATGCAGATCGTTGCAGAAGCCTTGCTACGCACGAGAAATCGCTCGAGTGCCTCGGCTCCCGGAGCGAGGGCCAATGCCAGGGACCCGGCGTGCACGGCCATCACCTCGGCCGGCACCTGCGCGGGAAATTCGCTGTCGGTCCATTGCCAGTCGGCGCGCCCGACGATGTCGAACCGGTACGACGCTGCGCCCGTCTCGTCGAGGTCGACGATGGCGATGCTGCTCGCCTCGCTCGCGGCCACGGCCATCGACAGGTCCACCTCGTTGCCCTCGAGGTGCGCGCGCAGCCGCCGCCCGAACGAGTCACCCGACAGTCGCGCGAGCAACGACGTCCGGACACCGAGCCGCGCGAGGGCGACGGCCGCGTTCGCGGGACTGCCGCCGGGGATGGCGCTGTAGCGCGCGCCCGTGGCGTCGTCGGGCACGAGATCGACGAGTGCCTCGCCGCACACGAGGATCATGGCGCGACCGGTCCGGCGGGCGGGGTCACCGTGTCGAGCTTCTGCGCGCGGACGGCGGCAACGAGGCTCGGCGCCAGCGGCAGCCGCGGGATCAGCGTGGCCTGGATCGCGTGATAGATGTCGGGCTTGCCCGACCACACGGTGGCGGCCGGCACGTTGCTCTCGTCGAGCTCGTGCCGCCAGCTCCCGAGTCCCCTGTCGAGGAGGTGCACCTCCGCGAACGCCCACAGTAATGCGTAGACGTCTGCGTACGACTCTGCTCCGAAGCGGTGCCACAATGCCGCCGCGGCGCCGATGCCCTCCGTGACGACCCAGTGCAGTCGCGTGCGCACGACGGGCGCGTCGTCCCACCCGATCGTGTAGACGAATCCGTCGGTGCCATCGACGGACCAGCCCAGGCGCATGGCGTTGGCGAACAGGGCGGCCGCGGACTCGGCGAGCCAGTCGGGCGGATTCGCGAGCGACGCCTCGAGGTGCAGCAGCAGCCGGCTCCATTCCAGCCAGTGACCGATGGTCAGGCCGTAGGGGCGGAACTGGTCCGCCGGGCTGTCCTCGTTGTAGCGCGGCAGCGGCTCCCAGCTGGTGTCGAAATGCTCGACGAGCCGCCAGCCGAACCCGCGGGCGGCGTCGTTGACGATGCGTTCGGCGATGAGCAACGCGCGCTCACGCAACTGCGCGTCCGGCACCGCGTCGGCCGCGGCGAGCAGTGCCTCGACGGCGTGCATGTTGCTGTTGGCGCCGCGATAGGCCTCCGCGTCGGACCAGTCTTCGGAGAAGCTCTCCTGATGCGCTCCGTGGTCGGCCTCCCAGAAGTGCTCGTCGAGCGTCGCGAGCGCCAGCGCGAGCAGCTCGTCGGAACGCGGGCGTCCCGCCTGCACCGCGCTCGCCGCCGCCAGGACGACGAACGCATGCTGGTAGGCCTCCTTGCGGTCGGACAGCGGCGCGTTGGTCGCATCGACCGCAGAATGCCAGCCACCGTTGACCTTGTCGTGCAGCCGGCCGAGCAGCGCATCGAGGCCGTGATCGACCAGCACCTCGCAGCCGGGCTCGTCGAGCAGCACGCCGAGGGCGAACACGTGCGTCATCCGACCGGTCAGCCACGTCTCGACGGGCTCCGGCAACTCAGCCGCGCCACTCGTGTCGAGTCGGGCAAAGCCCCCGTCGGGGTGCACGGCGCCGCGGGCGAAGTCGAGCAGCCGCGTCGTCTCGGCGGCGAGCCAGTCGGCATGCGTGGAAGTCATGCGTGCAGCTTGCCATGACGCCCTGACGCCCTGACGCCCTGACGGACTGACGCGGTCGTCACCGTGCCGGACCCGGCGGGCATCGCCGCGTCACGCGCCTCGGACCAGTGGGGCGACGGCCGTGCCGAACAACTCGATCGCGTGGAGCACTTGCTCGTGCGGCAACGTGCCGACGCTCAGATGCAGCAGGAAGCGCTCGATGCCGAGCAACTCCCGCAGCCGCAGGATCTTCGCGGCCACGTCCGCCGGCGCGCCGATGACCATGCCGCCGTCGGGCGCCGCCATCTGGTCGAAGCTCTGCCGGGACATCGGTGGCCAGCCACGCTCCCGGCCGATCGTCGTCACCGCCCGCGCGTAGGGACCGTAGAACTGTTCCTTGGCCTCCTCGAACGAGTCGGCGATAAAACCGTGCGCGTTGACGGCGAGCGGCTGCCGCGGGTGGCCGCCCTGCTCCTGCGCCTGGCGATACAGCTCGGCGAGCGGCACGAAGCGGTCCGGGGATCCGCCGATGATCGCGAGGATCATCGGGAGACCGAGAAACCCTGCTCGTACGACGGACTGCGGGTTGCCGCCCACGCCGATCCACACGGGCAGCGGTGTCTGCACGGGCCGCGGAAACACCGGCTGGTCGTGAAGCGCCGCCCGGAAGCGGCCCGACCAGGTGACCCGTTCGTTGTCGCGCAGGGCCAGCAACAGCCCGAGCTTGTCGGCGAACAGGTCGTCGTAGTCCTCGAGGTCGTAGCCGAACAGCGGAAAGGACTCGGTGAACGAGCCGCGGCCCGCGATGATCTCGGCGCGACCACCGGACAGCTGGTCCAGGGTGGCAAACTCCTCGAACACCCGCACGGGGTCGTCCGTCGACAGCACCGTCACGGCGCTCGTCAACCGGATGCGCGACGTACGCGCGGCGATCGCCGCGAGCACCACCGCGGGCGCAGGGGCCGCGAAGTCAGCGCGGTGATGCTCACCGACGCCGTAGACGTCGAGGCCCAGCTGATCGGCCAGCTCCGCCTCGGCGATGACCTGCTGCAACCGGTCGCCGGCCGGCGTTTCGGCGCCGTTCACGGGATGCGTCTCGACGAACGTCGTGATGCCGAGCTCCATCAGATGTCCTTCCTGGCCCTCGTACGACGAAGCACCGCACATCCGAAGCCACGGTGGTGCGGTGCTGTCGTCGTACCAGAAGAGTCTGTCAGCTGTAGCGCCGACCACTGCGGGACGAGGCGCTGACACCCGCGGCGGAGTGGGCCCGACCGCTGGAGCCGGTGCGCGCACCGCCGCCGGAACGGGCGCCGGCGGACGACGCTGCGCCCTGGGCGCGGGCCGGGCGCGGCTTGCGGGAGGTCGTCTGGATCTGCTCGACCTTCGGCACGGGGATGACCGGTGCGGCCTTTTCGCCGACGAGCTCCCGCACGCGCGGATGCATGGCGGTGACGGTGCCCTGCTCGGGGCGGATGCCGGCCTGGCGCATCAGCAGCGCAACGTCGCGCTGCTGCTCGGGCAGCACGACCGTCACGACGATCCCCGACGCGCCGGCGCGGGCGGTGCGACCGCTGCGGTGCAGGTAGGCCTTGTGCTCCGTCGGCGGGTCGACGTGCACGACCAGCTCGATGTCGTCGACGTGCACACCGCGGGCCGCGACGTCGGTCGCGACGAGCACGCGCACCGCACCGGAGGAGAACGCGGCGAGGTTCCTGTCGCGGGCGTTCTGCGCAAGGTTGCCGTGCAGGTCGACGGACGGGATGCCGGCGGCGGTCAGTTGCGCGGACAGCTTCTTCGCCGCGTGCTTCGTGCGCATGAACAGCAGCGACCGACCGGTGCCGGACGCGAGCTCCCGCACGAGCGCGTTCTTCTCGTCCGTGCCGGAGACCGACAGGATGTGGTGCTCCATCGTGGAGACCGCGGCGCTCGGCGGGTCGACCGAGTGGATCGCCGGGTCGTGGAGGTAACGCTGCACGATGACGTCGATGCCGTTGTCGAGCGTGGCGCTGAACAGCAGGCGCTGGACGCCCTTCGGGGTCGCATCGAGGATGCGCTTGACGCCGGGGAGGAAGCCGAGGTCGGCCATGTGGTCGGCCTCGTCCAGCACGGTGATCTCGACCTTGTCGAGCTGCACGAAGCGCTGCTTCATCAGGTCCTCGAGACGGCCGGGACAGGCGATGACGATGTCGACACCGTCGCGCAGCGCCCGCACCTGACGCTCCTGCGAGACACCGCCGAAGATGGTGGTGACGCGCTGCTTCACAGCGGCCGCGAGCGGTGCGAGGACTGCCGCGACCTGCGTCGCGAGCTCGCGCGTCGGCACGAGGATCAGCGCGCGCGGCTTGAACGGCTGGGCGAGCTCGCCCGACCAGGACAGCACCGACACGACGGGCAGCGCGAACGCCACCGTCTTGCCGCTGCCGGTCTTGCCGCGGCCGATGACGTCACGGCCGGCGAGGCTGTCGGTCAACGTGGCGGCCTGGATCGCGAAAGGCTTCGTCACGCCGGTCTTTGTCAGAGCGGCGACGACGGGCGCGGGGATGTCGAGCTCGGCAAACGATTCGAGGTCCGGTACGACGGACGACGTCGGCTCGAGATCTGGGACGGGAGCGCTGGGGCGGGGCGCGGGGGCCTGGCGGGCCTGCGGTTGCCGGGGCGTTTGCTGACGCGCCTGGGCCTGCTCCGAAGCCGGACGGCGCGAGGGGCGGGACGGGCGTCGAGGGGCTTGGCCGGAGTTGTTGGTGGGCGTGCTGGTGCTGGGGGCGTTGCTGGGCACAGAGATGTCCTTCGTAGCGGCGGGTGGCCGGGAAATGCGTGGCGACCCGCTAATGAAAGAAGGAAACCGTGCGCCGAGTGGTCAGGCGCGGTGCAGATTCGACCTCGTGTGAGCCACATCGGCAGCACACGACAGGGACAAGAGTAGCCGATGTCGATCTATTCCGTACGCGCCGTCGCGCCGTCACGCCGTCGAGGGAGCGGCGCGGAGGTCGCGCTCCCAGTCGACCCTGCCAAGACGGGTCAGTCGTCCCGTCGAGGCGCGGACCACCCGCCGGGGGCGACCGGAACTAGTTGAACTGACAACTTTATCAGAACGCAGGGTGACCTCGAAAGTAACAAGACGGCAACGCCTGTCCGTCGCCCTTGACAGCTTTCCGGAGCCCGTAGGAGTGTGCGCCTCGCAGACTCATGACAACGATGTCACATGCGTACCGGAGGGAACCACTGATGGGCTTTCAACGACGGGCCGCAGCCGCGGCAGTCGCAGTCGGCGCACTGCTCTCGGCAGCCGCCTGCAGCAGCAACTCGAGCTCGGGATCGGCCGCGGGTGCCACCACCAGCGCCTCGTCGCCGGCGGCACCACCGGCGAGTTCCGCGAGCTCCGCCTCGTCCACTCCCGCCGATGCGTCGAGCAGCGCGGCCAGCAGCGCGGCCAGCAGCCCGCCCGCCGCCGGCACCGCGACCGGCAAGGTCGAGGTCTTCACGTGGTGGGCCGACGGCGGGGAGAAGGCCGGCCTCGATGGACTCGTCAGCTCCTTCAAGACCCAATGTCCGGGCGCGGAGTTCGTCAACGGCGCTGTCGCCGGTGGTGCCGGAGCCCAGGCCAAGCAGGTGCTCGCCTCACGGTTGCAGCAGAGTGACCCGCCCGAGACCTTCCAGGCGCACGCGGGCGCGGAGCTCACCGACTACATCAACAACGGTCAGGTCGAGGACCTCAGCGCCGACTACCAGGCGTGGGGGCTCGACAAGGCGTTCCCGCCGGGGCTCATCAGCAGCCTCACGGTCGACGGGAAGATCTACTCCGTGCCGGCCAACATCCACCGGGCGAATGTGCTGTGGAGCAACAAGAAGGTGCTGGCGGATGCCGGCATAACGACCGACGCGAAGACGCTGGACGAGTTCTTCGCGGACCTCGACAAGGTGAAGGCCAAGGGAATCGCGGCCCCGCTCGCCGTCGGCAAGGACTGGACGCAGCTCATGCTGCTCGAGGCGGTGCTCATCACCGACGTCGGCCCGGACAAGTACGCGGGTCTGTGGAACGGGTCGACGGACTGGACCAGCGCCGAGGTGACGAAGGGCCTCAACGACTTCAAGCGCCTGCTGACCTACTCCAACTCCGACCGCGACGCCCTCGACTGGACGGACGCCGAGAAGTCCATCATGGACGGCAAGGCGGCCTACCAGCTCATGGGCGACTGGGAGGCGGCGGACCTCGACACGAAGGGGTTCAAGAACTACGGCTTCGCGACCTTCCCGGGCAACGGGTCCACCTACCAGTGGCTCGCGGACTCGTTCGTCCTGCCGAAGGGGGCGAAGAATGTCGAGGGTGCCAAGTGCTGGCTGAAGACCGTCGGCAGCGCCGAGGGGCAGAAGGCCTTCAACACCAAGAAGGGCTCGATCCCGGCTCGCATCGACGCGTCGGTGGCCGATTACCCCCCCTACCAGCAGGCCGCCATGGCCGACTGGAAGACGTTCAAGCAGGTGCCGTCCTGCGCGCACGGTTCCGGTTGCACGCAGGCGATGCAGGGGGCTGTCAACTCGGCCCTCGGTGCCTATTCGTCGAATCACGACCTGGGCGCGCTACAGAAGGCCCTCGGCGCGGCCGCCGCGCTGGCCAAGCAGTAACGACATTCACCATCGCTGGACCCGCTGGCGGGTGGGAGTGAACGCCCACCCGCCAGCACCTTTGCCGTCGAGGAGACGCATGCACACGCGGATGAAGACGTGGGGGCCCGGCCTTGTCCTGCTGTCCCCCTCCCTTGTCCTGCTCGGGGTCTTCGTGTACGGCCTCATCGGCTGGACGGTGAAGCTGTCGATCTCCAACCAGCACAATGCACGCGGCTCCAAGGGCTACGTGGGCCTGACCAACTACACCAACCTCTTCACGAGGGACGTCAACGACCGCTTTCTCCACTCGTTGGGCAACCTGCTGGTGTTCACGGTCGTCTTCGTCGTCGGCACGCTGCTCTTGGGTCTCCTGTGGGCGTTCATCCTCGAGCGCGGGGTGCGCGCCGAGGGCTTCTTCCGCACCATCTACCTCTTCCCGATGGCGGTGTCGTTCGTCGCGTCCGGCGTCGTGTGGCGCTGGCTCATGAACCCCGGCACCGGCCAGAACGCCGGTGGTCTCAACACGATCTTCGGCGGCCTCGGGCTCCCGTTCCTCGAGAACCACTGGTGGACGAGCCCACGCTGGGGCATGGCTGCGATGGCGATGCCCGCCATCTGGCAGCTGTCCGGCTACGTCATGGCGTTGTTTCTCGCGGGTTTCCGGGGGATCCCACGCGAACTGCGCGAGGCGGCCGCCATGGACGGGGCCACCACGTACCAGCTCTATCGCCGTGTCCTGTTCCCGCAGCTCACGCCCGTCGCGCTGTCCGCGCTCATCATCATCGGCCACATGTCCATGAAGATGTTCGACCTGATCATGTCGGTGTCGGGACCGCAGTGGCTGACCGAGGTGCCATCGGTCTACGTCTGGCAGGCGCTGCTCACCAGCGACTATGCGAAGGCCGCGGCCATCTCCGTGATCCTGCTGATCCTCGTGGCCGTCGTGATCGTGCCCTACCTCATCCACAGCTCGCGCACGGAGCGCAAGTCATGACCACGACCAGCCTCGCCGCACCGCCGACGACCGTCGAGCCCGTGCCCCGAGCGAAGGCCCCGGGGGCGGAGCTCACGCGCCGGTCCGTCGCCGGCGGCATCGTGAAGTACGCCCTGGCGGTGTTCTTCCTCTTCCTCGTGCTGATGCCGGCGTACGTGCTCATCGTCACGAGTTTCAAGGCCGGCTCGGAGATCGGCGTGAGCAGCCAGTGGACGCTGCCGGCCCACTGGACGCTGTCGTCATGGCGGAAGGCGTGGACCGCGCTCGGCCCATCGTTCTTCCGGACCTTCGAGCTCGCCGTGCCCGTCGCCGTCATCTCGTCCCTGCTGGGGGCGGCGAACGGCTTCGTGCTGTCGCGCTGGCGGTTCCCCGGCGCCGACATCGTCTTCACGCTGATCCTGTTCGGGATGTTCATCCCCTACCAGGCGGTGATGATCCCGCTGCGGGAAATCGTGAGCACGCTGGGCATCCCGGCCGGCATTCCGACGCTGATCTTCGTGCACACCGTCTACGGCATCCCGATCTGCACGCTCATCTTCCGCAACTACTACGCGACGATCGTGCCCGTCGAGATCGTCGAAGCGAGCCGCGTGGACGGTGCGGGGCTGCTGCGCACGTTCCGCTCGGTCATCCTGCCGATCTCCGGCCCCGGCTTCGTGGTCACCGTCATCTGGCAGTTCACGTCGGCGTGGAACGACTACCTGTTCGCCATCTTCCTGTCCAACACGCGCAACGGGCCGATCACCATCGCGCTCAATGCCCTGGCGGGCGCGCAGTCACCCGACTACGCCGCCTCGATGGCCGGCGCGCTCATCACGTCGCTGCCGACGCTGGTCGTCTACGTGCTCCTCGGCCGCTGGTTCATCGGCGGCCTGATGGCCGGGTCCGTCAAGGGTTGACCGGCACGTCGCTCGTGGGGGCGACCGCGTCCGGAGGCATCGGCGCGCAGGCCGTGGCAGACAACAGGCGCTGCCACGGCAACTCCGATGCGACGGGATCGACCAGTCCGCGCCGAGTCGCGTCCTGCGGCGGGATGCCGCTGTCGGGCATGAGCCAACTCGTCCGGACGCCCCATGGGCGGTGGACGTGCACGGGGATGGGCCAGCTCCCTCGGGGCACCGCGGCGCAGTCGGTGACATCGTAAGTCAGCGTCACAACGACGCCGGTCGCCGGCGGGACGTCCATGGGCAGCTCGGCGTCGATGGCGCGCAGCGCGATTCCCGTGCCGCTGCGCCCGATGGCCACGACGCGGACCGTTGCCCAGCCCTCGTTGCGGATGTCGATCTGCTGCGTGACCCGATGCGTCGCAATGTCGGCCGACCATCCGTTGTCCGCCGTGCCGCGCACCACATGTGGGACAACGAATCCCGACTGCCACCCGGCCGTCACGACACCCGACGTGAGGAGTGACAGCACACCTACCGCCCACAGCCGCAGGCGGTCACGACGGGTGAGCCGGCCGGCGTCAGGGTCGAGCGCCTGCCAGATCTCGTCCGGCAGCAGCTCAGAGGCAGAGGTCATGACGACAATGTATCAACTACTTGGTACATTGTGGCAAGCCCTCGACATCGGAGCCCTGCATGCCCATCCTGGCCTCACTCGTCATCGCCGCTCTCGTCATCCTCGGACTGACGAAGTCACGAGGCGTGTTCGGCCCCGTGGAGCGCAAGCGCATCGAGCGTTTCGCCGCGCGGCAGCAGTTGGCCATCACTGTCGCCAACGGCAACCGCGTCATCGCCTATCTCGCGACGACACGACGCTGGCGAGCGGGTGGGCTCGCCGTATCCATCGCGGCCAGCTTCGTGTGGGGCATTGCCCACGGCGGTCCCAGCTTCGGTTCGCTGCAGTTGTTCAGCGCGTGGTTCGCCGGCGCGGTGATTGCCGAGTGGCGCGTCACCAAGCTGCCCGCCGGTGACCGGCGCGCCGCGTCGCTGGAGGCGCGCGCCCCCGAGTTGTACGTCTCACGGGTGGCGCGGGCGGCCCCGCCGCTCTTCGCCGCGGTGTCGGTCGCGGCGTTGGTGGTCTGCGTCGCGGTGCCCGGTGCCCGGCAGCGGCTGCCGATGGGCGAGCTGGCCTTCAACGCACTGGTGGCAACGGTCTTCGCAGCGATCGGCCGCCTCGTGGAACGCCGCATCCTCGACCGGCCGCAGCCGCTGACAGCTCCCGACCTCGTCGCCGCGGACGATGCCATCCGCTCCCGCTCGCTCCACGTGACGGTCGCGTCCATCACAGCCGTCACCGGGTTCTGCCTCGGGTCGCAGCTGTCCGCCGTCGCGCATACCTACCCGGGGACCGGCATCGGCTCCTACCTAGGCATGGTGGCCGTGCTGGGACCGCTCTGCGTCGCGATCGCGGCGTACAGGTTTTCGACACTGCCGTGGTCCGTCCGGCGCACGGTTGCCGGGCACGTGGAGCACGGCACGTGATCGTCTCGGTCGACCCCGGGAGCGCGGTGCCGCCGTACGAGCAGATCCGTTCGCAGATCGAGACGATGGTGCGTGCCGGCACGCTTCCACCGGGCGCCCCGCTGCCGCCGATCCGGCGCCTCGCGGCAGATCTCGGCGTGGCCTCCGGCACCGTCGCCCGCGCGTACCGGGAGCTCGAGCTGGCCGAGATCGTCATCACCCGCGGGCGGCACGGCACGCACATCGCGGACGTGCCACCCGGCCTGACCCCGGCGCAGCTGCGCGCGCGACTGGCCGAGGCGGCGCGCGCGTATGCAGGGCTCGGGCGACAGCTCGGCGTGCCGGTCAACGAGCTGATCGCCGTCCTCCGGGCCACGTCTGCGGAAACGTAGCCGCTGCTTGTGCCAAACGGGGGCTCAGTCCTTGCGGCCCGTGAGAGCGACCGCGATCCCGATCGGCAGCGGCGGCGGCAGCGGCGGCAGCGGCAGCGGCAGCGGCAGCGGCAGCGGCGGCAGCGGCAGCGGCAGCGGCGGCGGCGGCGGCGGCAGCGCGTACGTCAGGACGGCGCCGGTGCGCCGCACAATTTATCAGCGACCCGCGGCCGCGGTCTCGAACGCATCCTTGAAGTTGGCCAGCTTGGCGCGCAGGTCGGGGTCGCCGATCGACAGGATCTGCACGGCGAGCACCGCCGCGTTCTTCGCGTTGTCCAGGCCGACCACTGCAATGGGGACGCCGGTCGACATCTCCGTCAACGACAGCACGGCGTTGACGGCGCCCGTCGGCGAGTTTCCGCGCAGCGGCACGCCGATCACCGGGATCGTCACGAACGAGGCGATCGAGGCGGCCAACGACCCGCCGCCGATCGAAGCGCCCGCGATGACGCATTCGACGCCACTCGGCTCCAGCTCGGCCACGTAGTCGGCGAGCGTCCGAGGGGAACGGTGCGGTGAGATGAACTGCTCGTCGTACGACACACCGAAGCGCTGGAGCATCGCTCCTGCCTGGGCCATGACGTCGTGGTCGGACGGCGATCCGTAGACGATCGCGACGCGGGGGTTGCCGCTCACCGGGTCTCCTCGCTGGTCGGGACATGGGTCGGGATGGTGATGTCGAGATTCACCGCGCGGAGCGCGATGTCGTTGCGATACACGCTGCCGTCCAGTCTTATCCGGTCGACGGCCTCGTATGCCGCATCCCGCGCGGCGGCGAGATTCGCGCCGCGCGCCGTGACGACGAGCACGCGCCCGCCGGCGGACACCACACGGCCCTGGGCGTCGAGGGCCGTGCCGGCGTGCAGCACGTCGACACCGGCGACCGCCGCCGCTTCCTCGAGGCCGGTGATGATTTCGCCGGTGCGCGGCGGGCCGGGATAGCCCGCGGCGGCGATCACCACGCACACCGCAGCGTCGTCGTGCCAGTCCAAAGGCGGGTGCTCCGACAGTGTGCCGGTCGCGGCAGCCAGCAGGAGCCCACCGAGCGGCGTCTTGAGGCGCGCCAGGACGACCTCGGTCTCCGGGTCGCCGAAGCGCGCGTTGAACTCGATCACCCGCGGGCCATCGGCCGTCAATGCGAGGCCGGCGAAGAGGCAGCCGTTGAAGGGCGTGCCGCGATCGGCGAGCTCGCGGACGGTGGGCTCGAGCACCGTGCGTTGCAGGTCATCGACGAGGGCGGCCGGTGCCCAGGGCAGCGGCGAGTAGGCGCCCATCCCGCCGGTGTTGGGCCCCGCGTCGCCGTCGCCGAGCCGCTTGAAGTCCTGCGCCGGCGCCAGCGGCACGACTGTTGTGCCGTCGGTGATCGCGAACAGGGAGACCTCGGGACCGTCGAGGAACTCCTCGAGCAGGATGCGGGTCTCGCTCGGCCCGCTCCCGAACGCGCCCGCGAACGCTTCCGAGACGGCTGACCTCGCCGCCTCCAGATCCGCGGTTACGGTGACACCCTTGCCGGCGGCGAGACCGTCGAACTTCACGACGTACGGCGCCGTTGCCGCCGCCAGCCCGGCGAGGGTGGCGGCCTCCGTCGTGAACGAGCCTGCCCCGGCCGTCGGAACCCCGGCCGCGACCATCACGTCCTTGGCGAAGGACTTCGACCCCTCGAGGGCCGCCGCACCGCGCCCCGGACCGAATGTCGCGATCCCCCGCGCCCGGCAGGCGTCGGCGGCGCCCACCACCAGCGGCGCCTCGGGCCCGATCACGACGAGGTCGGCGCCCACGTCGACGGCCAGCTGCGCGACGGCTTCGGGGTCGGTCGTGCGGAGCGGGAAAGCCTCGGCCAGCGCCGACGTTCCGGCGTTGCCAGGCGCGCAGACGATCGCTGTCACGGCAGGGTCACGCGAGAGCGCCAGCACGAGCGCATGCTCGCGGGCGCCACTGCCGACGACGAGGACCTTCACGATCGACACCGTATCGGCCGAGGCGCGGAGCCTGGCACTCGCGGGGCGTGTTCAGGCGTACGGGCGGGCCGGGGCGCCGGGAGCTGCAGCCGGTCCGCGACGTTCATGCGCCGACGGCGTCTAGTGTTCCCGGCCATGAGCTGGCCGCGTCCCGTCCCCGTGATCGGGGACGCGACGGCCGCGAGCGACCGGAGGGAGCATCCCCGCGCGTGGGCATTGCCGCCCGCGACGCGCGAGGCGCTGGCGGACGTGATCGCGCGGCGCCGGGATGTCCGCCGCTTTCGCCCGGATGCCGTGCCCGCCGACGTGTTGGGCCGCATCCTGGCCGCCGGTCACGCCGCGCCGTCGGTGGGCCATTCGCAGCCGTGGCGATTCATCGTCGTCCGGGATGCGGCGACGCGGGAACGGGCCGCGCTGCTCGCCGACCGGGAGCGGCTCGTCCAGGCAGCCGCGCTGGACGCCGACTCCGGGCGTCGCCTGCTCGACCTGCAACTCGAGGGCATTCGTGAAGCACCGTTGGGGATCGTCGTCTGCTGCGACCGGCGGGCGCCGGCGCGGGGGGTGCTCGGGCGGGCCACCTTCCCCGATGCCGACCTGTGGTCCTGCGCAGCCGCGATCGAGAACATGTGGCTCGCCGCCCGCGCCGAGGGGGTCGGCGTCGGGTGGGTCACATTGTTCGAACCTGCCGACCTGGCGGCGCTCCTCCACCTGCCCGCGGCCGTGGTGACCCTCGGGTGGCTGTGCGTCGGCTGGCCCGACGAGCGCCCGCCCGGCCCGGGCCTCGAACGCGCCGGCTGGTCCGCGCGCGTCCCCCTCGACGACGTCGTCTGCGAGGAGCGCTGGCCCGTCGAGGGGCAGGCACCCGCGGCACCCGTCTCGCACCTGCGCGCCCCCGATCCGGCAGCGGTGGTCGGTGCCCGCGACGCCGCCGACACGTTGCTGACCCCGCCGGGCTCCCTCGGCGTGATCGACCGGGCCCTCGACCGCATCGCGGCTCTGCCCTTCGGGGCCCTCGGCGCCGGCACGCTGATCCTGGTCGGCGCCGACCACCCGGTCGCCGCGCACGGCATCTCCGCGTATCCCGCGTCCGTCACCTCCGATGTCCTCGGCGCGGCCGCCGTCGGCGAGGCGATGGGGTGCGCCGCTGCGGCAGCCGCCGGGATGCGGGCGGTCGTCGTCGATGCCGGGGTCACGGGCGCGCACATTTCCGGTGTGTACGACGCCCGGCCGCTCGACGGGCGCGGCGACCTCGTGACGGCGGACGCGCTCTCGGGCGCGGACGTGGAGCGCCTCGTCGCGGTCGGTCGCGTTCTCGGGGGCGAAGCGGCCGGCCGCGGGCTCGTCGCGCTGGGCGAGGTCGGCGTCGGCAACACCACGGTGGCCGCTGCGTTGGCGGCAGCGCTGCTCGGCGTCGACGCCGCCGAGCTCATCGGGCTGGGGGCGGGCGCCGACTCGGCCATGGTCGCCCGCAAGCGGGCGGTGGCCACGGCGGCGCTGCGTCGGGTGCGTGGTGACGACGGAGGCACGCGGCTTCCGTCCGCTCCGCACGATCCGTCCGCTCCGCACGATCCGTCCGCTCCGCACGGTCCGTCCGCTCCGCACGTTCCGTCCGCTCCGCACGATCCGTCCGCTCCGCACCTCGCGCCTCTTGCGCCGTTCGCGGCGCTGGCGGCGGTCGGTGGCCCGGAGTTCGCGGTGCTCGCCGGAGTCGTCCTCGGCGCGGCGGCGGCGGGGGTCAGCGTCGTCCTCGACGGGTTCGCGACATCCGTGGCGGCGCTCGTCGCGGTGCGTCTCGAACCAGCTGCGGCGGCCCATCTCCTCGCCGCCCACCGCAGCCGCGAGACGGGCCACGCGCTCGTGCTCACCGAGCTCGGCCTCGAACCGATTCTCGATGCCCGGATCCGCGCCGGCGAGGGCGTCGGTGCCTGCCTGTCGGTCGCGCTCCTGCGTGCAGCCGCGGCCACCCGATCGGCAACCGGGCGCACGTCCGTGGCGACTCCGCGGCTGCGGTAGGTCCGCCGTCGGGCTGTGGGCGCCCGGCTCCGCGCCAGGCACAGTTCCTCGCCTGCCGTGCCGACGATCGTCCAGCTGCACCGCGAGATCCATCAACGCGAGGCAGCTGCCCGTGGACACCTTCGCGGCCGGCAACGCGGGTCCGGCAAGCGAAACGACGAGGAAAACCGAGGCCGCAATTGTCCACGGGACTGCGGGGCGGGATGTTCGACGCTCCGCGACGACCAGTGCCGCTCAGCCGGCCAGCGACGCAACAAGGCTGGCGGCAGCGATCTCCACAATCCCGAAATGGTCTTGCCACCTCCCATATTGACTGCGAGGACGTTGCTGGCACCCATGGACGACGGCGCCCAGTTGTGGGGACGACCTCACCGGTGCGTCGACAGCCACCTGCGGGGCTTGCGTGGGACGGTCACCACGCAACCGCGACGTACGAGGTTTCCAAGTACTCGTTGATCCCCTCGAAGCCGCCCTCGCGCCCGAGTCCGGACTGCTTCATGCCGCCGAACGGGGCGGCGGCGTCGGAGACGCTACCGCGGTTGACGCCGATCATGCCGAGTTCGAGGCGCTCGGCGACGCGCAGCGCCCGCCCGAGGTCCTTGCTGTAGACGTAGCCGGCAAGGCCCATCTCTGTCGCGTTGGCGAGAGCCACGGCGTCGTTGTCGTCGTCGATCGTGATGATGGGGGCCACCGGCCCGAAGATCTCAGTCGTCGCTGCCGGCGAGTCGCGGGGCACATCCGCCAGCACGGTTGCCGGATAGTAGAAGCCGGGACCGTCGAGGGTCTCGCCACCGATCACGACAGCGGCGCCGGCCGCGACGGTCGCGCGCACCGTCGCCGCCACCTCCTCGCGTTGCTCCGCACTGACCATCGGCCCCAATTGCGTGCTCTCGTCAGTCCCCGGCCCGACCCGCAGCCGGCCCATAGCCGCAGCGAGCCGCTCGGTGAACTCCTCGGCAACGGAGCTGTGCACCAGGAAACGATTGGCGGCGGTGCACGCCTGACCGCCGTTGCGCATCTTCGCGATCAGGGCCCCGTCCACGGCCGCGCCGACGTCGGCATCGTCGAGGACGACGAAGGGCGCGTTGCCCCCGAGCTCCATGGAGACGTTGACGACGCGTTCGGCCGCTTGCTTGAGCAGCAGCATGCCGACCCGCGTGGAGCCGGTGAACGACACCTTGCGCACACGGCTGTCCTCGAGCGCCTGGGTCACGACAGCGCTGGCACGGTCGGTGGTGATGACGTTGACGACACCCGCCGGGACGCCGGCGTCGTGGAGCACATCCGCCAGCGCAAGGGCGGTCAGCGGGGTCAGCGAGGCGGGCTTGAGCACGACGGTGCAGCCGGCGGCGAGAGCGGGACCGAGCTTGCGCGTGGCCATGGCCGCCGGGAAGTTCCATGGAGTCAACAGCAACGTGACGCCAACCGGCTTGCGCAGGGTGAGAATGCGGTTGCCGCCGGCAGGTGCCCCGCGGAGCTCGCCGCCGATGCGCACGGCCTCTTCGGAAAACCAGCGGAAGAAGTCCGCAGCGTAGGTGACCTCGGCGCGCGCGTCGGCCAGCGACTTGCCCATTTCGAGGCTCATCAGGAACGCGAGCTCGGTGCGGCGCTCGAGCGTCAGTTCATACGCCCGGCGCAGGATCTCCGCCCGCTCCCGCGCGGGCGTTGCCGCCCAGGCGGGTAATGCTTCGGCGGCTGCGGTTATCGCCCGGTCCACGTCGCGTGCGCCGGCCCGCGGAACCCGCGTGATGACGTCGCCGCTCGAGGGGTCGATGACGTCGAAGGCACCGTCCGCGCCGTCGATCCACCGTCCACCGATGAACATCCTGTCCCGCGTCGCAACGGCGGCCAGGTGGGCAAGCGCTGTCATTTGGTCACACGCGCCTCGGCGGTGAACGCGCGTTCCGGAAAGAACGACGTCTCCATCTTCGGCGTCGGAAGGAAGCACGTCATGATGAGCACGCCCGTGCCGAGGTTGACAAAACCGTGCGGGACCTTGGCGGGAAGGCGGATCAGCACTGGACCCTCGACCTCGAACTGGTCGTCGCCCACGCGGTAGAGGGCGTGGCCGCCCGCGGCGATGACGTGCACCTCCTCCACCTGGTGCTCGTGCGGCACCGGACCGCCGCCCGGTAACGACTCGGTGAGAATCACCGTGGTGGCGTCGAAGCCGTGCAGGTGACCGTGCATGAACCGAGCGACTTCGCTGTCGTTCGGACGAAACTCGACGAGCTCGTCGGGGGTGATGATGTAGCCCATGGTGCTCCTTCAGTTCGTGCCCGGCGGACGCAGATCCCCCGGGAGCCCTTCGAAACGGTCCTGGATGACGTCTATGACCGCCGGCCGCTCGGAGGCGATCGCGCGCTCGAGCGCGGGGATCAGCTCGCTCGCCTTCTCGACGCGCTCGCCATGGGCACCGAGAAGTTGTGCGTACGCAGCAAAATCCGGGTTGCCGTAGAAAACGCCGAGATAGCGGGAGTCGTGGGAGAACCGCTGGCGGTCGCGGGTGTTGCCGTACGCGAAATTGTTGACGACGACGTGGATGACCGGGATGTTCTCGCGGACGGCGGTCTCCAGGTCCTGCGCGACCATGAAGAAACTGCCGTCGCCGCTCACGGACACGACGTGTGCGTCGGGGCGAGCGAGAGCGACACCGAGCGATGCGGGGAGACCCCAGCCCATCGACCCCCCGGCCGCCGCGAAGTAGCTGCCCGGGCGCGTGAAATTGACGTAGCGCTGGATCCACGGGCCGAACGTGTGCACATCCTGCACGAGGACGACCTCATGCCGGTCGACGAGGTATTGCAGCGCTGCGACGACGCTCGCGGAGGCGACCGTCTGCCCGCCTTCGTCGGCCTCCGGCACGACCGTCGCCTCGAGGAACGCCGTGCGCAAGGCAGCCAGCCGTGCCTCGCGCTCGAGCCCGCCACTGCCGGGCGCCGATCCGGCGGCGGGTGCGCCGACCATCGCCGCGAGCTCCCGGGCCGCCGAGGCGGCCGACGCGTGCAGACCGATCGTCGGCACGTAGATGTGGCCGAGTTCCGCTGCGTCGATGTCGACGTGGATCAGCGCACTGTCGGGGTTCAGGAGGGTGTAGCGCTTGGTCGTGAACTCGGAGAAGCGGCAACCGAGCGCCAGCACCACGTCCGCGTCGCGAACGACATCTTCGGTGATGACGGGTGCACCGTAACCGAGCGAGCCGAGGAAGTACGGTGCGTCGTTGGCGACGGCGTTCTTCCGCATCCACGTCGTGACCACCGGCGCCGAGAGGGCCCGGGCCAACGCGTCGAGACCCCCGTCGTACTGCTGGGCGAGGACGCCACCACCGGCGATGATGACGGGGCGACGACTGGCGGACAAGAGTGCGGCCGCGTCGCGAAGCGCGGCTGGATCCGCGGCCGGCTGCGCCGCTCGGAAGCGCGGTTGGAAACGCGGCTCGTGGTCCGTGGTCTGGGCATCCAGGGGCACGGAAAGGACAACGGGCCCCGGCCGGCCACCGACCGCGGCGCGAACAGCGCGCTGCACGAACTCGGGAATGCGGGCGGCGTCGTGCACCTCGACGGCCCACTTGCTGATCGGCGCGAACACCGAAACGAGGTCCGTCTCCTCGAAGGCGTCCCGGTGGGCGATGTCGTCGGACACCTGGCCGATGACGACGACGAGGGGAATCGACTCGGCGTGCGCATTGTGCACGGCGATGGCGAGGTTGGCCGCACCGGGCCCGCGGGACGCGAGCGCGACCGCCGGTCGGCCACCGGCGCGGGCATACCCGTCGGCCATGAAACCCGCCACCTGCTCGTGACGCACCGACAGGTATCTCATGTCCGACCGGCGCGCCACCGCGTCGATGATGCTCATGATGGTCGTGCCGGGCAGGCCGAAGATGTGCTCGACACCTTCACGGTGCAGCGCTTCGACGAGTGCGTCGGCTCCTTGCATGTATGTCGCCTCCCGGGCGGTGACTCGCGTATCGGTGGTGCCTCAGTCGAGAAAGACGTTCACTGCCTTGAGTTGCGTGTAGCTGAGCAACTCCTCGAAACATTCTTCGCGGCCGATTCCGGAGGACTTGACGCCGCCGAAGGGCATGCCCCAGAAGTGGCGGGAAGAGCCGTTGATCCACACGTAGCCGACCTCGAGTGCTCGCGCCATCCGGTGCCCGGTGCGCAGGTCATTCGTCCATACGCTGCTCGTGAGGCCGTAATCGACGCCGTTCGCGATCGACAGGGCCTCCGCCTCGGTCCGCCATGTGAGGACGGACAGGACGGGACCGAAGATCTCCTCGCGGGCGATCCGCGAATCCGGCGTCACCTGCGTGAAGATGGTGGGTGCGACGTAGTAGCCGCTGTCCAACGGCAGGCCGTCGGGCCGGCCGCCGCCGGTGACGACCTCCGCGCCGCCCGCGACGCCGGCTTCGATGTAGCTGAGTGTCTTGTCGTATTGCGCACGGGAGGACAGTGGGCCCATCTGCGTGCTCTCCGCGAGCGGGTCGCCGATGGCGATGCCGGCGGCCAACGCGACGATCCGCTCGGTCATCTCCGCCGCGATCGACTCGTGCAGGAGCAACCGCGACGTCGAGCCGCACGACTGGCCGGCCGAGACCGCGAAATTCATGCCGTTGACCGCACTGGCGGCAGCCCGGTCGAGATCCGCGTCCGGACAGACGATGAGCGCGTTCTTTCCGCCCAACTCGAGGGACACGTCCTTGACGCCGGCGTCGGCGGCGTCGCGCTGGATCGCGCGACCGGTCGCCTCGCCACCGATGAAGCCGATGCGCCGGATCGCGGGGTGCCGCACGAGAGCGCGACCCACCGCGGGGCCGTTGCCGACGACGACGGACAAGACACCCGCGGGCAGGGTGTCGGCAAACAGCTCCGCCATGCGCAGCGCCGACAGGGGCGAGATGTCGGCCGGCTTGAGGATCACGCAGTTGCCGGCAGCGAGTGGGGCGGCGATCTTGGCGGCGGCGAAGAAGAGCGGGTGGTTGAACGGGATGATGCGTGCCACGACACCGTACGGCTGGCGCGTGGTGAAGTGCAGATGCTCCACTGACGCCGGCACCGTGGCACCGCCGATGCCCGTCGCCCAGTCGGCGAACATCTCCAGGACCTCGCATGCCCATGCCACGTCGTTGCGCATGGCGGCGACCGGATTGCCGACGTCGGCGGCATCCAGCGCCGCCAGTTCGTCGGTGTTGGCGCGCAGTATCGATGCCATCTCGCGAAGCGCGGCGCCGCGGCGCTTGGGGGCGACGGTCGCCCAGTCGGACAACCCCGCCAGCGCGGCGGCGACGGCATCATCGACGTCGGTGGCGTCGCCGTCCGGCACTCGCGCGATGACCTGCTCCGTCGCGGGGCTGACAGTCTCGTACGTGGCCCCCGACCGGGCGGCCACGACCTTCCCGCCGATGAACAAGCCCCAGGGCCGGTCGGTCACGACGTGCGCCGGCGCTGGGTCGGCGCCCGGCGACATCAGGAGTCCCCGTCCACCGGCGTGGCGGCGGCTGCCCGCGGCGTTGCCGAGAGGGCGGGCGTGGCGGTCGAGCCATCGACGGTGCCGGGGGTCGAGCCATCGACGGTGCCGGGGGTCGATTCGGCGGCGCCGCCGGCAACGGGAGCGACGGGCGGCGACCACGTCGCGGTCAAGACGACGCGGCCGATGTTGTTCTGCTGCTCGACGTAGCGGTGGGCCTGCGCGACCTCGTACATCGGGAAGGTCGCATCGACGGCTGTCCGGAAGCCGCGGGCGACATCGGCCCACAACCGCTGCACGCTGCGCATGTCGGCGGTGCGGACGCCGATGATCCGCTGATTCAGCAGGTAGAGGCGCTGAAGGTCCAACGAGACCATTCCGCCGGCGAATGCTCCCGAGGAGATGAGCGTGCCCCCGGCGGCGAGCGCAGCCATGGATGAGGAGAACAGGTCGGCGCCCCCGATGTTGTCGACGACGATGCTCGCGCCGCGGCCACCGGTGAGCTCGCGGACCTGATCGGCGAAGTCGGTGTCGGTCCAGTTGAGGACGCTGTCGAGGCCGAGCCTGGCGAGACCCGCCTTCTTCTCCTCGTGACGAGTCGTCCCGATGACCTTCGATCCACTGAATTTCGCGAGCATCGCGACACACGCACCCAGCGCCGAGCCCGCTGCCTGGACCAGCACCCACGACTCGGGTCCCGCGCCGGCGAGGTCGAGCTGCTTGCGCGCGACCGGGCCGGCCAGCGCCAGGGCGCACGCCTCTGCGTCGTCGATCTCATCGGGCAACCGGTGCAGCTGCCGGACGGGAACGGTCGTGTACATCGCGTAGGCGCCCGGGCGGTGCACTCCGATGATCTCGAGGTTGGGGCACGCTTCTTCCCGTCCGCTCAGGCACATGTCGCACGTGCCGTCCGCGACGATGGGAAACACCGCGACGCGGTCCCCGACGGCGAAGGACGTCACACCGTCACCCAGACGTTGCACGACCCCGACGTGCTCCGCGCCGAGGACGTGCGGCGGAGCGATTCGTGCCCACGGCAGCTGCCCGGCGCGGGCGGCGACATCGAGCAGCCGGCCCACACTCACAGCCGATACCTTCACGAGCACCTCACCGGCGAGCGGCGGGCGGACGGGCACATCGTCCATGGCCAGGACCTCGGGTCCACCGAACGCGCGCATGACGATGGCCTTCACAGGGTGCTCTCCTCAGCGCTCGGCACGGTGGCCGCTTCCTGCAGGAACGACAGATCGACGGAGCGAGCGATACCCGCGTCCGCTCCTGGGGGTAATGTCCCGGCAGCACGCATCAGGTCCACCACCGTCGTCATCCCTGCGTCACTCAGTGTCAAGTCGGGCGTGAGACTCTGCGTCCTGCGGAAATGCTCGTAATCCCGGCGCGCATACTCGGCCGTCGTGGAGAGCGCCTCGGCGGCGAGCGCGGTGGCCGCAGCAGGCTCGTCGTACAGCCACTGGGTCGCCCGCCGGGTCGCGGACAGGAACCGCACCACTGTCCCTCGATGCACCGCCGCCCAATCAGCGCGCACGTTGACGGTGGTGAACTGGTATTCCGGGACGTAGTCGAAGATGTCGCCGAGATTGCTGTAGCCCGCGTCTTCGGCGAGATATTTGTGCGGCGGCGTCTGCAGGCCGGCATCGAGCGTGCCCTGCTGGATGGCGTCCCAGCGCTGCGACGCGACGCCGATCGCCTCCAGCGTGTAGTCGTCGCCGGCGGTGAGGCCGTGCGCCGCCAGCATCTGCTTGACGAGCAGCGCCGTCCCCTCGGTCAGGTGGGACACGCCGATGGTGCCGCCGCGGAGGCCGTCGATGGTCGTGATGCCGAGCCGCGCGATGAGGCTGTTGGCGAGTTTTCGGGCATTGCCCGCGATGATCACGGTCGCATTGGACTCGTCGGTGTTGGCCAGGACGCTCTCCGGTGTCCCGATGCCGATGTCGACCGTGCGATCCCGGACCGCGTTAGTGACGTTCTGCACGCCGTACAGAACGGAATCGGTGACGACGAGGTCGACGTCGCCGAAATAGCCGAGATGGCTGGCCGCCCACACCGGCATGTTGTTGAAAATCGGGGCGACGAGGCCCACGGTCACTGGCTCTGGCATCGGTGCACCTGTTCCGTGGCTGTCGCAGGAGTGGGTGTGGGTCGCGCTCGCGGGTCCGAGACGAGGGGAGCGGTGTGCGAACGACGAACGTCAGGTCAGCTCGACCCGGTTGGTGTCGAAGCCACGATGTGACCCCAGCAGGATCGGCCGCGTGCGCAGATTCTCCTGCCACAGCAGGGAATCCATGGCCAGATGCAGCGGGCTGTCCTGAATGGTCAGCTCGTAGACGGCCTCGCCGTGGCTGGCGTGGTGATGGACCGCCCAACCCGGCGCGGACAGCATGAGGTCGCCCGCTTTCCATTCGACCGTCTGCCCGCCGACGACGCTGTAGCCCGAGCCCTCGAAGAAGTAGTTGATGGCCGCAGCGGTGTGCCGGTGCGGCACGTCGACGATGTGGGCGGGCCGGACGCACATCGTGGCGAAGAAGCTGTGGGTCGTGCCGTTCGTGCGACCCGAGGCCGGGTTGAACAGGAGATAGAGCCGACGACCCTTGTACGCCGAACCGAGCGCCGTCAGCTTGTCGATCTCCGCCTTCACGAGCGGCCACGGCCAATGCAGGGGCCGGGATTCCTGTACCGGCGGGTTGACGAGTTTTTCATAGCTCATGAGCCAGGCCCCGGCCTCGGTCAGCTCGAAGTAGTCATCGAACAATGCCTCGAGAGCTTCCGCGCGCGGGGTGTCGCCGGCAGCGACGGCCAGGCCCTCCGCCGGGTCCTCCTCGACGTAATGCACGTTCAACTTCTCGAGCAGGGCAGCGTTGGAATAGGTCAGCCGGACCTGGACCTCGTCGGTGTCATTGCTGTGCACGTAGGTCGCCATCGACGGCGTGCAGAAGACGTCGTGACGGCCGTAGTCGATCTCGACCCCGTCGATGCTCGCGTGCCCGGAGCCGGAGATGCAGAAGTTGACCTGGGAGGAATTGTGGCGGATCGGTGCAGTGCGCTCCCCGGGCAGCAGCACGTCGAGGCTGACCTGGATGCCGGGCGCGAGGCCCAGGCCCGGCGCCTCCGACCGCGGATGCACGATCAGGCTGCGTCGCCGGCCGTTCGCCGGGCGCTCGAGGGCGCCGAGTCGTGCCGTCTCCGCTTCGATGTGCTCGCGGGGGATCACGATCGACGGCCACAGGTCGGCGGGAGGGGGGCTCCACCCGACGCGGTCGACGAACGTCAATTTGCTCTGGTCGACGTCATACCTCGACATATCGGATCGTCCTTTCGGGTCAGACATAGCCGACGCCGGCGCGTCGAAGATTGGAACGCAGACGAGGCCGCGAGGGGGACGGTATGGCCAGCGGGGCGCCGATCCGGTTGAGCACCGCCTGCTCGTACACGAACAGGCCGATCGCGACATCCGCGACGCCGACCCCCATGGACTTGAAGAGCGTCACATCGGCGCCGTCGGGACGGCGCTCCCCGGCGCCCACGAGCGTCGAGAGCGGTATCACCTCGTCCCAGCCATCCCCATGGCCGTCACCGTAGAACTCGGCGAGTTCTCTGGACAATGCCCGGGCGGCGGGAACGCTGTCCGCGGCCACCACGTCGCAGCGCTTGAGCAGGCTGGGCTCGAATTCTGCCCGCTCGGGGGTTATCGCGCCCATGGCATTGACATGGGCGCCGCTGGGAACGTCATCGGCGGACAGGAAGGGGCTGGTCGCCCTCGTGACCAGCGTGATGACATCAGCTCCCGCACACGCCTGCTCCACGGAGTCCGCCGCCGAGGCGTCGAGGCCGAGCGCGTCTGTGATCGTTCCGGCAAACCGCGTGCGGCGCTCCGCGTTCGGGCTCCAGACGGTCACGTGGGTCAGCGCGCGGACGGCCGCGACTGCGGCGACCTGGGTGAGGGCCTGATGCCCACTGCCGAGGATCGTCAGTCTCGTCGCGTTGGGCGCGGCCAGCGCGTGTGTCGCGGCACCGGCGACGGCTGCCGTCCGGTATTGCCCGAGTGCGAAAGCCTCGATCACCGCGAGAAGCGACCCGTCGCTGATGCGCCACATCGTCAACAGCGGGGTCGCGCCGCCGGGTGTATGGGCCCAGGATTTGACGCCGACGACATCGTCGACGACCAGAGCCCCGCCGATGCTGTGCAGGCTGCCGCCCGGGATCGCGACATGTGTCTTGAGCAGGTTCTGCGCCTCACCGGCGGACTCGGCCTGGAAGCCGTGTTCGACGGCTTGAATGGCCTCGCCCAGGTCGATCAGGGACACGACCTCCGACTCCGTGATCCATACCGGTGCACGCACGGGCGACTTCCTTCGGTAGGTGTTCGTCTGGCAGACGCCGATTCTGCGCTGCAGATTTCCTATCGTCAAGTCGTTGCGGTCGTCCAGTGGTCGTGCAGGCCGGAACGCCAATGCTCAAACCGTTTCCAACTCGTTGCCAGTATCTCTTGTGTTTCGCATGCCGAGGATCTAACGTCGCAACGCAGACCTCAGTTCCGCAGAGCAGAATGTGACCGACAGGTCGGTTCACCGTCGACTTACATCCCCCGCACATCACCGGAAGGAAGCACAGTGACGCAGAACATGTGGAAACGAGCCGTGATCGCGGGGGTGGCCGGCGGACTGCTGGCGGTCAGCGGTTGCAGCACCACCACCAGCGCGGGAGGGTCGACCGCGTCCAACTCCGGCGGCGCGAGCTCGGCCGGTGGCTCCGCCTCCGGCAGCGGGACGGCGACGGCCGGCGGCGAAGGCATCTCGGCCGCCGCCCTCGCGACCGCCAAGGCCAACCTTGCGCCCTACACCGGGCACCCGAGCGCATTCCCCGTCGACAAGCCGCTGCTGAAGAAGCCGGCCGCCGGCACCAAGTTTTCCTTCCTGCAGTGCTCCACGCCGATCTGTGCTCTCTTTGCGAAGATCATTCAGGGTCCGACGCACGCGCTGGGCGTAGAGTTGACGGTCACGAAGGCCGGCCCGTCCGCGCAGGCGCTGCAGACCGCGGTGTCGAGCATCGTCGCCGGCAACCCAGCCGCAGTGCTGATCCCGGCGGCCGACCCGGTGCAATACCGGCAAGGCATGCAGGACCTGGCGGACAAGGGAATTCCGGTTGTGTCGCAAGGCGTCGTCGATGGCGCGCAGTTCCCCGCCATCAAGGCGTCGATCCTGAGCGACAAGGCGACGACCCTTGCCGGCAAGCTGCTGGCCGACTGGGTCGTGCAGCGCAACGGCACCAAGCCCAGCGTGTTCTACTCCGTTCCGGAGCTCAGCTTCAGCACGTTCATCGCGGAGGGCTACAAGAAAGAGATGGCGTCGCTGTGTCCGTCGTGTGTCGTCAGGTACGAGAAGTTGCCGATCACCACGATCGGCAGCACGGCACCCACGGCGATCACCAGTGACCTGCAAAAGCACCCCGAGACGAAGACCGTGGTGTTCGCCTCCCTCGAAGCGGCGGGCGGCCTGCCTGCCGCGATGAAGGTGGCCGGCCTCACGGCCGACACCGTCGGCTTCGCCCCGGACCCGGCGGTGCTCGGCTACATCAAGTCCGGCGACATCACAGCGGGGCTCGGCTACGACACGGTGACGAGCACGTGGGTCCAGGTCGACATCGCGGCGCGACTGATCGCGGGTGAGCCACTCACGGCCGCCGAGATGGCGGACGAGAACGTGATGCAGATGCTGGAGAAGGGCGACATCACGTTCGACCCGTCGCACGGATACAGCGGTTATCCCGACATCGCGGAGCGGTTCGCCAAGCTGTGGCCATCGAGCGCGAGCTGAGCCGACCATGATGCCGACGCCTTCAACCGACAGCGCACCCGAGCGTCCGGTCGTACTTTCCATCGAGGGGATCACGAAGACCTTCCCCGGAGTGCGTGCGCTCGACGACGTCTCGATGCACGTGCGCTCCGGTGAGATCGTCGCGTTGCTCGGGCAGAACGGTTCGGGAAAGTCGACGCTGGTAAAAGTGCTGGCGGGCGTTTACGGAGCTGACTCCGGAAGCGTCCGCCTGCACGCCGGCGGGACGGGCGCCGATGGGACGGGCGCCGATGGGGCGGGCTCCGGCGGCTCCGGCGGGCCGGGCTCCGGCGGGGCGGGCTCCGGCGGCTCCGGCGGGGCGGGCTCCGGCGGCTCCGGCGGGCCGGGCTCCGGCGGGGCGG
>CAXSDE010000001.1:162473-182935 GCA_964236265.1 uncultured bacterium
GGCTCCGGCGGGGCGGGCTCCGGCGGCTCCGGCGGGCCGGGCTCCGGCGGGGCGGGCTCCGGCGGGGCGGCGACGCTCCACTTCATTCATCAGGACCTCGGCCTCATCGAGAGCCTCAGCACGCTCGAAAACCTGGCCATCGGCAGGCCGCTGCGCATGGGCGGCCTGGGGCCTCTGCGGCGGCGGTCCGAGGCGACGGTGGGCCGGGCCGCGATCCGCAGGTTCGGTGTCGACTTCGACGTGCACCGACGGGTGGGCACGCTGAGCCCGGCACAACGCACCATCGTTGCGATCGCCCGCGCCATGGACGGCTGGACGTCGGACCACAACGTCCTGGTCCTGGATGAGCCGACCGCCGCGCTGCACCGCGAAGAAGCGGGGACGCTCTTCGACGCCGTCAAGGAAGCAGCGAAGGCCGGCACCGGCGTCATCTTCATCTCACACAGGCTCGAAGAGGTGACCGAACTCGCCGAGCGCGTCGTCGTGCTCCGCGACGGTCGAGTGGTGGCGGACGTTGCGGCTGCGGGTCAGACGGCAAACAGCCTCGCCGAGCTCATCACCGGCCGGCGGGCGGCCCTGGCGGCCGCCGCTGCGCCCGTCCCTGCTGCACGAAGCGCTGCGGCACCCCTCCTGTCGGTGCGCGCACTCCGCGGGCATACGTTGCGCCACCTCGATCTCGACATTCGAGCCGGTGAGATCGTCGGCATCGCCGGCAACCTCGGCTCCGGACGCGAGCATGTGGTCGGCCTCGTCTACGGGTCGGTCCCCCGAGAGGCGGGCACCGTGGAGGTCCGGGGCGTTCGCCTGCGTCATGCGTCGCCACACGACGCCAGCACCCACGGCGTAGCGATGGTCCCTGCCGACCGCCGCGCCCACGGCGCCGCCATGTCGCTGAGTGTGCGCGAAAATCTCACGCTGCCGCGGCTGCGCCCCCTGTCGCGCGGAGGGGTCCATCTGAGCCGCGGGCGGGAGCGCGCCGAGACGATGACGTGGCTCGAGCGCGTGGACATGAGACCTGCGCTCCCCGAACGCCCGCTGGCGCTCTTCAGTGGCGGTAACCAGCAAAAGCTCGTGATCGCGCGATGGTTGCGCACGGACCCGGCCGTCCTGCTCGTCGAGGAGCCCACCCAGGGCGTCGACGTGGGAGCGTCCGAGGCGGTGCGCCAGCTGATCGTGGCATCGGCGGCGGGCGGCATGGCCGTCCTCGTCACATCGTCCGACAACGCAGACCTCACACGCATGTGCGGCCGGGTGCTCGTCCTGCGCGACGGTGAGGTGGGCGCCGATCTGCGCGGCGAGCAGGTCAACGATCACCGGCTGACGCAAGAGTGCCTCGGCGTGAGCGGCGACGAGCCACTTGTCCTGTCCGCTCTCTCCGAGGAGGAACACCATGCCTGACGTCGCACTGGAGGGGACCGCCCGCGCCGCCGACGTGCCCCCGGCGTCTGAACCGGCACCGCGCGGCGAGCCGTCGCGACTGCGTATGTTGGGCGGGATGCTGTCGTTCCGACGGCTGAGCGCCGTCTACATTTTCGTGGCGCTCTTCCTCGTGTTCTCGTTATGGGTGCCCGACACGTTCCTCACCGCGAGCACGTGGCGGTCGATGCTGGACGGGCAGGCTCTCACCGCGCTCGCCGCGGTCGGGTTGATGATCCCCGCGGCCGCCGGCGCGTTCAACCTGGCCATCGGGGCGGAGATCGGATTCACCTCCATCTTCGTGTCGTGGTTGCTCGTCAACCACGGCATCACGCCGGCGGTCGCCGTGCCGTTGACGCTCGTGATCGGCGCCGCGATCGGCGCACTGAGCGCGACGCTCGTCGCCGTCTTCCGGATCGATTCCTTCATCGCAACCCTGGGTGTCAGCTCGATCGGGATCGCGTGCACCGACTGGTTGTCGGGGGGCTCGCAGATCCTCAACCTGCCGCAGTCCTTCGTCGCGTTCAGCACGAAGCGGTTCTTCGGCATGACCGCGCCCGTCTACATCCTCATCGCCACAGCGCTCGTGGTCTGGTACGTGCTCGAGAACACCCCCGTCGGGCGTCGCGTCTACGCGACCGGCGGAAACGCGGAGGCCACGCGGCTGGCCGGTGTGCGCACGCGGCCCGTCATCGCGGGAGCCTTCATCGCCTGCGGCACGATCTCTGCCATCGTCGGCTTGCTTCTCGCGTCCCGGCTGGGGACGGGTGACCCCACCTCGGGACCGTCGTTCCTCTTGCCGGCATTCTCGGCGGTCTTCCTCGGCTCGACGCAGTTCCGGGCCGGCCGTGTCAACGTGTGGGGCACCGTCGTCGCCGTGTATGTGCTGGCCGTCGGCGTGAAGGGACTGCAGCTCGCCGGGGCGCCGGTATGGATTCCCGACCTCTTCAACGGCCTGGCCCTCATCCTCGCGGTGGGTCTTGCCCAGTTGGGCGTCACCCGGCGCAAGCGCGCGTCCCAAGCGGCCCCTCCGGTCGCGCGGGACACCCACACCACGGTCGCATGACGGACGAAGGGAAGCAGCCATGACGGACGGGAAGATGCTCGCACCGGGTGAAGGACGGCTCATCGCCGGCGGCGGGTTGCACGCGATGCTGAAGGTGGCCGGCGAGGCGGGACCGGCGGGCGCGCTGTGCTCCACTTTCGAGATCGACGTCCCGGCCGGCTACGACGTCGGCGCGCACGTGCACACGGCAGGGCAAGAGCTCTTCTACGTCCTCGAAGGGACCCTCGACCTGCTGGCGTTCGAGCCGGTGGAACGCACACCGCACGATTGGCACGAATGGGTCTCTCCGACGGGAACGCGTTACCTGCGCGGCGGGCCCGGCTCGGTGCTGTTCGTGCCCGCGGGCTGCCCGCACGCGTTCGCAAATTTGTCCTCCACTCCGGCGCGCATGCTGTTCCAGGCGGCACCGTCCGGACATGAACTGTATTTCGAGGAACTCGCGGCGCTGCTGCGATCGGCCGATGGCCCGCCGGATCCGGCCGCCGTAGCAGAGATCCGCGAGCGGCACGACATCCACCAGCTCACGACTCTCCGAGACGGCAGAGGGGGGCAGCCGGCCATGTCGGCTGCGCAACCCGGGGCACCGGGCAGCAGCGATGTCTGAGCCGATGCCGCGCGTCGCCGGTCTCCCTGCCGACGCGCCCGTCCCTGCGGCGGCGACTCTTCCCAGCGAGCTCGCCGCCATGCTGGCCCCACGCGTCGCGCGTCTGGGCTATCTCGGCGGCTTCTTCGCCGTCGGCGCGCGGCAACCGCGGGCGTTGGTTGCGTTCATCGACTTCACCGAGGCGCTGAAGTCGGCGGTCCCCGCTGATCTGACGGAGATTGTCGCGTTGCGCGCCGCGACGATCCTCGACAATTCCTACGAGCGTTCGCAACACGTGCGCCTCGCCAGCACCCAGGGGATGTCGCAGGCATGGATCGCGGCGGCCCTGGACGGCGAGGTGGGATCCCCCGTCCTCGACGGGCGTCAAACGGCAACGTTGCGGCTCACCGAAAACCTGGTGCGCGGCTCCGGGCACGACTCCAGAGCCGATCTCGATGCCGTCATCTCCGCGTGCGGCCCGGACATGGCTGTCGCCATTGTGTTTCTCGTGTCGCGGTATGTCGCCCATGCCATCGCCGCCAACGCGTTCTCCCTCGTCGACCCGCTGACCGAAGCGGTCTCGTTATCCGACCGGACAGCCAGGAGTGAGCACCGTGATTGACCTCGCCGCCGACTTCCTGCGGGGGTCGTACACACCGTTGGTGACGCCTTTCCGCAATCAGCAACCCGACCATGAAACCTACGCCCGGCTCGTGGACCTGCAGGTCGAGGGCGGATCGCACGGCATCGTCGTGACCGGGACCAGCGGCGAGCCCAGCACTCTCACGATCGACGAGCGGGCTGCGCTGGTGACGACCGCGGTCACCGCCGCGGCGGGACGCATCCCGGTGGTCGCGGCGACCGGGTCACAGTCGCTGGCCGAAACTGTCGAGCTCACTCACGCCGCCGCCATGGCCGGTGCCGACGCCGTGCTCGTCGTCACGCCGTACTACATCCGACCTCCGCAACGCGGCCTCGTGAAGTATTTCGAGGAGGTCGCGGCAACCACACACCTGCCGTTGCTGATCTACCACATCCCCGGCCGCGCGGCCGTCGACATGACGGTCGAGTCGGTCGTTGCAGTGGCGCAGTCCTCGCCCACCCTCGTGGGGATGAAGCACGCCGCGCCCGACCTGGGCTACGCCGGCCGCCTGCTTCGCGCAGTGGACGAGGACTTCCGGTTGTTCGTGGGGCTGGAGGAATTGAGTCTGCCCATGCTCGCGATCGGGGCGGTGGGCGTCATGAACGCGGTCGGCAACATCGCACCCGCACGCGTCGCCGCCCTGTGCAACGCCGTTCGCGACTCGGACCTCGTCGAGGCAAGGCGCATCAACGCGTCGCTGGCCGAGTTGAACGAAGCAGTGTTCTGGGACACCAACCCGATTCCCATCAAGTATCTGATGGCGCGGCTCGGCATCCTGCGCGCCAACGAGCATCGGTTGCCGATGGTGCCGGCGACGGCCGAGCTCGAGCTGCGACTCGACGAGTTGCTCGCCCGCACGGGCCTGCTGGCCGGCGTTGCCCCCGTGTCGGCGTCCGCGCCCGAAGTTCGAGGAAGTTAGTGTCCTCCTATGTCCCTCGTCGAGCCCAGCGCAGAGCGACCGCAATATCCGATCGAGTCGGTAGGTAACGCACTGCGGCTGCTCATCATGTTTCGCAGCAGTCCGCAGGTGCGACTGTCCGAGGCCCGGGACGAGCTCGGGGTCGCCCACTCGACAGCGCACCGGCTGATGGCGATGCTCGTCTACCACGGCTTCGTGCGCCAGGATCCGTTCTCGCGCGCATACGTAGCGGGACCGGCCCTGATGGACATCGGCCTGTCGGTGGTGCGTTCGATGGACATCCGCACGATCGCCCATGACGTCCTGCTGTCCCTGTCGGCGTCCACCCACGAGACCGCACACCTGGCCCAGCTCGAAGGGGCCAACGTCCGTTTCCTGGACGCCGTCGAGAGCGATCACGCCCTTCGCGTCGCCGGCCGCACCGGTCGCACCCTCCCCGCACACGCGACCAGCGTCGGCAAGGCGTTGCTCGCCGAGATGGACTCGTCCCAGCTTCATGCGCTCTACCCGGACGAGCAGCTCACCGCGCTGCCGACCGACAAGACCATCAAGACGCGCACCGAGCTCGAGGCCGAGCTGGAGAGGGTGCGTCGGCGCGGCTATTCCACCAACTCGGGCGAGACGGAAACGGGCGTCAGCTCCGTCGGCGTGGTGATCCTGCACCCGGTGCGCGGCCCCGTCGCCGCCCTGAGTCTGGCCGCTCCGGTGATACGTATGTCGCCATCCCAAGCACGTGAAGCCGCGCACCGACTCCAGGAAGCGGCCGACCTCCTGGTCACGCGGCTGAGTTGACGACCGACCCGGACGGCCCTGTCAGCGTGAGCTCAATGGCCGCTCTCACGCCGGGCCGCCACCGACAGCCTGTCGCGCAACGCGTTCAGCTCACCGGCAAGGGGGGCGGGCAAGCGATCGCCGAAGGTGGCATAGTGCGCGGCGATGAGGTCGGCCTCCTCGCTCCACGCGTCGAGGTCCACCTCCAGCAGTTGCTCCAGCTGCGCGTCGCCGATGTCGAGGCCGTCGACATCCAGGGACCCGGGTGCCGGCACGAGGCCGATCGCGGTGACCTGCGCTGCGGCGCGACCGTGCAGTCGGTCGACGATCCACTTGAGGGCCCGCGTGTTTTCACCGTATCCCGGCCACAGGTAGCTGCCCGACGGATCCTTGCGGAACCAGTTGACGTGGTAGATGGCGGGAAGCTGCACGGCTGTCCCATCGGCGGTCCGTCGGCGGGCCATCGACAACCAGTGGCGGAAATAGTCACCCATGTTGTAACCGCAGAAGGGCAACATCGCGAACGGATCCCGCCGCACGACACCGACGGCGTTTTCGGCGGCGGCGGTGCCCTCGGACGCCACGTTGGACGCGAGGAACACACCGTGGGTCCAGTCGAACGCCTCCACGACCAGCGGCATGGTGGTGGCGCGGCGACCGCCGAACAGGATGGCGGAGATCGGCACCCCGGCGGGGTCCTGCCACTCGCTCGCGATGACAGGGCATTGCGCGGCAGACACGGTGAAGCGCGAGTTGGGGTGCGCGGCAGGGACACCGGACGACGGCGTCCAGTCATTGCCCTTCCAGTCGGTGAGGTGCGGCGGCGCCTCGTCGGTCATGCCTTCCCACCACACGTCGCCGTCGTCGGTGCGAGCAGTATTCGTGAAGATGGCGTTCGCCGCGAGTGTGTCGATGGCGCTCTTGTTGGTGCGCTCGCTCGTGCCGGGAGCCACGCCGAAGAAGCCGGCTTCGGGGTTGACGGCATACAGCCGGCCGTCATCGCCGATGCGCATCCAGGCGATGTCGTCGCCGATCGTCTCGGCGCGCCAACCGGGCAGGGACGGCGTCAGCATCGCCAGATTGGTCTTGCCGCACGCCGACGGGAAGGCCGCCGCGATGTAGTGGACCTCGTCGAGGGGAGATGTCAGCTTCAGGATCAGCATGTGTTCGGCGAGCCACCCCTCGTCCCGCCCCATCACGGAGGCGATCCGCAGCGCGAAGCACTTCTTTCCCAGCAGGGCGTTGCCGCCGTAGCCGGAACCGAAGGACCAGATCTCGCGTGTCTCCGGGAAATGCGCGATGTATTTCGTCTCGTTGCACGGCCACGGCACGTCGTCATTCCAGCGATCCAGGGGCGCGCCCACCGAGTGCACAGCGGGCACGAACGGCCCGTCGCTGCCCAGCGCGTCGAGGGCGACCGTGCCCATGGCCGTCATGACGCCCATCGACACCACCACGTACGGCGAGTCCGTGAGCTGCACCCCGATGGCCGAGGAGGCTGCGCCGTCGGGTCCCATGCGGAACGGCACGACATACATGGTCCGTCCGCGCATGCAACCGCGGAAGAGTCCGCGAAGCGTCCGGCGCATCGTCGTGGGATCAGACCAGTTGTTGGTGGGACCAGCATCCTGCTCGTCGTTCGAGCAGATGAATGTGCGACTTTCTACGCGTGCGACGTCGCTCGGATCGGACGCGGCGTAGTAGCTGTTGGGTCGCAGTGCCGGGTTGAGTTGCACGAGGGTGCCACGGTCGAGCATCCCGCCGATGAGCCGCAGCCTTTCGCCCTCCGACCCGTCGCACCACTCGACGCGGTCCGGCTGGGTCAGCTCGACAATCTCCTCGACCCAGGCCAGCAAGCGGGAGTGGTTCGTGCGGTTCATCGTCACCGGGAGGATCGCAAGATATGTCATTGAGCAAGGCTAGGGCGCACCCACGTGCGCGTCTAAGTGAACCTTCCAACCGATCCCATAGGCTGGAGCTATAGATGCAACTGCAGCAGATACTGTGCTTCGTCAGCGTCGTGGACCAGGGCACCTTCACCCGCGCGGCAGCGCACCTGCACCTGACGCAACCCTCCCTGAGCACTCAGATCCGCAACCTCGAGGGCGAGCTGGCCACGAGATTGTTCGACCGCGGGAGAAGCGGTGTCGCGCTCACCGCAACGGGTGAGGCGCTGTTGCCCTATGCACGCCGCATCCTCGCCGACATCGACAGCGCAAAGGTGCAGATCGCCGACTTGAACGGTCTGCGCGCCGGTCGCGTCCGCGTGGGAGCGCTGCCGAGCTTGTGCACCACGCTGTTGGCCGACTCGTTGGGCTTCTTCCACCGAAGGCTGCCGGCCGTGCAGCTGGTCGTCGAAGAAGCGGCGTCCCGGCATCTGGTGCAGCATCTCGCTGCGGGACTGCTCGACCTGGCCATCATCGTGCTGCCGTTGCAGCGTGATGACCCCGACCTGGTGACGCACCCGCTTCTCACGGAGGATCTTGTCGTGGCTGTCGCGGCCTCCAGCCCGCGCGACGCGGCCACCTCGATGACGGTCGAGGACCTCCGCAACGAGGCTCTCGTGATGTTTCGGGAGGGGTACGACCTGCGCTCGACGACGCTTGCCGCGTGCCGGGCCGCGGGCTTCGAGCCGCGGTTCGCGGTCGAGGGCGGCGACATGGACGCCGTGCTCAGTTTCGTCGAGTCCGGCTTGGGAGTTGCCGTCGTCCCTGCCCTGGCCGTGCGTGGGCGGCCGTCCATCCGCGCGGTGCCCTTCGACCCTCCGACGCTGAGCCGCACCATCGGCGTTGCGCACCTGCGCAGCGTTGCCCTGTCTCGATCGGCCGCCGAGTTCCGCAACACCATCGTCCAGACGGCGGCCGCGATCGGATTTCATGCGACCGACTACGGGCGCCCGACGCCGCACTAGCGCTCGTACACCGAGAGACCGCACCGCGAGGACCGGCACCGCGGAGCCCGCCGTCGCAGGTCAGCTCATTCGTCGGCATCGACAACGGTGTGCACCGAGCGGATGGCGCTGGCGCCCTCTCCGACGGCGGCTGCGACGCGCTTCATCGAACCGTGCCGCACGTCACCGGCAGCGAACACGCCGGGAAGGCTCGTCTCGAAGGGCAGGGGTCCACGCCCGAGGTCCGCCCAGCGGGGGCCGAGATCAGCCGGGGTGAGCTGGACGTCGGTCAAGACGAAGCCGTCCTCGTCGAGTGCGGGCCCGGGCGCGGGGAGGTCCGGCCCGGTGAGCCAGTCGGTCGCCGGCACCGCCCCGATGAAGCAGAACAGGCCCGAACAGTCGTGCACCGACTCGTTGCCGCCGTCCCGATCCGTCAGGGTGATCGACTGCAGGTAGTCCTCGCCGTGCAGGGCGGTCACCTCCGTCGCGGTCCGGACGGTGATGCGCGGGTGCGCGCTGACGCGGTCGGCGAGGTAAGCCGACATGTCCGCCTGCAGCTCGATTCCGCGAATCACCAGGGTGACGTCGCTGCCGCGGGTGGCGAGGTAGAGCGCGGCCTGCCCTGCTGAGTTGGCGCCGCCGAGCACGCTGACCGGCCCGCCGCCGCAGGCGCGCGCCTCGAGGTCCGTCGCGGCGTAATAGATCCCTGCCCCTTCGAAGTCGCCCCACCGGGGCAGCTGCAGCGAGCGATACCGTGCGCCGGTAGCGAGCAGGACGGCGGAAGCGGCGATGGTCGTGCCGTCGGTCAGCACGAGCTGCAGCTGGTCGCCGGCGTCATCGAGGCTCGCGACCTGGCACGGACTGTAGAGCTGGGCGCCGAACTTCAGCGCCTGCACCACGGCGCGCGCCGTGAGGTCGGAGCCCGACAGGCCGGACGGGAAGCCCAGGTAGTTTTCAATCCGCGAGCTGGCGGCGGCCTGCCCGCCGGTCGCCACCGCGTCCAGCACCACGGTCGTCAGCCCCTCCGACGCCCCGTAGACGGCTGCGGCGAGCCCGGCCGGTCCGCCGCCGACGACGACGAGATCGACGGCTGTGCCGGGGATCGGCTGGTAGGAGAGCCCGAGATGCTCCGCGAGCTCGCCGGGAGTCGCCGAGCGCAGGACATCACTCGCCACGAACGCCGCCGGCAGGTCGTCGGCCGATAGCCCGGCGTCGCGCAGCAGGGCCTGTCCCGCGGGGCTGTCGCCGTCGAGCCAGGTGTAGGCGAGGTGTTCCCTGGCCGCCCAGGTGCGGAGCGCGAGCGAGGCCGCCGACAATCCGGTGCCGACGATCTTGAGCGCCTTGGCCGCACCGTTGCGGCGCAGGAGGCGGCGGCGGGCGACGAATGAGCGCAACAGCAGGTCGGACAGCTCCGCATCCCCGGCCATCAGCTCGCGGAACTGGGCCGGCGCGATGCGGTGGATGCGCCCGGCTTCGACGACCTTGCCGTCGAGATAGACCGTCTGCCCGCTCAGCAGGTCCATCTCGCCGAGAAACTGCCCCGCGCCGGCCCGGAAGAGCACCTCCGCGGGGGCGTCCCGGCCCGCGGGCCGCTCGATCTCGACCGCGCCCTCGTCGATGAGAACCATGTGTTGGTCCGTGTCCCCCGCGCTGAGCACCATGTCACCCACGGCGACCTGGTGCTCGGTGCCGAAACGCCGCAGCCGCGTCAGCTGCGGCTCGGTCAGGACGAGGAAGGCCGGGCCCGCATCGGGCTCGGCTGCCGTCACACCATCACTTCGTCGATGTAGCACCAGCGCCATTGCTCGCCGGGCTCGAAGGATCGAATGACGGGGTGGCCACCGCTGGTGAAGTGTGCGGTGGCATGCCGGCGCGGCGAGTCGTCGCAGCAACCGATGTGGCCACAGGTGAGGCATTCGCGCAGGTGCACCCAGGTGCTGCCCTCGCGCAAACAGTCCTCACACCCTTCGAGCGTGCTGGGCTGGACGTGCGGCGGCAGGGCCGCCAGATGCGAACATTGGTCGGTCGTCATTCGGGCTCACTCCAAAGGGTCGTGGCGTGGTGGAGCCATCGGCTGACGGCACGGGGCGCCGGGCCGCATCACGCCGTTACCCGTTGAGCGCGGCAACGATGCGGTCCGCGGTGTCCAGCTGACCCAACCGCGGCAGGGTCACTTCGATACTCGCCCGGTGGGCCAGGGCATTGGTGTCGGTGACCGCGTCGCTCGCGATGGCGACCTCGTAACCGCGCTCCGCCGCGGCGCGCGCGGTGGACTCGACGCCGATGCTCGTGGAGATGCCCGCCAGCACGAGCCCGCTCACCTTGCGGCGCCGCAGCTGCAGGTCCAGCTCCGTCCCGTAGAAGGCGTTCCAGCCCCGTTTGGTCAAGAGCAGGTCCGACGCGTCGAGCCCGAGCTCGGGCCGCAGCTCGGCGAAGTCGGAAGCAGGGCTCGACCGCGGGGGCGGACTGTCCGTGCGCGCGGACAGCAGCTCGCCGAAGTCGGGCGAGTAGTCGACCCGGACGGCGATGACCGGGAGGCCGCGGTCGTGCCACGCCCGGACCAGGCGTCCCGCCGCGTGCACCACCGCATCGGCGCTGGAGATCGTCGGAAGGGCGGTGATCCCTCGCTGCAGATCAATCAGGACCAGGGCCGTTTGCGGATCGAGCGTGACAGGCATAGGTGATACTCCCATGAATCCAGGCGTTCGACAGGGACTGTCCGCGCCCGTTTCGACCAGCAGCTCAGCGGGGCTCAGCGGATCAACAGCTCAGCGGATCAGCGGCCGCAACTCGATCGTCTGTTCGCGGCCCGGACCGACGCCGATCACCGAGAACGGCGCGTCCGACATCTTCTCGAGAGCACGCACGTAGAGCTGCGCGTTGAGCGGCAGGTCCTCGAACGACCGGCAGCCGGTGATGTCCTCGGTCCAGCCCGGGAAGGTCTCGTAGATCGGCTTCGCGTGGTGGAACGCCGTCTGATCGGCGGGCAGCTCCTCGTGGCGGACGCCGTCGATGTCGTACGCGACGCACACCGGGATCTCGTCCCACCCCGTGAGCACGTCGAGCTTCGTCAGCACGAAATCCGTGACGCCGTTGATGCGTGCGGCGTAGCGGGCGACGGGGGCGTCGTACCAGCCGCAACGGCGCGGCCGTCCGGTCGTGGTGCCGAACTCCCCGCCGTCCCGCCGCAACCTCTCCCCGTCGTCATCGAGCAACTCGGTGGGCATGGGGCCGGCGCCGACGCGCGTCGAGTACGCCTTCACCACGGCGATGACCGACGTGACCCGCATCGGCGGGATGCCCGAGCCGGTGCACGCGCCGCCGGCGGTCGGGTTGGACGACGTGACGAACGGATACGTGCCGTGGTCGACATCGAGCAGCGTCGCCTGTCCGCCTTCGAGGAGCACCGTCTTGCCCTCGTCGAGGGCTTTGTTCAGCACGAGCGACGTGTCGCGGACGTAGGGACGCAGCCTTTCGGCGTACGACAGGAGCTCGTCGAGCACTTCCTCCACGGTGATGGCACGGCGGTTGAAAACCTTGACCAGCAACTGGTTTTTCTGGACGAGCGCGCCCTCGATCTTCTGCCGCAGGATCTTCTCGTCGAACAGGTCCTGCACGCGGATGCCGACGCGGGACATCTTGTCGGCGTACGTCGGGCCGATGCCGCGACCGGTCGTCCCGATGCGCGAGGAGCCGAGGAATCGCTCGGTCAGTTTGTCGATGACCGTGTGGTAGGGCGTGATGATGTGCGCACTCGAGCTGATGATCAGCCGCGATGTGTCGACGCCGCGCGACTCGAGCAGGTCGATCTCGCCGAACATGACCGCGAGGTCGATGACGACGCCGTTGCCGATCACGGGGATGACGGTCGCGGTGAGGATGCCGGTGGGGAGCAGGTGCAACGCGTACTTCTCGGTGCCGATGACGATCGTGTGGCCGGCGTTGTTGCCGCCGTTGAAGCGCACGACGTAGTCGAGTTGCGGACCGAGAAGGTCGGTGGCCTTGCCCTTGCCCTCGTCGCCCCACTGGGCGCCGACGAGCACGAGTGCTGGCATGAGGGTGTCTCCCCTAGCTCATGACGAAGGCCCACGAGCAAGTGCATCGCGGGCCTCTTGCGACGGAAGTCTAGCCGGAGACCGCGCGGGACCGCGACAGCGGCATCGCGGCCAGGCGCTGACCGGGGCGGCCAGGTGCCGGAGAGCGGCTTCACATCTTTGTGATGCGGCATCGCATCTTTGTAAAAGGGTCCCACGGACACCCGCGTCCCGGCCGTCGGTCGAGCTCCGCCGCGGACAG
The DNA here is from genome assembly GCA_964236265.1 of uncultured bacterium. Classification (GTDB taxonomy): domain Bacteria; phylum Actinomycetota; class Actinomycetes; order JAVEEB01; family JAVEEB01; genus JAVEEB01. The sequence continues at coordinate 175,058 of CAXSDE010000001.1, forward strand.
GCGCCGCTGTCGCCTGCGACACCGCCGGGGGACAATGCACCCATGGACATCAGTGGCAACTTGCTCGGCGGCCCGCCGCCCACCCTGCTCCCCTCCCTGCGTGACGCGGAGACGGCGCTGTCCGTCGCGAGCGACCCCGCGGTCGCCGCGGCCCGCTTCCCGACCTACTCCGCCGCCTGGGCTGCCCTCGCCGAGCGCTCGCTCGCGCAGGACAAGATGATCGAGGCCTACGCGTATGCCCGCACCGGCTATCACCGCGGGCTCGACGCGCTGCGCGCCAGCGGCTGGAAGGGCTTCGGCCCCATCCCGTGGTCGCATGCCCCCAACCGCGGCTTCCTGCGGTGCCTGCACGCCCTCGGCCGCGCCGCCGCCGCGATCGAGGAGACCGCGGAAGCCGACCGGATCCGCGGTTTCCTGCACGACAGCGACCCCGAGGCGACCCGGGTGCTCGGTGAGTTCTGAGCCGCCGGTCACCAACAATTCCTTGTACGACGACCTCCTCGCGCTGGCCGTCCGCGCCGCGCAGGCCGCCGGCGACCTCGCCCGCGACGGCCGCGAGTCGGCGCTCGACGTGCAGACGAAGTCGAGCCCGGTCGACGTGGTGACGGTGATGGACGGCGCCGCCGAGACCCTCATCACCACGACGCTGCTCGTCGGCCGCCCGGACGACGCGATCCTCGGCGAGGAAGGCGCGGACGTGACCGGCACGAGCGGCGTCCGCTGGGTGGTCGACCCGATCGACGGCACCGTCAACTACCTCTACCGCATCCCTGCGTGGTCGGTCTCGATCGCGGCGGAGCTCGAGGGCACGACGGTGGCGGGCGCGGTCTACAACCCCCTGACCTCCGAGACGTTCACCGCGACGCTCGGCGGCGGCGCGTTCTGCAACGGCGAGCCGCTCGCCTGCTCGACGGAGACGAGCCTCGCGCAGACGTTGCTCGGGACGGGCTTCGGCTACGACAGCGCCCGCCGCGCCCGGCAGGGCGCCCTGATCGCCGAGGTGCTGCCGAAGGTGCGCGACATCCGCCGGTTCGGCTCCGCGGCGCTCGACCTGTGTGCCGTCGCCGCCGGCCGTCTCGATGCCTACTTCGAGCGCGGCCTCAACCCGTGGGACATGGCGGCCGGCGCGTTGATCGCCCGGGAGGCCGGCGCGCGGATCGAAGGCCTCGCCGGCGCGCCCGAGAGCCCGGAGTTGCTCATCGCGGCTCCGCCCGGCCTCTTCGATGCCCTGCACGATCTGCTGGCACCGCTCGACCCGGCCAGCGGCTGACGAGCTGGCGTCCGTCAGCTCTTGGGCGGGTCGACATGCAAGTAGACCATGCCACCCGTGCCGTCCGCGTCCGGAACGATGTCGACGAGCGAGATCGTCAGGCCGTACGCCGAGCCGGGCGCCCCAGGGGCGATGACCACGGACTGCTCCGTCTCCGTGCCCGCAGCGGCCCCCTTGATGACGATGACCGTGATGCGCGGCGGGTTGTCCGGCCTGTCCTCCACGGGGAGCAACCGCAGATCGCCCGCGACCGACGGCCACTCGACGACCGGAGAGCCGACGGCGCGTTTGCCCCAGGGGTAGACGAAGTTCCACGGCCCCGCGTCGGGGTCGGGGACTCCCGACCAGCTCGTCACGCGCGTCGCCGGCGAGCTGGACGAGCCGGCCGCGCGCGAGCACGCGGCGAGCAATGCGAGCAGCAGCAGCGACAAGGCCAGGAATCGGCGACGTGGCATGGTCCATCCCCTCCGCTGTCGGCCGACACTCGGCGAGCGCCGGGCCGCGAGGCCGCGTCACTTTTTGACATCGGCCCATGAGACGTCCGTGAAGTATGTGCGGAAGTCGTCGTAGGAGACCGTAATCACTGCGATGTTGGGGCCACTGGCAGGCCCCCACGGGTTGCGGAGCTTGACGGTGTGCATGGCCGGGTCGATGGCAACGACGGCGTAGGCGTGCCTGCCCACGACCGTGCCCGCAGGGTCCAGGAACAGCTTGTCACTCTGGCCGTCGGTGTCGGCGGCCATGGGGGTGCCGGCGGCGAGCTTCTTGGCGTACGCATCGATGTCGGAGTCACTCTTCCCGTCGCTGGAGTGCACCTGCGCGTCGGGGCCGAGCACCGTCGCCATCCCGTTCTTCGGCCACCCACCGTAGATACCGCGGTAGCCGTTGCGCAGCTGGGCGTACGCCTTCTCATAGATGGCAACCCAGGACACCGGCGACCCCGACACACCCTCCGACGCGTAGAAGGGAGCGCCGGACCCACCCTCGTGCGGCACGTCCGGCAGGACGGTGACCGGCACCCAGTGGCCGTCGACGTAGAACCGCACCGTGTAGGTGCCGTTGCCGTTTGTCGTGAGGTTGCGGACGAGCACGTCGGGGTGCGCCTGCGCGATGGCGTTGAGCGAGGTGAGAAACCAGCAGTCGCCGTCGCCGCCCTGGTTGACGTCGTTGACGGGGTCGATGGGGTTGGCGCCGCCGTGGAAGACGGGCGCGGTGAGGTCGGCCCAGTGCAGGTCCGAGCGCCCGGGGTGGCGATTAAGGTAGTCGTCGAGGTATCTGTCGGTCTCGAGCGTGCCCATTCGGTCGCGCAGGTCCCGCAGAGCGCCGAGGTCGAGGCGACTCAGGAGGTTGTTGAGGAAGTCGTTGCGTTCGGAGTCGGAGAGCCCGACGTGCCAGCGCGACCAGGGCCAGCCACCGCTATCCTCGCGCTGGCCGACGAGATGCTCGAGGGCAGCGAGGTCGCCGAAATCGGCGTGGGCGAAGAACTCGGAGAGCTCCTCGTCCGTCAGGGCGCCGAAGGCGGCGAGCAACCGGCGCAGGCGCTCCGAGTCGTCCCCGGGGTCGGCGACGAGGGTGGCCAGCATGTCGCGCGCGGCCTGCACCGCCGGCGAGTAGGTGCCATCAACGAGGCGGTGGGCTTCATCGAGCACCCAGTCCGGAAAGACGCGCCGTGCGCTCAGCAGCGGGTCGACGAGGGCGGCGGCGGCGGCAGCTTCGGCGTACGTCGCCTCGTCGAGCGCCTGGTGGGCGCTCTGCGCGACCCGTGTCGCACGTGACGAGAGTTGCACGTAGCGCCCGAAGGCCAGCGCGGTCGCCACGGCGCTGTCGGCGGGATTGGTGACGAACGGCGGGACCGGCACGGTGCCGTCCTCGTTCATCGTCAGCCCGAGCCCGGCGGCCTGGCTGCGGGCGGCGCGCAACTGGTCCTGCGCGGCGAGCAGCCGGCCGGTCGCGAGCGACAGACCGCGCGACGATTCACCGAGCATGCCGACCAGGTTCTCGATGTCGCCGGCGACAGCGACCGCGCGACCGGCGGCGGCCGAACCGGCCCGACCGCGCCACGCGTCGCCCAGGTCCGCCGCCCCGGTGAACTGTGTCGTCAGCCAGTCGACGTCCCGCTCCCAGGACGCCAGCCGGGCGGCGGTCTGGTCGAGGTCGGGGATCGACCAGCCCAGCACCTGGGACACCGTCGCGGTCATCGCGCACCGCCGTGGGTCAAGACGCTCAGCCACTCGCGGCCGGTCGCCAGCGCCCGCTGGGCCAGGTTGTGCTCGACGGCCTCGTAGAGAGCGGCGCCGCTCACATACGCGTGTGCGGTCGCCTCGACGTCGGCGAGAGCGGCCTGCAGCAGCGCCCGCCAGCGGGTCACGACGTCGGGCGCCACAGCCTCGATGCGCCCGCCCGCGACGGCATGGGGCAGCGCAGCGATCAGGGAGTCGACGTGCACAGTGGCCAACGCATCCCCGACCGCATGCACGCCCACTGCTGCGTGCCGCAGGCCGCCGGTCGCGACCACGATCCCGTCCACCATTGCCACCCCCTCGATGTGACCTCAGCGTAAACAGATCTCCGGCGCGACTAGGCTCAGCCGACGTAGCCTGTGGATAACAGCACGGGCGGCCGACGGTCGTCCCATCCCGGAGGGGCCACACCATGCGTTTTCGCCGCCTGCTCACGACCGGCGCTGCGACGGGCGCCACGATCGGGATGGTCGCCGCGGCGAGCCTGTCCCTGCCCGCGGTGACCGGCTGGGCCGCCGCCACCGACACGGTCGTGATCCACACCGCCGACAGCGCCGACGCCGACGACAACAACGGGATCGGCGCCATCTACGCCGACGGCACAACAGTCACGCCGCTCGTCGAGCCGGCGGGCACCCACTTCGACGAGGTCGACGCCGCGCCCGTCGGCGAGGCAATCGCCTACACGAAGTACGTCGGCACCGCCATCACCCTCTACGTCGACAACCGCCAGCACACCAAGCCGCACGCGCTCTACACGGCACACCTCGTCGGCAGCCTGTTCGATGTCCCGTACTACCCCTCCTTCTCTCCCGACGGCCGCACGATCCTGTTCACCGTGTTCGCGTACGACGCCGGCAACCACCCGCAGGCCACCCACCTCGAGACGGTGCCGGTCACGGGCGGCGCGTCCACGGCACTGACGAATTCCGGTGGCCTGTTCGACGCGTCGTTCCACCCGACGGACCCCACGCAGATCGCGGCCAGTCGCTGGGCCGGCAACGAGGCCGCGCTGCTCGGCCAGCTCAGCGGGTCGACGCTGACGACAACCGCAGTGCCCGACGCGACACTCACCGATTTCGTGCACTTCTCCCCCGACGGGACGCACCTGGCATTCACGTCGCAGGACGGCGGCGCACTCTCGATCACCGGCCTCGACGGGACTGTCCTGACCACGGTCACGGGGACCGGGATCGGGCACGTCGTCTGGCTGGACACGGCGAGTGTGCTGTTCACGATGGCCCCGGTCGGCTCGACCGCCGCCGGCATCTTTCAGCTGGACATCGGCGCGACCGACCCCCAGCCGCTCACGACGACCGAAGACAACTTCTCGAGCCTGGCAACACCGCGGGCCGCCGACCCGGCGCCGACCGCGGTGACGCGCCTCACCGCCACCCTCAACGGCGACCACCCGATTCTCACCTGGATCCCACCGATCGACGGTGACGTGACGGACATCGTCGTACGACGTGCTGTCGGGACGACACCCCCCGCGACCGTGACCGACGGCGAGGACGTGGCCGGCGACAACGGCACCGGCGTCGCCGACACCGCGACACTCGGCGAGACCTACAGCTACTCGGTTTTCGCGGTCGATGAGGCCGGCCAGCCGTCACCCGCCGCGTCGGTGACGGTGCAGGCCCTCGGCCGCCCCGCCCTGTCCGTGCCGGCGCTCGCCTGGCCGACCGAGACCATCGCCCGCATCCCGGTGTCGTGGGGCGCGGGCGACGCCGCTGGCGCCTCCTACCTCGTCGAATGGGGCACCGGCGCGGCGCCGACGTCGTGGCACATCTTGCGGCGCCACACCACATCGACATCGGCCGTGTTCGGATCGGGCGCGAGCACCCGCGGGTCGACGTACAGCATCCGTGTCCGTGCGCTGGACGCCTTCGGCAACGCGACGGCGACGACGACCCGCACCCTCCTGATCCCGCAGGACGACACGACCGCGACGTTCGGCCGGAGCTGGTCGAGGACATCGTCGACCAACTACTGGGGCCACTCGGAGCGCGTCACGAGGACCGCCGGGGCGGCGGTGACGAAGCGGTTCACCGGTCGCAAGGTGCAGGTGCTCGGCGACACCTGCGCGACGTGCGGCTCCGTCAAGGTGTACGTCGACAGCCACTACCGCGGCACCATCTCCGCGCGCGCGGGCGCGACGCACCACCGGCAGGTGCTCGGCACGTTCGGCGTCGCGGGCAGCCATTCCCACACCATCAGGCTGGTCAACGCGCCGGTGCGCGGCCGGCCGCAGCTGAGGATAGACGCGTTCGCGGTGACCGGCTGACCGCGGCTGACCGCCTGACCGCGGCTGACCGCGGCTGACCCGACACGAGTCATGGCACGCGTCAGCTGTCCGCCAGGGGTAGACTTGCGGCGAGTGTCCCGTCCAGACCTTGCGGGTTTGACTTCCTACGCCCTGACGTGGACGGACACCATGACTTCCAACGACAGCCTTGCCGCGCTCCTGAGCGAGTTTGCGCACACGATGGTCACCGACTTCCCGATCCAGTCGATCCTCGATCGTCTCGTTGACCGGATCGTCGACTCCCTCCCGATCACCGGTGCCGGCGTCACGTTGATCTCGCCGGGACTCGTTCCGCATTACATCGCCGCCTCCGACGACGACGCGTTGCACTTCGAGCGTTTGCAGACTGAGCTCCGCGAGGGCCCGTGCCGCGCCGCCTATGAGTCGGGCCATGGCGTGCTGATGCCGGACCTCGCCCGCGAGACGCGCTTCCCCCGATTCACCGCCGCCGCACTCGAGGCGGGCCTGGCGGCCTGCTTCACCTACCCGCTGCGCCACAACGACGGGCGGCTCGGCGCCCTGGACCTCTACCGCGACTCCGCCGGCCCTCTCAACGCCACGGACATGGAAACGGCGCAGACCCTCGCCGATGTCGCGGCGGCCTACATCCTCAACGCCAAATCCCGCGAGGACGCCCGCGTCACGTCCGACCGTTTCCGGGAGAGCTCGCTGCAGGATTCCCTGACGGGGCTGCCGAATCGCGCGCTGCTCGCCCAGCGCCTCGAGCACGCCGCCCAGCGAGCTCAGCGCTCGCACACGAAGCTGGCGGTGCTCTTCGCGGACCTCGACCGATTCAAGGTCATCAACGACACCTACGGTCATCAGGTCGGCGATGACGTGCTCATCCAGGTGGCGCGGCGACTCGCCGCCGTGGTCCGGCCGGGTGACACCCTCGCCCGTGTCAGCGGCGACGAGTTCGTCTTCCTCTGCGAGGATCTCGCGAGCGTCACCGACATCGAGATCCTCGCGCTGCGCATCAACGACGCGTTCACCGCGCCATTCCCCGTCGGCGATGCGCACGTCGAGCTGACGGCGAGCGTCGGGATGGCCTATGCGGGACCGGGCGCGGCGGTGACGAATCAGCTCATCGTCGATGCCGATATCGCGATGTACCAGGCGAAGCGCAAGGGCGGCGCGGCGCACCAGATCATCGACGTCCGCGAGGCCGACCAGAGCAGCACTCGTGAGCGTCTCGCCCGGGACCTGCGGGCGGCGTTCGCCCGCAACGAGCTCACCCTCGCCTACCAGCCGATCGTGCGTCCTACGGACGGCTTGCTCGTCGGCGTCGAGGCCCTGCTGCGCTGGACCCATCCGTTCAGCGGCCCCGTCGCGACCATCGACATGATCGCCATCGCGGAGGACAACGGACTGATCACCCGCTTGGGGGCGTGGATCCTCGACCAGGCGTGCCGCGATCGCGCGGACTGGCTCGCCGACGTGCCGACGGCGGCACTGCACGTGGCGGTCAACGTGTCGGGCCGCCAGATCCTGGGCCCAGGGTTCGTCGCGATGGTGACGGACACACTCGCCGCGACCGGCACCGACCCGGAGTCGATCGTCCTGGAGGTCACGGAAAGCGTGTTCGTCGGCGACGCGGACCGGGCCATCACCGTCCTCAACGATCTCAAGACGCTCGGGGTCCGGTTGGCGTTGGACGATTTCGGCACCGGCTACTGTGCGCTCAATTACCTGCGCCAGTTTCCCGTCGACATCGTGAAGATCGACCGGTCGTTCATCCATGAGCCGGCGGACTCGGCCGGGCCGGCGATCGTCGCCGCGATCACGCAGCTCGCGCATGTCCTCGGCCTGACAGTCGTCGCCGAAGGGATCGAAACGCCCGAGCAGCACTCCGACGTGACCGAGGTCGGTTGCGATCACGTGCAGGGCTTCTTCTACGCCTACCCGATGACGGCGGCGGATGTCCGCGCGCTCCTGCGCGCCAGCGGCGGAGTGGCTCATCTCCCCATCTCGGATCGATCAGCCCTCGCCCCGGCGGGCACGGTCCCCCACCCGACCATGGCGGCCGCCGGCGGCAAGGGAAGTTTCGCCGTTGTGACCGA
>CAXSDE010000001.1:183035-236159 GCA_964236265.1 uncultured bacterium
CGCGTCGTCGTAGGTTGTGCACTGACGCGTCGTCGTAGGTTGTGCACTGACGCGTCGTCGTAGGTTGTGCACTGACGCGTGCGGCGGACAGCCGGGGCAGGAAGCTGCCAGGTGTAGCGGCCCAACGATTGGAGCGGGGTTGTGACGGATGTCGGCTGAGGCTCTGTGCGCCGAACTTGACGAGGCGATGGCCGGGGGCGGCCGTGGTCTCGCCGCTGCCGACCAGTTGTGTCGTGCCTGCGTCGAGTTGCTGGGTGTCGACGGGGCAGCGATCTCCTACGTCGACAAGGGCTCCAGCCGCGGCACCCTCGGGTCGAGCGGGCAGCTGAGCCGCCGGCTCGACGAACTGCAGTTCACGTACGGCGAGGGGCCCTGCCTCGACGCGGTCAGCGGCCGCGCGGTCGTGCTGGTGCCCGACCTGACGGCAAAGGACGAGCGTCGGTGGCCGACGTTCACCCGCGCTCTGCTCGACGGCGGGATGCGTGCGGTGTTCGCGGCACCGGTCGCCATCGCCGCCGATCCCGTGGGCGCGCTGGACCTGTTTCGCCGGGACGCCGGCCCGCTCAGCCCGGAGCGGCTCGCGGGCTTTCAGCACGCGGCCGGTCTCGCGGCTTTGCCCTTGCTCGACCTGATCGGCGCCGACGCGGACCGGCCGAACGCCGACAGCGCCGTCGCGGACCGGCCGAGCACGGTGGCGGGCACCGGCGACGAGCATGAGTGGTCGGACCTGGCGTCCCTGGAATGCGTCGAGGTCTACCAGGCGACGGGCATGATCATGGCGCAGCTGGACATCGGGCCGGCTGAGGCCTTGGTGCGCCTGCGGGCGCACGCGTACGCACACGACCAGACGGCCAGTGCCGCCGCCTGGGCTGTCATCAACCGGGCCGTGTCGTTCGTCCCGGACGGCTCGCCCGGGACGCCCTCGTGAGCGGCGCCCTCGGGAGTGACGCCCTCGGGAGCGACAGCAGGGAACACCGGATCATCACCACGCTCGTCCGCCTCGCGACAAGCCTGGCGGCCGGGCGGGATGCCACGGACCTGTTCACCGGCCTCACCGACGATTGCGCCGACCTCCTCGGTGTCGCCGCCGCCGGGTTGCTTCTCGCCGACGGCAAGGGTGTCCTGCATCTGATGGCCGCGTCGTCGCAAGAAGCGACCTCGCTGGAGCTGTTCCAGCTGCAGCGGTCACAGGGCCCGTGCCTCGACTGTGTGCGCAGTGGTGCCGCCGTCTCGGCTGACGATCTGGCCCGGGAGACCGGCCGGTGGCCGCAATTCGCCCCAGCGGCCCTGGCAGCCGGGTTTGCCTCCGTGCACGCCATGCCGATGCGCCTGGGTGAGACCGTGCTCGGCGCGCTGAATCTGTTCGGTGCGCAGGTGGGACCGCTGTCCGACATCGACCGCGACCTGGCGCAGGCGTTCGCCGATGTCGCGAGCGTGGCGCTGGTGCAGGACCAGGCCGTGACCGACAAGGACCGCATCAACGTCCAGCTCGAGGGTGCGCTCAGCTCGCGTGTCATCGTCGAGCAGGCCAAGGGTTTCCTTGCGGAAAAGGGCGGCCTCGACATGGAGGAGGCGTTCGAGGTGTTGCGTCGCTATTCGCGCAACCACAACGAACGACTGTCCGCTGTTGCGTCGGGGATCATCTCCCGCCAACTCGTCGCGGGCGAGATGATCGCTGCGGACCAAGTGCGCCGCGCGAGCGGGCAACGCTAGCTAGCACGGGGCGTCCCGTGAGTGGTTCTCGTCGTGTCGTGAGCCTCATCGAGGACGGCAGGGCCTACGCTCGCCGCATACGTTGACCTCAGCAACTTTCTGTGACCGTTTCCCCGCGCATGTGTGCGAACTTCGGTAAGTGGAACGTCTCAGTTACTCTATGAAAGATACGCCTGGAGAAGAATGCCACCTGTGCCGCCGCGCTCGCGTTCCTGACTTCAGCCTGTACGACGAAGGGGCGTCACGCGCGACACTGCCGCTACTGACGGGGTCATCGACACCGGGCGCGGCTTCCACTGCACCAACCTCACCGACGGTCTCTGCGACTGCACCGTCACCGACGGTGCCGTCGACGCAACGGGCGACGCCGCTTCGGACGCCCGATCCGAGTGCCTCGTCCGACACACACAGCCAGTTGACCACGGTCGCACTCGCGACAGCGGCAGCATTCATCGAGTCGCTCATCCCGTTCGAACGCGGTGACACGACACCCATGAAGGCCGTCACCTCGGCCGGATGCACGTGCTACGTCGACCTCATGGCCGAGGCGGCGCGCAGCAAGAAGAGCGGCCTGACGGTCAACGATGCGGTGTCTTCGATGAAGACGTCGCTCGAGAAGCGCGTTGGTAACCGCGTCAGGGTGCACGTCGCCTGGATGGCTGAAGGGTCGACCGCTCGGGACAAGAGCGGCAAAGTTGTCGAGACGTACGCCCGCAGCAGTGAGTCCGCACTGCTCGACCTCGAATACCAGCGGGGTTCGTGGCTCGTCTACTGGTACGGCGAGAACAATGACCGCCATTGCGGCACCGCCGTCACTGCGTCTGCCTTCTCGCGATGTCACGGTCTACAAGCACTGACGTCACTGCCCGCAGGTGCCCGAAATTCCCGGCCCGCGACAAGCAACTGTCAGCTGCCGCTCCGCCGCGCATGGCGACGAACTTGGGCAGGTCGGCCAAGTCGGTTAGGCTTTGAGGATGCCCGGGGGGAAGCAAGCCACCTACGCCGCAGCGTCCTGTGCGCTCGCGCTCCTGATTTCCGGTTGTACGACGAAAGCGGCGTCACCCCCGACACTGCCGCCACTGACCGGGTCGCCGCCGTCGAGTGCGTCGTCAACTGCTCCCCCCTCGCCTCCGGGCACTGCCCGTTCGAGCACTAGCCCGACGCACATCGCTACCAGCCCATCGGCTACTGGCTCCACGCCTTCCGACGACTCCTCGTCCGTCGCGCCGCCGGTTGCTACGCGCGACACGTCAACCAAGGGTGCCCTTGCGGCTGGGACAGCGTTCATCGCCGCGCTCCTGGCGGCGGAGCGCGGCGACCCCGAGCCGATGAAAGCCGTGACCTCGACGGGTTGCACGTGCTACGTCTCGATCAGTCAGACGGCTGAGGCAGTTCGACGCAACCATGTCACGACGGATGACAGCCTGACTGCTGTCAAGGCAACACTTGTCAAGCGAGTCGACAACCTCGCACGCCTCCAATTAACGTGGAAAGCTTCCGCGTTTACTCTTCGTGACAAGGCTGGAAAAGTCATCAACATGTTCCCCGCCAGTAGCCAGTCAGCGCTCCTCGACGTCGAGTACAAGACCGGTTCGTGGTTCGTCTACTGGTACGGCGGCAACCGAAAGTTATGACAAAGCTGTGGCGAGTCACCTTGTGTGTGCTGCTCGTGCTTGCGGGATATTTGTCGTTTAGCTCCGCCGCCTTCGCCGCGCAGACCCCTCCGCACGTGCCCGCGAGCAAGCCCAAGGAGACTTCGACACCACATTCGAGGGCAACACCACATTCCAAGGCAGCGCCACAGTCGAAGCCGACCACTGGCTGTGTGTACGTCTTGGTTGGCACCGCGTGTCCCGAAGAGGGCAGGTCAAACGTCACCGTCGACGTGACCGGACAAGGCTCCACAACGACCGACGCGGGCACCCTCGGTAAACCCGGCACCCCATGTCGGAAGCATTGCTCGACGTCCGTCGTCACCAACTGCACGACCGCGCACGACACTGCAAGTGACGGCGGGATCTGGCAAGAGGCCGACAACTGCATCCCGTCGCACACCCTCAACTGCACCCCACCGGACCAGGCCTATTCGGTCGCCACGACACTCGACGGCGTGCAGCAGAGCAATGCCGTCATGTGCCGACCCCCGACAGGACCGACCCCTGCGCAACAGATCCAGACCGTAGCCCAGCATGCCCGGGACTCGCTGACCGTCACGGACTCGGCCGCCATCGTGCAGCCCGCGAACGCCAGCCCTCTTCCGGTCACCCTTCCGGCGTTCTTCCAGGCGAGCCCGGCGCAGCAGACCGGTGCCACGGCAACCGTCGGTCCCGTGACGGCGACGATCGCCCTGCACGACCCGACCTACATCTGGGACTACGGCTTCGTCGAACTCGCGCTCGACCAACGCGCCGCGCAGCGCCCGCACCGCCGCGACGCGCTGGCGCACCGCCGCGAGCGTTTCCGGATTGACGATGAGGTCGAGGTAGCGCTGACGGACGCGCGCGTCGGGATCACTGAACCCGGCATGGTGATCGGGCAGTGGACGCAGGCATTTCGACGCCATCGCCCACTCGTCGGCGTGCACGGAGATTTCCCCGCCCTGGCTCGCGACGACCTCGCCGCTGACGCTGATGTGATCGCAGAGGTCGATCGTGCGCCGCAGCAACAGCGTCGCGTCGGCGCCGTCCGGTCGCAGTCGACGATCGCCTGCCGGTGCTCACCGTCCTGCAGGACCACGAAGACGAGACTGCCGAAGTCGCGCACCGCACGGACGCGGCCGGCGACCGCCACCCGTTCGCCCGTCGCCATGCTCGGCGCCAGGTCGACATGGGCGGCACGCACCGCCGAGAGGTCGGCAGTCCGCGGCACGCTGACCGGATAGGCGGGCATCCCGGCGTCGGCGAGCACCTGGATCTTGCCGCGACGAATGCGTTCGAGGTGCGACACCCGCCGAGCGGGACGGTGCCGACGAAGGGCCACGCGTTCCTGCTCGAGCACGGCGTCCTGGAACGACGTGTCAACGCGGTCTCCCCACCGCACCACACCGGTCCGCGGCGCTTCCGGGGTCCGGCTCAGGTCGGGCAGAAATCCCTCGGCGGCACCGGCGGCGGCCGCGACCCGCGCGAGAGTGAGCGTCGAGTCGTAGCAGAGATAGCGCGGGGTCCAGCTCGGGAGATAGCGCTCGTTGGACCGGTAGAGGCTCTCGAGTTGCCAGAACCCGGACGCGAAGGTGAGCAACCGGTTGGTCAGCCGCACGAGAGGTCCGGCCCCCACCCTCTCCGCGGCCGAGAAAATGCCGCGGAACATGCCGAAGTTGAGGGACACCCGCGCGACGCCGAGGTCGGGGCAGGCCGCCAGCAGGCCGGCAACGCTGTATTCGGTGATGCCGTTCTCCGCCTGCGGGGTCGCGGCGCATGAGATCGAGGGACAAGCCGTGCCCACCCCACGGCACGTAGCTCTGCACCCGCGCAGCTGTCCCTCGCTGTCGGAGGCGAGGACCGCGACGCAGCGGCCGTCGGCGCGGTCGCCGAGCCGGTTGAGCGCCATCGAGAAACCGCGAGGCGCAACCGACGGCGCAGTGCGCTCGCCAGCAGCACGAGGATGACGACGTTGACGAAGCTGGGGCCGTCGGGAAGGTTGACCACCCCGATCACGTCATCGAGGCGATGGATCCAGCGCACGCCGCGGAGCACCACAGCCAGCACGGAGATGAGAGCGGCCAGGGACACGGTGCGACCCACCAGCATCGCGAACGCTTCGCGGGCGGAGCCGGCTCGGGCCGGGTGCGCTCCGTGACCCGCGTCACCGGGCGGCCGCGGAGCCGGTCGGGCCGTCCGTTGAGGATGTCCATGCAGTCAGTGTCGCGTGGCTGTCAGCCTCGCGGGGGCACCGCCACTGTCGGGCCGCCCACAGGCTCACCACCTACGATCGCAGCCATGACGGATCCCGTGGCCGCGTCCGGCGAGAGCCTCCCGGCCGGGCCGACCCGGCACCGCAAGCCGCGTCGCCGCATTCTCCGGCGCTCCCTGCTGGCGCTGCTCGCCCTGGTGGTGCTCGGCGCCCTCGCCGGCAGCTGGGTCGCATGGCGGGCGGCGCAGGCCCGCACCAACCTCCGCGCGGCGGCGGCCCTCGTCGGCACCCTGGAGCGCCAGCTCGAGGACCGCGACGTCGCCGGCGCCCGATCCACGCTCACCGACCTGCAGCGGCATACAGGTGCCGCCCGCCGCGAGACCTCGGACCCCGTCTGGTGGGCCGCGGGCGGCCTGCCGGCTCTAGGTGACGATATCCGCACCGTCCGCGACCTGGCCGCCGCCACGGACGAGCTCTCCCGCACGGCCCTGCCCGGTCTCATCGACGCGGCGCAGGCCCTCGACCCGAAGCAGCTCGCCCCGACCGGCGGGCGCATCGACCTTGCCCCGATCGGCCGGGCGGCGCCCGCCGTCGTCGCCGGTGACCGACAGGTGCGCGCCATCGCGGCCCGCGTCGCCGCCCTCGACCGGCCCGGCCTCCTTCGGCAGGTCCGCGAGGCGGTGCAGACCCTGAGCACCAAGCTCGCCGCCGCCCAGCGGGCGACGGCGAGCGCGGTCCGGGCCGTGACGCTCCTGCCGCCGATGCTGGGCGCCAACGGTCCCCGCACCTACCTGCTCGTCTTCCAGAACCTCGCGGAAGTCCGCGGCACCGGTGGCATCTGGGGCGCGTGGGCGACCGTCCGCGCTGACAACGGCATGCTGTCCATGCAACGGCAGGGCTCCGCCGGCGACATCAACAGCAGGTCGCCGAAGGTGCCGCTCAGCCCCGACCAGCTCGCGCTCTTCTCCGACCGCATGGGCACCTACTTCCAGGATGTCAATCTGACGCCCGACTTCCCCGCGGCCGCGCAGCTCGCCCGCGAGATGTTCCGCCAGGCATACGGCGAGACCGTCGACGGCGTCCTCGCCACCGACCCGGTCGCCCTGTCCTACCTCCTGCGCGGCGCCCCACCGGTCGTGCTCGACAGGAGGGTCAGTCTCACGTCGGCCAACGCCGTGCAGCTCCTGCTCAACCAGGTCTACCTGTCCGTGCCCGACCCGAAGAAACAGGACCTCGTCTTCGCCGCAGCCGCGCGTGGGGTGTTCGCGGCCATCTCGCGAGGTGGCGCGTCAGGGACAACGACGATCGACGGCGTACGACGTGCTGCGTCCGAGCGCCGCCTCCTGCTGTGGAGCGCCGACAGCGCGGAGCAGCAGCAGATCGCCGCGACGACTGCTGCGGGTGCGGTCACCGGCGGGGCCGCCCCGATCGTCAACCTGTTCCTCAATGACGGGACCGGCTCCAAGATGGACTACTACGTGCGCCAAACGGTCGACGCGGTGACAAGCGACTGCACGACGGACACGCCGATCGTGACGGTGACGCTCACCCTGCGGTCCACCGTTCCCTCGACGCCGTTGCCGGACTACGTCACCGGTGCGGGCATCTACGGCGTCCCGGTCGGTACGGCCCGCACCAACGTCACCGTGCTGTCCCCCGTGGACGGGAGCGTGACGCAGGCTCGCATCGACGGGCAGCCGGCGGGCATCGGCACGGGCGTCGATCAGGGCCGGTTCGCCAGCCAGGTCACGGTCGACCTGGCCCCCGGGGCGCAGCGGACCGTCGCCTTCGACGTACTCGTTACAGCCGACGATCTGCGTGCTTCCGTGCCGCTCGTCACGGTGTCACCGGGCGTCCGGGCCGCGCCCGTCCAGGCGTCGGGATGCAGTGCATCCGCCGTCGACCGGTAGCCCGGTTGGCGTATTCAGGGTGTTCTATGTCCACCGATATCCGGGTTGTCAGGTAAATCTCCGGGTTTTGAGGTGCGCAGTGTCTGCAGTGGCGAACGTTCTTGGCCGGGCGAAAATGCTGACGGCAGCGATGGCTGCCGTCGTCGCCTTCCTGGCCTTCCCCGCCGCGGCAGCACACGCCGCTGCCGCCGCGCCCTACCCCGCGCCGAGCAGCGCCGGCACCGTCAACACCGGCGTCGTCGGCGCCCACGGCGAGGTCACGTTCAGCGGGAGCGGCTTCATCCCGGGCGAAGAGATCGTCGTGACGGTCACACCGACCTCGTCCTCGATGCCCACGATCACCCTGACAATCAAGGCTGACAGGTTCGGCGCGTTCCGGGTCTCGGTGCGCATGCCTACCGCGGGCACCTTCCGGCTCGCCGCAACGGGGCAGAAGTCGGGCCACGTCGTCTCCGCCACGGTGAAGGTCGTCGACGGCGGCAAGGGCGGCGTGTCAAACGGCGACTCGTCGACGGGCGCCGGCAAGGGTGGCCTGTCCTTCACGGGCTCCCCGGTCAACTTGGCCGTCACTTCCTGGCTGGGTGTCGGCGCCATCGGCCTCGGAGTCGCGTTCCTCAAGCTCGGCGCGACCCGCCGGCGTCAGACCCTCGTGTCACCGACGAACTAGAGACCCTCGTGTCACCGACCAACTAGGCCTTCAGGGTCCCGGCCAAGGGGCCGAAGGAGTGAGGGTCCAGCCGAACAGTGAGGTGAGCTCATGTCCGCCCGCCAGCACGCCGCGTGTCCCGCCCGCCGTATCGGTGTCGCCGGCACCGTTTTCGGGGTCGCCTTCCTCGCCGGCTCCGGCTTGGCGTTCGCTGATTCGGCGGGCATCACCTACTCGCTCGGCGACAGCCGCGGCACCGTCAGCAGCGCCGCCGTGCGTCCCGGCGCCAGCGTGACCTTCACGGCCACCGGCTTCGAGCCCACCGAGTCCGTCATGATCGCGCTGTCCTCCGGCGGCGCCACAGTGCCGTACGGCTCCGCCAGGTCCGACGCCACCGGTGCCCTCTCGACCCCGGTCGTCGTGACCGCCGGTGGTGACCTCACCCTCTCCGCGACGGGCCAGCTGTCGGGTCACATGGCCACGTCGGTCGTGTCCGTCTCCGGCGGCGGCCGCGGCGGCCTCGTGGCTGCCAGCGGCGAGAAACTTCCCGCCGGCCCCTACAGCCCGGCGGGCGTCTCCGCCCTGTCGATCGCGGCGCTGGCACTGGCGGGCGCGACCCGACTGCTCGTCATGCGGGCGAAGACGATGACCGCGCCGCGCGTGGCGTACGGCTTCGTCGCCGCGGCCGCTCCCGTCAGCGCCGGCCACCGCTCCTCGCGCCGTCAGCCTCCTGCCCGCAAGGGTGGCAAGCACCGCAAGCACTGACTCGGCCAGACTGTCGTGCATGAGCGCCACCGCCGAGATCCTCGCCGTCTGCACGGGCAACATCTGCCGGTCGCCGCTCACGGAGCGCCTGCTGCGCTCCGGCCTCGACCAGCTCTGGGGTCCGGCCGCCGCTGACGTCCTCGTCCGCAGCGCCGGCACGAGCGCCATGGTCGGTCGGCCGATGGTCGCCGAATCCGAAGCCCGCTTGACGATGCGGGGCGGCGACGCCACCGGCTTCCTGGCGCGCCAGCTCGAGACCCCCATGACCCGCGGGGCCACGCTCGTCCTCGCACTCACGCGCGCGCACCGTGCGGCGATCGTCGAGGACCACCCCGCGGCCGCCCGCTACACGTTCACCCTCCGCGAGATCGCCCGCCTCCTGGCCGACGTCGAGCCGGGTGACGTGCCGGGGGACACCGCTGCGGACCGCGTCCGGGGCGTCACGGGAACGGCCGCCGGCCGGCGCGGCCTGGTTCCGCCGGTCCCCGCCGCGGACGACGACGTCATCGACCCGTACGGCAGGGACGGCGCCCGTCACGACCTCGCCGCGGCACAGGTCACGCCCGCCGTGAGCGCGTTGCTCCGCCTGCTCGCGCCGACGGCGCGTTAGCGTCGGCACGACCATGGGTCCCCTGTCCGCAAGCGCCCGCCTGGCCACGGCCGGCGTCATCCTCATCGGCCTGGGCACGTCGACCCTTGTCTATCTCGCGGTCACCCGCCCTTCGGCCGATTCGCACACGGCCCTTGCCGTGCCGACATCGAGCGTCGGCGACGAGCCGACCGACGATGTGCTGTCCCCTGGCGACGGCTCCACCGCGACCGCCGCGCCCACCTTCGGCACTGTCCTGCTCGACGCGCCGTCCGCGACGGTCGCCTGGCGCGTCACCAACGACCCCGCCGCGTCGTCCGGCAGCCCGTCGGGCGCGTGCAACGGCTTCCGTCACCCGTCGTCGGCGTCGATGACCGGGGACGGCGGCGCCACCTGGACAGGTGTGGAGCTGCCGTTCCAGCGGGTCGTCCAGGTCCGGGCGGCCGGCGCCGACGCGGTGTCGGTCGTCGGCAGCGACGGCGACTGCACCGCCGGCTACGCGAGCAGCGACGACGGCGGTGCCACCTGGACGAAAGGCCCAGTGCCCACAGACATCTGGTACGTCGACGCCGCCGACTTCACCGCCATCCGTATCGGCGCCGCCTCGTCGCGGCCGTGCCCCGGGCGGGTCCTGCAGCTGAGCGCCCAGTCGCCGACGCGGGCCGCGGTGCTGTGCGACGACACCACCGTCCACGCGACGGCCAACGCCGGCCGGACGTGGTCCGTGACCACATCCGCGCCCGGCACCGTGGCGATCGCGGACGATGGCGACCAGTGGCTCGCCGCCGTGCGCGGGGTGTCTGGCTGCACCGGCCTCGCGGTCCAGGTCGTCGGCGACGCGGCACCGTCAGGCTGTGCGCACATCGGCGCCAGCGGAGCGGCCACCCTGGACGTGCCCGATGGCATCACGGTGTGGATGGCGACTCCTGCGACGAGCGCGGTCTCCTCGGATAGCGGCGTGACCTGGCCGTATTGAGTCGGGCCGATCCGAATGTAATTACTTTGCGTGACGAATCCCCGGCGGCCTTCGAGCCCCGGTCTCGTCGGTCGGCGCCCGGCGTCGCCCGAGTCGGAGACCGTCTCGGACGGCCGCCGGCTGTCACATCCGCCTACCCGCCCTGCCGGGCAGGGCTCCGAATGGCCGGGTTCTTGCCGGCGTTCGGTGGCCCGATGTTGCGCCATCCGACGTGGATGTGTCATCCGGGTTAACTTCTCGTGGACGTCGCGGAAAAACAGGCCCAAAATGGACATTCGGGCATCCAGGGCAGGAATCAATCGTGTTTAGGGGTTGCTGCCACTACCCAGGGTTGCGCTACGGTCACAGAGCCGAACGTGATTCACGTCCGTCCGGCCCACGTCTCGTCATCCATTTGGGGGCACCATGTCCGTCAAGATCACCGGTCGGGCCGGCGCGACGCGCGGGTTCGCCCTCACGTTGGCCGTCGCCGCCACAGCGCTCTTCGGCACCGCGACCGCCGCCTTCGCCGACCCGGGGCACAAGACCGAGTCGCCCAAACCAACACCCACAGTGACCGCGCCGACCCCGACGCGGACAGAGCCGAAGAAGACCGAATCACCCAGACCAAAGCCGACCAGGACCGAGCCGACCAAGTCGGAATCACCCAGGCCGACCAGGACGGAGCCGCACCCGACGGCCACCACCGGCTATCCCCCGGTCCCGGCCTCCTGCTACACCAGCACCGGCACCGTCGGTTTCCGGGGGCAGGTGCGGTTCAGCTGCACCGGCTTCGGGCCCAACGAACGTGTCACGATCACCACGACGCGCAACGGCCGCACCTGGTACTACACCGTCGTCACGGCCGAGGCGAGCGGCAAGTTCACCGTCTTCGTCCGGATGGGTGAAGCGGGCACCATCACGATCACGGCAACGGGCAGCACCACGGGCAAGTCCGCCAGCAGCACGGTCGTCGTCCTCGGCGGTGCACCCAAGCACATGCGGGTCACCCGTCACTCCGCGGCCGTGACCACCGCGGTCGTCGGAGCGCCTGCCGCACCCGCGGTGGCCGCAGCCCCGGGCACGAGACTCGTATCCGGATCGGCGGACCCGAGCTACAACGTCGCGACCGCCGCGTGGGGAGCGACCGGTGCGATCGGCCTCGGCGGCGGGATGCTCCTGCTCGCCGCCATCAAGCGTCGTCGCGAGCGCACCGCAGAGCAGTAGCACCACCAGCGCACGTATGACGCTCGACTTCCCACACAGGTGAATCTGCGGCCCGTCGGCAACCCGCCGACGGGCCGCCGCCGTCTGGGCCGCAGCTTTCTGTGTCGCCGTCATCTGGACGACCAACGGGACGGACGGGAGGGACGGCTATCGGGACGGACGACTGCGGGCGATCGACGCCAGGTGCGCGACGAGTGCCCGCGCGCGTTCGGCGGCACTGTCTTCGCCGAGCTCTCGTTCGAAGTAGGCCGACCCGAGAGCGCCCATCCGGTCGAGGTCCGCTCCCGAGTGCCGGAGTCGCTCCATGGCGCCCGCGAGCCCGGCTGGATCCCCACTCGCGACGGTGACCCCGGCGCCGCCCGTACCCGAGATTTCGAGGTCGCACGCACCACCCGGACTGATGGCCGCCAGCACGGGTCGCCCCGCGGAGAAGTAGGAAGTCAGTTTGCTCGGAAGGGCCATGTCGCTGACGCTGGCACGTTCGTTGACCAGTAACAGGTCGGCTGCTCGGAGCAGGTCGGGATACGCAGCGGCGTCAACGGGGGCGAGGAATTCGACGTTGCCGGCGTCCCTTGCCTGTGCGGCAAGTGGTGCGCGTTGGTTGCCGTCACCGCAGAGAACGATGCGGATCGATTCGTCGCGAAGAAGGCGCGCGGCGGCGATCACGTTGCCGAGGTCCTGCTTGAGCCCCATGTTGCCGGTGTGCAGCACGATGAATTCGTCGTCGCCCCATCCGAACAGCCGGCGGGCGGCCGCCCGGTCGCTTGTCGCTCGAGCGATGTGCGTCCAGTTGCGGAACACGTTCACCCGCGCGTCGTCGACGCCGTATCCGGCGAGGTGGGAGCGGAAGGCGGGGCTCACAATGGAGACCGAGTCCGCCTGGCGCAGCATGCGGCCTTCGACCCGGGCGACAATGTCCGCAACTCGGTCGCCGCCTTTGATGCCCGACTGGCGGGCGGCCGCTCCGACGAGGTCCTGCACGATCACCCCGAACCCCGCTCCGGTCTTTCGCGCGAGGCGGGCGCCGACGACGGCCCCGCCCAGGCTCGGCGTCGAGGCGATGACGACATCGGGCCGGCGCCGGGGTCGCACGAGGCCGGCATTGGCAACGAACGTCCCGTCCCATACCATCCGCGCGACCGCCGACTGCCGATGCGGGACGAAGTGCCGCACGTGCCGCACGTCGACACCGTTGCGATCGACCCGCTTACGCAGGGTCCATCGATAGTCGGGGTCGATCGCCCACGCGGGATAGTGCGGCACACCGACGATCGCTTCCACCTTCGCGCCCGCCGCAGCGAGCATCTCGGCGAGGCCCGCGGTGTAGGGGGCGCTGCCGGTCGGCTCGGGAGCGTAGTTGAGCCCGACGACGACAATGTGCAGCCCGGAGATGTCACTCACTGGCGGATGCGTGCCTCATTGGCGAGAAACCAGTCATACGTCGCCGCAAGCCCGTCGCGCAGCTCGATCCGTGGCTTCCACCCCACGGCGGTCAGGCGGCTGACATCCAGCAGCTTGCGGGGGGTGCCATCCGGCTTGGTGGTGTCCTGCACGATCTCGCCGTGGAATCCCACAATGTCGGCGACCATCTCGGCCAGTTGACGGATAGTCACGTCTTCGCCGACGCCCACATTGATCGTCTCACCCGAGTCGTAGGTCTCGAGGAGGAACACGACCGCGTCCGCGAGGTCGTCGACGTGGAGGAACTCACGCCGGGGGGTGCCCGAGCCCCAGAGGACCACGTCAGCCGCGCCCGAGTGCTTGGCGGCGTGAAAGCGCCGGATCAATGCCGGCAGCACGTGCGAGTTTTCGGGGTGGAAGTTGTCGCCGGGACCGTAGAGGTTGGTCGGCATCGCGGAAATCCAGTGCACATCGTCCTGGCGACGGGTCGCCTGCACCTGCATGATGCCGGCGATCTTCGCGATGGCGTACGCGTCGTTGGTCGGCTCCAGCGCCCCCGTCAACAGACTCGACTCCTTGATCGGCTGCTCGGCGAACTTGGGGTAGATGCAACTGGACCCGAGGAACAACAGGCGATCGACGCCCGCCTCCCGCGCCGCGTCCATGACATTCGTCTGGATGCGCAGGTTGTCGCTCAGGAAGTCCGCCGGATAGGTGCTGTTGGCTACGATCCCGCCCACCCGAGCGGCCGCGAGCACGACGACGTCGGGCTTGGCCTCGCCCACATATCGGAATGTTTCGTCCCGCTCCCGGAGATCGACCTCTCGTGAGGCCGCTCCCAGGAGATTCGTGTAGCCACTGTTGGACAGTGCGCGCCAGATGGCTGAGCCGGCCAGACCGTTGTGCCCGGCGACATACACCCGCAGTGATGCGTCCATCAGTCCCGGCATGCGCGCCTCATTTCGGTCGTGTCATGACATCGTAATCCGGCCTCGGATACCATGCGAAGAGAAGCGACGAATGGGGCCGGTGTTGACGAAAAAGGCATTGATCACAGGCATCACGGGGCAGGACGGCTCATATCTTGCTGAGTTGCTGCTCGGCAAAGACTACGAGGTCCACGGGTTGATGCGCCGGGCGAGCACCTTCAACACGAGCCGCATCGACCACCTCTATCGCGACCCCCACGATCTGGCCGCGAAGTTGTTCCTGCACTACGGCGACCTGTCCGACGGGTCTCGCCTCGCGACCCTTCTGCAGGCGATCCAGCCGGACGAGGTCTATCACCTCGCCGCGCAGTCCCACGTGCGGGTCAGCTTCGACGAGCCCGACTACACGGCCGACACCACGGGGATCGGCACCACGCGTCTGCTCGAGGCGATCCGGATGATCGGCCTGCACTGCCGCTTCTACCAGGCATCGAGCTCGGAGATGTTCGGCGCAACGCCGCCGCCGCAGGATGAAAACACGCCGTTCTACCCACGCAGCCCCTATGGGGCGGCCAAGGTCTACGGCTACTGGATGACGCGCAACTACCGCGAGGCTTACGGGATGTTCGCGGTCAACGGCATCCTGTTCAACCACGAGAGCCCCCGTCGCGGCGAGACGTTCGTCACGCGCAAGATCACGCGCTCGGTGGCGCGCATCAAGGCCGGCATCGACAGCGAGCTCTACATGGGCAACCTCGACGCCGTTCGTGACTGGGGGTTCGCGCCCGAGTATGTGGAAGCAATGTGGCGGATGTTGCAGCACAACGAGCCGGGTGACTACGTCGTGGCGACGGGAACGGCGTACAGCGTCCGCGACTTCTTGACCTTCTCTTTTGAGCACGCGGGTCTCGACTGGGAGAAATACGTGCGCTTCGACGAGCGCTACCTTCGCCCGACTGAGGTCGATGCGCTCATCGGCGACCCGGCGAAGGCCGGTCACGTCCTCGGCTGGAAGCCGCAAGTGCTGACGCCCGAGCTGGCCCGCATCATGGTCGACGCCGACGTCGCACAGCTGGCGTCACAGCCTGATGCACATGGCAGCTAGCGAAGGGCCGCCCACGGACGACGCGGCGACGCGCGGCGACGCGACGCGAGCCGACGCGACGCGAGCCGACGCGACGCGAGCCGACGCGACGCGAGACCCCATCGACTTGTCACTGGCCGCCGGCCGCCAGGAGACATGGGACCGGTCATCCCTGGTCGTGTATGCGTGGTCGGTGGCTGAGCTGCTCCTGGTCTCTAATCCGTGGCAGATCAGTTCACGCATCCGCGCCGCCGTGCTGCGCGGATTCGGGGCTTCCATCGGCCACGGTGTCATCCTGCGACCACGACTGAGGGTGCGTTTTCCCTGGAAGCTCGCGGTCGGTGATCGCAGCTGGATCGGCGAAGGCGTCTGGATCCACAATCAGGACCAGGTGACCATCGGCTCCGATGTCGTGCTCTCGCAGGGCACCTTTCTCACCACGGGCTCGCATGCTTACCGGGATGACATGCGACTGACCACCCGGTCGATCACGATCGAGTCCGGAGCATGGGTGACGGCCAGGTGTGTCGTGCTGGCCGGCTCCACCGTCGGGCGCAACGCCCTCATCACGCCCAACACGGTCGTCCGCGGCGCCGTCCCCGGCGACGCAATCTTCGGCTCACCGGAAGGCCGGGTCATCGGTGCCCGATTCCCGCCGGGGGGCGAGGCCTCAGACGCTCCTGCCCGGCAATGACGGCAGCCGTCCCCGGTGCGTCGGAGCAGGCCGCAAGCCGCAACGAGGTGGGTTGACGCGTGATCGACGGAGACGCCCAGGCTGGCACCGCGGTCGCCTCGACGGCGGCCGCCAGTTGGCGCTGGGCACTCGTCGCGCAGGGGATCGTTGCCGGGACATCGCTGGCGGGATCGACAATCTTCGCGCGGTTTCTCGGACCGCACGAGTTCGGGTCCTTCTTCGTCGCATTGACCGTGTCGGCGTGCATG
The DNA here is from genome assembly GCA_964236265.1 of uncultured bacterium. Lineage (GTDB taxonomy): Bacteria > Actinomycetota > Actinomycetes > JAVEEB01 > JAVEEB01 > JAVEEB01. The sequence goes on from CAXSDE010000001.1 coordinate 199,046, forward strand.
GCCGTCCTCGTCGATGCGTGCGCCTATCAAGCGGTGCTGACGAGAGCGCCGCACGCTGACCAGCACGTCCGGAATTGGGAGTTGATCCTAGGGATTGCGGGCTTCCTGGGCGCGCTGGCAACGCTGCTCGGATACGCGATAGTGGCTTCCCCTGCCGTCCCCGCCGCTTGGGTGATCCTGACGTTGTCCGTCCCGCTGTCGCTGATGAGCATGATGCCCCGCGCGATGATGCTGCTCGCCGGAAGGGTGCGCGGCGCGGCCATCATCGACATCACCGTCACGCTGGGCGCCTACGCCGTCGTCGTTCCGGCCGTGGTCTGGACACATTCGCTCACGTGCGCAGCACTGGCCCCGGCACTGATAGCCGTTGGCAGACTCGTTTTCTTCCATCGGGCGCACCAGCCAACACCTGGGCTGACACCCAGGGCCATGAAAGAGTCGGCCTGCGCGCTGCTCCCGCATCTGGCGGGAACCTATCCGAGCCAGGTTTCCGGTTTCTTCAGTCGCACTGCGGACAACCTGATCGTGAGCGCAATGCTCGGGGCGACGTCTCTCGGGTTCTACTCGCGTGCATACAGTCTCTTGGTGGGGCCCGTGCTGCAGATTCAGATGGCGGTCAACGGTCTCGTCCTGCGGGATCTCGCCCGCCTGCCGGCGGGGTTGATCCGACAGCGGCTCGAGGCCATCGGGCTCATTATGCTCATAGGGGTCGTGCCGGGGGCAACGATCCTGGGCTGTCTGCAGACGACAGTGTCCGACGCCTTGTTCGGGCCCGCGTGGGCAGAAGCCGGTCGCCTGCTCGGATTCTTCGCTCTGCTGACGATCTGGCTGGTGATCGCCCTACCCGCGCGGTGGTTCTACCTGGCCACCGGAAACGCGGGGCGACTGCGCATCGACTCCGTGCTGCAGATCACGATGCTGGCCGGCGTCGCGATCGGAGTGGCGTGGGGCGGGCTCCGTGGCTCAGTCGCCATCAACGCGACAGTGGTCGGCCCCCTTATTGCGCTCGTTGAGTGGGCAATGATGCCCGAGCGTGAGCTGCGCTCGATGCTCTGGCGGGTCTTCGTCCCCGTGGCGGCGACCTTGGCCCTGGTGACCGCGGCGCCTCTCATCGCACTACGCCACTATGTCGAGCTGGGGGGGGCCACCGTCGTCGCCATCGCCGCCGCCTGGTGGCTGGTGATTTCTTGGGCCGCCTGGCACATCTATGCTTCACGAAGGAAACGGCATGCCACGTAGAGAATCCGTCGTCTGGCTGGATCCCAGCCTGCACTCCCGCAACGCCGGCGACGACATCATCTCCCAGGCCGTCCGCGCCGAGCTTGTCAGCCTGGTCGGCTCGGAGCCGCCGCGACTGCCGACGCAGCTGCCTCTGTCCGCCGCACAACGACAGGCGGTCGACGACGCCGGTATCGCTTTCGTTGGGGGCACCAACCTGCTCTCCTCCAACATGCCCATGTATCGGCAGTGGAAGTTGAGCCCACGCGCCGGGCACTATTTTCGCAACAAGGCCGTCCTCTTGGGCGTCGGCTGGTGGCAGTATCAGTCGGAGCCCAACATCTACACGAGGCATGTCTACCGCAACGTCCTGTCGCGTCAGCTCTCGCACGCCGCTCGGGATCAATACACCGCGGATCGACTGTCGCGGCTGGGTCTGCCGACACTGAACACCTGTTGCGTGACCACGTGGAACCTGCCGGAACGACCGGAAGTGTCAGCCGAGCCGGGCTCGCGTGTCGTCCTCACCCTCACCGACTACAACAAGTCCCCCGACGATGACCGCGCGCTCTACAACCTATTGACGGACAGCTACGACGAGGTCGTTCTCTGGCCGCAGGGGAGCGGGGACGCCGCCTACGCGGCGCGCTTGGGCTTGTCCATGGAAGTGCTGGACGAAGGCACCGCATCGTTGGATGCTGCACTCCGCGTTCCGTCGACCGACTACGTCGGCACGCGTCTTCATGCCGGCATTCGGAGTCTGCAACTCGGCTGCCGCACCGTCATCCTCGCCGTCGACAACCGGGCAACGGAAATGGCCCGGGACGTCAACCTGCCGGTGGTCGGGCGGGGGGATCGCGATGGCCTGACCCGCGCACTTCAACGCACGGAGCAGATGGCGCTGCGGCTGCCGCACGCAGCCATCTCCGCCTGGCGTGCGCAGATGGCGGGCCGGCTCAGCGTGTAGAGCGGCGGTGCCCGGCGACAGGCGGCTTCATCCCTCGGGCGGCTCGATGATCCGGGCAGGAACGCCGACCGCCGTCGCGCCGGCTGGCACGTCGGTCAACACGCACGCCATGGCGCCGATCTTCGCTGCATCCCCTACCCTGATGTCCCCGAGAATCTGGGCGTACGAACCGATGAACACGTCGTCGCCGATCGTGGGGACGCCGCCGCCGGTGTCCCGGACGCCGATCGTCACCCCCTGCCGCACCCGACACCGGGCGCCGATGGTCGACCCTGGATTGATCGTGATGCCGCCGAAGTGGAAGATGCGAAACCCGGGACCGATAACGGCGGTGCGCGGAAGGTCGACGCCGGTGACGAGCCGCACCACCGAGTAGGCGACAAAGTAGGCCGCGTGCAGCACCTGCCGGATCGGCGGGGGATATCCCTTCAACCACCAGCCGAACCTGTGGATGCCGAGCGCCCACAGGCCGGGTTCGTGCAACCATCCGTGTCGGCCATAGACGGCCAGATCCTGCCGCCAATAGCCCTTGTGCTCGGGGGTGGTGCTCACGATTCGGTCCCTCCCACAGCGCGACGCCATCGCAGCCGCCGCCGCCGCGACGCCCGGTGGATCGCAGTGCTGACGCCCCTCGCGGCCCTGGGCATGCGGATGACGGTGCGCTGCACCCGGGCAATTTCCGCATCCATGATGGCGTCGGCAGAACTGGAGACACCGGACGTATCGAAGATGGCAATGGCCTCGTGCAGGACACCGACGCGACGGTCGGCGCGCCACAGCCGGGCGGTCAGGTCATAGTCCCCGCAGATGGTGAAGCTCGTGTCATAGGACACGTCCACGCCCGGGTTGCGCCGGTAGAGGATGGCCTGGTGCGACGTAGGAAGCGCATGAACGAGATACCACGCCGATCGCGCCCGCCTCGCCCGCAGGCTGTCGCCGGAGCGCAGGGCGTAATCGCAGAAAATCATGCCCGGAGCGGACGTCGTCATCAGCTGCAGCAGCGGCGCGCTGATCGTCTCGATCGTGCACTCGTCGCCGCCGTTGAGGAACCAGACGTAGTCGCCCTTCGCCACCGCGAGGCCTTGGTTCATGGCGTCGTAGATTCCGCCATCCGGATGGCCGACCCAGTCGAAACGAGCGCCAATCCCCGTGAGGGCTTCCTGACTGCCGTCGCGGGAGCCACCGTCTTTGACGACCCATTGGATGCTGTCGTTTTCCAGAAGGCGGGGCAGCGAGCGTGCCGTCGCCAGCAGCCCGTCACGGTTGTTGAGTGTCACGGTCACTATGGTCAATAGACACGTCGTCACGGTGCTTGTCCTCCTGACTGCGAATCGACCTCATGGTAAGGATGAGCAGGGAAATCAGCAGCCAGTATTCGGGAGTCAACACGCTTCCCGTGAACACCGGGGCGGCCGCGAGAATGAGCGGGACGGGCCACCAGGGATGCTTGGTTCTCAACAGATACCTCATCTGGGCCGCGACCCAGAGCAGATACGCGATGATGGCGGCCAACCCCAACAGGCCGAAATAATAGGCGATCAGATAATAGCCGTTGTCCAACGTGGATCCCACGACGGTCCCGACCCGCAGACCGCCGCTCTCGACCGCAGCCGTGACGCTGCCCAACGGGGCGCCTTGCGGGTATTTGACCAGCGTGTCCACCACCGTCGTCACCGGCGCCAGCAAACGGTAGTTGGTGCTGGATCCTGCCTCGTCTCCCGACGCCACGCGCGCGACGAGATACGGACCCGCAAGGAAGGCGACGAGCACGACCATGGAGCCGGCGACCAGCCGGATTCCGAGGCGGCGCCCCGCCAGCGATTGCAGCCCGATGAGGAGCATCAACGTGATCAGGCCACTGGCCGACCTCGTCACGACCAGTCCGGCCGTCGCGATCACCATCACCGGGATCAGCTTGTATCGCCACAGCAGCAGCATGCCGGTGAGCGTCAGGATCACCAGCGCATTGATGGCCGGCTCCAAATACAGACCCGTGCTGCGGACGAAGTTGTATTCCAGGTGCGCCTTGTATCGGTAGAGGTATTGATGGCTGCCGAACAAGTTGAAGAACGCCGCGGACCCGGATTTTGCCGCCAGATACTGTACGACGGACAGCGCACAGAGAAACGCCAGTATCGCGAACGTGATGGGAGCCAGCTGGCTGCGGCTCAGAACGACGCGCAGGTCTGACATGAGGACGAGGGCCACGACGATCACCGTCATGACGAAGAACAGGTACGTCTTCAGGAACTCGCCGAACGACACGGTCAGCGGATTGAGTATCCAGTTGACCAGGGGCCCGGGGACCGTCAGGAGAAATGCCGCCACCAACCCCGGGGTCGAGGAGCGGGCCGTCGCCTTCACCAACAGGATGGCCAGGCAGATGGGCGCCGCCGTGACCGCATAGCCCGCAACGGTCGTGATCTGAAAATGCAGAAACAGAACCGAAACGATCATGAACAGGCGCGCACCACCGGCTGACCGGAAGAGCGGCTCGCCCACGACCGTCTCACTTCGCCGGGAGGATAGACGCGTAGAGGTCTGCATACTCACCCGCCATCCTGTCCGGCGCGAAAATCCCAGCGGCACTCGGTGCGGGGGACGGCCCCGCGCACAAGACCTGCAACAACTCTTCGTTGGTGGCAACGGTCGTGACCGGCCCCAACTGCGCCATCTCGGTCGACGCCGGCGATCGAAGCGCGACGACGCGGCAGCCGGCAACGAGGGCCTCGGCAATCGTCAACGGAAAATAGTCGACGAGCGACGTGAACACCAAGGTGTCGTTGTCCTGCAGAACCGCCGCGAGCGCGGAGCGGTCCGAGATTGCCGGGACAACGGTCGCGACGGCCGCCAGGGCTGGCGGCGCATGGTCGCCGATGACGGTGAGATGCAGGTCCGGCAGCGAGGCGATCCGGCACAGTAGCTCAACGTCGACCTTGTGCCGGTCGCGCAGGTCCCGGCACATGAAGACGACTCGTTGCGGCCCGTCATGCCGGTGCCGGGGACGGACGGCAGACCAGAACGACGCGTCCACGCTGTTGTGGACGGTGATCACGTTGCGGAATCCCGCCACCCGCAGCCGGTCGCCCAACCACTGGGCACAGGCGACGATCGCGACCGGCAGCGCAGCCTCGAGGCGACTCATCATGAGCCGCTTCCGGGTATATCCGCGCGCAGCGGTGTCAAGCCACGCGGAAGGGTAGGCCGACCGGTCCTGACAGGGCGAGCAACCCGTCAGCCAGCCGTTACAGGTGCCAGGCTGCGCGCACCGTCCCGTGAGCAGCCACTCGTCGTGGGCGGTCCACACGACCGGCTTGCCCGCGCGGATCAGTTCCCTTTCCAATTGCTCGAACGGGATCATGAAGCTGTGCACGGCGTGCAGATGCACGACATCAACGCTGTGCAGGACAGCGCGCAGATGGTCGGGCGTGCTCCTGGACCCGAGAGACAACTCCCGACCGAGCACGCGCTCCGTGCCGAAATTACGCACCGCGGACACCCGACCGGTGAGCCGCGTCGCCCCATATGCCGAGGCCATCGGTGAGGGGCCGGCCCGGCGGCCGAACCCGTAGGCGTAGCCGGCCTGGATGCCCAGCTTCGGCAGCTCTTCAGCGAGGGTCCGGGCGACCCCTGCCGCACCCCCTTCGCTCAAGCGCACGTTAACCTGCAGAACCCTCATCAGTCTCCGTCCAGTGAGAAGGTTCGGATGGCGGCTAACGCAATGGGCAGCGGGGCCCAGGCACCCAGGGCCGGTGGGTCACGCCGGCTCAGCCTATCGAAGAGAGTCTTCCCGTTGGGCCGCCGCGCTGCCGCCGTCGGCCCGGGCCGGGTCAATCCGGCTCGATGGGATCTGCCCTACCTGGACGGACTCCGGGGACTGTCTGCCCTGGCGGTCGTGTGCTTCCACGCTTACCTGTTTTCCGGCACGACGGCGCACACCATGGCGGATAAGCCGGCCGCTGCGTGGGTCTTCGGTTACGGATACCTGGGTGTGTCCGTGTTCATCGTGCTGTCAGGCTACGTGCTCATGTTGCCGCTGGCATCCCGGCAGGTGCTCGCCTACCCCCGCGGCACCCGGGACTATTTCCGGCGCCGCGCACGGCGCATCGTCCCGCCCTATTTTGCTTGCCTGGCAGTGAGCCTGCTGCTGATATTCTCTGTGCCGCTCCTGCGCGCCCCGGGCGGGACGCAATGGGACAACAAGCTCCCGGTGACGTTCGCGAGTGTCGTGGCCCACGTCACGTTGACCCATGATCTTTCACTTGATTGGATCAGCCGGATCAACGGTCCCTTGTGGAGCGTGGCGGTCGAGTGCCAGATCTACATCGCCATGGCCTTCGCGCTCCTCCCCTTGCGCCGACGGGTCCCCGGACCCGTGCTGGTGGCCATCGCCACGGCGGCCGGCCTGCTCCTGGCGTCCAGCCCGACCGGCTACGCCGCCCATCCATGGTTCCTGGGCCTATTCGCGGCGGGAATGTATGCCGCGGAACGCACCGTCGATCCCGGGAACCGGTCGACGCGGGCGATGGGGTTCATCGCCACTGCGGCGTGCGTCGCAGCGGTCGCCATCCTGGTGGCGCTGCGCCTCATGGGTCACGCGAGCCTATGGCTCTCCGAACTCTCGGTCGGGCTGGCCACGGCTGTCGTTCTGGTGTGGCTGTCACTGGTGACCGTGGAAGGACAGTCATCGAGAATCGTGAAGATCCTTACCTTCCGACCGATATTGCTACTGGGCTTGACTTCCTACAGTGTCTACCTGATGCACAGCCCACTTCTTGCCCTGGGAAATCTGCTGTTGCTCAAGCTGAATATCGGCCCCTGGGCCCTGCTGGCCGGGGAGTTGCTCCTGGTCGTGCCCCTCGCCTTGGTTGTCTGCTTCGGCTTTTACCACGTCGTGGAACGCCGTTTCCGCAATACCCATCAGCGCCGGACGTCCCTGGACGGCGGCATATGACAGGGCGATGACGGGCGCCTCAATACGCGCCCGATGGCGTGACCACGGTTCGGACCGTCTTGAGGATGATGACGAGGTCCGCAGTCAACGACCAGTTCTCGACGTAATACAGGTCGAGGCGCACGCTGTCCTCCCAGGACAACTCTGAACGGCCGCTGACTTGCCACAGACCCGTTATCCCGGGTTTCACCAGCAAGCGGCGGTGGTGGTCCTCTGCATATTGGGCCACCTCCTCCTGGATCTGCGGCCGGGGACCGACGATGCTCATCTGTCCACGGATGACATTGAGCAACTGCGGCAGCTCGTCCAGTGAGTATTTGCGAAAGACCTTCCCCAGAGGGGTGATCCTCGGGTCGTCGCGCAACTTGTAGAGAGGGCGCACGCCACCGGCCGCGTTCAGCACTTCACTCAGTCGCTTCTCGGCGTCGGCGTGCATCGTCCGAAATTTGACGATCCGGAACGGCGTTCCGCCTACGCCGACCCGTTGCTGGCGAAAGAGCGCCGGCCCCGGGGACGTGGCCTTGACCAAGAGCGCACACAGGAGCAGCACCGGGGACAGCAGGGTCACGGCCACGGTGGAGAGCACGATGTCGAACACTCGTTTGGTGACACGCGCCGCCCCTTCGAGTCGTGGTTCCTCGAGGTGCAGCAACGGAAGCCCCGCGACCGGTCTGACGTGGACGCGTGGGCCGGCGACGTCGATCAGGGACGGCGCGACGACAAGGTCGATGCCAGTGCCCTCGAGCGACCACGCCAGGCGCCGAAGAGTGTGGCTGCGCATGTCTTCCGACGACGTCACGGCAATCACGTCCGCGCCGGAACCGCGCGCGAACGACAACGACATCGAGGCATCACCCAGGATCGGCACTGGCAGTTCGTCGAGCGCCGCATCACGCACGCCCCGCGACAGGCAGACGCCCACCACGTCGTACGTGCGATGAGGGTCCCGCAGCAGAGCTCGGACCAAGTCGGCGGCGTGGCCGGCCTCGCCCACGACGAGCATCCTGGACTGGCACTTTCCCTGGAGGCGCTGCAATTGCAACCACTGGCGCCACAGCCAGCGGGACGCCAGCAGCGCGGCCGTGCCCACCGGAAATACGACAGCGACATAGCCGCGCCCGATATGCGCGTTCAAGACGAAAGCGGCGATCGCCACCGCCCCGAACAGGCGGAAGGAAGCCGACAGCACCTGCTTGTATTCTTCGGCTCCGAAACCCACCGTTCGACGGTCCCGGGTCCCGAGAAGGCTCAGCATCAGCAGCCACGCGGCGGCGAGGAGCACCGAAAGGAGCAAGTAACCGGCATGCCACCGATCGCCGGCTATGCGCGCGTCGGACCAGCCGAATCGCAGGGCATGGGCGCCGGAGACGGACCAGATCACTACAACGGTGTCCGTCAGGACAAGGGCTCGCACATGGCGTTGGCGCCACGGCGCACTAGCGACCACCGTGGACCGGCGTTGCGGCCGCGGGTCACTCACACGGCTGCTCAACGCCCGCGGCGTCCCCGGCGACCGGCGGGCAGCACCACAGCCGCCGCCGCGCCGGCGGCGCCGGGCGCCGCGAGGTCTGGTTGCGCAACCGACTCGTAGCCGCCATAGCCGTACGCGTCGTACGAATACGCGTCCGGCCCCTTCATGGGCATGAAGTTGAGGACAACACCCAGGGTGCGGGCGCCGATCCCATCCAAAATCTCGGTGGACCTACGCAGTTGTTCACGTCGTGTGCGACCGGATGCCACGACGATGATGGCTCCGCTGGCGATGGCGGACAGGACCGCGGCGTCCGTCACCGGCAACAGCGGAGGTGCGTCCAGGATGATCGTGTCGAACTCCGATTCCAACTTGTGGAGCAGGTCGCGCATCGCGACCGAGCCCAGCAGCTCACTCGGGTTGGGCGGTATGCGACCCGCGGGCAGGACGGTCAGCGTGCCCGTGCCCCACGGCTGTAGGACATCTTCGAGTCGCACCTGCCCGATCAATACGTTCGTCAAGCCGACGGCACCTTCGATGCCCAGGTATTCGGCCACTTTCGGCCGCCTGAGGTCGGCCTCGATGAGTAACACCTGTTTTCCGGCCGCAGCCATGGTCAGGGCCAGGTTGGCGCTCGTCGTCGACTTTCCTTCACCGCTGACCGATGACGTCACAACGAACGAACGTCGGTCGCCGTCGAGTTGCACGAATTGGAGGTTGGTCCGCAGCTGGCGAAAGGCTTCGGCGCGCGGAGATTGCGGCGCGCTATGGACGACCAGGGGGCGTTTGCCCGCGTCCGTGTCGAACCGGATCCCGGCGAGGACAGCACTGGGCGTGATGGCCTCCACATCACGGTCCGCGCGGATCGAGGTGTCCAACGTCTCCCGCAGGATGGCGAGCCCGACGCCCAGTGCCAGCCCGAGCAGCAGGCCCAGCGCCAGGTTGAGCTTCGTGGTGGGGGCGACCGGTGCCATCGGTGTCGATGCCGGCTCGACGGTGCTGACACGAACGGGGGAAGCCGACCCGTCCGTGGGCTTCTCGAGGTCGGCAACAGCCTTCCGGAAGGATTCCCCGATCGCATTCGCGACCGTGGCCGCCTGTTGCGGCGACGGGTCCGTCACCGAGATGTTGACCAGAACGGTGTCCAGGGGCGCGGAAGCAGTCACATGCTGGGCCAGCTCGCCGGCGGAGACGGCCAGGTGGAACTGGTCGATGACCGGCTGCAGAACTCGGGGAGTGCCGACGATCGCGGCGTAGGACTTGACGCGTTGCTGCGTGAAGGTTTGCCCCTGCTGCAGCTGACTGGAGTCGCCGGCCGACTGCACCGATACGAATTCCTGCGTTCGCGCCTCATACAACGGGGTCGTCGCATATGACACGGCCGCGGCAGCGGCCACCGCCAGGAATGCCGTTGCGGCGATCAGTCGCCACCGCTTGCGCAAAATGCGCCAGTAGTCCCGAAGCTCCACGCTCTACCCTCACGATCGCGTGCCTGTCGGCGCGGCGAGCCCGGCCGTCGGTGTGGTCGAGTCTACTGACTCAGTCAGCCGGCAGCGGACAGACCGCAGGCGCCCGCCCCACACTATTCGCGCCGGACGGGACCGATCATGGTCGCCGGAGTGGCCGAGGCGCGATCGTGACAGCTGTCCAAGGGGCTCCACCCGCCGGTGACCGCCCCTCGACGTACCAGAGGCTTCAGAGCTTGGTGCCCGTGCTGCGGAGGTCTCGCAGGAGTGCGTAACGCGGGCGGCCATGCCGGCGTACGCGAGCTTCGTCCAGGTGCGCGGGTCCTACTGCTACTGCTTGCCGATGTCGCCGTCGATCTTGAGAAAGCGTCGTACTTCTTGAACATGTGGTCCGTGACTGGCGTGGCGCAGGCGTACTGGATGTCGGTGTCGATGTTCATCTTCGCCAGGCCGCCGTCGAGGGCTGGCGGATCTCCGGCCCAGGTGGCGGCAAAAGCCGCGGCTCTTGTTCCGGGTTATGCACTAACCTTGAACAAGGGAGGTCGCCATGGGACATTACGTGTTGCAGCTGTGGCCAGGGAATCCGACGGGCGTCACTCGGGCCGAGCGCACATCGTGCCGGTTTTCCGCCTTCGTCCCTGATCCCATGGCGGGAGCGCAATGGACCCTGCCGGCGACGCTCGCCGCAGACCTCGTGGACGTTGAGCAGCACGTTCGGCAGCTCAACAACGCGACGCGAGGTCTCGCCAACCTGGAGCCGCTCGCACGTTTCCTGCTGCGTGCCGAAGCCGTGGCATCGTCCAACATCGAAGGCCTCGTCCTCAATGTGCGCAGGCTCGCGCGCAGCGAAGCAGCAGATCGCGAAGGGTTGCCGGTCACCGACGACACGGCACGAGCCGTGATGGGAAACGTCCGGGCACTCGACCAGGCGCTGATGTCAGCCATCGTCGCGGCCGCTCCCGTGACCGTCGACGACCTCGTCACCATCCACCGGGCACTCCTGACGGGCACGCGGGACGAGGCCTGGGCTGGAGTCGTGCGAACGGCACAGAACTGGGTCGGCGGCGTCAGTCCGTGCGTCGCCGCGTTCGTGCCACCACCGCCTGACCTGGTGCCCGAGCTGCTCGCGGACCTCGCCGAGTATCTGTCCGGCGATGAGCATCCGGCGTTGATGCAGGCGGCGCTCGCTCATGCGCAGTTCGAGACCATCCACCCGTTCGCCGACGGCAACGGCCGGACCGGGCGCGCGATCATCCAACTCGTGCTTCGCCGGCGACGGGTGGCGACCCGGGTGGTGCCACCGATCTCGCTGGTGCTCGCCACGGACGCGAACGCGTACGTCAGCGCCCTCGACGGGACGCGCGCGGACGGTCCGGCGACCTCGGGGCAGCTGGCGTGGCTGCAACATTTTCTGTCCGCGACCGGCCGCGCCTGTCAGGATGCTGCCGCATTCGCCGCCGACCTCGCGGCGCTCGAAGCGGCTTGGCGATCACAGCTCGGCGCTGTCCGAGCCAACTCCGCGACCGACCTCCTCGTGAGCGCGCTGCCCACGCTTCCCGTTTTTTCCATCACAACCGCTGCGCGCCACCTCGGCCGAACGTTCCAGGCGACGAGCGACGCGGTCATGCGGCTGATGACGGCGGGGGTCGTCCGTCAGGTGAACCTCGGCCGCCGCAACCGCGCGTTCGAAGCAGTGGGCCTCTTCGAGGCGTTCACCGGCTTCGAACGATCGCTTGGCAGCAGCGCGGCCGACACGCAACTCGCACCGCCATCGCGGCCGGTGCCTGCGCGACCCACACATGCGCCGTGATCTAGAGCTTGGTGCCCGTGCTGCGCAGGTCCTCGCACGCTGAGGTCACGCGGGCGGCCATGCCGGTCTCCGCGAGCTTCATCCAGGTGCGGGGGTCGTACTGCTTCTTGTTGCCGACCTCGCCGTCGATCTTGAGCATGCCGTCATAGTTCTTGAACATGTGGTCCGTGACGGGGTGCGCGTAGGCGTACTGGGTGTCGGTGTCGATGTTCATCTTCACGACGCCGTAGTCGAGGGCCTCGCGGATCTCCGACAGCAGTGAGCCGGAGCCCCCGTGGAACACCAGGTCGAACGGCTTTTCCGCGGTCGCGAACTTGGCCTGCACGGCCTTCTGGATCTCGTCGAGGACAACGGGGCGCAGTTTCACGTTGCCCGGCTTGTAGACCCCGTGCACGTTGCCGAACGTCGCGGCCAGCATGTAGCGGCCGTTCTCGCCGAGGCCGAGGACCTCGGCGGTGCGGATCGCGTCCTCGGGCGTCGTGTAGAGCTTCTCGTTGACGACGTCATGCTCGACGCCGTCCTCCTCGCCGCCGACGACGCCGATCTCGAGCTCCATGATGATGTTGGCCGCGGCGCAGCCCGCGAGCAGTTCGCGCGCGATGGTGAGGTTTTCCTCGAGCGCGACCGCGGACCCGTCCCACATGTGGGACTGGAAGAGGGGCAGCTCGCCGTTCGCGACGCGCTCCTTGCTCAGCTCGATCAGCGGACGCATGTAGCCGTCCAGCTTGTTCGGCGGGCAGTGGTCGGTGTGGAGGGCGATGTTGACGCCATAGGAGCCGGCCACGGCGTGCGCGAACTCGGCGAGCGAGACCGCACCGACGACCATGTCCTTGACCGTCTGGCCCGACGCGAACTCCGCGCCGCCCCAGGAGATCTGGACGATGCCGTCGCTCTCGGCCTCGGTGAAGCCGCGGATGGCGGCGACGATCGTCGAGGAGGACGTGCAGTTGATCGCCGGGTAGGCGAAGTGGCCGGCCTTGGCCTTGTCGAGCATCGCCGCGTAGACCTCTGGGGTCGCGATAGGCATAAAAATCTCCGAAGAACAGCGGGCGGGAATCGGCCCCAGTATCGCGCGAGACATGTCGTACGACGAAATCGGGGCGCGGGCGGTCCGCGTCGCAGGGCGTGGGCCCGGCCAGGGGTGCGACGCGGATCGGCCGAACGGGTGATCCACAACCACCCTGTTGGGTCCTAAGGAAGTTCGCGCACCGTCCGAGGACTGGTGGGTGCCCCTGTCTCCCCGCACCTCGAAGGCGCGCCTCGCGGCGATCGGCCTCGTGCTGTCTGCGACGACCGTCACCACCCTCGTCGCCGTCGCCCCGGCCGGCGCGTCGACTGCGGCGCGCCTGCAGGACGGCCCCGCGTCGTACAAGGGAGGCCGTGGGGGGATCGACCAGGGCGCTGCTGTGACTGCCCCCGTAACCACTCCCGCGAGTCCGGGTCCCACCACTCCGGCTGCCGTCGCCACGACCCCGCCGGCGACTCCGGTGACCACCGCCCCGCGGCCGGTTACGAGCCCCACGCCGAAGCCCGTGACGCACAAGCCCGCCACGCCCGTCAAGCCCGTGACCAAGCCCGTGACCAAACCAGTGACGCACAAGCCCGTGACGCCCAAGCCCGTGACGCACAATCCCGTGACGCACAAGCCCGTGACGCACAAGCCCGTGACGCACAAGCCCGTGACCAAGCCCTCGCCGGTAACCAACACCGGACGCACCCCGCTGGCCCGCGCGATTGCGACCATCCCCGGTTACTCCGGTCGGGCGTCGGTGCGCTGGGTGATCTCGAGCCGCTACGGTCACTACGGGATGACGGACTGGTACCACAACACGATCTACCTGAGCCCCACCATTCCGGGCTCGGAGCTGAGCTCGGTGGCCAAGCACGAGTACGGCCACATCCTCGAGGCGCGCGCATACCACGGCGACATCCAGGCCATGATCCGCGGCATCAGTCGGGTCTTCGGCGGCGGCGGGCGTGGCAACCTCAACGGCACCGAGCTCGCCGCGGACTGCATCGCGATCGTCAACGGCGCGAGCTGGACGCACTACACCGGCTGCGCCAACCCCCGCTGGCGCGCGGCGGCCCGCACCCTCATCGCGGGGCGCGAGCTCTGACCGTCGCCGCCGGCGATAGCCTGAGCGGGTGACCCTCGCCCTCAACCTGCTCGACCCGAAGTCGCTCGCGGGCGCCGGCCTGTTCATCATCGCGGTCGTGCTGTTCTCGGAGATGGCCATCCTGCTGGGCCTGTTCCTCCCGGGGGACACGTTGTTGTTCTCGGCCGGCTTCCTGGCGTACGAGAGCAAGATCAATCTCTTCGCCGTGCTGATCGTCGCCCCGCTCGCGACCATCTTCGGCGGGGAGGTCGGCTTCCTCATCGGCCGCCGCATCGGTCCGGCGCTGTTCTCGCGCCCCGACTCGAAACTGTTCCGGCAGGCTTACCTCGACCGCGCCCGCCAGCACTCGGAGCGCTTCGGGGTCGGCAAGTCGATCGTGCTGGGCCGGTTCGTGCCCGTCGTGCGCACCTTGATCGGCCCGTTCTACGGCGCCTCTGGGCTCTACAACAGGGTGTTCGCCAAGTGGAACGCCATCGGCGGCCTGATCTGGGCCATCGGCGTGACGCTGGTCGGTTACTTCGTCTCGAAGGCGATCGGCAAGGAACGCGCCGCCACGCTCAACATCGACAAATACCTCCTCCCGCTCGTCGCCCTTGCCGTCCTGCTCTCGTTCCTCGGCCTGTGGCTCGAGTTGCGCAAGGCCCGCCGCAACGACACCGACACCCACACCAAGCCAGGAGCCCGACCATGACGGACGTGCGCACCGCCCTCACCGCGGCTGACCCCGAGATCGCGGCGCTCATCGCGTGCGAGGAGCAGCGGCAGGCCGACACGATCCGCCTCATCGCCAGCGAAAACTACGTGTCGCAAGCGGTTCTCGACGCGACCGGCACGGTGCTGACCAACAAATACAGCGAGGGCTACGCGGGCAAGCGCTACTACGAGGGTCAGCAGTTCATCGACCCGATCGAGGAGATCGCGGTCGCGCGTGCGACGTCGCTCTTCGGGGTCGACCACGCCAACGTGCAGCCCTACTCCGGCTCCCCGGCCAACCTTGCGGTCTACCTCGCGTTCCTGTCGCCGGGCGACACCGTGCTGGGCATGGGGCTCGCGATGGGCGGTCACCTCACCCACGGTCACGCCGTGTCCGCGACGGGCAAGTGGTTTCACGCGGTGCATTACGGCGTACGACGGGACACGGGCGTCATGGACTTCGACGAAATCCGGTCGCTGGCCCTCGAGCACCGACCGAAGGTCATCTTCGCGGGCGGCACTGCGGTCCCGCGGACCATCGACTACGCCTCTTTCGCCACGATCGCTGCCGAGGTCGGCGCGGTCCTCGTCGCTGACATCGCCCACATCGCCGGCCTCATCGCCGGCGGCGCCCACCCGTCGCCGGTCGGCCACGCGGGCGTCATCACGACAACGACGCACAAGACGCTCCGCGGCCCGCGCGGCGCCATGATCATGTGTGACGCGGAGCACGCGTCGGCGATCGACAAAGCCGTCTTCCCCGGCTTGCAGGGTGGCCCGCACAACCACACGACGGCGGCCATCGCGGTGGCGCTGCGGGAAGCCGCCACGGACGACTTCAAGGCGTACGCCCACTCGATCGTCGCCAACTCCCGCGCCCTGGCTGAGGAATTGGGCTCGCGCGGGATCGACATGGTGTCCGGCGGATCGGACAACCACCTGATCCTCATCGACCTGACCAACCGCGATGTGCCCGGCAAGGTCGCCGCGAAGGCGCTCGACCGTGCGGGCATCGAGTGCAACTACAACGCCGTGCCGTTCGATCCGCGCAAGCCGTTCGACCCGTCGGGTCTGCGGATCGGCACGGCTGCGGTCACGTCCCGCGGCATGGGCGCCGACGAGATGCGCCAGATCGGCCGCTGGATCGACGAGGTCATCACCGCCGCCGGGAAGGGCGACGAGGAGACGATCGCGAAGATCGGTGCCGAGGTGCGTGCGGTGACGTCGGCGTTCCCCGCACCGGGCATCACCGTCAGCTGACATCTCGCGCCGGCCGACCCCACCTCGCCGCCGCGTCCCGGCGCTTTCGCCTTGGCGCCGGTGGCGCAGTTCGCCTTGGCACCGGTGGCGCAGTTCGCCTTGGCACCGGTGGCGCAGTTCGCGCAACGCGCACTTCGCGCACGTGGCGCACGTGGCGCACGTGGAGCACGTGGCGCACGTGGCGCACGTGGAGCACGTGGCGCACGTGGCGCACGTGGCGCACGTGGCGCAGCCAGAGGGAGCGTTCGGCTCAACACGAGAGCCCAGGGCCGTTCGATGGTGACGGTTGACGCCAGCAACCGGAGGTCATGGTGCCATCGACGCTCACAGCGCGGCACGAGGCAGGACTTGTCATCGATGTTGACACTGCTCGCGGCTTGCCGCTGCGATCAGTCACGGTGCATGCGGTGGCGCAGAGGATCAGCGGTCCAGTGGCCGTGTGCGGTGCCGGGGCGATCCGCACCAGGCTGACGGGCAGCATTCAGGACCGTGACGGCACGGTGTGCCCGGACTGCTGGGCGCCGACTGCCTGAACCGCCGAGCGCGCACGACAGCGCGGGCCCGCTACCGGGTCCGCGAACAAAGCGCGGCCCCGCCACCGGGGATGGTGGCGGGGCCGGGCGTTCGGGCCGGTCGTGAACGTTACGGCGGTTACATCCGTTTGCTGCCGGGATCCGCCGACGGGACGGCGTTGCCGGCTGCCTTCTTGACATCGGCGACCGGGTTGGCCGTCGCAACGGCCTGGGCGATCTTCGGCTTCTCCTCGTCGTACTTGGTCATCGTGGCGTCCCACCGATTGCTCATGGCCTTGATGCCGCCACCGCCGACGGCGATGATGAGGATGCCGGCGATCGTCGCGAGCGCTGCGTACAGGACGGCGTTGACGACGTTCGCCGCGATGGACAGCTGGTTGAGCGCGGCGATCACGCCGAGGGCGATGATGAAGATGCTCGCCGCGTTGGACACTGCCTTGCCGTACGACAAACCACCGAGCGTGGACTGGATGAGAGTTTTCACAGCCGCCGCGATAGCAGCGGTGACGACGATGATGAGGATCGCGACGAAGACCTTCGGCAGGTAGGCGATGACCGCGGTCAGGTAGACGCTCACCGGGTTGGTGCCGAACACGCCGAACGCCGTCGACAGGACGAACAGCATGATCGCGTAGAACACGAGCCGGCCGAGAATGGACGCGGCGTCGTACTTCGACTTGGCGAGTGCAGTCTTGATGCCGCCGCGCTCGACGAGGCGATCGAAGCCCACGCGCTGCAGCACCTTGTCAAGGAGCTTCTCGACCGCTTTCGCGATGAAGTAGCCGATGATGAGGATGACGAGGAAAGCCAGGAACTTCGGGACGAAAGTCGCCACCCGGTTCCACGACTCATCCATACCGGAACGGAAATCGATGGCAGGCCGCATGTGAGCACTCCGAGAGTTGAGGGGCGCTTGTCGCTGCGCCGTTGCGACGCGGATTACCACCGATGCCACCGAAGAAAACCTCCCACCCCGGCCCAACACCACCTGAGCAAGTATCCCTCAGGTGAGGAAAGGCTTACCTCGGAGTGCTATTGCATGGTCCTCCTGTTACGGACCGGGGCAGCGGGTTAGGACTCCCACCAGCACCCCACCTGGAGGAGAAGCACATGATCAGCCTGAATGAGCTCGACACGCTCCGATCGGCGACCGTCGTCGCCAGTGACGGCACGGAGCTTGGCTCCGCCGGCCAGATCTGGGCCGACACCGCCACCGGCCAGCCTGAATGGGTGTCCGTCCACACGGGCGGGCGCCGGGAAACCATCGTTCCGATCACGGACGCGAGCCTGTCCGGTGGAAAGCTTCTCGTGCCGTTCACCGGTGAGCAGGTGACCAGCGCGCCCCACATCGACGAGCACGGCGACCTGTCGCAGAAGCAGGAGGCAGAGCTGTACGCGCACTACAACTACTCCTACAGCGATGACCGCTCGTCCAGCGGCCTCCCTGACGGGGGTCAGGTCGGCAAGGGATACGTCGACCAGGGCCAGGTCGCCCAGGGAACCGTCGCCCAGGGATACGTCGACCAGGGGACGGTGGGCGACCTCAACCGCGACGACGCGATGACCCGCTCGGAGGAGCAGCTCCACGTCGGCACCGAGAAGGTCCAGACCGGCGTCGCCCGGCTGCGCAAGTACGTGGAGACGGAAACGGTCAACGTCCCGGTCACCGTCACCAAGGAGAAGGTCCGTCTCGAGCGGGAGCCCATCACCGACGCCAACCGCGCCGATGCCCTCGACGGTCCCGAGATCACCGAGAACGAGTATGAGGTGACCCTCACCGAGGAGCGCCCCATCGTCTCGAAGGAAACCGTTCCCGTGGAGCGCGTCCGGCTCGCCAAGGATGTCGAGACGGAGACGGTCAACGTCGCCGAGACGCTCCGCAAGGAGCGCATCGAGACCGACGGCGTCGACGGCGTCGATCTCGGTGACGTCAAGAAGGACAACGCGAAGCGCTAGCTGGACCCACGATGGGGCTCGCCCGGCCGGGTGGGCCCCATCGTTGCGTCCGGCCGGCGTCCCGAGGATCGCCCCACGGGCGTCGGCCGGCGTTCGAGGATCGCCCCACGGGCTTCGGGTCGTCGTCGCTCCCTCGCCGTCGTTCCCGGTGTTCCCGCGCCGTCCTACCCCCGGGTGGGTCTGCGCCGGCCTTCTCAGGTCCGTACGACATCCGGCCGATACGGTTGCCGTGACGCAATCGAGTGACACGCGAGCCGCTGGTGGCATGGCCGATGTCGTCCTCCGCCGCCAGGCACAGGCGTTCGACCTGATCGGCGATGCCGTGATGCTGACGGATCTGGATGGTCGGGTCGTCGACTGCAACACCGCGGCGCCGGCGCTCTTCGGCCACCCGCGTTCGATGATCATCGGACGGATTCGTTCCGAGAAGTCGGACCCGGATCTCGCGCGCCGGCAGTGGCTCGAAGTCCTCGACGCCATCTCGATCGGCGGCCATTGGATGGGCGACATCCACTTCGTCCGTGCCGACGGCGTCCGCCGGGTCGGGGCGACGACGATCGCCGGCCTCTACGACGGCGGCGTCCTGGTCGGCACGACGGCCGTCACGCGAGACGTCACGGACGAACGTGCGCTCGCTTCGCAGCTTGCGGCGGCCGAGCAACGGTGGCGACTGACGCTAGACGGGGCTCCCACGGGCATCGCGCTCGTGGCGCTCGACGGCACGTTCGTGCGGGTCAACCACGCCGTCTGCGAGATGGTCGGCTACGCCGAGGACACCCTTGCGGGCATGACGTTCCAGCAGATCACGCACCCCGACGATCTCGATGCGGACCTGACGCTGCTCGCGAGCCTCGTCGCCGGCGAGATCGAGCGTTACACGCTGGACAAGCGCTACATCCACTCGAGCGGCCGCTCGGTGTGGGTGGCGCTGTCCGTCGGACTGGTCACCGAGCCCAGCACCGGCGAGCCGATGCACTTCGTCGCGCAGATCACCGACATCAGCGACCGGCGCACCTACGAGCGCCGGCTGACATCCATCATCGAGTCCGCCACTGATGCCTTTGTCGCGATCGACGCCAACGGGCACATCACCGACTGGAATTCGGCGGCCGAGTCGATGTTCGGCTGGCGCCGCGCTGAGGCCCTGGGCAATCTGCTGGCCGACCTGATCATCCCGCCCGACTCGCGGAGCGCACACCGCAGTGGCCTGGCCCGACTGCATGCAGGCGGCGCCCCGCGGATCCTCGACCAGCGAGTCGAATTGCTGGCCCGCTGCCGGGACGGCCGCCGACTCCCGGTCGAGCTGACGGTGTGGCGGGTCGAGGACGGCAATGAGTTCTACGCCTTCCTGCGCGATGTCAGCGACCGGGTGCAGGCGAAGGCCACCGAAAGCGAGGCGGCGCGACGGCAGGCAGCGATCATCGAGGCCCAGCTTGCCATCGCCGACATCGAACTCACCCCGGAAAAGGTCATGCAGGAGGTGTGCAACCGGGCGATGACGTTGACTGGCGCGACGGGCGCGATCGTCGAGCTTCGTGACGGCGACGAGATGGTCTACCGCGCGGTCGCCGGCGACGGGCAGCCCTACCTGGGTATGCGCATGGCCGCCCGCGACAGCATGTCCGGGCTCGCGATCACCCTCGGCCAGGTGCTGGTGTGCGACGACACCGACACCGACCCGCGCGTCAACACCGCCAATGCCCGTGCGGTCGGAATGCGCTCCCTGATCGTGGCACCGGTGCGGCATGCGGGCCAGGTGATCGGGGTCATCAAGGTCGCCGGCCCGCGCGTCGCCCAGTTCAGCGGCAACGACAGCGTCGCCCTCGAGTCGCTCGCCGCCCCGTTCGGCGCGGCGATAGCCAACGCGTGGCAGCTGGAGGCGACGTTCACCCGGGCGACGACCGATGCTCTGACGGGCCTGGCCAACCGCAGCACCGCCATCCACGAGCTCGAGCGTGCACTCGAGCGTCAGCGGCGCCACGGCGGTTACACGGCGGTGCTGTTCCTCGACCTCGACGGGTTCAAGGTGATCAACGACGCTCATGGCCACGATGCCGGTGACGCCGTCCTCATGTCCGTGGCCGAACGTCTCACCGCAGCCGTGCGCACCACCGACACACCGGCGCGTTACGGCGGCGACGAGTTCGTCATCGTCTGCGAGAGTCTCGCGGCGGCGACCGACGCGGAAGTCCTCGCCGACCGGCTCATCGAGGCCGTGTGCGGCGCTTACCCGCTGCGCGGTGGCCGATCGGCTGAGTTGGGCGTCAGCATCGGCGTCGCCGTCGCGGTGGGTACGACTCGGGCGACCGAGCTCCTCCGGTCTGCCGATCAGGCCATGTACAAGGCCAAGCGCGACGGCGGCGCCACCCGTGTCATCCGGATGGTCGCCGGCGACGCGCCGCCCTGACGATCGCGCCGATCGCGTCGATGGCGTCGAGGGCGTCGCGGCAGTCGAGGGCGTCGATCGCGTCGATCACGCACGGCGCGACGGGAGCCGCTCCGGGCCGGCCTCGGCCGGGCGCGGCCGGTCCTGCCGGTGCAGACGGACAGCCACGAGAGCGACATCATCATCGGGTTCGTCGGGAAGCAGCGCCGCGAGGAGCAGGTCGCACAGGTCGTCCAGCGTGCGTTCCGAGAAGGCTTCGAGCGCCTCCCGTAACCGATGGATCCCCTCGTCGAGGGACTGACCACGTCGCTCGACGAGACCGTCCGTGTAGAAGAAGACGGTCGAGCCGTGCTCGAGCACGACCACCGATTCGGTGCGCACGCTCTGCGGGTCCATACCGAGGAGCAGGTCGGCCTCGGCCGCGGCCAGCACCGTCACCGACCCGTCCGGTTCGACGACCATCATCGGCGGGTGGCCGGCGTTGGACCAGCGCAGCCGCGTCACGCCGCGCTGGCGCTCCTCGTCGGTCTGCTCGAAGCGGGCGGTGATGACCGTGGCAGTCGTCTGGACCTGCAGCGTCTCCATCACCGTGTCGACGGCGCACAGCACCTCGGCGGGCCCGTCGCCCGTGTGCGCGGCGATCCCGCGCAGCAGCGACCGTAGTTGTCCCATGCCGGCGGCGGCGGCCGTGTCGTGTCCGACCACGTCGCCGATGACGACCATGGTCGCGCCGTCCGGTTGGATGAACGCGTCGTACCAGTCGCCGCCAACCTGAGCGACCTGCACCGCCGGGTTGTAGCGGACGACGATGTGCAGGTGGTCGGGTTCCGGCGGAGCGGTCAGCAGCGACCGCTGCAATCCCTCCGCGAGATGCCGTTGCTCGGTGTAGAGACGCGCGTTGTTGACGGCGAGCGCTGCCCGCGACGCGACGTCGGCGGCCGTCTCCAGCTGCTCCTGCGTGAACGCACCCCGGGCCGCCCCGTTGTAGAGGGTGAGCAGGCCCACCACGCGGTCGCCCGCGACCAGCGGAAAAACGGCGGCCGCGGCCGGCGCGAGCTGACGCAGCAGCAGTTCGCTGCGCCCGGGGACTAGTGCCGGCTCGATCGCCGCGTCGATGTCGATCGTCACGATCTGGGGCTGTCGTGACCGCAGTGCCCGCTGCGTGTACGACGACTCCGTCATCGACTCGTGCCGGTCTTCCGCGTACCGGTCGAGCAGGCCCTGCCGGCCTCCGTCGAAGTGGGCGCTCCCGATGTCACGCAACACCAGGCTGCCGGTGTCCGAGCGGCTGTCCACCAACGTCACGAGGCACCAGTCGGCCAGCGCCGGCACGACGAGGCGGGCGAGCCGTCCAACCGCGACCTGGGCGTCGAGCGTCCCCGACAACTCGGCGCTGACGGAGGCGAGCAACCGAAATCGGGCGGACGCTGCGGCGGCAACTTGCTGGGCCGACTTGCGCTCGGTGATGTCCCTGAAATACACGGACAAGCCTTGCTCCGTCGGCACGGCCCGCAACTCGAACCAGATACCGAGCCCCGGATAGAAAGCGTCGAAGTTGCGGGGCTCCCCGAGCATCGCGCGTCGGTATTCGACGCCGAACTCGAGCTCCTCCGCCCCCGGGAATTCCTCCCACAGGTTGCGACCGACGAGCTGGTCACGCTCCCGCCCGAGGATGCGTTCGGCCTCGCTGTTGAGGTAGGTGATGCGCCAGTCCCGGCTGAGCGCGACGAACCCCGTCGCCATCAGCTCCAGGACCTGCTCCACCTCGCCGTCCACGGCGCCGGGCGCAGCGCCGGGCGCAGCGGTCGCCAGCTGCGTCGGAGGCACGGCGGCGGAATCGGAGGCGCCGCCAGCAGCCGCGGGGCGGCGTTGGGTCGGGGTGCGCCCGTCGCCTGCCCTGCGGGCGGTCGGGGATGAATCCACCGACCGCGCGGCCGCGCGGGGGTCTTCATTGCTCGACATCGGCCTCCCTGCCTCCGCGGCATGTTCTCACGCTCTGGTGCCGCCAGCCCCAGCGCATGTTGCGCAGGCTACTTCTCCGCCCGCGCGTCCTGCGGCGCCGACGCACGACACACCGCTCAGGCCGGCGGGTCGGTGCTCCAGCAGGCTTTCCACGTGCGGTCGTGATGCTCGCCACCGGGGGAGCCGGTCGGACCCGCTCGGCGCACGGGTTCCGCGAGATGGAGTCCCCGGGGCGTGGTCGCAGCCGAAGTGCACGATGGCGGGCACGACCGCGAGGAGCAGAGCGGTGAGCCACCAGGCAACGTGCCCGTTGCGGAAGATGAGGGACCCGGCGCCGAGGCCCGACGACGGCGAGGTTGCCCGAGGGCACACGAGGTTAGACAGCGCGGCCTCGAGCGGCGATTGCCCGGCCCCGCACCGCCTGGGCCAGCGCACGACGATCCACGTCAGCAGCGACGCGCATGTCATGTAGCCGCGCACGCCGGCGACCTCGGTAACGCAGATCTATCCATACCGCTGCCGGCTGTTCAGCTGCCATGGGAAGTTCACCCGATCGGCCGATCCAGTCGGGGCGGGTGTCTCCCCGCCACGGTGACGGCTCCCGTACGCCTGCGGCCCGGATGCCGCCGGCGACACATTGCCATGTCAACCGCCAAAGAGGTGTAACGAAAGATGTAAATGTACGAATAGGTGCACGGTCCGTGATCAGTCATGCACACAAAGATAGGTGGATTCTGCACGGTGCGCATGGCAGGATACGGCCATGCGCTGGGCCGGCGCGATCAACGCATTCCGTGCCAGATCGTTGAACGCACTCACCAGAACAACAGTGAGTTGACTTCTGTTTCGCCCCGGCGGAAACAGAAAATTCGCGGTCAGACTGGTCTCCGTGAGACCACCCAGCACAGATGTGAGAGGCAATCCGCCAATGACGGTCGTCGACCCGCAGCGCCGGCTGAGCTCTGCTCGCGCCGCTGAAACGACGCTCCCGACGCAGGCGGCGCAGCCCGGTGGCCACGTCGTCGTGACGGTTCCGCACCGCGCACGCTGGTTCGTCGATGCAGCACGGTTCCCGTCCCCCAGTGCCTCCGCGCGCCAGGTCATGCAGATCGATTTCGACCGCCGCACGACGACCGTGCTCGTGCCCCAGCGGCTCAGCCGTCCCATCCACCACTTACTCAAGCGCTCGTTCGACATCGTCGCTTCCGCGCTCGGGTTGCTGCTCGTGTGGCCCGTGCTGCTCGCCATCGCGTTCGCCGTGGCGACGACGAGCCGCGGTGGGGCGTTTTTCGTGCAGCGGCGCGTCGGCCTTAACGGCAAGCATTTTCCCATGCTGAAGTTTCGTTCCATGGTCGCCGATGCAGACGAGCGTGTCGACGCGTTGCTGCACGCCAATGAAGGCTCTGGGCCGCTGTTCAAGTTGCGCAGCGACCCGCGGGTGACGACCGTCGGCCGCCTCTTGCGACGCACCTCGCTCGACGAGTTGCCGCAGCTCGTCAATGTGCTCCTCGGGCACATGAGCCTCGTCGGGCCGCGGCCGGCGCTCGAGCGCGAGGTCGTGCAATACAACCCGCACGAGGGCCGCCGTCTCTACGTCAAGCCGGGCATCACCGGCCTGTGGCAGGTGAGCGGGCGGTCCAACCTCAGCTGGGAGGACAGCGTCCGGCTCGACCTCCTGTACGTCGACCACTGGTCACTGCGTGCCGACCTCAAGATCCTGGCACGCACGGTCAAGACGCTGGTGAAGTCCGAAGGCGCTTACTAAGCGAATTCGCGAATGCCTTTCGTGAATACGCCGGACGCGCCGCAGCGATATTCACCAATATGCGCGCGAGTCGCTCAGATGCCGGCAGTGGCCCCGAGCGCGTCGATAGCCGACAACTCATCGGCTGTGAACGTCAGCTGGTCGAGCGCACCGAGACTGTCGTCCAGCTGGGCGACGCTGCTGGCCCCGATGAGGACGCTGGTGACCTGCTCGTGGCGCAGGTTCCACGCCAGGGCCATCTGGGCGAGGGACTGACCGCGCGAGCGGGCGAGCTCGTTGAGCTCGCGCACGTGCGTCATGGTCGTGTCGTCGAGCGCTGAGGGCTTCAGGAAGTGGCCGACGGCCGCGCGGGAGTCGCTCGGCACCCCGTTGAGGTAACGGTCCGTGAGCACTCCCTGCGCGAGTGGCGAGAACGTGATGCACCCGACCTGCTCGGCCGCCAGGACGTCGAGGAGGCCGTCCTCGATCCAGCGGTTACGGATGCTGTACGACGGCTGGTGGATCAGCAGCGGCGTACCCAGGTCTCTGAGGATGCGGGCTGCCTCGGCGGTCTGGTCGGCGGTGTAGTTGCTGACGCCGGCGTACAGCGCCTTGCCCTGCTGCACGGCGCTGTGGAGGGCGCCGAGCGTCTCCTCCATGGGCGTATCGGGGTCGGGGCGGTGGCTGTAGAAGATGTCGACGTACTCCAGGCCCATGCGCTGGAGCGACTGGTCGAGGGAGCTCAGGACGTACTTGCGGGAGCCCCACTCTCCGTACGGGCCCGGCCACATGTCATAGCCGGCCTTCGTCGAGATGACGAGCTCGTCCCGGTAGGGGCGGAAGTCCTCGCGCAGGTGCCGGCCGAAGTTGGTCTCGGCGCTGCCGGGGGGCGGGCCGTAGTTGTTGGCGAGATCGAAGTGGGTGACGCCGCGATCGAACGCGCGGCGCAGGATCGCCCGCTGCGTCTCGAACGGCTTGTCGGTCGCCGAAGTTGTGCCACAGGCCGAGGGAGACCGCGGGGAGCTTCAGGCCGCTGCGGCCGGAGCGGTTGTAGAGCATGGAGTTGTAGCGGTCACCGGCGGCGCGGTAGAGGTCGGTCATGCCAGCCCCAGATCCTTGAGGTCGAAGCGGTAGATGGTTAGTCCTGCTGCAATCGGGCGCCCTTCCGGCGCCGGCGTGCAACGTAGAGCGCCCCGAAGGCTCCCATGCTGACGGACCAAATCAAGCCTTCGCGGAAAGCGAATCGCCAACCGCGGGAGGGATCGACCCAGTAGCGCGTACCGACGGCAACGAGCACCGCGCCAAGTACGCAAGCGACCGCGATTGCGGCTGTCGCGCTTCGCGCAGTTCGCTGGGTCATGCGAGGCCCAGGTCTGTGAGGTCGTAGGCGTAGCGGTAGGGGAAGCCGAGCGCCTCGATCGCGGGCTTGGCGCTGCGCTCGACGATGGTCAGGATGCCGACGACTTCGGCGCCCGCCTCCTTGAGCGCCTCGACGGCGGTCAGCACCGAGCCGCCGGTGGTGGAGGTGTCCTCGACGGCCAGGACGCGACGCCCTTGGACGTCCGGACCTTCGATGCGCCGTTGCAGGCCGTGCGCCTTGCCTTCCTTGCGTACGACGAAAGCGTCGAGCTGCCGGCCGGCGTTGGCTGCGGCGTGCAGCATCGCGTTGGCGACGGGATCGGCACCGAGCGTCAGGCCGCCGACGGCGTCGAACTCCCAGTCCTTGACGACGTCGAGCAGCACCCGCCCGACGAGCGGCGCGGCCGAGGCGGCGAGCGTCACGCGGCGCAGGTCGACGTAATAGTCGGCCTCCCGCCCACTCGAGAGGGTGACCTTGCCGTGGACAACTGCGAGGTCCTTGATCTGCTGCAGAAGTTCGTCGCGATCAGTCACGCCACCAGTCTCTCAGGTGTTCTGTAATCGACCGTCGGGGCGGGTGGGCAGACAGCCACGACGATGACGGGCCTAGATCGTTTTCTAGGTCCTCGACTTCTTCGTTCGAGAGGTACAGCACTACAGATTCCCCCTCATCCGCGAGTTTGATCAATCGAACACCGTCGGAATTTGCGATGCTAGCGTCAAGCGCGTACCCCAAATAGGGAAACACCTTTTGCCATGTATTGTTGTCCATAATCGAGACACGGAGTCGCGATACGTAATCCTGTTCCGGCGGTGAAGCATCTCCAGCTAGTGAAAGTAGCATGGTCGCTGCCGAACGAACCTCATCAGGCCAAGTACTTTGGTTCTTTTTCACGATGTCGTACTCGAGGCTTAGAGGCAAGAATCGGCGCATTGACGCGAGCAGCCGCTGAACCGTCGCTTGTTCATCTCCTTGAGCACTGTCAAGTACAGCATATGTGCGAGTTTTTTCATTCACTAGAACCTCATGCATCATTCCTGTGCGAATTCGGGAGAGAGACAAGACAAAGGCCGCAAGGCAGCGGGATCGGCAAATCTATATCCATCCACCAAGAGGAGCCGCCGGCTCCCCCAGCTCCGGCCAATCCACGCGCCAATGCACCCAGGGTGCTTCCTCCACGACTCGCACCCTGCCCCAGTCGCCTTGTCAAATATTTCACGTAGTCTTTCAAGCCCTCCCTTACTGTGAAGTGGCCTTTCACGCCGCCCTTATTGTAGTGCCACCCATTTTTCTTGTCCCATTCAATGCGTGACCGTTGGCCTGGTCCGTCATTCCAGTGAATTGCAATACGTCCGGCTCGCAATACGAAGTGCCCAGTCCACCAGGGTCCGTCTACCTGTCCCTTCGGAAGATCAAGTCGGATTTTCCCAGACAGGTCGAAACCGTTGACGGGGTCCTGGTCGACGTAGTCATAGGCATTTGATCCTCCCCCGGGTATGGGATCCACTTGCAGGAAGCGACCAAGGACCGGCATGTACAACCGCACTCCCATTAGTATTGCCCCGTTTGGCGTCTCATTGCTGCGTTCGTGGGCACCAAGCCAACCAAAGCGCGGCTTGGAGCCAAACGGAATACCAAATTCATTAGCGTCGTACACCGTTGCCGCGCTCACGGTGAGCATCTCGCCAACATCGCCGTGCAACGTCGTGCAGTTGACAGTGACCGACCCGGTAGCCGCGGTCGTTACCGCAAGTTCTCCGTTCAGCCCCGACACATACCTCGTCTTGGCGCCAGTTCCTTCGTCGACCCACGACGGACTGTCCGACGGGCCAGAATAGTGGTTTATCTTCGGCGTTCCGGCCCCGAGCGCGGCCGTCCGAATACGCCCAGCGGGGTCGAGCCCCCAGACTTTGGTATTCGCCCCGACTGTTTGGCTGTAGACCATGTCGTTTGCGTAGTATGCGAGAGCGCTGGTCCCCGGCATCGCGGTAGTGCGGCCGAACCCGTCGTACACATAGCCCGAAACCGTCAGCCGATCTGCTGAGTCGTATGTCGACGCAGTCACGATCTCACCCGGACTGCCGGCGGCCTGGCACGATGCGCCAGCAGCACCAGCGACGCTTGTGGCGCGCAACCGATTACTGTTCACGTCGAACCCGTAGGTCCTCGTCGTGCATGTTCCGGAGCGAGTGTCCTTGACTGAGGACAGACGGGCCAGCGAATCGTAGGCGTAGGCCTGGGAGCTGGACATCTCTGAACGAGAGTGGGTAACCCACTGGCCGAAGATGTTCGGGACTACCGTCTCTGTCAACGACCCGAAAGCGGTTGACCAGCTTCGTTGAACCGCTTGCCCGTTCTCGTCTCGGACGTCGGCAAACGATGTGGCGTTGGGCAGCGTTTCGCTTGAGAGGGAGCCGTTAGCGTCGTACCGGCCGCTGATGACCCCGGCAACGGGGTCCGTCTTACTCGTCATTACTCCGCGAGCATCCACAGCGGTGTCGTAGGTGTAAGTGATTGAGCCGAACATGTCTATACTCTTGCTGAGACGGTCCAAGCTGTCGTACTGGAACGACGTCGAGGCACCGTCCGAATCTGTATACGTGAGCTGACGACCCAGTGCGTCGATCGTTGTAGACACCGTTCTGGTCCCATCCGTGGTGGACAGTACGGCGCCGGTCGCTGGGTCGTACGAGGTCGTTACTGAGGGCAGCTGCTGGCCCGGTCCCGCGATCGATGTGATCGTCGGGCGCGCAGCCAAGTCATATGTCGACGTGGTCGTTCGACTGGACCCGTTGGCGTTCTCGGTCAGTACAGCTGAGTTGCCGTACTGGTCGTACGTCATCGACTCAGTCGCGAGCTGCGACGGGTTGGTGCCGCCACCGACAATCGAGCCGGCCGGCGCCGCCTGACAGGCAAGTCCGGCCCAAACTGGCTTGTTCTGACACGCGGCCACCGGAGCTGAATTGTCAGCGGAGTAGAAGACCGTCGTCGTCGAGTCGGCGCCGTTCGTGCGCCCCGCCGCAACGGCACTCGGCATATCGGACCGAATCACCCGGCCGTAGGCGTCAACCGCGCTGACACGGGTGGACACGTCGGATGCGGCCCCTGTGCGTTGCGAAAGAATGGCGCCAGAGTTCCAGTCGTAGGTGGTCGTTGTCGTGCGTGCGTCAGCCTCGGTCGCGTATCCTGAGACGTACGCCGCACCGGTCTGGGTCGTCGGCTTGTTGCGAATCGGTGACGACTGGATGCCACGACCCTGGTCGTACACGACGTGCGTATGCAGCCGTGCCGACGTCTGCGCGCCGGCAGCTAGGGCCGGTAAACCGTTGGAAGCTGACAAGCCGCCTTCCAAAACCACGGTGTGCAGCGGCTCGAAGGAATCGAGCATCTGCTGCCCGTCCGCGCTGTAGGTCTGCGTGGTTGAGAGCACCTGAGCCCGCGCGGTCACTGACTGATTGCTGAGCCCCAACTTCGTTAGCTCGGCCGCATTGGCGGCGCCAGACCCAAGCGCGAGAAGACGGTTGGCCGGGGTGAGCGAACGCGTCACTGCGCCGTGCGACTCATACTCGGCGGTAGCTATGTAGCCGCCAGGTGCGATCTGATTAACCTGCCAACCGTTCTTGTCCAAGTACGAGATGTCAGCCCGCGTCCATGACGCTTGAGAGCCGGAATTTGAGCTCGGGACCTGATCAGGCGGGAATACGGCCGTCGATGAAATTGGGACGTCGGCTTGGCCCCACACCGCAACATCGGAGGACGCCATGACGTAAGGGGCGCCCGTTCCCGAGAGCGGAACGTCGTAGACGACGGAGGTGACCGCGGTGCCGTTCGTCGTGTTCGCGGTCCCTGGCGTCAGCGTGGGTCGCGAGATTGAGAGGAGACGGCCCGCATTGAGGTCTGTCGACCCAACAGCGCCGTAATTGAACGCGTAGGACAGAAGACCCGGCGGTGTTGCGGAAATCACTCGACCGGCGGAGTCGTACGTGTACGCCGTGACAAGAGGAGTCGCAAGGCGCGGATCCCACGTCTGGCGAAGCCGTCCCAGTGAGTCGTACGCGTAGCGTGCGATCACCGTAGACACCGTCTGGCTGCTGCCTGCCGTCGCGGCGTGCAAGATCAACGCTCTGACGCGCATGGGGTAGTCGCCGAGTGAGGTCCCCGTCGGCGGGACCGCCGTGATGGGAACCCAATCAAGCTCAAGAGCTCGGCAGCCGGCCGGCAGCTCGAGTGAGGTCGAGGTGCAGCCCGACACTCCGTCGGTAGACGGAGCAACGACACGCCACGGAAGCCGGGCAGGGACTGACGAGGTCGTCGACGCGCTGATGTCGGATGCGAAGCGATTCACATAGCGAGTCACATTCGGGCCTTGCGACGATGAGACGACCCAATAGGTGGTGTTAGGTCCGACGCTCGACGCAGTAGCAAAGAGAACCGTCGTGCCGTCGTCGCTGTTTGCGAGTGTGAAGACGTGACTCGTCGTGTCCTCCGTCAAACTAAATGCCTCGTACCCGTAGGCGGGCGTCCACTTGCCAGATCCCTGGTTGGCAAAGTAAATCGATTCCCCGTTGACGGTGACCACCTGAACGGAATTGACTGTGTCTCGCAGGTAACGATAAGAATCGTCAGAGGTTGGGCCCAGATTGGTGGCAGACCAAGACGGGCCAAACGGTGCGGTGATCTCCCTTAGTGAGAAACCATTTGGATCGAAGGTCCCGCTACCGTCTGGGTAAACCAGGGCAACTCCGTACTGAAGATCTGCGGCGGTCGGAGTCATGTCCAGCGTCAGCGTGACCCACGTAGGCATCTGCAAAGGAGGCGGCGGCGACGAGCTTATGCCGGTTCCGCCGTTCGGCCAAATACTAATCACGCCGTACGGATTAGACGCTGCGGCAGGCGCGTAGATGCGCGCGGTGAACCTGTATGAGTGGTTGGCCACCATCCCGAATGAGGAGTAGCAGTTAGGGGCCGCCTGCATTGAGATAAGCAAACAGTTGCGTCCGGGGTAACCAACCGACGACATCGACATGGATGGCTGGTTGGTGTAGCCCAGCGGCAGCAACTCGGTGGCAGAAACGACGCCAGCGGCTGGGGCGCGTGACGACGCGACCCGGGCGACGGACAGCCCGAAAGCACCACCTTCTTGCGCCGAGAGTTGATAGTCGCCGGTCGCTAGATTCAGCGAACCCGGCCCCACCTGGCGGTGCGCAGCTGTCGACGCGCTCGGGTCGTAGTTGACCCATGAAGCCGTGTTGACGTAATAGGGCGCACTCGTGCTGGCGACACCGTAGTAGGGGGTGCCGTCACTTGCGAGGGGCACGACTCGCACTTCGACAGGGGACGCAATGTCACCGAGAGTCCGGCTGATGTTCCACGTCAATCCGCTGACGGACCCGCCCACAAACGAAATCGGCCAAGAGGCGAGCGTGCTGCCGTCCGACTTCGTGACGTCGGCCGACGGTACGGTCGCCCATCCCGTGGAGCCGCTACCAGCAGTCCCGACGGACCGTCGGTACTCGAAACGTGCTGCCACGTAGGTGCTGGTCGCAGCCGCAGCGAGAGGCACCCCGGTGACGACGTTGTCGCCATTGCGAGGTGAACTCATGCCCGCTACCCCGATCTTCACCTGCAGGGTCAACGGGGCCGAGGTGCTGCCCGCGTAGTTGCGAGAAGTGAAAGTCAGTGTGTGCGGACCGTCAGATTGCGGCGTCCATGGGTACCCGGTGCCGTTAGTTCCAAGGAACCCGTTCGGGTAATTCGGATCCGGTATTCCGTCCACTGACAAGAACAACATCTGGCCAATCACGTCGATCGTCCCACTACTGCCAGTGGCACCTGACCATGTGCCGTCCGTCGTCCATGAATTTGCGCAGCTTCCGCAAGTGGCCGGGGAGTAATAGGTGACTGTCGGGGTCGACGTGTCGACCATGAAGCTCTGAAGAGCGGTCCAAGGTCCATATGTGATGCCGTCGAAGGCACGAACCCGGTAGGCGTACGAGTTGCTCGCTCCTTCCGCGGTCAGTAGCCCGGCAGGCAGGGTCCATCCGGTGTCGATGCCCTGAGAAAGAGTCGGCACTTGTTGCGACCCAATTACCTGGCAGGCGCCGTTATTTGCTTGGAAGCAGGAATCGACCTCGTAGTCATAACGGAGCGCCTGCCCGTCGGAGTCTGAAGAGTTCGCTACGAGAGTCGGCGTCGCCGACGATGTCACCGCTGGATCCGGGCCCGAATTCGGCACGGCGACGGGGGTGCACCGCTGCCAGCAGGGTTGCGCATACAAGTGGGTCGCAACGGCCGGAGCGTTGTTGTACGTCATCGCCAACATCGGGGGGTGTGCACCCTCACTGGAGTCGAACTTCTGGTATTGCGTGCTGTTCTGGTCGGTCACGTAAAGGCCCAGCGCCGCAACTGACGTCGAGTGACTCGCCCAAGCCTGCGCCAAGGTTGTGATGTTGATCGGGATGGACGCGGTGGGCAAGCCGCGCTGAAGCCCGCGCCCGGGACATTCATGCTCACCGAGGGGTAGCTGTTATCGATCAGGGGTTGGTTGCCCCACATCGTCGACGTGTCGGCAGGACCGTTCAATTCCACCACGTACGAGGGCATTGCCGCACACGACGAAGACGCGTTGCCCCAGACGTTCAGTGTCGCCGATGTGACGGATGCCGCCACGCGTCCGCCGCCCGTCGCTGGTGCAGAGAGCGCCGAAACGTCAAAGGACATCATTGCGCGAGTGGTGGCACTAACGCTGAGGAGCGGCGTTGGCCAGTTTGACGTCGCGCCGCTTTGATCGACGAACGTGTCACCAAGAACGCCCAGAGACACGCTCGGGTCCAAGATGACGGGATACTGAGTTGTTGGGCTCTGAAGGAACGCGGCATCGGCGGTGGCGGTGATGACGCCGTCGCGAGCGGTTCCCTTGTAGGAGTTGTGAACCCGACCATGCCGTCCGCGGTCAGCTCCGTCGCGCGTCCGAGTAGTGGTAGGCGCCAATGAAGCTGCCGGCGCACTCGTGGCCCCCGAGGAATCCCACATGCTAGGGGGCGGGGACTGGGCGACGTCGGTCCCTGTGGTGTCTCGGATCGAGAGGGAGCCGTCAGCGTGGGGTGAGAGCGTCCACCCGACCAACTTTGTTGCCAACTGGAGTCTCACAGGATGGCTTGATTTCTTGTTAATACGCAGGGAGATCTCGACTGAACCCCCTGAGACATCCACGATCAGGTCCTGCCCCGGTGCCACGTCGGCGTAGACCGCCGTGCCCCCCTCCAGCGTCGGCGCCGGAAGCGAAAAGGGCACGGTGTAGACGATCGACTTGGAACCGGCGGCCAGACTAAGCAAGTCACTGTCGCCGCCACCGGATAGGACAACATCACTCGGGACCGCGCGCGGCTTCACCTTTCCAGCGTTAGCCACCAGCGTTGCATCGACGTCATGCCAGTTATCGCCCTTCTTGATCCGTACCGGCGCAACGTACTGCTCAAGCGTTGTGGTCCCATCGGGATTGACGAAGGTTTGGGAGGTCTCCGTCCTTTCGGACAGTGCCTCGACCCTCGAGTGACGAAAGCGCGCTGTCAGCCGAGCTGACGGGATGTCTGCCGCCTCGGCAGGGCCCGCCACCGCAACTTGCGACGCGGGCGCACTGCGGACCGGCAGCGCCTGCGCCGGCACCACTGCCAACGAGACCGTCAGACCGGCTAGTGCAAGAGTCGTGCCCACCGCGCCCGACGTACGGCGACGGTGCAGAAATGGGGAAACGGAGACAGGAAGAAATGAACGCGCGAACGACACAGAGAACCGCCACTAGCCCCCGCGACCGGCGATTCCGCACCGCGTGTGTGACGTTTCTACAGGCTGTGAACTACAGCAGTCAAATGAGCCACGGCCAACCGGGCAGTCGCAAGAAACCTTCGTGGGGACAATTAGGACATAGCGGACATTCACTACCGAGAAAGACGGTCACTCTGCGAAGCGCCTGAGTAGCTCATGATCCGAACCGATGATTTCCGCGAGGTGCGCGTTTCCGGCGCGCGACCTGGCCGCGTCGCGCGGCATACTCGGCGATCGCCGCCCTCACGACTTCCTGCTTCGATCTGCCCTCCGCCGCCAACGCGGTGTAAGCCTCGATCCTCCGACCTGCTTGTGGTTGGAGGTGATGGCGGACGTATGACTGTCTGATGCTCTGAGGGCATGGCTGGGCTGTCGATGTCGGTGTCGGTGATGTCCAGTCCTGGGTGGTGACCTCGTGGCCGTGTGGTCAGGAAGTAGCGGTGGCGGGTGGTCTGCTGCTGCGGGTGAACAGCTGCGTCCACTGCGTCTCACAGGGCCAGTTCTGAGGCAGTTGCATGGTCAGCCGGCGTGCTGAGGACGTGACGCGGGCCGCGACCTGGATCAGACAGCGTCGGATGGTGCCGGTGGTTGCTCGGGTGAACCGGCGGCCGGCGAGGGGCCCGGCGGCGCGGGTGAGGTTGAACGCCAGCACGACCAGGACGAGCCAGGCGCTGTTGGTCACAAACTTCCCGGACGGCAGGTGCGCGAGGGCGCTGTTCTTGAGGTCGGCGTGGACCTGCTCGATGATTGCGTGGCCGCGGTGGGTCTTGTCCGCCGCGACCGTGTCGCGCACGTGCGAGTCGGTGGTGGTGAAGAACGCGTGGAACCGCCAGAGCTCGAACAGCGACGCCTGTCGTGGATCGTTGGGCGCGTTGAAGTCGGGAATCCGGCGGATCACCAAACGCCCCACGGCGTGGTCGCTCGTGTTGGCCGACGCGAACGCGGTGAAGGCGACCTCAGCGCGGCTGATCAGCTCACCGGTGTCCTCATCACGGATCGCGCGGTGTATTCGATCGCCGTCCACGCATCGTCAGCGATGCTGGCGATCGAGGCCTTGATGTTCGCGGTCATCCGGACCGTGACCGACACGTCCGCACCGGCCCCGACGGCCGCGCCGATCGTGGGGCTGCCGTAGAAGGCGGAGTCCGCCGCAGCAGCACCGGGCTCTCAGGATGTAGCGACCGCACCGTTTTCAGGGCATCCGCGACGAGCCGTTTCGCGCCGCGAGAGGAGCCGCACGAGCATTTCCGCAACCGCTGCGCGACCACGATCGGCGCGGCTGCCTGCGTGCTGGCAGTGGCGAACAGCATGTTCAGTCCACGGACTCGGTGTAGCCGAAATTGGCGCCCTGCTTGGCGTGGCCGTGGACCTCGATGATCGAGTCGTCTATGTCGACGGCGTGCGACCCGCCAGCGCGGCAACGAACCTTGCGGCGACCGCATCGAGCTGCCGGACATGACCGAAGGTGCACTCCCGCAGGAACGATCCCAACGTCGATGGGGCGTAGGTCCGGTCGAACAACGTGTTCATCGCGCCGCGGCGCAACAACGCCATGTCATCGACCGAGTCCGCGCCAGCAACCATCCCGCAGACGAGCGCCGAATACTTCCCGCCGGCGTTCGTGCCCTTGTCCGTCGGCACCGTCAACAACCCCGCTGCGAGGTCAGCCAGGCCTACTTCCGCGGCAAGCTGCATCACCGGAACGACCCCAGCCGCCGACACGAGGTTCGGGTCATCGAAGCGCGCAGCCGCAACCGGCAGCGTGTGAGAGAGTCACATCTACGAGATGGCGCTTCCGTGAGCACAGAACTGATCGTCGCGAGATCAATTCTGCTCCACGTAAGGGCTTGCTCATTTTCCGGCGCGCTCAGCCTGCATGATCATCGGTGGATCGAGGCTAAGACAGGATGATGTCCTCGTCGGAGTTGAGTCGCAGTGTCATGGCCATTCCCGATGGTACCGATGTGATATCAGCCGGGGGAAGCACGTCACGAGTGTTCGGCCAGGTCCGCCGGGCGATTGGTAAACGTTACTGGTCGTTGCAGCGGCCCTGGCGGTTCAGTAATCGCAGGTCACCAGCGCATTTGCCGACTGTGGAACATTCGGGCAATGCGGTCACGCCTGCGGGCCGCCGTGGACCACCCAAACCTTCCACCAGTGGCACGGGCGCGGGCGCGCGGAAACACCATCGACGACACCTTACGGATGAATCGCGGGCCGCGCGTGGCCGGACATACCGGGCGCGGGCCGTACGCCACCTGGCGGAACATTCCGCCGACCTAACCTTCCACAGTGGACGGGGCGACGGGCGGCGGGGCGGCGGGCGGCGGGCGGCGCGAACAGCCGGCCGCTTACACGCGCTTGCTCACAGTGGCTGTCCAGTTGCCGGTGATGCCGCGGACCGAGTGGAAAGCCGCGACCACCTTGACCGTGTGGCCGCGGGGGTAGGTCCAGCTGCCCGTCGCGTGGCCCATCGAATTGGTCCTCGTGGTCCCGATCAGGTGACGGGAGCCGTCCGCGTACACGCGGTAGAACGACACCACCGCGGAGCGGGCGACGGGGCTGGTCGACGTGACCCGCGCCGTCAGCTTGCCGCCCGCGCTCGTCAGCGTGAGCGTCGCCTTGACGCGCACCCGCACGTAGACGGTGCCGGACGTCGCCGCGCGATCGACGACCACGCGATAGGTGGCCGAGCGCGCCACCCGCGGCGCGAAGGCGTACGCCCCGGTTGCCGACGCCCGAACGGAGGCGATCGCCACGAAGGCAGCCGCGCCGTACAAGCGCCTCTGCAGGGACACCGACGCCCCACCCCGCGTGATCCCCGTGATGGCCACGGCGCCGGAGCCCGTGCGCCCGGCCGGCGCCGCGATGGTCGGCACCGCGTCGAACCCCAGTGCGGTGAGCGACCGGAACACCTGCGTAGCGCCCGAACTCACCACGAACAGCACCGTCAGCTTGCCCTGAACCGCTCCGTTGACCGTGTAGGTGACGCTGCCCGTCGCGTCGG
The DNA here is from genome assembly GCA_964236265.1 of uncultured bacterium. GTDB lineage: Bacteria > Actinomycetota > Actinomycetes > JAVEEB01 > JAVEEB01 > JAVEEB01. The sequence continues at coordinate 235,774 of CAXSDE010000001.1, forward strand.
TCGTCAGCGCGAAGTGGCCGGGGGTGACGTTGCCGGGGCCGACGCGGTCGATGACCACGGAGATTCCCACGATCGGCTGCTGGTGCTGGTCCCTCGCGACGAGGCGGAAGGTGACGGCGGTGCCGATGGCGTAGTACGCGGCGCGGGGTGAGCGGCTCACGCAGTAGGTGGCGCCGGCGGCGACGGTGACGTTGGGGACGTACCACTGGATGGGGCCGGTGGAGGCGACCGCCGTGGCGAGGCGGGTGACCACGCCGATCGCCGGCCCGGACACGGTGAACGTCGTGACCGGCAACGCGATGCTGGCAGTCAGCGTCGTCGTCCCGGCCACCGTGGGGCTGAGCGCCACCGGCCGCGTGTCGCCCGTGTAGCTCGCGACGCGCGCC
>CAXSDE010000002.1:0-51991 GCA_964236265.1 uncultured bacterium
TCCGCGGTTCGGCGGGCCGGCGGCTTCCGCGGCGACCCGCAGGTCACCACGTGGCTGCACCGGATCGTCGTCAACGCGTGCCTGGACCGCCTGCGGCGCCGCCAGACTCGCGCACAGGTATCTCTGACGGACGGACGGGAGACGCCGGACCCGCGGGACGCGGTCGGGGAATCGGACACGGCCATGGCCGTGCACGACGGCCTGGCCCGCCTCGCGGACGATCAGCGTGTCGCGATCGTCCTGGTCGACATCCAGGGACATTCCATCGACGAGGCCGCGGCGATCCTGGACGTGGCGGCCGGCACCGTGAAGAGTCGCTGTTCACGTGGACGCGCTCGACTGGCCGTGATCCTGTCCGACCTCGATCCGGGGAACCGACCCGCGCGACCGTCCGTCCAACGCCCGACGCCAACGGACCCGGGAGGTGACGCATGACCGCAGATCGGCAGCATGAGCACATCGACCTGGAGCAGGCCGCCGATTTCGATGAGCGCATCCTCGACGCCGCTGCGTCGGCCGACGTCGCCGCCCGGGTGGCTGCCTGCCCCACCTGCGCGGCGACCCTCGACGCTATCTCGCACATCCGCTCAACACTGTCGGGCCTGCCTACGCTGACAATGCCGACAGCGGTCACCGAACGGCTTGATGCCGCGCTCGCCGAGGAGTCGCAGTCGGCACGCGTGCCCGGCGGCGCGGCCACTGTGGTGGCCCTGGCGCAGCCCGCGCGCCGCGCGGCGCGCCGCTACTGGCTGCCGGCCGTGGCGGGCATCGCCGCCGCGAGCGCCATCGTGTTGGTGGTGGCTCGCCAAGGGTCGACGCAGCAGTCGATGTCGTCCGCAGGTGCCGCGGCGGCGACCAGCGCCGCCGGCGGCGCAGGGGCGGCCGCCGGTGTGCCGACCACGCAGTCCGGCATCGACTACGCGAAGTCGGCGCCGGCCGAGGGACGCACAGACAGCCACCCACTGGCCGCGTCGTCGGGTGCGTCCGGCCTCTACTCGAGCGTTCCCGTCCCTGGGTCGGCGGCGGGGGCGGCAGCGGGGACGGCGGCGTCCGCCTCTGCGGCCGCTCCCCCGCCGGTCGCCCTGACCGCCCCGACACCGCAGCCGGCCGGCTCGCCGGCCGCCGTCCTCACGCCCACAGTCCAGAGCGGGGCGTCCGTGCGCGACTCCGCCGCCGGGTCGATGTCCCTGTCCGCCGCGCCCGCCGCGGCTGTGTCGTACGACAACACCGCCTACACCCCGCTGCGCGACCAGGCGACGCTCGACGCGTGCGTGGCGCGGCTCGTCGATCCGGACACCGGTGCCCGCCCGTCGCTCATCGACTACGCCTCGTTCAAGGGCGCTCCCGCTGTCGCCGTCTACTTCCCGTCGGCGCTCGCCGGCGAGAGCGAGGTGTACGTCGTCGGCGTGCACTGCGGGTCGGTGACGGAGGACCTGCTCGACTATCTGCTCCATGTTCCGGATACGCCCCCCTGAGCAACCGGCGACACGGCGGGGTGGAATCTTCCAGTTGAGGATTCCGTTGCTGCGGGCGTCACTCATTTCCCGGAGGTCAGTCGTGACCGAGCACGGAATTTCCACTGTCGCCGACGTGATCATCATCGGCTCGGGCCCCGCTGGTTACACGGCGGCCATCTACACCGCGCGGGCCAACTTGATGCCGCTCGTGATCGAGGGCTACCAGTACGGCGGCGCGCTCATGACGACCACCGAGGTGGAAAACTTCCCGGGCCATCCCAAGGGGATCATGGGCCCCGACCTGATGGCGTCGATCCGTGAGCAGGCGGAGCGTTTCGGCGCCCATTTCGTCACCGATGACGCGACGTCGGTCGACCTCACGGGGCCGATCAAGACGGCGACCGTGGGGGGCACGGTCTACCGGGCCCGTGCCGCGATCCTCGCGACCGGGTCGCAGTGGCGCCGCCTCGGCATCCCGGGGGAGGACACGCTGCTCGGCCATGGGGTGTCCAGTTGCGCGACCTGCGACGGATTCTTCTTCCGCGACCAGCACATCGTGGTCGTCGGCGGCGGCGACTCCGCCATGGAGGAGGCGACGTTCCTCACCCGCTTCGCGGCGTCGGTCACGATCGTGCACCGCCGCGACAGCCTCCGGGCCAGCAAGATCATGCAACAGCGGGCGTTCGACAACGACAAGATCCGGTTCGCCTGGAACACGGAGCCGCTCGCCGTCCTGGGCGAGAGCACGGTGACGGGCCTGCAGGTCCGCGACACCCTGACCGGGGCCGAGTCGGTCATCGACGCGACGGGCGTCTTCATCGCGATCGGACACGACCCGCGCAGCGACCTCTTCCGCGGCCAGGTCACCCTCGATGATGACGGCTACGTCCTCGTGGATCACCCGGGCACCCGGACCAACGTGGCGGGTGTCTTCGCGGCCGGTGACCTGGTCGACCACAGCTACCGCCAGGCGATCACCGCTGCCGGCAGCGGCTGCGCCGCGGCGCTCGACGCCGAACGCTGGCTCGCCGACACCGAGGGCACGGACCACATCGACGCCGGACTCGGCATCAAGACACACGACCCGCTCGCGGGGCTCCCCACCTGATCGGGGCGGGAATGCCCCCGTCGGTCCATCCGTTGAGTCAGCCAGTGGGCGCGAGTCCACCACCGACCAGCATGAGGAGCGTTCCCGTGGGAGCCACCAAGTCAGTCACCGACGCGAGTTTCCCGACCGACGTCCTGCAGAGCGACAAGCCGGTCCTTGTGGACTTCTGGGCGGAATGGTGCGGACCGTGCAAGATGGTCTCGCCCGTCCTCGAGGAGATCGCGAAGGAACACGGCGAGAAGCTCGAGATCGTGAAGCTCAACATCGACGAGAACCCGGAGACCGCACGGGCATATTCGGTGCTGTCGATCCCGACCATGTCGGTGTTCCAGAACGGCCAGGTCGTGAAGAGCATCGTCGGCGCCAAGCCGAAGGCGGCCCTCCTCCGGGACCTCGCCGAATTCCTGTAGGTCCCCCGCACTTGTGACGGCCGCTGCGCAACGCGCAGCGGCCGTTTCGCGTTGTACGTAGGCAAACTCGGTCCGACGATCGGGGCGCCGACCGGGTGTCACTGCCTGATTTCCCGCTACTTGCACGGAACGGGGCGAGTGACGACCATCATGGGACAACGGCGGCGATTCCGCGCCACTGTGCCGCTGATCTGCCACCGTCCTGACTAGCATGAGCCGCTCGACAGCACCGACGTTCAGGACGGAGACCATGCCCTCGTACCGCCGTGGAGACACCGGGCCGGCCGTGGCCGAGATCCGTGACCACCTGTGCAGGCTGGGGCTGCTCGACGCACCTGTCGGCTCTGGCGACGCGTACGACGTGGCGTGTGATCGCGCAGTGCGGCAATTCCAGCAGTCGCGAGGCCTCAGTGTCGACGGCATCGTCGGCGAGCAGACCTACCGCACCCTCGACGAGGCGCGCTGGCGCTTGGGCGACCGCGTGCTCAGTTTCACCGTTGCCAAGCCGTTCGTCGGTGACGACGTCGCGGAGTTGCAGCAGCGGCTGCTCGAGATGGGCTTCGACCCCGGCCGGTGCGACGGCATCCTGGGTGTGCGCACCGAGGCCGCGCTGCGCGACCTCCAGCGCAATGTGGGCCTGACCGCGGACGGCACCTGCGGGCCGCAGACCCTCAAGGCGCTGCACCGGCTCTCCCGCACGGTTGTCGGGGGCAGGGTGCAGGGCATGCGCGAGTTCGAGCGGTTCCACGCCGCAGGCCGCACGCTGGCCGGGCGCTGCGTCCTCCTCGACCCAGGGCACGGCGGGACGGACAAGGGAGTCCAGGCGCACGGGCTCATCGAGGCCGAGCTGATGACGGACCTGGCCGCCCGTATCGAAGGCAGGCTCGTCGCCACCGGCGTCCAGGTCTACCTGACCCGGGGTCCGGAGCTGGAGTTGTCGGACGACGAGCGAGCGCGGTTTGCCAACGCGGCGGAGGCCGACCTGCTGATCTCCTTGCACACGGACGAACACCCGGACCCGGCCGCCAACGGTGTGGCCACCTATTTCTTCGGATCGTCCGACCGGCACATGGGCTCAGTGCTGGGTGAGCGCTTCGCCTCACTGGTGCAGGACGAGATCACCGCGCGCACCGACCTGCTCGACTGCCGCACCCACGCCAAGACGTGGGACCTCCTGCGTCTGACACGCATGCCGGCGGTCCGGATCGACCTCGGTTATCTCACCAACTCGGACAACGCCAACCAGCTGGCGACGGGCGCCTTCCGCGACGCGCTCGCCGAGGCAGTCGTCGTCGCCATCCAGCGCTTCTACGTCCCGGAACTGGACTCGGCCGACGCGCAACCGCGGCGCATCGCCGCGCTGACCTGAGATCACTCACCCGACATCACGGGCTGAGATCACCGGCCTGAGATCACTCACCCGACCGCGCTGACCTGACCAAGGCCGGCTGCCCGGGGCTGGGTCTGGGCTAGATCGGGCGCAGGATGCCCTCGGGGCTCATGGACCCGAGCAACCGCTCCAGAGCCACCTCGACGTCCTCCCGCCAGGACACCGCCGTCTTGATCTCCAGGCGCAGGCGTGGCCAGCGGTGGTGGGGCCGGACCGTCTTGAACCCCACCGCCAGCAGATAGTCCGCGGGAACGACGCAGGACGGCTGGGACCACTGGAGGTCCCCGAACGCCTCGATTGCTCGTACGCCGCGACGCGTGAGGTCCTTGGCCACACTCTGGACGAGCATCCGGCCGAGTCCGCCGCCCGCGAAGTCCGGCAGGATGTGGGCCGTCATCAGCAGCACGGCGTCCGCCGAAACCGGCGAGGTCGGAAAGGCCACCGAGCGCGGCACGTAGCCGGGTGGCGCGTAGGTCATGAATCCCGCCGGCACCTCGTCGACGTACACGATCTTTCCGCAGGACCCCCAGTCCAGCAGGACGGCGGACACCCACGCCTCCTTCTCCAAGGCGGTGTCCCCCGCTTCGACGGAGCGCTGGCCGGCGACGGGATCCAGCTCCCAGAACACGCAGCGGCGGCACCTCGGGGCGATATCACCGAGGTTGTCGAGAGTGATGTTGACGACGCGACGGCTCACCGTGGCTCCCGAAGGCCGATGGCGCGCCCGGGCCGCGCGCCTACCCTCAAATCGTAACGACGACCGGTAATCCACGGAAGGGTCCGGCTCGGGAGCGGTAACCTTGCCGGCAGGGCTGGCGACACGGTCCGCACATTCGAGGAGGCGGCGCGTGGTCGGCACGAATCTCGACCCGTACGCCGACCGTTATGCCACGCGCACGCACGGCATGAACGTATCGGAGGTGCGTGCGTTGTTTGCCGTGGCTTCGCGGCCGGAGGTCGTCTCGCTCGCCGGCGGCTCCCCCTTCGTGTCGGCGCTGCCTTTCGACGCGGTGGGCTCGATGGTCGACACGTTGGTCCGCGGCCAGGGAGCGCAGGCGCTCCAGTATGGCATCGGTCAAGGTGACCCGCGCCTGCGCGAGCTGATCTGCGGCGTGATGGCGGTGGAAGGCATCAGCGCGTCCGCGGAGAACGTGGTCGTCACGGTCGGCTCGCAGCAGGCGCTCAACCTGGTCGCGCGCGTCTTCATCGATCCGGGCGACGTGATCCTCGCCGAGGCGCCGTCGTACGTGGGCGCGCTGTCGGCGTTCATGGCGTCGCAGGCCGACATCGTCCACGTGGCGATGGACGACGACGGACTCATCCCCGAAGCGCTCGAGGAGGCCATCGTCGCCGTGCGCGCCAGTGGCCGGCGCATCAAGTTGCTCTACACGATCCCCAACTTCCACAATCCCGCCGGCGTGACCCTGGCGGAGGACAGGCGCGAGGCGATCCTCGACATCTGCGAGCGCGAGAACATCCTTGTTCTCGAGGACAATCCCTATGGCCTGTTGGGTTTTGACGCCGAACCGTCGCGAGCTCTGCGGGCACGCAGCGACAATGTCATCTACCTCGGATCGTTCTCCAAGACGTTCGCGTCGGGCCTTCGTGTCGGCTGGGTCCTCGCTCCGGATGCGATCCGCGAGAAGCTCGTGCTGATGAGCGAGGCTGAGGTGTTGTGCCCGCCGACGTTCTCGCAATTCATCGTCGCCGAATACCTCACGACCATGCCGTGGCAGCAGCAGTTGAAGGTCTTCCGGGAGCTCTACCGCGAGCGCCGCGACGCGATGCTGTCCGCGTTGACGGACTTCTTCCCCGAAGGGTGCACCTGGACGGTGCCGGCCGGTGGTTTCTTCATCTGGCTGACGACCCCCGAAGGCGTCGACACCAAGGCCATGCAGCCGCTCGCGATCTCCGAACGCGTCGCGTACGTCCCCGGCGTCGGCTTCTACGCCGACGGCAACGGTCGGCGCAACATGCGGCTGTCCTACTGCCTACCGCCCCCCGAACGCATCCGCGAAGGCGTCCGCCGGTTGGCGGGAGTCCTCGAGCAACAGCTCGAGCTCGTCGCGACATTCGGCCCGATGGCGCCCCGAACTGCGGCCGCGGGCGGGCCCCTCCGTCCGACGTGGATAACCGAGACCGGCGTCGGCGGCGGCTGACCGGCTGTGTCGCGGCGGGTTGGCGACCGAAAGCCGGCCGGACCGGCGTGGGAAGCACCTACCACCCCAGCGGCCGTCCTCCGCGCCGACCACGCCGGGTCCGCACCGTTTTCGCTGAGATTGGCGCTCAGCGGCCGCAAACGGCCCCTAGCGGGGCCCGTCCCCCGGCTTGACCAGAAACAGAAAGCACCTTACATAAGGTACGATGTCAGCGTCGGAGCAACTCCGCGATCCGCGCGAGGTCGTCCTCGCCGCCGAACTCGATGGTGATCCGGCCCTTGCCGCGGCCGACCTCGACCTTGACGCGGGTCTCGAGCCGGTCGGCGAGGGCGGAGGCGACATCATCGGCGACGGCCGACTCGGTCCGCGTCTTCGAGCGCCGCTGCCGGGGCTTGTCGGGCGCAACATCGTGCATCGCCACGATCTCCTCGACCGCCCGCACCGACAGGCCCTCCGCGACGATGCGGGTGGCGAGGCGGTCCTGGTCGTCGGCGTTGTCGAGCCCGAGGAGCGCTCGGGCGTGGCCCGCGGAGAGCACCCCGGCCGCGACCCGCTGCTGCACCCGAGATGGGAGATTGAGCAGGCGCAGGGTGTTGGACACGTGCGCGCGGGACTTGCCCACGCGTTGAGCGAGCTGGTCGTGGGTGGCGCCAAAGTCGTCGAGGAGCTGGCGATAGGCGACCGCCTCCTCGAGGGGGTTGAGCTGCTCGCGGTGCAGGTTCTCGAGGAGCGCGTCGCGCAATAGGTCGTCGTCGGCCGTTTCGCGCACGATGGCCGGCACCGTGGCGAGGCCGGCGAGCTTGCTCGCGCGAAAGCGACGCTCACCCATGACGATCTGGTACGACCCGCCGGGCAGCGGGCGCACCACGATCGGCTGCAGCACGCCGACATCGCGGATGGACGCCGCGAGCTCGGCCAAGGCGTCGTCGCTGAACACGGTCCGTGGCTGCTCCGGGTTGGCCCGCACGTCCTTCAGGGCCAGCTCCGCGAGGCGCACGCCCGGCACGTCCACGAGCTCCACGCCCGCCGCGGGGCCGACCAGCGGACCGGCCGGGAGTGTTTCACGTGAAACGTCGGGCGTCGCGGGGCTCGATGCCGCGGGGCTCGATGCCGCGGGGCTCGATGCCGCGGGGCTCGATGCCGCGGGGCTCGGGGCCGCGGGGATCAGGGCTCCCAATCCGCGGCCGAGCCCGCCACGTCGCGGCGTCATCCGACGACCCCCGCTCCGCGCTCCGCGAGCTCCCGGGCCGCCGCCAAGTAGGCGAGCGCCCCCCGGGAGCCGGGATCGTAGGTGAGCACCGTCTGGCCGTAGCCCGGAGCCTCGGACACCCGAACGGACCGGGGGACCACCGTGCGCAGGACCCGGTCGCCGAAGTGGGCCCGCACCTCGGCGGCCACCTGATCCGCGAGCCGCGTGCGGGCGTCGTACATCGTGAGGAGCACTGTCGTGACATCCAGCTGCGGGTTGAGGTGTGCGCGCACGAGCTCGACGTTCTGGACGAGTTGGCTCACGCCCTCCAGGGCGTAGTACTCGCATTGGATCGGCAGCAGGACCTCGCGGGCGGCGACCATCGCGTTGACCGTGAGCAGCCCCAGCGACGGTGGGCAGTCGATGAAGCAGTAGTCGAACTGGCCCGCGAACGTGTCGAGCGCCCGCTTCAGTCGCGACTCGCGCGCGACCATGGAGACGAGTTCGATCTCCGCGCCGGCGAGGTGGATGTTGGCGGGCACGCACCACAGCGTGTCGAAGCCGGGTGCGGCCTGGACGGCATCGACGAGGGAGAAGTCGTCCAGAAGCACATCGTAGATGCTCGGCACATCCCCGTGGCGGTCCACTCCCAACGCGGTCGACGCGTTGCCCTGCGGGTCGAGGTCGACGACAAGCACCCGCAGCCCGTGCAGCGCCAGGCCGGCTGCCAGGTTGACGGCGGTAGTCGTCTTGCCGACGCCGCCCTTCTGGTTCGCGATCGTCAGCACCCGCGGGTTGAGCGGGCGGGGCAGTTGGTCGCGGGCGTGCTGGACGCGGGCGGCCTGGGCGGCCGCCGCCATGATCGGCGTCTCCTCGGTTTCACGTGAAACGTCGGTCATGCGCCCTCACCTGAAGGTGCCGCTTGGAATCGCTCGTCGGCATGCGGCGCGCGGTTCGTAACGGGGCCCGACACGCCCGTCGCCGGCCAGCCCAGGTGAGCGCCTTCGGTGGGCGCTTCGCCCGGCACCCCACCCAACAACGCGCCCAACACCGCGCCCCGCACTGCGGCAGGCGCCCCATCCGGCATTGCGCCCGGCAATGCACCCGGCCAGCCGAGGCCGGTGTCGCGCCGCTCCACGCCGGTCATTTCGCGGCCTTCCGCCGGATGCGCACGACCACCGTGGGTTCGATGAGCTCACCGTCGCCGCTGGGCACCAGCTCGCCCGTCAGCGCCAGCCGACCCAACAGTGGCTTGGCGTCCTTCAACTCGGCGGCCGCGCGTTCGCCTTTGAGAGCCAGCAACTGCCCGGTGCGCGTCAGCAGCGCGACCGACCACGGGATCAGTTTCTCGAGCGGGGCGACCGCGCGGGCCACCACCGTCTCGACATGTATTTGACCGTTCAACTCTTCGGCCCGGGTCCAACGTGTCGACACCCGGTCGAGCTGCAGGTCGGCGATGACCTCGTCCAAGAAGTCCACCCTCCGCCGCGTCGCGTCCACCAGGATGACGGGCAAGTCCGGACGCAGCAACGACAGGACAATGCCCGGGAGGCCGGCCCCCGAGCCGAGATCGAGCACGATGCCGCTGGCGGGTAGGAGCGGCGCGAGGACAGCACAGTTGAGGAGGTGCCGATCCCACAGGCGGTCGACCTCGCGCGGGCCGAGAAGGCCGCGTTCGACGCCGGGCCCGGCCAGCAGCTCTGCATAGCGAACAGCCTGCGAAAGGGCCGCACCGAAGACCGTGACGGCGGCCGGGGGCGGTGCTGGAAGAGGTGAGGAGGTCACGCCGGCCGGATGACGACGTACCGGTTGGGCTCTTCGCCCTCGGAGTCGCTGAGCACGCCGACGGCCGCGACCGCGTCGTGCACGATCTTGCGCTCGAACGGCGTCATCGGCTTCAACGACGCCGGCTCGCCGGACGATTTGACGGTCTCGGCCGCGCGCGTCCCCAGCTCCGTGAGCTCCTCCCGGCGCTGAGCACGCCAGCCGGCGACATCGAGCATCAGCCGGCTGCGCTCACCGGTCTCGCGGACGACGGCCAGGCGCGTCAGCTCCTGCAGGGCATCGAGCACCTCGCCCTTGCGGCCGACGAGCACCTCCAACTCGTCGCCGACCAGGGCGACGGTGGCGCGGTCGCCTTCCACATCGATGTCGATATCACCGTCGAGGTCGGCAATGTCGAGCAGCACCTCGAGATAGTCGGCAGCGATCTCACCCTCCTGCTCGAGCAAGGCGATCTTGCTGCTCCGCCCGGCCAGGGGTGCCTGGGTCATCTCGTCCTGCGGCATCTCGTCCTGCGGCATCTCGTCGCTCATCCCGTCGTGGGTCGTCGCGTCGTGGGTCGTCGCGTCGTGGGTCGTCGCGTCGTGGGTCGTCGCGTCGTGGGCCGTCATGATCGTCCGCGTTTCGGGGTGTTTGGCGGCCGCTTGCGCGTGCGTCCCGCCTCGCCGGGCCGGAGCCCGCTGACCGGGCCGCCGGAGGTCGGGGGGGTGGCGACCGGCGCGGTCACCGAGGTCTTCCCGCCCGTGGTGCGGCTGGACGGCGCCACGACGGCGGCTGGTGCAGCCCCGCCGGCAGCCCCGCCGGCGGCCTCGCGCCGGTCCATCGCACCGATGACGAAGTGTTGCTGGCCGAAGGTCCACAGGTTGGACGTGAGCATGTAGATCAGGACGCCGAGGGGGAAGTGCGCGATGAAGCCGAAGGCGATCAGCATGATCGGCATCAAATACAGCATCATCTTCTGCTGACCGGTGTTCATGCCGGTCGACGTGCCTTGCTTGGTTGCGCGCGCCATCATCTGGCGGGCAGAGAAGAACGTCGACGCGCCCATGAGCAGGATCATCAGCGACGTCACGAGATTGACCGATGTCATCGACGGGTGGATCGCGAGCTGCACCGCATCGGGGATGTGGTCGAAACCGGCGGCGATGGGCGTGCCGAAAATCTTCGCCTGCGCGCCCTGGGATGCGATCTCGTCCGACATCCCGGGAGCGTTCTTGCCGACTCGCGCGATCTGACTCAACGTCCCGTAGAGGGCGATGAAGGCCGGCGCCTGCAGAACGAGCGGGAGGCAGCCCGAGATCGGGTTGACGCCCTTCTCCTTGTACAGCTTCATGGTGGCCTCGCCGAGACCCTGCCGGTCGCCCTTGTATTTCTCCTGCAGCGCCTTGATCTCCGGTTGCAGTTTTGTCATCGAGCGTTGACTGCGGATCTGCTTCACGAACAGCGGGAAGACGAGCAGCCGGACGATGACCGTCAGCACGACGATGGAGATCGTCCACGTCACGCCGCCGCCGTTGTCGGTGATCGGCGAGATGAGCCCGTGCAGGAACGACAGGACGGCCCCGACGATCGCATACAGCGGGTGGAGGAACGAGATCATGACGCGGCCACTCCAGAACGGCGACGGCGGCGGGCACGACGCGGCCCCGCCTCAGGGACCGGCTCGTATCCGCCGGGGTGGAACGGGTGGCACCGCGCGATCCGGCGCACTGCGAGCCAGCTGCCACGGATCGCTCCGTGCACGACCAGCGCCTCTGCAGCGTAACTGCTGCACGACGGCGCGAACCGGCACCGGGGCCCGAGCAGTGGACTGACGAAGCGCTGGTAGGCGCGGATCGCGAGGACGAAAGGTAAGACAACGAGGCGAGGGTGCGTGGAGCCGGGCCGACCGTCGGGGGCGGTCACCGTCTCGATGCTCATGTGCGGACCCCTTCGAGCTTGCGGAGCGCGGAGTCGAGCTGCGCGCCGAGGTCGCGGTAGGACGCGCCTGCTGCCGCGGGCAACGCCCGGACGACGAGCAACGTGCCCGCCGCCACCGACGGGAGCTGCTCCGCGAGATGGGCACGCAACCGTCGGCGCACCTTGTTGCGCACGACGGCCCCACCCACCGCGCGCCCGACAACGACACCTGCGCGCGGCTTGTCCTGCGCCGGCGTCATCAAGGCGTGTACGACGAGGGACGACCGGCCGCAGCGGCGACCCCGGCGGACAACGTCACCGAACTCCGAACTGCGTCGGACCCGGGAATCGGCAGGCAACACGTCCGGCGGCGGTCGGCCGGATCAGACCGAGATGTCGTGACGGCCCTTGGCGCGGCGCGCGTTGAGGATCGCGCGACCGGCCCGCGTCCGCATGCGCAACCGGAAGCCGTGCACCTTGGCGCGACGGCGGTTGTTAGGCTGAAAGGTGCGCTTGCTCACTGGGGCACTCCTGGAACGACATCTGCCACGCCGGACGGGGCGGCCACAAAGACCCTCTCACGGTACGGGCGGGTCCACGTCCGGTCAAACGCGCGACGGTCCCGGCTGCCATGCGCCCGGTCAGGGGTGCGCGCGGTCTTCCCGCCCACATTCGGACAATCGCCAGGATCCCTTGCGGGCATCGTCGTGGCGCTGTTAACGTTCCGCCCGCCATCACCAATCCCTTCCCGACGGTGCGGCGCGCTGCTCACGGTGCGCCCTCACCGGGCGGTCGTCTCTCCGTCCGTACACAGGCTGTGGATGACTGTGTGGATGACCCGCTAGGTTGGTCCGACGCTCCGATGCCGCGGACGACCGCCGGGGGCTCTTGGACAAGGGAAGAGGACGACCGTGTCGGACGAAGTGGTCGACCTGCCGGCCGTCTGGGCGCGCACGATCGAGGGTTTCGACGACGACTCGCTCCCTCCGCAGCACCGGGCCTGGGTGGCCCTCACCCGGCCACTCGCGATCATCGAGGACACCGTCCTCCTCGCCGCCCCGAACGACTTCGCCAAGGAAGTGCTGGAGAGTCGCCTTCGGCCGCTCATCACCGCTGCCCTGTCCCGGCAACTGGGCCGGGACATCCGCGTGGCCGTCACGGTGGAGCCGCAGCCGCCGACGGCCAACGGCGGCTCAGTGGCGGCCGAGCCCGCCGACCCCGCCCCGCCGGCGCCCCAGCTCTTCGAGCGTGAACCTGTCCGCATCGTCGAGCCCGCCCGGCTGAACGAGAAATACACGTTCGACACGTTCGTCATCGGCGCCAGCAATCGCTTTGCCCACGCCGCCGCCGTCGCGGTCGCCGAAGCGCCCGCCAAGGCGTACAACCCGCTCTTCATCTACGGCGAATCCGGCCTGGGCAAGACGCACCTCCTGCACGCGATCGGCCACTACGCGCAGCACTTGTATCCCGGCGCGCGCGTTCGCTACGTGAGCTCCGAAGAGTTCACGAACGACTTCATCAACTCCATCCGGGACGGCAAGGCCGAGGGCTTCCGCCGGCGCTACCGGGACGTCGACATCCTGCTGGTCGACGACATCCAGTTTCTGGCCAACAAGGAGCAGACGCAGGAAGAGTTCTTCCACACGTTCAACACGCTCCACAACGCCAACAAGCAGATCGTCATCTCCTCCGACCGGTCGCCGAAGCAGCTCACGACCCTCGAGGACCGGTTGCGCAACCGGTTCGAGTGGGGCCTGATCACCGATGTGCAGCCCCCGGAGCTCGAGACGCGCATCGCGATCCTGCGGAAGAAAGCGGCCCAGGAGCGACTGTCGACCTCGCCGGATGTCCTCGAATACATCGCCTCGAAGATCTCGACCAACATCCGTGAGCTCGAGGGCGCACTCATCCGCGTGACCGCGTTCGCGAGCCTCAACCGCCAGCCGGTCGACCTCAGCCTGGCCGAGATCGTGCTAAAGGACCTGATCCCGGACAACTCCCAGCCCGAGATCAACGTGGCGACCATCATGGCCGTCACGGCGTCCTACTTCGGCCTGTCGCTCGAGGATTTGTGCGGCGCCTCGCGCAGCCGGCTCCTCGTCACCGCCCGCCAGATCGCGATGTATCTGTGCCGGGAGCTCACGGACATGTCGCTGCCCAAGATCGGCCAGGCCTTCGGGGGCCGCGACCACACGACGGTCATGCACGCGGACCGGAAGATCCGTTCGCTGATGGCCGAGCGGCGCTCGATCTTCAACCAGGTCAGCGAGCTCACCAACCGCATCAAATCCCAGGCCCGTCAGGCGTGATCGCCTCATTCGCCGACGATGGGGCCGAACGTGCACAGCCTGGGGACGGCAGTGTGGACGACGGGGGATACGGTGCGGACAACTTCGCAACACGTGTCGTTCCCCAGCGGCGTGTGGACCCACCCCAGGTGCTGCCCACAGCGGCGCCCACAGGGCGACATGCCGCCTGACCTCGGCATACAGTCTCCGTCCACACGGTGCACGGTGCCTATGAGTACTTCGGAACTGTCTCTAGGAACAAACAAACTCTTGACGTACACGACACAGGGTCCGGTTGTGGATCCCTGGCCGAGGAGGCGATGGCTGTGAAGTTCCGGGTCGAGCGCGACGTGTTCGCGGACACCGTGGCGTGGGCAGCGCGCACTCTGCCGGCCAGGCCGCCGGTGCCGGTCCTCGCCGGCTTACTCCTCGACGTCCGCGGCCATTCCTTGACGGTCTCCTCGTTCGACTACGAGGTCTCCTCCCAGGTGACCGTCGACATCGCGGCATCCGAAGGCGGCCGTGCCCTCGTCTCCGGCCGGCTGCTCGCCGAGATCGTGCGCAGCCTCCCGGCCCAGCCGGTCGAGATCAGCACCGACGGCGCCCGGCTCGCCATCAGCTGCGGCTCTGCCCGCTTCGCGCTCCCGACGCTGCCGGTCGAGGACTACCCGTCGCTGCCCGAAATGCCCGCCGTCACCGGTGCGGTCGGTTCGGACGCGTTCGCGGCCGCCGTGTCCCAGGTCGCCATCGCCGCCGGCCGGGACGACACCCTGCCCGCTCTGACGGGTGTCCGGGTCGAGATCGAGGACGACCTCGTCATCCTCGCGGCGACGGACCGCTATCGGCTCGCCGTCCGCGAGTTGAAGTGGACTCCCGCCGTCGGTGGCGTGTCCGCCGCCGCGCTCGTCCCGGCGCGCACTCTCGCCGACACGGCCAAGTCGCTGACGGCGGGCGCCGAGGTGACCATCGCGCTGGCGACCGGTGGCGCGGGCGAGGGCATGGTCGGGTTCGAGGGAGGAGGACGTCGCACGACGACACGTCTCCTCGACGGCGAGTTCCCGAAATACCGCTCGCTCATCCCCGCTGACAGCGCCGCCCTGGCGCTCGTACAGACGACAGCTTTCCTCGAGACGGTCAAGCGCGTCGCACTCGTCGCGCCACGGAACGCGCCTGTGCGCCTGAGCTTCGGCGGCGGCGCGCTACTGCTCGAGGCGGGCGGCGGCGAAGATGCGCACGCGAGTGAGTCGCTCGACGCGACATACGAGGGCGAGGATATGACCATCGCCTTCAACCCGACCTATCTGCTGGACGGGCTCAACGCGCTCGACTCGGACACCGCGCGCCTGAATTTCACCACGCCGACCAAACCGGCCGTGCTGACCGGCAAGGAAGGCGGCGAATACCGCTACCTGCTGATGCCGGTACGCCTGTCCGGCTGAGCCATCCCCAGCACGGTGAGGGCGGCTGGTGTCGGCCTCGAGTCTGCGGGTAGCGTCGCCGTTCGACGTCATCTTTCGCGCGGAGGCAGCTGTGCAACTCGGGATCATCGGCCTGGGGAAAATGGGCGGCAACATGAAGAAGCGCCTCGAGGAGGGCGGCCACCAGATCGTCGGGTTCGATCGCAATCCCGAGGTCTCGGATGTCGGCTCCGTCGGGGAGCTCATCGACGCACTCGCCGCGCCCCGCGCCGTCTGGGTCATGGTGCCGGCCGGGAAGATCACGGACGACACGGTCGCCGCGCTGGCCGATCGTCTCCAACCGGGTGACATCGTGATCGACGGCGGCAACTCCAAGTGGACCGACGACATCGCCCACGCGGCACTGCTCGCGGACAAGGGCATCCAGTTCGTCGACTGCGGCGTGTCCGGCGGCGTGTGGGGCCTGACCGAGGGCTACGCGCTCATGGCCGGTGGTCCGGATGAGGACATCGCACGCATGCAGCCGATCTTCGAAACACTCAAGCCGGCCGGTGAATTCGGCTTCGTCCACGCCGGCGATGTCGGGGCCGGTCACTTCGCGAAGATGGTGCACAACGGCATCGAGTACGCCATCATGCAGGCCTACGCCGAGGGCTGGGAGCTCCTCGAGGCCGCCGGTCTCGTGACCAACGTCAAGGAGACGTTCCGCTCGTGGCGCGAGGGCACGGTCATCCGCTCCTGGCTTCTCGATCTCCTCGTGAACGCGCTCGACCAGGACGAGCACCTGGCCAAGCTCCGCGGTTACGCCGAGGACTCGGGCGAAGGCCGCTGGACCGTCGAGGCCGCCATCGATCACGCCGTGCCGCTGCCGGCGATCACCGCGTCGCTGTTCGCCCGCTTCTCGAGCCGCCAGGACGACTCGCCGGCGATGAAGATGATCGCCGCGCTGCGCAACCAGTTCGGCGGCCACGCGGTGACATCGGCGGCCGGCTCGGTCGAGAAGGGCGCGGACGCGCCCGGCGCCGACGTCGCGCCGCCGCCACTCGGCTGACAGGTGTTCGTCTCGCAGGTCGCCCTGACGGACTTCCGCTCGTACGGCGAGGTGGAGGTCGTGCTGGACGCCGGAGTCGTTGCCTTCGTGGGCCCCAACGGCGCGGGCAAGACCAACCTCGTCGAGGCGGTCCAATATGCGGCGACGCTCGACTCCCACCGCGCGGGCAGCGACGCGCCACTCGTGCGGCTCGGCGCCGACCGGGCGATCGTTCGAGTGGCGGTCGTCCGCGACGGGCGCACCGCCCTCATCGAGCTGGAGGTCAATCCGGGCAAGGCCAACCGGGCGCGCATCAACCGCTCACCCGTGCCGCGGGCCAAGGAAGTGCTCGGCCTGCTGCGCACGGTGATCTTCGCGCCGGAAGATCTGGCGCTGGTCAAGGGTGACCCGGGCGAACGTCGGCGCTTCCTCGACGACCTGCTCGTCGCGCGTCAACCGCGGCTGGCGGGCGTGCGCGCGGACTACGACCGGGTGCTCAAACAACGCAACGCGCTGCTGAAGTCGGCCAGCCAGACACGGCGCTCGGGGCAGCCGTTGCAGACGCTCGACGTCTGGGATTCCCACCTCGCGCGCGCCGGCGGGGAGCTCCTCGAGGCGCGGATCGACCTCATCGACTCGATGCGCCCGCTCGTGGACAAGGCTTACGACTCCGTGGCCGGTGGCGGCGGCCCGGCCCGCATCGACTACAAGGCGTCCCTGGCCCCGGACGTGCCACTGGTCGCGGACCGCTCACTGCTCACGGCAGCGCTGCTGGAGCAGCTCGCCGCCGTCCGCTCGCAGGAGCTCGAGCGCGGGGTCAGCCTGGTCGGGCCGCACCGGGACGACCTCGTGCTCCAACTGGGGGAGCTGCCGGCGCGCGGGTATGCCAGTCACGGCGAGTCCTGGTCGTACGCGCTCGCGCTGCGTCTCGCGGCGTACGAGCTGCTCAGCGCGGACGGCGGCGAACCCGTACTGATTCTCGACGACGTCTTCGCCGAGCTCGACACCCCCCGGCGGGACCGACTCGCCGAGCTCGTGTCGCCCGCTGAGCAGGTGCTCATCACGGCTGCGGTTCCCTCCGATGTGCCGCAGGTGCTCGGCGGCGTGCGGTTCGACGTCGGGATGGGCACGGTCACCCGTGGGTGACGCGGCCGTGCCGGCCGGGGATATGCCCCCGACCGGGCGTGCGCCGCAGTCCGGGGGTGCCGGCCCGCTCGATCTGGTGCGCGAGGCGCTGGCACGCGCGAAGGCGTCGGCGCGGGAGCGCGGCGTGGTGCGGAACGCCGGGCGCACGTGGTCCGACGACCGGGCGCCGCGGTTTTCCGGCGCCCATCCCGACGAGCGTGACCCGCAGCGGGTCGGCGCCGAGATCGACCGGTTGGTCGCCGACAACGGCTGGGAGCAGACTGCGCAGGTCGCGACCGTCCTCGCGTGCTGGGACCGGTTGGTCGGGGCCGACCTCGCGAGCCACTGCCGCCCGGACCGGCTCCATGACGGCGAGTTGGTGCTGGTCGCCGAGTCGACCGCCTGGGCGACGCAGGTGCGGCTGATGAGCGCGGCGATCCTGGCGACGCTCGCCGCGGAGTTGGGCCCGTCGATCGTCCGGAGCGTCCGCGTCTTCGGCCCGAGCGGTCCCGACTGGCGCCACGGCGGGCGCCGCGTGCCCGGTCGTGGGCCACGCGACACCTACGGCTGAGGCCGTCCCGGCGTCGTCGGGCGCCAGCTCGGGCCTGTAGGGGGATACCCACAGGGGGGTCGCGCCGCCCCAGGGCATCCACAGGGCGGTCAATCCCACGCATTGTCACCCGCAACGGGTAGACTGCCGAAGTCAGGACGTTCCGGCGTGGACCCCTTCACGGTCGCCCGGAGATCTCGCAGTCCGCAGTCTTCACGCCCTCGCGGCGAGTCCGTTCCCGGGCTCGCCCGCGCGGTCGTGCGTTCCGCGGGCCATGGAAAGGACGCGCAACACGTGACCTACGACGCCTCGTCGATCAAAGTTCTCGAAGGCCTGGAGGCGGTTCGCAAGCGTCCCGGCATGTACATCGGCTCCACGGGCGAGCGCGGCCTCCACCACCTGGTCCAGGAGGTCGTCGACAACTCCGTCGACGAGGCCCTCGCGGGTTACTGCGACTCGATCCAGGTCACGCTGCTGGCCGACGGCGGCGTCCGCGTGCGCGATAACGGCCGCGGCATCCCGGTCACGATCGCCAAGGGCCAGAAGGTCTCCGCGCTCGAGCTCGTCATGACGACGCTCCATGCGGGCGGGAAGTTCGACAGCCAGTCCTATGCCGTCTCCGGTGGCCTCCACGGGGTCGGCATCTCGGTGGTCAACGCCCTGTCCACGCGCGTGGAGACGGAGATCCGCCGCGACGGGTTCGTGTGGACGCAGACGTTCCTCGGGTCCGCAAAGCCCGTGGGGTCGCCGGCCGGGCCCCTGCAGAAGGGTTCGGCGACTATCGAGCACGGCACGACCCAGACCTTCTGGGCCGACCCGGCGATCTTCGAATCGACCAACTACAGTTTCGAGACGCTTTCGCGCCGCTTGCAGGAGATGGCCTTCCTCAACGCCGGCCTGACAATCGTGTTGCGCGACGAGCGGGAAGCGACGCCCGTCGAGGTGACCTACCACTACAAGAACGGGATCTCCGACTTCGTCCGGCACCTCAACGCGACGAAGGACCCGATCCACAGCAGCGTGATCGAGTTCCGTGACAAGTCCGAGGGCCTCGAGATCGACATCGCGATGCAGTGGAACTCGACCTACAGCGAATCGGTCTACACGTTCGCCAACGTCATCAACACCCATGAGGGCGGCACGCACGAGGAGGGCTTCCGCGCCGCGCTGACCACGGTCGTCAACAAGTGGGCGCGCGACAAGGGCCACCTCAAGGAGAAGGACGACAACCTGACCGGCGACGACGTCCGGGAGGGCCTCGCGGCGATCGTCTCCGTGAAGCTGTCGGACCCGCAGTTCGAGGGTCAGACGAAGACCAAGCTGGGCAACACCGAGGTCAAGGGCGCCGTGCAGCGTGCGTGCAACGAGTGGCTGCGCGACTGGTTCGACCGCAACCCCGGCGAGGGCAAGGACATCATCACGAAGGCCACCCAGGCCGCCAGGGCGCGCCTCGCCGCGCGCCAGGCGCGTGACCTCACGCGACGCAAGGGTCTGCTCGATGTCGGCTCACTGCCGGGCAAGCTGGCCGACTGCCGCTCGACGGACCCGGTCGCCAGCGAGGTCTACATCGTCGAGGGGGACAGCGCCGGTGGGTCCGCAAAGTCGTGCCGTGACTCGATGTTCCAGGCGATTCTCCCGATCCGCGGAAAGATCATCAACGTGGAGAAGGCACGCATCGACCGTGTGCTCAAGAACACTGAGGTGCAAGCGCTCATCACCGCGCTGGGCACCGGCATCCACGACGAGTTCGACCTGAGCAAGCTGCGGTATCACAAAATCGTCCTGATGGCCGATGCGGACGTCGACGGCCAGCACATCCGCACGCTGCTGCTGACGCTGCTGTTCCGCTTCATGCGCCCGCTGATCGAGGCCGGCCACGTGTATCTCGCCCAGCCGCCGCTCTACAAGATCAAGTGGAACCGCGCCGACCCCGAATACGCGTATTCCGAGCGGGAGCGGGACGGTCTCATCGCCGCGGGCCAGGCGGCCGGCAAGAAGCTGCCGAAGGAGGACGCCATCGCGCGTTACAAGGGCCTCGGCGAGATGAACTCCAAGGAGCTGTGGGACACGACCATGGACCCGGCCCACCGCGTGCTCCTGCAGGTGACGCTCGACGACGCGGCCACCGCCGACGAGTTGTTCAGCGTCCTCATGGGAGAAGACGTCGAAGCGCGGCGCAACTTCATCGTGCGCAACGCCAAGGACGTCCGGTTCTTGGACATCTAGGGCTCGTGCACCGCCAAACACTAGTGCCACAAGACTTTTGTCGTACGACATGAAAGGGACACGTCCGTGACGGACACCACTGGGCCCGACCTGCCGACCACCGACCGCGTCGAGCTGATCGGCATCGAAGTCGAGATGCAGCGCAGCTTCCTCGACTACGCCATGTCGGTCATCGTGACGCGCGCCCTTCCCGACGTGCGGGACGGCCTCAAGCCGGTGCACCGCCGCGTGCTCTACGGCATGTACGACTCGGGTTTCCGCCCCGACCGCAACTATGTCAAGTGCGGCCGTGTCGTCGGCGACGTCATGGGCAACTACCACCCGCACGGCGACTCGGCGATCTACGACTCGTTGGTGCGACTCGCCCAGCCGTGGTCGCTGCGCTATCCGCTCGTCGACCCGCAGGGCAACTTCGGCTCACCGGGCAACGACCCCGCGGCCGCCTACCGCTACACCGAGTGCCGGCTCGCGCCGCTCGCCATGGAAATGCTGCGGGACATCGACGAGGAGACCGTCGACTTCGTCCCCAACTACGCCGGCAACACCGTCGAGCCGACCATCCTGCCCGCCCGCATCCCCAATCTTCTGGTCAATGGTGGTTCGGGAATCGCCGTGGGAATGGCGACCAACATCCCGCCGCACAACCTGCGCGAGGTCGCGTCCGGCGTGATGTGGGCCCTCGAGCACCCGGAGGCGACGCAGGAGGAGTTGCTCGACGCGCTGATGGAGCGCGTCAAGGGCCCGGACTTCCCGACGCACGGGCTCATCGTAGGCCGGGACGGCATCGAAGAGGCCTACCGCACCGGTCGCGGCTCGATCCGGATGCGCGCGGTGGTCACCGTCGAGGAGGACGCGCGTGGCCGCACGATCCTCGTCGTCACGGAGTTGCCCTATCAGGTCAACCCGGACAACCTCGCCGAGAACATCGCGCAGCTGGTGAAGGACGGCAAGCTCGCCGGTGTCGCCGACATCAGCGACGAGAGCTCCGACCGCGTCGGTCGCCGCCTCATCATCACCATCAAACGCGACGCGGTCGCCAAGGTCGTCCTCAACAACCTCTACAAGCACACGCAGCTGCAGACGACGTTCGGCGCCAACATGCTCGCGATCGTCGACGGCGTGCCGCGCACGCTGCGCCTCGACGAGTTCGTGAAGTACTACATCGCGCACCAGGTCGAGGTCATCGTCCGTCGCACGCGTTACCGGCTGCGCAAGGCCGAGGAGCGCGCGCACATCCTGCGGGCGCTGCTCAAGGCACTCGATCAGCTCGACGCCGTCATCGCGCTCATCCGCGCGAGCGCGTCGGCCGAGGCGGCCCGCAGTGGCCTCATGGACCTCCTCGACATCGACGAGGTCCAGGCCGTCGCGATCCTCGACATGCAGCTGCGCCGACTCGCCGCCATGGAAGCACAGAAGATCCATGACGAGTACGACGAGCTCATGACGCTGATCGCCGGCTTCCAGGCCATCCTCGAGTCGCCGTCCCGGCAGCGCGAGATCATCGGCGAGGAGCTCACCGAGACGGTCGACAAGTACGGTGACGAGCGGCGGACCCGGCTCATCCCGTACGAGGGCGACATGTCGCTCGAAGACCTCATCGCCGAGGAAGATGTCGTCGTCACGATCAGCCGCACCGGTTACGCCAAGCGCACGCGCACCGACCTCTACCGTCAACAGCGCCGGGGCGGCAAGGGCGTGCAAGGCACGGTGCTCAAGCAGGACGACATCATCGAGCGGTTCTTCGTCACCACGACGCACCACTGGATCCTGTTCTTCACGAACAAGGGACGCGTCTACCGCGCGAAGGCGCACGAGCTGCCCGAGGCCAACCGCGCAGCGCGCGGCCAGCACGTGGCCAACATCCTGGCGTTCCAGCCCGACGAGAAGATCGCTCAGGTCATCGACCTCCGCGACTATGACGCCGCTCCGTATCTGGTGCTCGGCACGAAACGTGGGCTCGTCAAGAAGACGCCGCTGCAGGACTTCAACTCCAACCGCAGCGGCGGTGTCGTCGCCATCAACCTGCGCGACGACGACGAGCTCATCGCCGCGTCGCTGTTGCGCGGTGAGGATGACCTGCTCCTCGTGAGCCGGCGGGCACAGTCGATCCGCTTCCACGCCGACGACGACACGCTGCGGCCGATGGGACGCGCGACGAGTGGCGTCATCGGGATGCGGTTCGGTGCCGGTGACGAGATGCTGAGCATGGAGGTCATCAACAGCGACGACCTCGACGTGCTCGTCGCCACGGACGGCGGCTATGCGAAGCGGACGAAGATCGAGGAATACCCGGTCCAGGGCCGCGGCGGCAAGGGTGTCCTCACGGCGAAGCTGGTCGCCAAGCGAGGCGGCCTCGTCGGCGCCCTCGTGGTCAAGCCCGAGGACGAGCTCTACGCGATCACGTCCAGCGGCGGCGTCATCCGCACGTCGGCCCGTGAGGTCAGGCGCGCGCAACGCCAAACGATGGGGGTCCGTTTGATCAATCTGACGGATGGCACGACAGTTGTGGCCGTTGCCCGCAATGCTGAGGCGGACGACGAGCGCGACAGTGACGACACATCGGCCGGCTGAGCGGGAAGAGCGATGCACCTATGACGGATGGACCGGGCGTTCGCCCGCAGACCGGCGCGGGTCCGGCGGGTCCGGCGGGTCCGGCGGGTCCGGCGGGTCCGGCGGGTCCGGAGGCGGCGACTCGCGGAGCCGCACTGCCGTCGCGCGCGTCCTCACCCGCCTCCGGCTCGCTGACGCCCACGGCCAGCCCCCCTCAGCAGCCCACCCCTCAGCAGCCCACCCCTCAGCAACCCACCCCTCAGCAACCCGGCGCGCAGCAACCCGGCGCGCAGCAACCCGGCGCGCACCAGCCGGCCGCCATCCCACTCGGCGCGCACGCGGCCGCCACCCCCCCCGGCGCGCACCAGCCGGCCGCGACCCCACTCGCCACTCGTCAGCCCGCTCCGGCGCCGCAGGCCCGTGGACGACGCCGCGCGAAGGTGGCGGTTGCGAGCGTCGACCCATGGTCGGTCTTCCGGTTCACCTTGGTGTTCTCGGTGACGCTGCTGATCATGTGGATCATTGTGGCCGCCGTCCTGTGGTCGCTCCTCAACGGGATGCATGTCTTCGACTCGCTGACCAGTCTCATCAACGACCTTGTCACCGGCAGCAGTCAGCGCACCGTCGACGAGTTGTTCAACTTCAAACGGACGATGGCGTGGGCTGCCGGGCTCGGCGTCCTCAACGCGATCCTGTTCACCGCACTCGGCACGTTGGGGGCGTTCGTCTACAACCTGTGCGCGCGGATCGTCGGCGGCTTCGAAGTCACGCTCGCGGACCGTGGGTGACGGGACGGGTCAACGGGTGGTCACCGGCGTGCGCGGTCACCGGCGTGCGGTCACCGGCGTGCGGTCACCGGCGTGCGGGACACTGGCGTGCGGTCACCGGCGTGCGGGTCAATGGCCGGTCTGCGGTAGCCTTGCTGACCGTGCGTCCGAGCGATCGGCGCGCACACCGGGCCTATAGCTCAGTTGGTTAGAGCGCACCCCTGATAAGGGTGAGGTCGGTGGTTCGATTCCACCTAGGCCCACGTCCGGCTGCCGCCCAGAGGGGGTTCGCGTGTCGAAAAAACTCTTCGTCGTCGTACTGGCGGCGATGGCAGGTGTGCTCGTGACCCGCAAGGTTGCGGGGGATCGGGCCGAGCACGACTTATGGCACGACGCAACCGACGATCTCGAGACGAGCTGACCGCTCGTCGCGAGTGCTCCGGGGACGTAGCTCAATTGGCAGAGCACTGCCTTTGCAAGGCAGGGGTTAGGGGTTCGATTCCCCTCGTCTCCACTGTTCGCAGCGTGCGTCACCCCGCAGCGTGCGTCACCCGCGGCGTGCCCTTGTGCGCACGCAACGATGGCCGCGCCGGTGGACGGGCGCGGCCATCGTCATCGAGGTGGCGGTCAGTCCTCGCGCGTGGGCATCGTGGTCGTCGTATCCGTCGTGGCGCGCACGTCGTCCAGGATGACGACCTCGTCCTCGGTGGGGATCACGGTCGGGACCGGCCGGGACGGCGCCTCGAACGTCGCGGCGGCCGGCTGGGCGAATGCCTTCGCCGCGACGCCCGCGATCATTCCCAGGACCATCGAGCCGAGGGCGATCGGCCATCGGCGTTCCTGCTTAACGACGATGGCCGGCGGAACTCCGCGGAGCGCGCCGAGTGCCGCGCCCGAGCGGGCCCGTGCTTGCTCGACGCGAGGAGCCAGTGCGACGGCAGCGGTCGAGGCGAGGGCTGCGGCCCGCGGCCCCGCGTAGTCGCGCGCACGACCGACCGGCGGCCCGACCTTCTGGGCGGCGGCTCCGGCCACCCGGCTGACGTGGGGGCCGACCTTGCTGGCCGCCGTGCTCGCGGCCGCCGTGAGGCGCGGGCCGACCTGGCCAGCCGCGTACGCCGCCTTGAGTTGCAGCTTCTCCTTGCGGGTGAGCTTCTTGATCTTCTTCCTACCGAACATGGGGCACCTCCGCGTGCGTCTCATTCGTGGGGGCCCTTCCCCCGCGACGGCGGCCGTAACGCCGACCGCCGCTAGCGCTGCCGCCGTCGCGTGCGTGGCACCATGGGGGGCCAGCAATCGCCCGGCCCGACGAAGGAAGCCATCCCCATGCCGCAGACGCACGCCACCCTGCACACGACGCTCGGCGACATCACCGTACGTCTTTTCGACGACGAGACGCCCGCGACGGTGCGCAACTTCGTCGAGCTCGCCACCGGGGCCCGCGAATGGAAGCACCCGCGCACGGGGCAGAAGACCACCGACAAGTTGTACGACGGGACGATCTTCCACCGTGTCATCACCGACTTCATGATCCAGGGCGGTGACCCGCTCGGGCAGGGCACCGGTGGCCCCGGCTACCAGTTCGACGACGAGATCGTCCCCGGGCGCAGCTTCGACCGGCCGTACCTGCTCGGCATGGCCAACGCCGGCCGGGGCACCAACGGCTCGCAGTTCTTCATCACGACCGTCCCGACGCCGTGGCTGACCGGCAAGCACACGATCTTCGGTGAGGTCACCGCCGGCACGGATGTCGTCGATGCGATCGAGCGCACGCCGACAGGGCGCAACGACAAGCCCGCCACGGATGTCGTCATCACCTCGGTCAGCGTGGAGCAGGCGAACGCGTGACCCAGCCGGTCGACCCGGGCGCGAGCGCGTCCGCCAGCGTGGCGCTCGGCTGCTACCGGCATCCGGACCGCCTCACCCGCATTCGGTGCACGCGCTGCGAGCGGCCCATCTGCTCGGAGTGCATGATCCCGGCATCCGTCGGTTTCCAATGCCCCGACGACGTGCGCGAGGGCAACAAGTCGATGCGCTCTGCCGTCCCGCGCACGCTCACCGGCGCTCGGCAGCCGGCGCGACCGGGATCCGTCACGATCGGTCTCATCGTGCTCAACGTGCTCGCGTTCGCCGCGCAGCAGAGTCGGCCTGCGATCACCGGCCGGTTTCTGCTGTTCGGCTACGGCGTCGAGCACGGCCAGTACTACCGCCTGTTCACGGCGGCTTTCCTGCACGGCGGCGTGAGTCATCTCGCGGTCAACATGCTCAGCCTGTACGTCGTGGGCACCCAGGTCGAACGGTTGCTCGGCACCGGGCGCTATCTCGTCGTCTATCTCGCTGCGGCCCTCGGGGGCAGCGTCGCTTCGTATGCCTTCCAGGGTCCGGCGGCGGCCGGCCTCGGCGCGTCCGGTGCGATCTTCGGCATCTTCGGGGCACTCCTGGTCCTCGTCCGCCGGTTGCAGCTCGACATCCGCCCGCTGGTCGGCATGATGGCCCTCAATGTCGCGCTGCCGTTCTTCGTCCGCAACATCGACTGGCGGGCCCACGTCGGCGGCCTGATCGTCGGTGCCGCGCTGACATATGCGTTCGTGTACGCCCCGGCGCAGGCCCGCCGGTGGGTGCAGCCGCTCGCCGTCGTCGGACTCCTGCTCGTGCTCGCGCTGGTCGTTCAGGCACGCACGTCGGCGCACCACGCGCTGCTCGGCGGTTCAGGTGCGGTGGCGCAGCCGTTCGGCCCGGAGCGCGTCGACGACCTCCGTTAGGTCGGCGCCCAGGCGCCGCGCCGGCACGACCACGAGCGCGTCACCCGCGTCGAGCTCGAGCGCCTGCTGACGGCGGTGGACGTACGACCCGATCGCCTCGATGTCGGCCCACCGGACGTGCTCCCGTCGCCACGTGCGCACGACCGTCACCCCGGCGCCATCAGTGGCGAGCGTGGGACGGACAAGCGCGTCCCGGATCGCGACACCGGCAGCGCACGCACCGGCCAGCCACAGCAGGATCCGGCCCATCGGCGGTGACTGCAGGCCGGCCCCCGCGCACACGAGCGCAATGGCGGCGAAGGCGGCCACGTGGCTCCACGGGACGGCGCAGCGCACATGGCCGTCGGTTGTCCACACTGTGGACGGGCCCTGTGGACCGAATGACATCGGTGGAACTACACGCGTGTAAAGGAGGAGGCCAGGGTCACTCCCACTTCGTGGCAAGGGCAAAACCGACGAGCAGGAGGCCGAACCCGATGGCAAGGTTCCAGTTGGCGAGGCCTTGCATCCACGTCGGCCTGGCGATGTACCAGATGGTCAGCCACGCGATGCCGAGGATGAAGCACACCGCCATGGCCGGAGCGATCCACGCGCGCCGCTTGCGAATCTTCACCGCGGCAGGCGGGGGCGTGTAGGCCGGCTTCTTGCGGCCTTTGGACTCAGGCACAGTGCGGACCCTTTCGTCGGCCCGGAACGTGCGCTCCAGGTCTGCTCACCCAGTAGCGTATTCGCTGACAGACTTCGGAGGCGCGGATGCGGGTGTGGCGGGTTGCCGTGCCGCTCGTCGCCGCCGCCGCGGGCCTGTTGTTCACGACGAGCGCCGTCACCTCGCACGGGGTCGACCTGCGCAACGACCGCGTCCGGGTGACCGACCTGATCGGTCGGGAGCAGCAGCGGGCAGCCGACGCCCAGGTGCAGTACGCCGCGCTGCGTGCCCAGATGGACGCCGAGGCGATCACCGCCGCCGCGGGGGACGCGCGCGTGCGGCAGGCGGCCGACGCGGCCGCAGCGCTGGCACCCGCGGCCGGCCTCGTCCCGGTGAGCGGCCCCGGCCTGGTCGTCACGCTCGACGACGCCCCGCTGAAGCCCGGGCGGCCGCTGCCGCGCGGTGCCGGGCCCAACGACGTGGTCGTCCATCAGCAGGATGTGCAGGCCGTCGTCAACGGTCTGTGGGCCGGCGGTGCAGAGGCGCTCACGATCATGGGCGAGCGGGTCGTGTCGACCAGCGCGGTGCGCTGCGTCGGCAACACGCTGCTGCTCCACGGCCGGGTCTACGCGCCGCCCTTCGTGATCGGGGCGATCGGCGACCCGGACGAGTTGCAGAAGTCACTGCGCGCCGAGCCGGACGTGCAGATCTTCCAGGAGTACGTCGCCGCGTACGGGCTCGGCTTCACCACGGCGGCGCAGCGCGACCTGCACATGCCGGCCTACACGCAGCCCCTCGCCCTGACGCACGCCGTGGCGACACCGTGAGTCTGCGGCGGGCCCTCACGGGCCTGGGCGAGCTGCTGGTCACCGCGGGCGTGATCGTGCTGCTGTTCGCGGCGTACGAGCTGTGGGGCACCGGTCTCTACACGGCGGGCCAGCAGGCGAGCCTCCAACAGCAGCTGAAAGACCAGTGGCAGACCGCCACCGCCGAGCCGTCCACGCCCGCCCCCGGCAGTTCGGGACCGCCGAGCACCGGCTCGACGCCGCCGGAAACACCGCCCGTGACACAGTCGCCGGGGACCGTCCCGGCGTACACCATCACGCGCGTCCCGCTCGGCTCGGGCCTGGCGGTGCTGCGGATCCCGCTGTTCGGCACCGACTACGACAAGGTCATCGTCCAAGGCGTGGAGGTCGAAGACCTCAAGCGCGGGCCGGGCCACTATCCCGGCAGCGCGTATCCCGGGGAGGTCGGCAACTTCGTCGTCTCGGGCCACCGGACGACGTACGGCGCCCCGTTCAACCGCATAGATGAGCTGCGCGCCGGCGAACCGATCGTCGTGGAGACGGCGACCAACTGGTTTGTCTACCGGGTGACCGCGTCCGAGATCGTGCCGCCCACAGCGATGGACGTGGTCAGCCCCGTGCCGCACCACATCGGCCAGAAGGCCACCACCGCCCTCATGACGTTGACCACCTGCAACCCGAAATACTCGGCTGCCCAGCGTCTCATCGTCTACGCGACCCTCGACTCGACGAGCCCCGCGGGCAGCCCGCCGGTTGCCGTGCTGGCGGGGGGCTGACCTCGTGTATGCCTGGCTCTGGCGGCACCTCCCCGGGGGCCGCGTCACCAAGGCCCTGTGCGCCTTCCTGTTGCTGGTCGGCGTGCTCGCGCTGTTGTTCTTCGTCGTCTTCCCGACGGTCGAACAGTCGTTGCCCTTCAACGACGTCACCGTCGACCCAGGCCCGGTCTCGCCATCCTGACTGCCCGCCGGCGGCCGGGCGACTACGATCCGCGCTGACGGCACCGAGAGCGGAGAGTGGATGACGGGCGACGACTCGCGGCCGTGGCTGGCGTCCTACAACCCGGAGTCGCCGCACTCCTTCGACTTCCCGGCCGTCCCGCTGACGCGGCTCCTCGACGACGCGGTGGCGTCCTTTCCGCAGACGCCGGGGATCGCCTTTCTCGGGACGGTCCTGACCTACCGTGAGCTGCAGGAGTCGGTCGACCGGTTCGCGACCGCCCTGACCAGGCTGGGCGTGCGCCTCGGCGACCGTGTCGCGCTGGTGCTGCCCAACTGCCCGCAGGCCGTCATCACCTTCTAC
The DNA here is from genome assembly GCA_964236265.1 of uncultured bacterium. Lineage (GTDB taxonomy): Bacteria > Actinomycetota > Actinomycetes > JAVEEB01 > JAVEEB01 > JAVEEB01. The sequence goes on from CAXSDE010000002.1 coordinate 28,859, forward strand.
GCGTGCGCGCGCATCGGCGCCGTGGTCGTCAACTGCAACCCGCTCTACACGCCACGGGAGCTCGGTCACCAGCTCGCCGACTCCGGCGCGATCGTCGCCGTCTGCCTCGACCTGGCGTACGCGACGATCGCCGAGGTGCGGCCGCAGACGGCTCTGCGACATGTCGTCGTCGCTTCCCTCGTCGACTACCTCCCGCGCGTCAAGAAGCTGCTCCTGCGCCTGCCGCTGCCCTCGGTGCGCAAGCGGCGGGGATCGCTGAGCGCCAAGATCCCCGGCGGTGCCGACGTGCTGCGGTTTCCCGACATCCTGCGGGCAGCCAAGCAGCGCGCCGTCCAGGCCGACTTCGATGCGCTCGAGCATCTCGCGGCGCTGCAATACACGGGTGGCACGACCGGCACGGCGAAGGGCGCGATGCTCACGCACCGTAACCTCGTCGCCAACGCCTACCAGGCACGGCTCTGGGTGCCGGACGCGCGCGTCGGCAACGAGCCGGTGCTGGCGGCCATCCCGATCTTCCACGCGTACGGCATGACCGGCTGCATGAACCTCGCGATGGTCCTCATGAGCCCGTTGGTGATGCTCCCCAAGTTCGACACCGCACTGGCGTTCGAGGCTATCGACAAGTGGCGGCCCACCATATTCATGGGTGTGCCGCCGATGTACCGGGCGCTCACCGACTCGCCGGAGGTCGCCAAGCACGACCTCCGCTCGATCCGCTACTGCATCTCGGGCGCGATGAAGCTCACCCGCGACATCCAGGAGGCGTTCGAGGCGCTGTCCGGCGGCCACGTCGTCGAAGGCTTCGGCCTGTCCGAGTGCTCGCCGATCACGCACGTCAACCCCGTCGATGGGCGCGACCGCATCGGCACGATCGGGCTGCCGCTGACGGGGACCGATGCGCGCATCGTCGACCCGCAGGACTCCTCCGTCGACGTGGCGGCCGGCGACCGGGGTGAGCTGCTCGTCCGCGGCCCCCAGGTGATGAAGGGCTACTGGAATCGGCCCGAGGAGACCGCAGACGCGTTCACCGCCGACGGCTGGCTGCGCACGGGCGACATCGCCGTGATGGACGCCGACGGCTATTTCTCGATCGTCGACAGGATCAAGGAGCTCATCATCTCCGGCGGCTTCAACGTCTACCCGACGGAGGTCGAGGAGACGATCCGGCGGCTCGGGGGCGTCGCCGACGTCTCCGTCGTTGGCGTGCCCGACACGGAGTTCGGCGAGATCGTGAAGGCGTACGTCGTGCTCAGCCCGGGATCGACACTGGGCGCCGACGAGGTGAAGGCGCACTGCCGCCGGGAGCTCACCAAATACAAGGTGCCGCGCGTTATCGAGTTTCGCGACGAGCTGCCGCGCAGCATCATCGGGAAGGTCCTGCGCCGGGTGCTCGTCGCGGAGGAAGCAGGCAAAACCGCCCCCACCGAGGAGAGCTCGTAATGCGTGTCCTGGTCATCGACAATTACGACAGCTTCGTGTTCAACCTCGTGCAATACCTGGGCCAGTTGGGCGCCGATTCCGTCGTACGACGAAATGACGAGGTCACCCCCGGTGATGTGCCGGCCCTCGGTGTCGATGGCGTCCTTCTCAGCCCCGGCCCGGGCACTCCGGAAGGTGCCGGCTGCTGCATCCCGATGGTGCACTGGGCCGCCGAGCACGACGTGCCGCTGCTCGGCGTCTGCCTGGGCCATCAGGCGATCGGGGCTGCGTACGGCGGCACGGTCGACCGCGCGCCGGAGCTCCTGCACGGCAAGACGAGCGACGTCACGCACCTCGGCGTCGGGGTGCTCTCCGGCCTACCGGACCCGTTCACGGCGACCCGCTACCACTCCTTGGCGATCGAGCCGGACTCGCTGCCCAACGAGCTGGAAGCCACCGCGTGGACGACGGAGTCGCGCGTCATCATGGCCGTCCGCCATCGCGAGGCGCCCCTCGAGGGCGTGCAGTTCCACCCCGAGTCCGTCCTCACGCAGGGCGGCCACCTTCTCCTCGCGAACTGGCTCGCGAGTTGCGGCGACGGCAGCGCGATCGCGAAGGCTCCGGCCCTCGCCGCCGAGGTCGAACGCCGCCGCCTCGCCGCCATCGCGGTCTGAGACTTGGCCTTCGGCCCCGTCAGCCCGTGGGGGTGGCGGTGGCCGTCGGTGACGCCGGCGTCGGGGTGGGCGTCGGGGTGGGCGTCGTCGAGAACGTGGGGGTGGGCGTCGGGGTGGGCGTCGGGGTGGGCGTCGGCGAGAACGTGGGGGTGGGGGCCGGCTTGGCGTACGTGATCGTCACGATCGAGCCGGGCTGCGCGCCCGAGCCCGCCGGTGGGTCCTGGTTGATGACCGTGTCTTCCGGGCTGTTGGGATCGATCTGACCGACGAGTTTCACGCCGAATCCGGCCGCCTGCAGGGTTTTCGTGGCCTCGTCACGCGTCGAACCGACGACCGGCGGCACCTTCGTCTGGCCCTTGGACACGGTGAGCGCGACCTTGCTGCCCCGCGCCGCCGGCTGACCCTCCGCCGGCACCGTGGACAACACCTGGTTGGCCGGCTCGTCGGACTGCGTGATCGTGACGGTGCCGAGTTTGAGGCCGGCGTTGGCGACTGCGGTGATGGCCTCGTCCTTGGTGAGACCCGTCAGATGCGGCACCGTCACCGATTCCGGGCCGGTGGACACGTTCAGCACGATCTGACGGGTCAGCTCGGCGGTCGAGTTGCCGACCGGAGTCTGGTCGATGACGCGGTCCTTCGGCGCCGTCGGGTCGGGGACGTTGTTGACCTTGATGTCGGTGAACCCCGCGTTGCTGAGGGTCGTCTTGGCCGTCGTGACCGGCTTTCCCTTGACATCGGGCACCGTGGCGGTCGTCACGGGCCGCGCGGCCAAGGCATGCGAGAGCAGCTTGTAAGCACCGAAGCCGACGCCCAGCACCAGCAGGACGAACAGGAGGTAGGCCCACGGGCGGCCGCGGTGGCGGTCGCGGGTGTCGGGGGCCGCCACGACCGTGGCCGGGATCCTCACGGTCTCGGCGGCGGGGGGCGGGAGCAGCGGCGTGGCCTCGACCGGGCGCCCTGCGAGCGCGCGGTCGATGTCCGTGCGCATCTCGCCGGCGGTGGCATAGCGGTTGGCGGCGTTCTTCGCCATCGCCTTCATGATGATCGCGTCGACCGCGGGCGGGACGTCGGCGTTGCGCTGGGACGGCGGCAACGCCTGCTCGCGCACGTGCTGGTAGGCCACGGCGACGGGCGAGTCGCCCACGAAGGGCGGCTGGCCGGTGACCAACTCGTAGAGGAGGCAGCCGAGGGAGTAGATGTCGCTGCGGGCATCGACCTGCTCGCCGCGGGCCTGCTCGGGCGAGAGGTATTGCGCCGTGCCGATCACGGCCGCTGTCTGGGTGACGGCGACGGCCGCCTGCGACGCGGCCCGGGCGATGCCGAAGTCCATCACCTTGATGGCACCGGTGTGCGTGAGCATCACGTTGCCCGGCTTGATGTCCCGGTGCACGATTCCGTGCTGGTGGCTGTATTCGAGCGCCGAGCAGATCTCCGCGCCGATTTCGAGGGCGCGACGCGGCATGATGCGGCCCTCTTCGTGGAGCACCTCGCGCAACGTCCGGCCGTCGACGTATTCCATGACGATGTAGGGCTGAGTGACCGGGCCCGTCTCGTCCTCGCCGGTGTCATAGACGGCGACGATCGACGGGTGGTTGAGGGCTGCCGACGACTGCGCCTCCCGGCGGAACCGCGAGTGGAACAGCGGGTCGCTGGACAGGTCGGCCTTGAGGATCTTCACGGCAATCGCGCGACCGAGGCGGGTGTCATGACCGGCGTGCACGTCGGCCATGCCGCCGTGCCCGAGGGGTCCGCCGAGCTCGTAGCGGCCGCCGAGCAGCCGCGGCTCAGGTGCGTCGACCACTGTTACTTGCCCTTCTTGTTGTTTCCATTGCCCTTGCCCTTGCCCGGCGGGAGCCCGGACTCGCCGGGCGAGCCGGCGTCCGTCGTCGCATTGTCCGACGCGGAAGTGGTGGGCGGCGGACCCGTCGAGACGGTCACCGTGATCACATCGTTGCGCTGGTAGGGCCCGTTACCGATGTCCACGACGTTATCCGCGGTGAGATTGCTCTGGATGTCCGCGCGATTGGGCACGAGTCCCAGGGCAGTCAGCGCTGCGGCGACCTCAGCGTACGGGTGGCCGACGTAATCGCTGCGATTCAGCGCCACCGGCGTCGGGCTCGCGCGTGTCGCGGAGGGGGACGCGCCGCGCGGGGCGGCCGACTTCGACGTGCTCGTCCTCGTGGCCGGCTTGACCGGTTGCTTGTCGGCGGGCGTTCCGCCCGAGGGCTGCCAGAGCAGGGCGACCGCGATGATCGCAGCCACGACGAGCAGCACCGCAAGGAGCCGCCAGCGGCCGCGGCGGCGCGCCGGCGCGGCCGCCCGCGCCGGGAGGCGGGCCGGAACCGCACGCGGCGGGCCGTCGTCGAGGACCGGCAGGAGACTCGTGCGGTCGGCGGCCGGCTCCGCGAGGCTCGTCAGCGGCATCATCACGGTTTCCGCGGCGTCCGAGCGGCGCGGCTCCTGAACGCCAGTGCCGTCGGGATCGGTCGCCAGCGCGAGGGCGCGGCCGCCGAAGTCGCCGGCCGTGAGCGGGCGCTGCGCCGGGTCCTTCGCGGTCGCACTGGCGACCAGGTCACGCACAGCGGCGGGCACCTGCGGCCCGAGCGGCGGCAGTGGCTCCAGAGCGTGCGCGGTGGCGACCGCGACCGGCGATTCGTACGGGAATGGGCGGTGCCCTTCCAGGCACTCCCACGCGATCACCCCGAGCGCGTACGTGTCGCTTGCCGGCGTCACGCGCTCGCCGCGCGCCTGCTCGGGGGCGATGTAGTGCACGGTCCCGAGGACGTTGCCGGTCATCGTCAGCGACGCCCCGGCCAGTGCACGCGCGATGCCGAAGTCGGTCACCTTGACGACGCCGTCGGGCCGCACGATGAGGTTGCCCGGCTTCACGTCCCGGTGGACGACCCCGGCGTCGTGGGCGGCCTGCAGCGCGAGGGCGGCCTGCCCGACGATCGTGAGGGCCTCGCGGACGGGCAGCGCACCGCGCCGCGCCAGTAGCGCCGCGAGGGTCTCGCCCTCGACCAGCTCCATGACGATGTACGGCGTCCCGTCGGCGTCGCCGAAATCGAAGACGCCGGCGATGCCCGGGTGGCTGAGGAGGGCGGCGTGGCGGGCCTCGGCGAGGAAGCGGCTGCGGAAGGTCGGGTCCTCCGCGAACTCCGACCGCAGCACCTTCACGGCCACCGGGCGCTCCAGCACGATGTCGCGCGCGGCCCACACCTCGCCCATCCCGCCGCCGGCGATGCGCGCCTCGAGCCGGTAGCGGTCGCCGAGCACGACGGACGGGCCGATCGTCATCATTGCAACGCCGCCTGGATCATGGCTTTCGCGATCGGCGCGGCAACCCGGCCCCCTGTCACGTCGTCGCCGCCCTTGTCGCCGACCTCGACGATGACCGCGACGGCGATGTGCGGGGTGGCGCCGGGGACGAAGCCGATGAACCACGCGTGCGGCGAGTGGCCCGGCGCGTTCTGCGCCGTCCCCGTCTTGCCGGCGACGCTCACGCCGGGGATCTGCGCGGACTTGCCGGTGCCGTCCTGCACGACCGACAGCATCATCTGCGTGAGCTGGTCCGCGACCCCCGGCGTCACGGACTGCTGGTAGTCGGAGGGCTGCGCCGTCGCCACCGTCTGCAGGTTGGGCGTCTCGAGCGAGGACACCAGGTAGGGCCGCTCGAGCTTCCCGTGGTTGGCGACGGCGGACGCGATCATCGCGGCCTGCAGCGGGGTCATCCGGACGTCGAACTGACCGATCGCGGACTGAGCGGTCTGCGGCTTGTTGAGCACCTGTGGGAAGACGCTCGTCGCGGCACGCAGCGGCACGTCGAGGGTGTTGTCGTTGAACCCGAAGGCCTCGGCCTGCTTGCGCAGCGCCGCGTCACCGAGTTGCAGGCCCACCTTCGCGAACGCCGTGTTGCACGAGATGGCGAGCGCCTGCGTCAATGTCTGCTGTCCGTTGACACTGGGGGTGCACACCTCGTCGTTGAAGTTGTGCAGCTCGAGGTTGGTCAGCGGGAGCGGCAAGCGGTGGGGGGCGTCGACCAGCGTCTGCGGCGTCAGCCCACTGGTGAGGGCCGCCGCGCTCGTCACGACCTTGAACGTGGACCCCGGCGGGTAGGTCTGCGCGACCGCACGGTTGAGCAGCGGCTGGTCAGGGTCGTCGGTGAGCCTCTTCATGGCGGCGTTGACAGCCGCCGTGTCGTGCACGGCGAGGGTCGACGGGTCGTACGACGGCGTCGACACCATGGCGAGGATCGCCCCGGTGCTCGGGTCCATGGCAACGGCGGCACCCACCTTGCCCTGCATGGCATCCCAGGCCGCCTGCTGCACCTTGGGATTGATCGAGAGGCGGACGACACCGCCCTGCTCCTGGGACCCGTTGAGGATGTTCGTCAGCCGGTGCACGAACAACCGGTCGTCCTGGCCCGACAGGATGTTGTTTTCCGCCGCCTCGATGCCCGTGCGCGTGAACTGCGATGCATAGCCGGTCACGGCCGCATACATGGGCCCACCCGGATAGGTGCGCAGATATTTGAGTTGGTCGCCGGTCGGCTCGCTCGTGGCGATGACGGTGTTGCCGACCACGATGTAGCCGCGCTTGACGTTGTACGACGCAATGATCGCGCGGGTGTTGCCCGGCTTCGTGGCGAGACTGCGCGCCTGCACGGCCTGCAGCACGTTGACGTTGACGAGGAGCGCGAGCAGCAGCAGGAATGCGGCCAGCGAAACCTTCCGCACAGCGGAGTTCATCGACGCACGATCTGCGTAGCGGCGTCGCCCAGGACCGGCGTGATGGGCGGGGATTTCGGGGTGGCCGTCGCGGGCCGGCGGGCGGCGTCACTGATGCGCAGCAGCAGGGCGATGATGATCCAGTTGGCGAGCAGGCTGCTGCCGCCGTACGAGATGAACGGCGTTGTCAGGCCCGTCAATGGGATCAGTCGCGTGACGCCGCCGGCGACGATGAACAGCTGCCAGGTCACAGAAAAGGCGAGGCCCATCGCGAGGAGTTTGCCGAACCCGTCGCGCACCGACAACGCGGTGCGCAGCCCGCGTTCGGCCATCAGCGCGAACATCACGATGACGGCCATCAGCCCGGCCAGGCCGAGCTCCTCGCCGATGCTCGACAGAACGAAGTCGCTGTAGGCGAACGGCACGATGTCGGGGTGTCCCTGCCCGAGGCCGGTGCCCGGCACTCCGCCGGACGCCATGCCGAACAGCGCCTGCCGCAGTTGGTAGCTGTTGCGCGCGATGGCCGGCTCGTTGCTGAAGGGGTGCAGCCACACGTCGACCCGCGCGTGAACGTGTCCGAACATCTTGTACGCCGCGAACGCGCCGACGGCGAAGAGCAGGAAGCCGATGATGACCCAACTCGTCCGCTCCGTGGCGACGTAGAGCATGACGACGAAGATGCCGAAGAACAGCAGCGAGGTGCCGAGGTCCTTTTCGAACACGAGGACCGCGAGGCTGACGAGCCACGCGATCGCGACCGGGCCGAGGTCCCGCGCGCGCGGGAAGTCGATGCCGGCGAAACGTCGGCTCGCCAGCGCGAGCACGTCCCGCTTGGCGACGAAATAGCTGGCGAAGAACACCATCAGCAGCAGCTTGGCGATCTCCGCCGGCTGCAGGGAGAATCCGCCGACCCGGATCCAGATCTTCGCGCCATTGATGTTGGCCCCGACGATGGCCGGCAGCACGAGCAGTACGAGTCCCACGAGCATCGCGAGATAGCGATAACGCTGCAGGACCGTGTGGTCCCGCACGACCAGCAGCGTCCCCGCGAAGGCGACCATCGCGACCGCGGTCCACAGCAGCTGGGTGCCGGCGGTCGGGGTGCCGCTGGGGTCGGCCGCGTGGATGCGGTAGATGACGACGAGCCCGACGCCGTTGAGCAGCGCCGCGATCGGCAGCAGCAACGGGTCGGCGTGCTGCGCGACCCGGCGGATGAGGAGGTGCGCGCCGAGGAAGAGGGCCACGACTCCACCGATGGCGGGCAGACCGTCGACCTGGATGTCGCCGTGCAGGGCGAAGGACACGTTGACGTAGGCGAGCGCAACGATCGCGAAGGCGAACAGCAGCAGGAAAAGCTCGGTGCCGCGGCGCGTGCGCGGCGTGAGCGGGAGATGCGCGGTGCGGGCGGCCGCGGTCATGGCGTGGCCTTCCGCGTCGGCGCGCGCACGGCGGAGGCGCGCACGGCGGAGGCGCGCCGGGTCGAGGCGGGCCGGGTCGAGGCGGCCCGGCTCGCCGTCGCCGTCGCCGTCGACGGCCCGGTCGGTGTCGGTGTCGGTGTCGGTGGCGGGGCGGGGGTTGCAGCGGGGGTTGGTGTCGGGGCGGGAGCGGGGGACATCTTCGCCCGCAGGCCGTCGACGACGACGAGCGCGGCGTCGCGGCTGGGTGCGGCGAGGCCGGCCTCCACCTTGCCGCGTTCGAGACTGGGCAGCGCGTCCACGGCGATGTCGGTGGCACCGGCGACGTCATGGAAGTGAATTCCCGCGATGGCACCGGGGACCCCGCGGAAAATGGCGACGTGGCCGTTGTCGTCGCCGACGTACCACTGGCTGCGCACGTACGCGCGGATCCCGATGTAGGCCCCGGCCACGAGCACCGCGAGCACCGCGAGGCCGGCCAGCACCTTCAGCCAGCGGAACGCGGGCGGCGGCGGGGTCATCGCGCGGGCGAATTCGGTGAGGCCCTCCGACGGGACCTCGGCCGCCGGCGTGCGCCGGCCCTCGGCCAGCGCGGCTCGGCCTGCCGGGGTGTCGGCGCTGGCGGCCGGCGTGGTCTGGGGGTGCTCGGCGGCGGCGCCGCCGAGCACAGCCGCCTCGGCGGGGCCCTCCTCGACGACATCGGCCACGATGCAGGTGATGTTGTCCGGGCCGCCCCCGCGGAGTGCCAGGTCGACGAGGGCGTCGATGGCTGCCTGCGGCTCCCGTGCCCGCAGCGTCTGCGCCAGGGTCTCGTCGGACACGACGCCGGACAGCCCGTCGCTGCACAGCAGGTAGCGGTCGCCCAGCTGCGCCTCGCGGACACTGATATCGGGCTCGACCGCGACCCGCCCGTCGAGCGCGCGCAGGAGCATGGAGCGCTGCGGGTGGTGACCGACGTCTTCGGGCGCGAGGCGGCCCTCGTCCACGAGCGACTGGACGAGGGTGTGGTCCTTCGTCAGCTGGTGGAAGATCCCGTCCCGCAGCAGGTAGGCGCGGGAGTCACCGACGTGCGCAAGCGCCAGGCGTCCCCCCGACCACAGCATGGCCGTGAGTGTCGTGCCCATGCCTTCGAGTTCACTGTCGGCGGCGACCATCTGGCGCAGGTGGTCATTGGCCGTCGCGACCGCCGCCTGCAACACGTTGAGCAAGTCTCGGCTCGGTGTGTCCTCGTCGAGTTGCGAGATGGTGCCGATCACGACGGAGCTGGCGACCTCGCCCGCGGCGTGCCCCCCCATGCCGTCGGCGACCGCCAGCAGTCGCGGTCCTGCGTAGAACGCGTCCTCGTTGCCGGTGCGGATGAGACCGATGTCCGAACGTGTGGCGTAGCGCAGCGTGAGGCTCATCGGCGCAACTCGAGTGCGGTCTTGCCGATGCGGATGGGCACGCCGACAGGGACGAGCATCGGCCCGGTGACCCGGGTGCGGTCGAGGTAGGTGCCGTTGGTGGAGCCGAGGTCCTCGACGTACCACTGCCCGTCCCGCTGGATCAGCCGCGCGTGCCGCGTCGACGCGTACGTGTCGTCCAGGACCAGGGTCGAGTCGTCCGCCCGCCCGATGGTGACGGCCTCCGTGCCGAGCGTGACGTTGGTGCCGGTCAAGGGGCCGGCCGTCACGACGACCTTGCGGGGCAGGGCCTTGCGCTGAGCTTTCGACGCCTTCGGCGCGGCCGGCACGGGCCGGACGGGCGCGGGCCGGGCACGGCCCGCGAAAAGGTCGCGGCGAATGGCGCGCGCGGCGTACAGGACGAAAAGCCACAGGAGCACGAGCACGCCGGCTCGCATCAGCAGCAGCACGAGCTCCTGCAGCCGGGCGGTCGGACCGGTCATGCGACGGGGTCTCGGTGGAAGACGAGGGTCGTGGCTCCCGCGGCGAGGCGGCTGCCCGGTCGCAGAACGGTGCGCTTGACGAGCGGAACGCCGTCGATCGTGCTCCCGTTGGTCGACCCGAGGTCTTCCGCGTAGACGCCATCGGAGGCCACCGTGACCTGGACGTGCCGGCGCGACACCCCCGGGTCCAGAAGGCGGAGGTCGACGTCGTTGCCGCGGCCCAGGACGGTCACGGGCTGTAGGAGCTCGATGGCGTGCGAACCGTTGCGCGCCTCGACGCTGCCCGCTGGCGCGGTGCCGCCGGCGCTGACGACGAACCGCGGCGCGCCGGGGAAGACGTTGCGCCACGACGGGCCGGCCCCTGGGCGGGGCGGCGTCTTCACGACACCGCCCGACAGGTCCGGCGGGGCGAGCACGGCGCTGCGCACGCGGAACACGCCCGTGTCCAGGTCGTCCTGCCCGGACAAGGTGATGGTCACCGGGCCGACGAACTGCCAGCCCTGTTCCGTCGCGTGCTCGGTCAGCATCGTGGCGAGCTCACGCTGGATCTCCGTCGCGTACGGCGCCAGGCGCTGGTGGTCGGCGGGCCCGAGTTCGACGCTGTAGTCGTTGGGCACGAGTGTGCGCCCGGGTCCGACGATGGCCTTCCTGTCGGCCGCTTCACGTTGGAGGGCACTGGCGATCTCCACCGGCTCAACGTTTCCTTTGAAGGCCCGCGCGAACGCGCCTTCGACGATCCCCTCGATGCGCCGTTCGAAGCGTTGCAGAACACCCATGCCGCACTCCCTTCCCGGCTTGTCATGATCGTAGTCCGGAGGCGCGGGACCGTCGGAGCGTGTGGTGTAGGGTCGGTGGCTGTCGCTCGGGCGAGTGGCGGAATGGCAGACGCGCACGGTTCAGGTCCGTGTGTCCGAAAGGACGTGGGGGTTCAAGTCCCCCCTCGCCCACTCGCACGACGCTTCGAAGCTCCGGCTGGTTCCTCGGGACCAGCCGTTTCTCGTTTCGGCCAACCATTCTCGTTCATCGGTGGTCGGCGCCTGGACAGCCGAACGGGCGCGAGAGTCGTCGACTCGCGCGCCCATTCGTTCCCCGAGTGACCCGCGCAACCGCGCGGGCAGTTCCCGGCGGCTGTCAGGCCGCTTTCACGAAGTATTGCGCCGCGCTGCCGTTGCAGTCCCAGATTTGCAGACGCGTGCCGTTGCCGGTCGCACCGTTCGGCGAGTCGAGTCACTTGTTAGTTGGACCGGCGCGGCGTTGCCCCCGGTGCCGGCGTCCTGGTAGTAGCGCAGGTAGTCGACGGAGGCCGTCAACGGGAACTGGCTCTGCGCGGGAGTTTGACCCGGGTAGGTGCCGCCGAACGCGAGGTTGAAGATGACGTGGAACGGCTTGCGGAACTCCTCGAGCGTTGCCGGCGTGGTGTCGATGACGTGAGTCTGCACACCGTCGATGGTCCAGAGAATCTGCGCCGAGTTCCAGTCGATCGCATAGACGTGGAAGGCGCTGGCATCGTTGACCGCGGGGTTGGCCACGTACTTGGCGTTCTACCCCGCGGTCCACGGGAAGAGCCCGGTCCGCATGTCCCAGAAGATGTTGTTGGTGACGCGAGGCTGCCACCGGACTGCGAGCAGTTGTCCGGGCGGTACCACTCCCATTCGCCGTTGCCCCAACCGTCGAAGGCGGCACTGCCGGGGTTGTATCCGTTGCTCACGTTGTAGTTCCAGCTGGCGCTGTCGGGCGCCCCACTGCCGTTGAACTCGTCCGACCAGACCACGTTCCATGGGGCGGCCGGGATCTGCTGCGTCACGGCTGAACTGACGAGCGCCGTGGCGACAGAGGCCAGCATCACTGTCAGATGTCGGCAGTAGCGCCACCGCGGACCGCAGCGGTTGCTCGATCGGTGCGCTCACCCGCGGCCGCGGTGCCCCCGGCCGAACAGGCTGCCGGGACGTCCGTATCAGCGTTCGCGAGTTCTGACGGCACGGGACGGTAGTCGCGCACCTGGAGAGAGACGAAGGGCCGCTGAACGGAAATGTCCGATTCGGGGTTGCGGACCCTCGGCCGCCGGCGCCGAGCGGGTGCGCCCCCTTCTCACCGTGGAGATCGGCTAAACGCACGCAGCGTGGCCCCACGCAGGTGTATCGATCGCGCTACTTGCCGCCGCGAGCCAAAAGCCTTACTCGGGGTCCACATCGGGCCGTGTCTACGCATGACCGCAAGCGCGAGGTGGGCAGGTCGACGACAACACACACTGGGTTGAAGGAGCACACATGATCACCACCGACCAGATCAGCAACTTGCAGAGCGCCACGGTCATCGGTGCCGCCGGCGAGCGAATCGGCGATGTCGGCCAGGTGCTCGTCGACACCGCGACGGGTGCACCTGAATGGGTGTCGGTTCACACCGGGCTGTTCGGCACCAAGCACACCCTGGTGCCGATCAGCGGCGCGACGCTTGCGTCCAGCGAGCTCACGGTCCCGTTCACGAAGGACCAGATCAAATCGGCGCCCACCATCGCGCCCGACCAGGATCTGAGCCAGGAGGAGGAGTCGCAGTTGTATGCGCACTACGGCGTCTCGTACACCGACAACTCGTCGCCGACAGGTCTCCCCGCCGGGGGCCAGTCGTTGACCGGCGGCACCGCCACGGGCACGACCGACTACACGGACACTCGCACCACCGGCAACCGGAACCCGACCGGCGACGACGCCATGACCCGCTCGGAGGAGCGGGTGCATGTCGGCACCGAGAAGGTGAAGACGGGAGTGGCGCGCCTGCGAAAGTACGTCGAGACCGAAGAGGTCAATGTGCCCGTCACGATCACCCGCGAGAAGGTGCGGCTCGAAACGGAGCCGATCACGGATGCCAACCGCGGCGACGCCCTCGACGGTCCAGAGATCGCGGAGGGCGTATACGAGGTGACCCTCTCGGAGGAACGGCCGATCGTGACGAAGGAGACGGTGCCCGTCGAGCGCGTCCGCCTCACGAAGGAAACCGTCTCCGAGCAGCAGAACGTGTCCGAGACCGTACGCAAGGAGCGCATCACGACCGACGGTGTCGATGATGCGTTCACGACGGACGACACCACGGACACCACGGTCACCGAGAAGGACCGCACCCGTCGTTAGCCTCAGGCCTTGACCGACAGGACGACCAAGCCCGCGGGAAGCAGGTTCCCGCGGGCTTCGTCATGCGCGGCGCAGCAGAACCAGGGCGAGCGGCAGCAGCTTGTCGGGAGCGCTGAAGTTGACCGCGTGCCCCGTCCCCTCGATCGTCACGGCGTCGCCGCAGTCGAGCAGACGCGCAACCCGGGCCACCCACTCAGCGGGCGCGATGGGATCGCGGGCCCCGCGGGCCACGAGCGCGGGGACCTTGATCTGCGGCAGGTGCTTCTCGAGGGGGTCGGCCAGGGCGTGGTCCAGCGAGCGAAGCAACCGCCGCGGCCCGCACCGCACATACTCCCTGGCCACCAGTGGCAGCAGCGGCAGGCGTTCGAACGGCACCGCCCGCACGAGCCGGACGATCTGCGAGCCGGCGCTGCGGGAGTGGGCGTCCATCGTCGGGCCGATGAGCAGCATTCCCGACGCGCGATCGGGTCGGCCGGCGAGGAGTGAGGCTACGATCTGGCAGCCCATCGAGTTGCCGATGAGGAGCGGCGGCCGCTCGAAGCGTTGACGGTCGAGCCAGGTGTCAAGATAGGCGGCGAGTTGCGCCACGTTGTACACCGTTCTCTGGCGCGAGGACCGGCCGAATCCGGGCAGATCGAGGGCCGAGATGCGCGTGTACGGGGCAAGCGCGCGCAGCAGCGGCACGAAATAGCGGCCGCCCACCCCGAGGCCGTGGACGCAGACGACCTCGGGCACTTCCGGCACGGCCTGCCCCAGGGATACGGAGAAGATGCGTTCCCCGCCGATCAGGACGTTCGCCGGCCGGGGGCGCGGCCGGCGGACACTGCCAACAGGCCTTCCACGCGAGCGCACAGCGACACCATTTTCGTTGTGATGATTCCCGGGAGTAGCGATCGTTGTCGGATTGAGACATCCGGTGGAAGTCGGCCAGGCGAAGTAGCCATGTGAAGATGTCAACCGTGACCAGCATCGCGGGACCGGCTGACTATCGACATCAGGATGACGGCGCGCTCGCCGGACTGGTCTCGGAGGGTGACGGGCAGGCGCTCGAAACCCTCTACGACCGGTACGGATCGCGCTGCTTCGGCCTGGCTCGCCGGCTGCTCACCGTCAGCGACCTCGCCGAGGACGTCGTCCAGGAAGTGTTCACGGCCCTGTGGACGGGGGCGGCGACGTTCGATCACACGCGCGGCTCGGTATCCTCCTGGCTGCTCGTGCTCACCCATCACAAGGCTGTCGATGCGATCCGGCGTGAAGAGCGGGTCAGGTCGCGGCGGACGAGTGACGAGGCGCTGCGCTTCGTCTCCGACGACGCTCCGCCGACCGACGTCGACGCGGTGCGACGGACGGCCGTCCGTGCGGCTCTTGCTTCGCTGCCGACCGCGCAACGCGAGGTGATGGCGCTCGCGTTTTACGGCGGATACACCCAACAGGAAATAGCGCGGCTGTCCGACACCCCACTCGGCACCGTGAAGACGCGCATGCTTGGCGCGGCCCGCAAACTGCGGCTGCTCCTGGACGACGGAGGAGGTGCATCGCATTGAGTGACGAGGGGCACGACTTGTGGGAAGCGCTCGCGGTGGGTCACGCGATGCGCGCCCTGGAGCCGGAGGACGAGGCGCTGTTGCGCACCCACCTGGCCACGTGTGACCGGTGTGCTCTGGTCCTTGCCGAGAGCAGGGAGCTCGTCGGCGCCCTCGCCTCCGCCGCCGAACCCGCCGAGCCGCCGGCCGCCCTCCGTGACCGCATCGTGGCGATCTCCCGTGACACGGGTGCCCGTGTGGCGCCTGTTGTCAGCGACGAGTTGGGCCGACGGCCCAGCGACGAGCTGGGACGACGGCGTGCCGCGCGCGGCGCCACGGCCGGCGCCACCGCCCGCTGGGCTGCCGTCGCGGCCGTCGTTGCGGCGGTCGCCTCGTCGGGCGTCACGTACTCCCTCATCCACAAGGACCACGTCGATACGGCAAGTCCCGCATACGCTTGCCTGCTCGACTCGAGTTGTCAGCACCTGCCGCTCGTCAACGGCGGACAGACGATCGGCGCGGTCATGCTCGACCGGGGTCAGGCCTACATCATGAGCTCGGACCTGCCGAACAGCGGCCAGTCCGAGCAGTACGTGGTGTGGGTCGGGGACAGCGCCGGGAAGATGACGGCGTTGGCCGCTTTCCGGGTGAACGGCGACGGCCTTTTCCACGCCCTCGACAAGGTGCCCGATTTGACGGGCGTTGCTGTGATGGCGATCAGCCGTGAGGTGCGCGGCCCCCTTCCCACTACGCCCAGCGCCCCGCTCGGCATCGCGACGGTCCCGCAGCCGGTCTGATTGCTCCCTGGCCCAGGCGCACGTCCCTGTGTCGCACGTGCTCGTTGTGTCACGCGTGCTCGTTGTGTCACGCGTGCTCGCTGTGTCACGCGTGCCCGTTCTCTGCCGCCGCCGCGCGTCTGCTGCACGCGTCAAGAGGTTGCGGCATAAAAGCTTCGCCGGGACGGTGATCCGCGATCAAGACGGGTATCGAAGGACCAACAAGAGTCCTCGAAAGGGAGTTCACATGGTCAACGACAACGTAGGCCGTCGCAGCGTCAACCAGACGGTCGCGCTCGTCTTCGGCATCATCTATCTGCTCATCGGCATCCTCGGTTTCTTCGTCACGAAGTTCGAAAACTTCGCGACGTACAACACCGACAAGCTCCTGGGAATCTTCCAGATCAACCCGCTGCACAACATCGTGCACATCGTCATCGGCCTGTTCCTGCTCGGCGCCGGTCGCGGCCACCGCGCCGCCCGCGGCGCCAATATGACGGTCGGCATCGCGTACGCCGTCGTCTTCCTGCTCGGTCTGGTGCTCGTCGGCAAGCACACCTCCGCCAACTTCCTCGCCCTCAACGGCGCGGACAACGTGCTCCACATAGCCACCGCGCTGGTGCTGCTGGCCGTCGCGTTCCTCGCGGACAAGACCTACCGCTCGACCAGTGGCGGCAGTGGCAGTGGCAGTGGCGCAACGCGTCTTTAGCTGAACCACTCGCGGCCGTGCCCAGGGTCGCCGGTCCTCGGATCGGCGATCCTTCCGCGTGCGGTCGCCTGATGTCGGGTCTGTGGCCGGCGTGTCCTGCCGGACACGCCGGACCGGGTTGACCTGATCAACGATTCGAACGTACGTTCGAACACATGAAGTCGTACGGCGATCCCGTGACCGTCGAGCTGGCCCGCGAGGCGCCCGCCCGGTTCTGGTGGCACGGACGCCGTTACTCGGTGACGCAGGTGCTCGACCACTGGCTCGTGCGTCGGGCGTGGTGGGACGCGCCGTCGCCCACTCTCGACGCGGAACAGGAGATCTGGCGGACGGAGGCGACCGCCGGCCCGTCGCTGGGCGTGTTCGACCTGTGCTTCGACTGGGACAGCGGCGCCTGGTCGCTCGTCGTGCACGACTGATGGCCGACCCTTTCGTGCACCTGCACGTCGCCTCGGGTTATTCGATGCGGCACGGCGCCTCGCACCCGGCCACGCTCGTGGAGCGAGCTGCGGAGCACGGGATGGACACGCTCGCGCTGACCGACCGCGACGGCGTCTACGGAGCGGTCCGGTTCGTGACGGCGTGTGTCGGCGCCGGGATCAGCCCGGTCCTCGGCGTCGACCTGGCGATCGGGCCGGATCAGCCGACGCAACTCAAGCGCGCCCCGAAGGTGGAGCGCGCGCTGCAGTTCGAACGAGGCGGGCGGCTGCCGCGGGCGACGGTGCTCGCCGTCGGCGCCGCCGGCTGGGCCTCCGTGTGCCGGCTCGTGTCGGCGACGCATCTCGCCGGCGAGCGCGGCACGCCCGTCTCCTCGCTCGCCCGCATCGGCGAGCACGGCGCGTCCGTGATCGTGCTGCTCGGGCCCGACTCGACGGTCGGCCGGCTCGTCGCGTCCCGGCACCTCGACGCGGCGGCCGTGGAGCTGGCGCGCTGGCGGGCGGTGGTGCCTCCCGAGTGCCTGTTCGTCGAGCTGGTGCATCACCGCGAGGAGGGTTCGGCCGCGCTGATGCGGCGGCTCTCGACGTTCGCGGCGACGTACGACGTGCCAACGGTGCTGTCCAACGCGGTGCGCTTCGCCGACCGTTCCGGCGCCCCGGTGGCCGATGCGCTCGACGCGATCCGGCGACTCGTGCCGCTGACGTCGCGGCACGTCGACGGCACGAACGCCGAGGCGGAGCTCAAGAGTGGCAAGGAGATGGCGGTCCTTGCCGAGGAGCTGCTCGGGTCGGGGTCGGGGGCGCGGCGGCTGCTCGCCCGGACCCGCACGCTCGGCGAGCGGTGTGTCCTCGACCCGAAGGCCGACCTCGGGATCGGCACGGTGCACTTTCCCGAGCTGGCACAGGGGATCGACGCGGCGCGGGCGCTGCGGCAGCGGTGCGACGCGGGGCTCGCCCGGCGCGGCCTCGGGTCGTCGCCGGACGCGCGGGCCCGGCTCGAGCACGAGCTGGACATCATCGGCCAGCTCGGTTACCCGGCTTACTTCCTGACGGTCGCGGACGTCGTCGACATGGTCAAGGAGATGCGCATCCGGTGCGCCGCGCGGGGCTCCGGTGCCGGGAGCCTCGTCAACTACGCGCTCGGCATCTCCGACGTCGACCCGCTGCGTTACGGGTTGCTGATGGAGCGGTTCCTTTCGCCGTACAGGAAAGAACTTCCCGACATCGACCTGGACGTGGAGTCCGCGCGCCGGCTCGACGTCTACGAGGCGATCTTCACCCGCTTCGGCGCCGACCGCGTGGCGTGCGTGTCGATGATGGACACGTATCGCGTGCGCCACGCGATCCGCGACATCGGCGGGGCACTCGGACTCCCGCCGGGGGAGATCGACCTGATCGCCAAGTCGTTTCCGCACATCGCGGCGCGGCACGTGCGGGACGCCCTGGCCCAGTTGCCGGAGTTGCAGGCCAGCGGGCTCGCGGGATCGCCGCGACTCGAGCAGCTGTTCACGCTGGTGGAGAAGCTCGACGGGCTGCCGAGGCACGTCGCGATGCACCCGTGCGGGGTGCTGCTGAGCGATGCGACGCTGCTCGACCGCACGCCGGTCGAGGCGTCCTATCTCGGGTTTCCCATGAGTCAGTTCGACAAGGACGACGTCGAGCAGCTCGGGCTCCTCAAGCTCGACGTGCTCGGCATCCGTATGCAGTCGGCGATGGCCTATGCCGTGCGCGAGATCGAGCGTGTCGACGGCGAGGTCGTCGACATCGACACCGTGCCGCGCGATGACCCGGCGACGTTCGAGCTGGTGCAGTCGGCGAAGACGCTCGGGTGCTTCCAGATCGAGTCGCCCGGCCAGCGGGAGCTGGTCGGCAAGTTCGCACCGGAGACGTTCAACGACCTCATCATCGACATCTCGCTGTTTCGCCCAGGGCCCGTGAAGACCAACATGGTGCCGGCGTTCCTCGAGTCGCGGCACGGGTGGAAGGCGCCCGATTTCCTGCACGAGGACCTACGGTTTGCACTGGCGGAGACGTTCGGGGTCGTGGTCTTCCATGAGCAGGTGCTGCACATCATCGCGACGATGACGGGATGCTCGCTGTCCGAGGCCGACGAGGTTCGCCGGGCGCTCAACTCTCCCGACGGGATCACGCGGATGCGGGCGTGGTTCCGGCCGCTGGCCGCGCGGCGCGGCTATCCGGTCGACATCATCGGCAAGGCATGGGAGGTGCTGGAAGGCTTTGCGGCGTTCGGTTTCTGCAAGGCACATGCGGCTGCCTTCGCGCTGCCGACCTACCAGTCGGCGTGGCTCAAGACCCACCACACGGCGGCGTTCCTCGCGGGGGTGCTGACGCACGACCCCGGCATGTATCCGAAGCGGCTGATTCTCGATGACGCGCGGCAGTTCGGCATTGCAGTGCTGCCGCTCGACGTCAATCTCTCGGACGACAGCTACCGCATCGAGAAAATCGGGGTGTACGACGAGCCACCGCCCGCGATCCTCGGCGAGGTCCCGCGTGCCCTGCCCCCCGATGGGCTGCCGGATGCGCGGCGCTATGGGATCCGGTTGTCACTCGCGGACGTGAAGGGCATCACCGAGGCGGAGATCTCGCGCATCGTCGCCGGCCGGCCCTACGGCGGTCTGTCCGATTTCTGGCACCGCACCGGAGTGTCGCGGCCGGTGGTGGAGCGCCTGGTGCTGGCGGGTGGTTTCGACTCGCTCTACGGGATCGGGCTTTCGGCGCCGGTGCGCCGGCGCGGGCAGGTCACGCGTCGCGACCTGCTGTTGCAGGTCACGGATCTCGAACGGTGGAACGCCGGGCCGGCGACGCGGCGGCGTGGCCCAGCGAGTGGCCCAGCGAGTGGCCCAGGCGGCGCTTCTTCCGGGCCGGCGTCTTCGGGGTCCGCTTCTTCCGGGTCCACGGCGAACGGTGCGGAGCCCGGGATCTCGTCGTCGTTCGGTGCGTCCGCCTCGTTCGGCGCGTCGGCTGTCGGCGATACCCGCGCACTGGTCGACACCCGCGCGCTGGCGGCGGCGCAGTCGCAGGGCACGGCGCCGGTGGAGCCGGTGGACGTGCAGATGTCGTTCGACATCGGGCCGGCCGACATCACCCCGAGTGGGTTGCCCGAGATGAACATGGCCGAACGGGTCCGCGCCGAGCTCGACGTCCTCGGTCTCGATGCGAGCGCGCACGTCCTTGAGTTGTACGAGCCGTTGTTTGCCGCACTCCGCACCACGCGGGCGCGCGATATGATGAAGTGCCGCAGCCGCCAGCAGGTCCTCGTCGCGGGGGTGAAAGTCGCGACGCAGACTCCGCCGGTCCGTTCGGGGACGCGCGTCGTGTTCATCACACTGGACGACGCGACGGGCCCGATCGACGCCACCTTCTTCGCGGATGCGCAGGTCGGCTTCGCGGCGACGCTTTTCCACTCGTGGCTGCTCGTCGTCCGCGGCACCGTCCGGCGCACCGGACCGAAAGGCCTGTCCATGCAGGCGGAGGGTTGCTGGGACCTGACGAGCGTTTTCACGACGTGGAAGTCGCACGGTCTGTCCGCCGTTCATCGCCAGTTGGCGCTGCCGGCCGACGGCTACTCCCGCGAGGCGATCGAGGGTGCCGCCGCGTCCCGCTCGAGCCGGCCGGTCATAGCGGAGCCACCACGCAAGCTGTGGCACGCGTCACCGGGCAGCTCCGGCCCGTGACCGGCGTGCGCTTCGCTCACGGAATTGGTCGTCCGGCACGGTGCGTCACTGATGCACCGCTGTTCGTCATACTCCACTTCATGTACGACGCGAACTCTCCCCTCCTGCCGACCACTACTGCGCTCGCCCTGCTCGCTCGGACCTCGCCGATGACCACGCATGGCGCTCGGTATGTCGGCGAATCGCTGCCAAAGTCCGAAGGATCCGAGGCGTACGTCCACTCCTTCGTTGACGCGGCGTTCGCGGTCCTCGACACCGATGCGTCGCGCGCCGCTTTTCCTGCGACGTGCGAGCAGGACGCCTTGATTGTCGCCCAGAGGTTGATCATGACAATCGACGAACAGACGCCGTTTGTCATCGCGCTTCTCGACGACAACGACGACACCGACGACACCGATGACAATGACGACTGACGACGGCACCGACGGCACCGACGGCACCGACGGCACCGACAACGACGGCGTCGTCTTCCCGGATTCACCCGGTAGAACACGTGGCTGCCATCAGCACACCCTCGGAGCCGATCGCGTATCTGCTGGCGGGTTTGCCGTGCTCCGGCAAATCAACTTTTGCTCGTCGCCTCGAGGCAACCGGGGTCGTGCGCTTATCACTGGACGACGCGATGACTGCCAGGCACGGCCGACCAGGTAAGGACTACTCGGGTTCACGACAGCCGCTGCTCGAGCGGCCCGTGCTTCGCGAGCTTGAGCAGCAACTCGTGGACTTCCTGCAGCAAGGAAGGTCGGTCGTCTTCGACCATGGCCTTGGGCAACGGGTGGAACGCGAGCGTTACAAACGACTCGTCACGCAGGCGGGTGCGCGGTGGCGGCTCATCATCTTCGACGTTCCGATGTCAGAACTCCTCCGACGTCTTGAGCTGCGCAATGCAGATCCGCTCTCCGGCCTTATGACGGGAGATGTCTTCCGTTGGATGGCCGAGACATCGCAACTGCCATGCGCGGAGGGTGAGGAGCCACCGCCCGCCGGAAGCCCGTGATGGCGTGGGCCGTGACCGCGCGGACCTCGACCACGTGCCGCGTGACCGCGTGACCGCGTGACCGCGTGACCGCGTGACCGCGTGACCGCGTGACCGGCGCGGCGCATGACGGCATGACGGCGTGAGCCCTGAGTCAGCAAAACCGATCTGCTAGGGACTCGGCAGTGGAGGTGCCGTGCCTACTTCGTCAGAAGGGTGGGTCGAGGTCGGCGTCGGCGTTGGTGCGGCGGCGCGCGTCTTCCTTCGCCCACAGGTTGGCATGGGCGATCGCTTGTTCGACGAGAGCGGCGTCGGGGACGGCCCATGGTTGCTGATGCGAGGGGTCTGGTGGGCCGTGGTGGGTCGGGTCGACCGGTTCACGTCGCAATGGGTAGCGGACCCCCGCAGCGGTGACGAGCCACAGGCTGCCGTTGGCGTCTTTGACCAGTTGCCATGCACCGCTCGTTTTCAATGCATGGTGCCGCTCACACAGCGGGTCGAGGTTGTCTCCGCTTGTCCGCCCGCCGCCGCCGCCGTAAGGCACCCGATGGTCCAGGTCACACAACCGCGCCGGTTGTGGGCAGCCCTGGATCAAGCACCGGCGTTGCCGGGCGACGACGAAGTCGGTGAGGTGCTGCGGCGGGCGGTAGGTGGTGCGCCCGTAGTCGAGGAGCTCCCCGCTCAGCGGGTCGGTGAGCAGCCGGCGTAGGGCCGCTTCCGGGAGGAGCTCGCGGGCCTGGTCGGCGGTGATCGGCCCATACCCGTCCAGGAGCACAGGGTCATCGGCGAGCCCGCGGTAGGTGTCCATCGTCATCGTCAGGCCGATCTCGACCCGCCGGCCCTGCGCGCGCGGCAAGCCCGGCTCGGCGAGCGCCTGCTGCGCCCAGGCGAGCATCACCTCGCACCGCGCGGCTCCCATCGACAAGCCCTCGAACACCGCGGTCGGGTCCTGGGCGGTGGCGGCGGCCACAGCCGCCTTGTAGGCGGCGATCCGCTGGTGAGCCGCCGCGTCGAGTCCGGTCGTGAAGGTGACCGCCTCCACCGCCGTCATCAGGGTGATGACCTCGGCCATCCCGTCCGGCAACGGGCGCATCCACACGCCCCGTTCAGCCTTGGCAAGCTCATGGCGGAGCGCCGCCGCGGGCGGGTCGGAACTGATCACCGCCCGGCGCAACGACCGGCGGAATCGTTCGCGCGTCATCCCACCCGCGTCAGCCAGCAGCCGGTCACACACCCGGTCCACCGTCTCCGCCGTCGCGTTCAACAGCTCATCGACCGCGTCGTCAGCCTGCCCCGGCAGCAACACGCCGGCCGCCAGGGCCGCCCCGACCCGCGACAAGCGCCCGCACCGTTCCCGTGCCTGACGGATGCGCGCCGGGGACGAGCGGGTCGACATACGCAACGCCAACGCGATCTCATCGCGCGTCCAGTCATCCTCCACGGGCTCGGTCATTCCGGCGACAGCGACGACCGCCTCATCGGTGAGCGCCATCAACCATGAACTCATCCGCCCCAACAACGACAGAACGGTCGCCTGCTCCGCGGCGAGCAGTCGCCGATCGCGCAGCTGCCTTAGCACGACGAGCACGTGCCCGGACGGCTCCGCCGCCCCCACCAACGCCAACACCTGCGCGGCGGACATCCGCTCCGGGATCCCCCACCGTGACAGCGCGCGCACAGCATCCTCCGCAGACCGCGCGGGCACCTCGAACGCCCGGCGCAGACCACCCATCGGCGACAGCGAATCCGGTTGCAGGGGCATCAACGAA
>CAXSDE010000002.1:52091-137997 GCA_964236265.1 uncultured bacterium
GGTCGACGGGGTTCGGCCGGTCAACGGGGTTCGGCCGGTCAACGGGGTTCGGCCGGTCAACGGGGTTCGGCCGGTCGACGGGGTTCGGCCGGTCGACGGGGTTCGGCCGGCAGACGACGCGTGACCACACACCGGGGTGATGGGAGGCCGCATAGGACCCCGACGACTCGAACATGTGTTCGAGTCTATCTCACTGTGCTATGGCGAGCAAGCACGAAGAGTCGTGTGGACAAGTCTGCTGCCGGAGCCAGAGGCGTTGCTGCGGAGCCGCGAGTTCCTCGGCGGGAGCGCCGCGCTGCGCTCCACAACGCCCGTCGATCGTCCACGCGACGGCGCAGAGGGCCGACGGTCACCGACCCGCACGTGACACGGCCAACGTGCGGGGCGATCGTCGCGACGTTCCACATTTTTCTCGTCGAATCCCCAACGTGGCTTGGAGAAACTGAGCCCCGCGCGTCCCCCGTTGTGGCCGTCTTGCGGAGTCGGGAGACGTTACTTCGTGGTCGGCGGGCGCGCCGCCGCCGCCGGCCCCGGCGACAGCGTCGGCGTCGGCGTCGGCGTCCGCGTCAGGCGGGGGACACCGGCCGCCGATCGTCCACGCGACCAGCGCGCGGACGGCCGACGGTTGCCGACCCGCGGCGCTTTCAACGTGCGTAGTCGTCGGCGCCGCGCTCGATGTCATTCTCGTCGAAATGGCCGAACGCCACTTCGAGGAACCGAGCCGGCGTGTCCCCGCTGTTGCCGACACGATGCCAGGTGCCGCGCGGGATCCAGATCTGCTCGTCCGGCTGTGCAACCCAGCCGCGGCCGCCGATCTCAACGTCCAGCGGGCGGTCGAGCACGGTCCACCACTCGTCCCGGTGCTGGTGCCGCTGGAGGCTCAGGCGGTGACCGGGGTCGACCGAGATGGTCTTGACGGTCGACGTGGTGTTCAAGGTGAAACGATGAAAGCCGCCCCACGGCCGCTGATCGACGTGCAACGCAGGGCGGTTACGGGCGCCGTGGGGCACCGCCACCTCCGTCTCGGCCGCCATCAGCCGCTGACCTCACTGCGCTCCGGGCCCTTTGCGGCTTCATACGCCGCCAGGTCGATCACCACGTAGTCACGGTGCGACGTGTCGATCGGATCGACGGGGTAGGCACTGGCCGCGTCGATCTCCGCCTCGAGCGGCGAGGACTGCGGCTCGGCGATCACGGTCTGCACGAGACCGCGGAGTCTGACTCCGCGGCGCATGTCCCGGCGCTCGACGAAAATGGTGCGCAGCACGCGCAGGCCGTCCGACACCGCGTTGAGGTTGCTGGCGCCGTGGAGGCGCTCCGTCTCGAAGCTGGAGACCTCCGCGATCTGCAGCGCCGCGTTGTGCACGCGAATGTTGATCAGCGTCTCGACCTCGAAACCGTCGCCCCACAGGCGGACATCCGGGTCGTCGGTGATCGTGCCGGCATCCATGTCGAGGACGGGCAGAATCCGCCGCCAGAAGGCGTTGTAGCCGTAGCACAGGTCGCTGTAGCTCGTGCCGTGCAGCTTGTTGGTGATGCCGTTCAGCGCGCGGTTGCCGAGGGCGCGGATGCGCGTGATGTCGACCGATCCGCCGCCGGCGTTGAAGCGGCTGCCCTTCGCGTAGTCGGCTCCGGCCCGCAGCGCATCGACGTAGTAGGGAATCTCGCCGGGGTCCATCGACCCGTCGGCGTCGATCATCACGATGATGTCGCCCCTGGCGGCATGGAAGCCGCACGCGAGAGCGTTGCCCTTGCCGCGGCGCGTCTGGGTGAGGATGCGCACGTCGGGCCATAGCCGGCGGGCAACCTCGATGGTGTCGTCCCGCGAGCGACCATCGACGAGCACGATCTCGGTAACTCCCGCCGGCATCCGCGCGGCGACCCAGGGAAGATTTCGCGCCTCGTTCATCGCCGGTATGACGACCGACACGGTCGGGCCATCGGGATCGAGTGCGATGCGGGCAGCGGGAACGAGAATGCGTAATCCGGCAACTGCTGCATCGGCAGCGCCGTCGGCCGCCGTGCGGGGCCGCTCGCCGTCGTAGTTCATGAATCTCCCTCGTAGATGAGCGGGTAGCTCAATGTTGGCGATGTGCCTGATGTCCCCTTGTGGAGAACGGGCTGCATCGGGTCGCGGCACATACGTTAACGCAGCGCTTGGGCAGGTCATTGCCGAAGACGCCTGGTAACAACGGATGTATTCGGATGTTCAAGAGAACGTCACATTGGGTGACGCTCCGTGAGATGCCGATCACCACTGTTACCGGGCGAGTCCGATCCGCTGGATGCGGCTTCAGTCGAGCATTCGTACCAACCGGACAGTTCGGTTTGCACGGATGAGAACTCTGGCAATTTTCCCAGCTGGACAGCCGACCCGACTGCGGAGCGCTACTGCGCCGTCACACCAATTGCCTGCATGGCCAGGCTGCGGCGGCGCGGCCACAGGGGCCGCAGGAAGCGTGGACACGCGCAGGCGGAGCAGTCGGTGCCTCGGCGCAGGTGCTCGTGACGCGTGCGACTGTGCCCGCAGCGTCGACACCCATCGCTGAGCGCACCGCCGACGGGTGCCGTCGCGGCGGAGGCACCACCTGCGGCCGGCGAGGCGGTCGTCCGAGGGCGTCGTCTGCTGGGGCTGTGGGGACGAACGGTGGGCCGGTGCTCCCGCTGCTCCAGAGCTGTCGCGGCCAGTGGCCGTGCGACTGTGGACCGCCAAACCCTCGTGTGTGCAGGATTTCTGCAGGCCCTGACACGTGTCATCGCCGTCGCCTCCCGAGCAGTTCGCGGTAGAGATCTGCAGTGCGGCGGGCGACGACCGGCGAGCCGTAACGAGCGATCAGTTCTTCTGGTACGTCGTGCCGTCCATCCGCGAGGGCCTGCTCCACGGCGCCGGCGAAGGCGCTCGCCTCCTCGTCGGGCGGTGCACCCTCGGCGATGCGATGAGCCCAGGGCACGGGCGCAGTGAGGGACTCGACAGCGGGACATTGCCCGAAGACCACCGGCAGACCGTTCCCGAGGGCCTCGACCACCGCCATGCCGAACGTCTCGTCGCGCGAGGGGCTGACGAGCACGTCGGCCGCGCTGAGCCAGCGCGACACGTCGTTACGCGCGCCGAGGAAGGCCACCGCGTCCGCGAGCCCCAGAAATGTGACGTGGGACACCAATTCCGGTGCGAGGTCGCCCGTGCCCAGCACGACGAGGTGCCGGCCTCCGCTGCGTAGCAGCGGGGCCATGGCGTCCAGCAGGAAGCCGAATCTCTTGACCGGGTGCAGACGCCCGACGGCGAGAATCACCTGCGTGGCCCCGGAGATCCCGAGCTCCAGACGGGCGGCGACGCGGTCGGCGGGCGAGAAGTGCAACCCCTCGAAGTCGATGCCGTTGTCGATGACGGTGATGCGGTCGGCCGGCACGCCCCACTCCTGCATGCGCCGCGATGTCTCGGCGCTGACGGCGATGCAGCGATCGGCGAGCTTGAGGAGCGACAGGTAGATCGCCCGCAGTTGCGGCGTCTTGGCCCGGCCCTCGATGGTGGAATCCATCAGTGAGTGTTCTGTTGCGACGATCACGGGCACTCGCGCGATGCGCGCCGCGGGCAGTCCCCACAGCATCGAACTGAGCATGTGCACGTGTACGACGTCAGGGCGCCGGCGGCGCAGCTCGGCCGCCAACCGCGCGATTGCGGTGCCTTTGCGCCAGCCGGCCATCCCGAGCACACTCACGCGCGCGCCGCCGGCCGCGAGTTGGTCGCCGACGAGGCCCCCGTCGTACAGGCTGATCACCGAGCTGTCGTCGACGCCGTCCTGCACGAGCTGCTGAATCTGCCGCTCGGCACCGCCCGTCGTCAGTGTCGTCGACACGTGTACGACGCGGAGGCGCTCAGCCTCCGGCACCGCCTCCGCGAGCGTGGAGGCCGGACGTCGCCACGGAGCGCGTCGCCACGGAGCGCGTCGCCCCGGCGCCCGGCGCCTCGACGCCCGGCGGCTCGGAGTCCGTCGGCTGGGAGCCAGGCCCCGCGATTGCACCGCGCCCAGGTAGACCGCTCCCAGTAGGTCGGCCGACTGCTCCCACGTCGGCAGGTCGGCCGCCGTCGGCTCGGCCGGGTCGCGGTCGGGGCGCATGGCGCCCACGAGGGCGTTCGCCGCGTCCTGAGCGCTCGCATGAGGCCGAAGTCCGGTGACAGTGCCGTCCTCCACCAGGTCGGCGATGCCGGCGATGTCGTAGCCGACCACCGGCACGCCGAGCGTCAGCGCCTCCATCACGGCAACGGGGTGCGCCTCGTAGTCGGAGAACGCTGCCATGACCGAGGCCCGCACCAGCTCGCCGGCCATGCCGGCGCGATCGCCGGGTTGCACGTAGTGGATGTCCACCGCGTCGGCGACCCCCAGCGAGGCGGCGAGGTCGCGCAACTCCGTCTCGTAGGGACCGGCACCGAGGATGACGAGATGCGCGAGGGGCTGGGCGGCCCGGATCAACGGCAGCGCCTCGATCACCCGGTGATGACCTTTGTATCGCTCGAGCCGGCCGCTCGAGACGATCCGGCCGGGCACGGGCTCGATGTCGACAGCGACAGGGGGCAGCGCGCCACCGTTGCGGATCACGGTGAAGCGCGAGGATTCTATCCCGGTCGCCCGCTCGAACAGGTTGCGCTCGAATCTGCTCACGCCGATGAGCGTCGTGGCACCGCGGAGCAGCGGGGCGAGCACCTTCCACTGCGCGTCCCGCAACGACGAGCGCGCGGCGGAGGAGTGCCCACCCGTGTGGAACGTCACGACGTACGGGACGCGCGCCACCCGCGCGGCGATCATGCCGAGGACCGGCACGAGGGTGTGGATGCCCTGGATGTGCACGAGATCCCACGTGCCGCTGGTGATCACGCGGAAGAGCCCGGGCGCGAAGTAATAGTCGCGGGTGCGCGGCCAGGACCGGCGCCGAACGATGTCGAAGCCCTCACCGCGCTCCGACCGCGCCAGGGCGCCGGAGCGGTCGGAGGCGAAAACCGTGATCTCGAAATCCTCGCGCGGAGCGAGGCGCTTCGTCACTTCGTGGACGTGCGTCTCCACTCCCCCGAGGTCGGGGTAGTACTGCGCCGACACGGACAGGATCCGCAGCGGGCGGGAGAGCTCGCTCATGACGAGAAGCCAATCAGGTCGGTTCGGGATCCACGGCCGCCGGGTCGCCGGCGACCGCGTCGCCCCCCAGCAATCGGTCCAGAAGCTCAGCGTAACGATCGCCCGTGTCTTCCCACGTGGCCGTGGTCTCGTACCGGGTGCCGCGCAAACCAGCCAGCCGCGGCAGGGCCTCGCGGATCGCCTGCGGGTCGTGCGGCGGCACGAAGATCGCCCCTTCGTAGGCACCCGCGGCCTCCACCAGGCCGCCCACGCTCGTGACGATGACGGGCAGCCCGTTGCCGATCGCCATCAGGAGCGGGCCGCTCGAGGACGACCGGTGGTACGGAAGCACCACGCCGTCCGCGGCAGCGAAGAACCCGGTGACCTCGTCGTCGTCGACGTACCTGTTGACGAAGGTGATCAGGTCGCGGTGCGGGTGCGCCGCTATCAGCTCCGCGGGCTTGGTCCAGCCTTCCCAAGTCTCGCCGACGACGGTGAGGGTGAAGGCGGCGGCCTCCTCGGCGGACAGCAACCCAAACGCATCAAGGAGGTCTTCCACGCCCTTGAACGGGCGGATGATGCCGAAATAGAGCAGCCGGCAGACGCCGGAGTGCGTCTCGCGCGCCGCGCCGGCCACGTCGGCGACGCTCAGTCCGGGCAGCGAGTAAGGGCCGTGCGGGATGACGACGACGGGCTTGCCGTGCAGCCCGAAGTGCGCGTCGACCAGCGCGCGGTCGAACTCGGAGTGCACGACGACGGCGTCGCACCTGCGGACGAGGATCGGGAAGACGCGGCGCACGTAGCCGCCGGCGAACGGAATGGTCATCTCGCCGACATCCTGAGCCTCGTGCACCTCGAGGATGATCACGGCACCGCGGCGGCGCGCAAGCATCGTCAGCAGCAGGAACGAATGCAGCACGGTGCCCGTCCACCATTGCAGGATGACGACCTCCGGCCGTTGCCGGCGCAGGAAACGCGCGGCGCGAAAGGCACTGGGGCCCCAATTCCAGTCGAGACCGTCGAAGACGCGGACCTCGGCGGGGTAATCGAAGCGGACCAGATCCTTGCCGACGCGGGCGCGACCGGGGTAGAGCGCGGCGGGCAGCATGCGGCGCATCAACAGCAGCGAGACCGTCTGTCGCGGCGCGAGGGCGAGGGCGAGTCGATGTGTGTAATAGCTGATGCCACTGAGAAACCTCGTGCCGGCTCCGACGATCAGGACACGTCGATCGTTTGCCACGCACACCTCCGGGTCTGAGCGGCCGTTGCTCGCACCCGTAGTATTGCGCTGGCGCCTGGCCGGTCGCGACGGCGTGCCCCCCGCACAGCCTCGACAATCCTCCGGCTTTCCCATGGAGGCTGCCGGATGCGACGTGACGAGTGGCCCCGCCGTCGACGGCTGCGCACGCTCTGGATCGGGACGTCGGTCGCGGCGCTGTTGCTGTTGAGCGCACTGGCCATGCGGCGGGTCGGCGGCGTTCCGGCGACACCCGATCCGGACGCCGGCTCGTTCGTCACTGCACATGGCACTGCGCTGCTGGTCAACGGGAAGACATACGACTTCGTCGGCTTCAACTTGTACGACGCAGCGGCCACCACGCGTTACCGCTGCGCGTCCTGGCCGCGGTTTTCCGACGACGATCTCGATGCTGCCCTCGGGTATCTGCACGAGCACGCGGGCGCCAAGGTGCTGCGGTTCTGGGCGTATCAGACATACACGGCAGGTGGGACGGACTGGTCGGGCATCGATCGCGTCGTGCGCTTGGCGCGCAAACATGGCATGCGGGTCCTGCCGGTGCTCGAAGACGGGCCCGGCAACTGCACCACCGGCCCTGACAACCAGGCGAAGTCCGCGTACGAGGGCGACACGTGGTTTACCGAGGGCTACCGCGTCGCCTACGGGACTGCGCAATTGTCCTACCGCGACTACGTCACCCGTGTCGTCGCGCACTACCGCGACGAGCCGACCATCCTCGGCTGGTCGATGATGAACGAAGCCGAGACGAAACAACGCGACCCGCAAGGGAAGTCGGCCATCGTCGGGTTCGCCGAGGACATCGGCGGACTCATCAAGTCGGTGGACCCGCATCACCTGGTGACCGTCGGCACGCAGGGCAACGGGTCTCCGGGCAGCAGCGGTCAGGACTTCCGCGACATCTACGACGTCCCGACCGTCGACTTCGCCGAGGTCCACGACTGGGCCTATTACGGGTCCGACAACGAGGCGATGCCGGGGAGCGCCGCCGACGGGACTCTGCCTGCGCCGGATTCCGGAAGCTGCGGGGGCCGCGACGGGACGAAGATCGCGTGTGCGTTCGCCATCGCGGCGCGAGTGCTGCAGAAACCGATCGTCGTCGGCGAGGCGGGGATCGCCGCGTCACCGGAGCAACTCATCCACCGCGCGGACTTGCTGGCCGCCAAGATGAACGCCGCGTTCGCCGCCGGAGCCTCCGGCTATCTTGTGTGGCAGTTCAACAAAGTGGAGGACGGTGAGAATTACGACATCCTGCAGAAGGCGCACGATCCACTCGTCCCGACGATGCAGCGGATCGCGTCGGCACTGCCCTGAGGACAGCAGCAACAGCCGGTTTCAGGCGGCCCGGTGTCAGGCCGCCCGGTGTCAGGCGGCCCGGTGTCAGGCCGCCCGGTTTCAGGCGGCCCGGTTTCAGGCGGCCCGGTTTCAGGCGGCCCGGCGTCAGGCGCGCCGGTCCCCCAGTTACCGCGGCGACATGGATTACTGGCCGGGCACGCGCCACGGTGTCGCGACCTGGCCGGCGGAGATGCCGAACTGCGAGAGGTCGATCGCCGCGCCGGCGACCCACGGCTGCGTTGTCTGCCACTGCGGCACGGCCCAGGCCGCCCCGCGTGGTGCGATGGCGGTGACGACGAGGGTGGCGGAGCCGTTGGCCGCGAAGGAGGCGCCCGGTCCGTCCGAGCCGGACAGCCACCGGCCGGAGGCGTCGTACCAGGTGATGTGACCTGCACCTGCCGAGCTGCCGGCCTGCCAGGACGCGCGACGGACCGTCACGGTCCCGGCGTACGCCCGACCGGGCGTGACCGGAGCGCCGTCGCTCCACCGCGCCGGATAGATCCACGCGTAACCGGAGCTGTTCGCCGTGGCGCGCAGCGCCGGCCAACCCGCGCTGGCGGGGCCGGTCGACAGCGCCGCGCCGCTCGAGCCGGTGGTGCCGCTGGCATACGCGGACGGACCGGCCGTGGTCGTCGCGACGCCCGCCGACAGCAGAATGTTGACCGGACCGCTGGGCGTCGGCGGCGTGGACATGGCCGCGGCGTGGGCGCTGAGCGCCGTGACCTGCTGCTGCTCCGCGGCCGTCGCTGCCGGGTTGTGGAAGGTGTAACCGTCGCCGTGCGGCTCGGGTGTGCCGTCGGCGAGGTGCGGCAGCAGCGTCCAGGCGAGGTCGCCGGAGACGTTCGCGTCGGCGGCCAGCCCCGAGAGCCAGGCGGTCACGCCCGACCCGGTCAACGGGAACTCGCCCACCAGGTATGCCTTGCCGTTGCGCGCCGCGACGGCCGCATCGGCGCTCGCCCACGCCGGGTCCGTCGGGTAGAAGTGGCCGCCGACGATGTCGACGTCGGGCTGCGTGATGGCGGCGGCGCTCACGTGCATACCGGTGGCCGCACTGCCGTCGGCGACCAGCGCGCGCGGCGCGTGGGACTTGATGAACAACGCCATCTGCTCGGTCCAGGCCGGTGTGGCGTCCCACAGCTCGTTGCCCGTCTCCCAGATGGCGATGGTGGGGTCGTCGCCGAGGCGCAGGCCGGTGTAGGGATTGACGTGGTCCAGCACGTGCGCGACATAGGTGTGGAAGTCGTTGATGACCACCGCGTCCGTGTAGAACAGGTGCTCCGTCGCGCGCTGGGTGTTGTTGTTGGCAGCGTTGGCACCGGGGATGTCGGCGTGACCGCGCCACGACGTGAAGGTGTGCTGACCACCGTGATAGAAGTGCCACTCGTCGGTGAGCGGCACCATGAGACGGAGCCCGCTGCGACCGGCGCTCGCGACGGCATAGTCGATGGAGTCGAAGGCGGAGTCGTTGAAGGCCCCCAGTGTCGGCTCGACGCTGCGCGGCGTGCCGACGCTGATTCCCAGCGTGTGGGCCCGCACGAGGCGGGCCCCGAGGGCGGCGGCCGCACCCATTCCGTTGTCGATCCGGCCGTGCGTCGGGTACGTGGGACCCGCGGCATCCTGCAGGTTGTCGTCGAGACCTAGCCAATACATGTCGACGCCGGAGAAGCGCCATTGGCTGCCGTTGAGCAGCAGCTTCGCGCCCGAGTGGGTGACGAAGGCCGCTTGGTTGCCGCCCGCCGCCGAAGCGGCGGCCGGCGCGGCGATCAGTGGCACGGTGGCAAGTACGACCAGGGCGCGGGAGACAAGGCGTCGGGACATGAGGCGTGTCTCGACAGCCCCAGCAACGCCCGGCACTTACCGTCGCGACACATACCCGTACCTCTGCTCAGGGAGGTGTCACGGGACGTCGAGCGGGATGGTGGGCAGTGGGGACGCCGTGCCCAGGACGGGCGGGGGCGTTGATCCGCGGGGCGTCGGCGAGGTGCTCGGCGAGGTGGTGCTCGGCGAGGTGGTGCCCGGCGGCCTCGTGCGCGTCGGCCTGGTGCCCGGCGTCGCAGTCGGGCCCGTCGGCGTCCGCGTGCCCGTCGGCGTCGGGCCCGTCGGCGTCGGACGGGGAGTGGCCGTGTCGCCGCGGTCGAGGACGACGGTGCGCAGCGGGGTGTCCGTCCCCGCCGCGAGCAGCGAAACGGTGACCCGGGCCGTGGCGGGCAGACGCACCGTGCGGCTCGCGTCGTGGCCGGCGACGACGTCGAACGGACCGTCGATGCTGTGCCCGCCGGTGCCACCGTCGACGAGGAGCTCGTAGGTGCCGCCGGCCGGCCCCGCCGAGACGGTGAGCGCGGCGGTGCCGCCCGTCACCGCACCGACGGAGAGGGCGAGCGGGGGACGTTCGGCGACATCCGTGGCTCGCACCACGATCGCCAGAGCCACCGCCGCGCACGCGGCGGCCACCACATACCAGGCAGCTGCTCGCGCCGCCGCCTGAGTCGGCACGCGGCGGGTGCGCGGGACGGAGTCGGCCGGTGCGTGCGCCGTCCAGGCGAGGAGCCCCAGGCCGAGCGCCGCGGCTGTCACGGTCCACGACACCCGGCTCAGGCCACCGGGCAGGGCGTCGATCGCAAACCCGAGCGCGATCAGCGACACCAGCACGAACCCGACGGCGACGACGGTCACGTCCAGCGAGCTGCGCGCGGAACGGCGTGCCACGCGCACCGCGACGACCGCCGTCGCGAGCACCACGAACGGAGTCCGCACCAGCGGCGGAGCCTGCAGCAGGCCCAGCACGAGTGCGCTCACCACAAGAGCGCCCGCCGCGGTCAGGCCAGGTGCGGAGCGCAGGCGGCGCAACAGGTCGCGATCAGTGGCCATCGAGCACCCGCACGTCGTAGATCGCCAGCGCGCCGTTGTCGTAGATCCGGCGCACACCGGGCACCTGGGTCAGCTTGTCGAGGGCGTCGGCAGCGACGGGCTCCGTGCGGTTGTCGCCGCCGTACTCGCCGGACTCGATGTAGAACTGCTCGTTGGGCAGGCCGGTTGCGTCGCGGCGGTCGACGATGACGTACGAGATCTGCGCCTGTACGACGGCCTGGCGATCCGCTTCCGTGAACGTGGGCGCGAGCAGGATGCGCGAGGCGTCCACGTTGTCGCCGATGTGGGTGACAGTGTGCTGTCCCCCGTCGGCAGCTGCCAGCAGGCCGCCGACCCGGTCGGCGAACACGCGTGAGCCCTCGGGGACCCGTGCGGCGAGCCAGTCCGCGGCGGCGAGGTTCTGCGCGTCGATGCTGCGCGCGTCCGCCGAGACGAGGTAGTTCCCGGGCAGCTGCGAGGTCGTCGTGCCGGCTCCGAGGACGCCGCCGCCGACGAACAGGACGCCGATCACCGGCACCAGGACGAGGACGGGCACACGGCGGCGGCCGGCGAACCAGAGGGCGAGGACGAGACCGACACCCAGGAAGAGGAAGCCCGCCGAGCGGTCGGTCACCTCGGCGGTGGTCACCGTGACGTGTCCGGCCGGGATGATCGGATACAGCCCGCCGACGACCACCAGCAGGACGGCGAGCGAGCCACGCTTGCGCAGCCACTGCCGCGAGTGCAGAAGCGCGGGTACGAGCGCGACGACGATCAGCAGGACTGCCGCGACGGAAACGTAGCGTTCCCACAACGGGTTCTGGGCGCCGCTGGAGTTGCTGAAGAGCCGGCGACTCGCCTGACCGCGCGCCAGCGCCGACACATCCGTGACCGAGCTCGCGACGATGCTGCGCAGGTAGGACACGAGGGTGTTGCCCGGCAACGCGGCCCACAGCGCGACCGAGCCGGCACCGAGGATCGTGATGGCCGCCAGTGGCCGGCGGTCGGGCGACGGCTCACCGCGGTGCCGAGCCCACTCGAGCAGCAACCAGAGCGCGAACGACCCCACCAGGAGCAGGCCGGTCAGGTGGTGGGTCACGACCGTCGCCGCCGTCGCCACGACGGGCGGCGCCACAGCACGCCATGTCGGTCCTTCGCGGCGCCGGGCGGTGAACAGGTAGACGGCGAACAGTGCCAGCGGGAGCGCAAGGGACTGATAGGAAAACTGGCTGTTGAAGGAGAGCGCCTGCGGATTGCAGGTATAGACGAGGCTGGCCAGGCAGCCGACGCGCAGCGAGCCGCTGAGCCGCCTGACGATGGCGATCAGGCAACCAGCCATGAGCAGGCGCGCCAGCAGCAGCACGATGGCCGCGCCCACGCGTGCCGGCAGACCGGTCAACTGTTGGACGCCGTTGGCTGCGATCTCGAGGCCGGGGTAGTACTCGGTGACCGGGAGCAGGGAGTTGGTCGCGAATAGATGGTGCGTGATGTCGATCAGGCGCAGGCCATTCGCGTGAATCAGCTCGTCGTGGAACATGAAGCGCGTGGGATAGATCACGTCCCGGCTCAGCTGGAGCAGGACCGGGAGCGCCAGGCTGACGATCAACCGGTCACGTGAGTGGGTCCGCGGCGAGGCGATAGGCACGACCGCGGGAAGGACCACGACGAGATAGCCGGCCCAGTAGAGGCACTGGGTGAGGCCGGCCGAATCCCCCGCCCTGCTGCGGGCGACCGCCCAGGCGATCAGCATGAGCCCGGACGCCATCAGGGCCACGAGGGGACCGGCTCCCCACCGGGGCGCGCGCCGCTGCAGCCCGCCCGTCGACCACACCGCGGTCGACGAGTGCATCGCCGCGCCGTCGACCTCGTCGCTCGACCGCGTCAGGGCGGCGCTGAGCGTCGAGCCGTCCTCGGCTGTCGGCATGGACAGGTGTGCCCGTGCATCGTCGACCCGACCCGCGGCGATGTCGCGGGCCTTGACGGCGAGGACGGCCTGTCGCAGTGGCCTCGCGAGCAGGAGGGCCTCGAGAACCAGGGCACCGACCCAGAAGGCACACAGACCGACAAGGCCTCCGACGTGCGCTCCGACCACGGCTGCGATGACCTCGAAGACCGCCCCGGCGAGTGCGGCGAGCGCGGCCTGACCGGTGCGGCCCTGGACACGGCGGAGAGCGACGAAGTGGTCCTTGACGACGAACGGCAGGCCCGCGAGCACGAGCACGCGCAGGGTCGTGAGGCCCGAGGTCGAGTATTCGCTGCCGAACGCGCGCAGGACCAGGGACCCGAGTGGGAACAGGGCGATCACCGCCGCAGCGCTCGCTGCGAGCGACAGCGGGATGGTCAGTCGCATGCGGCGGACGACTTCGCTCTCGTCGCCCCTGGCTGCCGCGAACAGCCCGATGGTGATGCTGAAGGGGAGGACGAACACGAATCCGGTGATCGACCGCGCGGTCGAGAAATAGCCGTTGCTCTGCGCCGACAGGACGATGACGACGACGAGCGAGAGCAGCTGCAGGGGGGCCTGCAGTGCGAGGTTGAGCACGTGATGGCCGACCGCCGACCTGGCGAAGCCGCGCAGGACGCGCCGATCCACGAGCCGGCGTCGCTCCTCGTGGGCCCGGCCCCCGCGCGTGCGGTAGGCCACGACAGGAAGTGAGACCACGTTGCCGATGGTCCAGGCCAGGAAGATGTCCATCCCGGAGCGGTGACCCAACGAGGTGAGGACGACGAGCGCCACGACCTTGGCCGCGCTGGAGACGATGTTGCGCTCGAGCTGGATGCGGCCTGAGCCGACCGCCAGAACGGCTTGGTCGAGCACCATCGTGAGGCCCATGATGCCGGTGCCGACCGCGAAGTCGAGCGTGTTGAACGGCGAGCCGACCTCCCGGAGCCCGCCGACCGGCAGGACGTGGACGGCCAGGGCCGCGACGAGCCCGAGGGCCGCGCTCGCTGCGCCCGAGGCGGCGAGCGACGTGCGCACCAGCAGTCGACGGCGCCCGGTGGCGATGCGCGGAACCTCGGCGATCAGGAGCGTGCCGAGGCCGAGCATGCCGACGTTGCCCAGCAACATCATGAGACTGACGGCCGCGCCGGCGATGCCGACGGCGACGACGGAGGTCTGGCGGGCGGCGAGCGTCCAGTAGACGAGACCCAGAACACTGGTGACGGCCGTCGTGCTGACGAGCGACGCGCTGACAGCCGCGATCCGCGAGAAGCCCGGAAACCGGGCGCTGAGGGGGCGGGCGCGTGGCCCAGGGCCAGCCTCGGCCGGCGGCGGCGCCGTGGGCGCCGGCATCGAACTCTGCTCCACTCGCCCCACTTCCGGTCATCGTGACGCTCAGCTGCGAGCCGTGCTGCGCGCTGTCTACCCTCGTCCTTCGAAACATAGGCCGCCCACGGTCGGGTGTCGGACCCGGAATTGAAGGGTGTCTATTTTCGCCGTGGCGGGGTAGATCGGCCGAACATCGTCTCGAATAGCCACCAGAGTATCGAGGAGCCCTCATGCGCTGCCCGTCGTCCACGCGTTCGCGCCGATTCGCCCGTCCGGCGGCCGCAGCGGCTGTGCTCGTCGCCGCCGGGAGCATGCTCGTCGCGCCTCTGGCGGCCTACGCCGCGCCAGCCATGCCCACCGCCTGGGTGCGCACGGCGCACCTGTCGCCCGACACGCCGTCCGTGGACATGTATGTCACGGGCACCCAGGGGTCGAAGGTCATCCGCACGCAGGACTACGGCCATTTCTCGGCCTACATCGGCGTGCCGGCTGGTGCCTACTCGGTCATCGCCCGGCTCGCGGGCAGCAGTGCGTCGAGCCCCGCCCTGGTGTCGTGGAAGCTCGACCTCGGCGGGGGAAAGGCCTACACGGCCGCCGTGATCGGCTCCGGCAGCGCCCGCCGCGGCACCGCCCTCGCGGACGACCTGCGGACACCGAAGGCCGGCAAGGCGAGTGTGCGGCTGATCCAAGCGGCGAGCAGCGCGCCGACGGCTGATGTCATGGCCAACGGCAATCTGGCCGTTGCCACTGCCGCGCCCTTCGCCAGCGCCACGGCCTACGTCGACGTGCCCGCGGGGACGTGGCCATTGGTCGCCACGTCGCACAGCGCTGACATGGCGAAGGTGCGGGCCTCGATCTCCCTGCCGTCCGGGAGCGTGTCCTCGCTCGTCCTACTCGACAAGACGGGCGGCGGCCTGAGCCTGATCTCGACGCTGGACTCGTCGGCCTCAGGCGCGACCCCCAGCAACGGCATCGACACGGGCGGCGGCGGGCTCGCTCCGCCGGCACCCAGTTCGGGCCTGCCGGCCTGGTGGCTGGCCGGCGCCTTCTACGCGGTCCTCGCCGGAGCGGCGTGGATGCGACGCTCGTCGTGGCAGCGCTGACGGCGAAAGCCCCGCGGCCAGCACTCCGCGTCGCCGCCGTCAGTGCCGCCCTTGCTCTCGTCACGGGCTGCACCGGCCCGGCCCCGGCACCCGTTACCTCTCCCCCCGCAACGGGTGCGGCGGCCATGGCCTCGGCGAGTCTTTTGCCGGCGCCCAGGCCCTCGTCGACCGCAACCACTCCGCTGTCGATCAGCGACGCCACGAGCGCGCCCGGTCCGGCCGCGGCCTCGACCGTCAGCCCGCCCGTCCGGGTCGTGGTGCCCTCCATCGGGGTGGACAGCGCGTTGGAAAGGCTCACCATCGAGCCTACCGGTGTCCTGACCCCGCCGGTCGACTTCGATAAGGCAGGGTGGTTCGCCGCCGGCATCCGGCCGGGCGCGGTCGGACCTGCGGTCATCGCCGGGCATGTCGACTCCAAGTCGGGCCCCGCGGTGTTCGTCCGCCTCACCGAGTTGGCCGCCGGCGCGGTGATCATCGTCGTGCGGGCCGACGGCAGCAGTGCCACGTTCCGCGTCGACGCCGCGCACAGCTATCCGAAGGCGCGCTTTCCGACCGCCGCCGTCTACGGCCCGACCCCGTTGCCGACCCTGCGGCTCGTCACCTGCACGGGCGATTTCGACCACAGTACGGGTCACTACGTCGACAACTTCGTCGTCTTCGCGCACCTCGTCGGGTGACGGTGCGCGCCCGGCACTTCTCGGCTGCTCCGCCGGGACTAACATCCTCACGGGCGAACCAGGTCCACCGGCAGGCGACCAGGAGCGGATGTCCGACATGAACGTCCGGGTGCCCGGGTCGCCCGCGCGTCCGCGACTCGTCGTCACGTCGCGCGGTGACGCGTTGACGAAATACCTCACCGCGGCGCTCGCTGACCGTTTCCCGATGGGCGGCATCGTCAACGCCGATGTCTCGCCCGCCCAGCGGCTCGTCGTTGCCGCGCTCACCTTCCGGCCGTCGCGCGAGGCGTGGATCGAGCGCTACTACAAGAGTGCGCTCGCCGCCCGGCTGCGCACCCGCAACGTGCGGCGCCGGCTGCGCGGCGTGTCCGTCGACGTCGTCGTGCAGATCCACGCGCTCTTCGAATCGCCCGGAACTCACGTCGTGTACGTCGATTGCACGCACCGCCAGTCGGCCGAGCAATGGCCTGCCTGGAACCCGCTCGGTGGCCGCGCGCTCGAGCGCTGGTACGCCCGGGAGCGGTCGCAGTATGCGCGCGCGGCGCACCTGTTCGCCTTCTCCGTGGAGACGGCCGACTCCCTGGTCCTCGATTACGGGGCTGCCCGTGACCGCGTCACGGTCGTCGGTGCCGGAGTCGACTTCCCGGTGCTGCCCATCGTCGCCGGCACCGGCACCGGCACCGACGCCTTGCCGACCGTGCTGTTCATCGGCAACGACTTCGAGCGCAAGGGCGGCTACGTTCTTCTCCGCGCGTTCGCACGGGTGCGCCAGTCGGTGCCCGACGCGCGGCTGCGCATCGTCGGCACGTCGCATCACATCCCGCCGCAGCCGGGTGTCGAGGTGCTCGGCCGGATCGTCGACAGATCCACCATCGCGCAGCTCTATGCGGAGGCCACCGTTTTTGCCCTCCCGTCGCTGTTCGATCCGTTTCCGCTCGTCCTGCTCGAAGCGATGGCCTACGCGCTGCCTTGTGTCTCCACGAGGACCTGTGGCGTTCCCGAGATCGTCGTGGACGGCGAGACGGGGTTGTTGACCGCGATCGGGTCGGAGGACGAGCTCGTCGACAGCCTCCTCGCGCTGCTGCTCGACCGCGAGCGGGCCGCCGCCCTCGGCGCCCGCGGCCGGCTCCGCGCGGAGGAGCGCTTCCTCTGGTCGCACGTGGTGGAGCGCATGGTGCCTGCTCTGGCCGCGTTGACGAGTTAATGAGCGTCAGGGTCGCTGCTTCGCCAACCCGAGGCGCGAGGCACCCAGCTGCGGAAACACCGAGGATGCGCTGATCTTGAGCCGCTTCTCCAGCACCTCCGCGAGCACCGTGCGGTAGTCGGTGGTGCCGGCGAGGTCGCCGTCGACGAGCTTGTCGGCGGCGAGCCCGGGCCAGCGGCCGTACACCTTCCCGCCCGCGACGCCGCCGCCGAGCATGAGGACCGCGTTGCCGTGGCCATGGTCGGCGCCGCCGGAGCCGTTCTCCTCGACGCGCCGCCCGAACTCCGACAGCGTCAGCACGGTGACCCCCGCCATGCCGGGGCCCATGTCGGTGGTGAAGGCGACCAGGCAGTCCGCGACGTCCTGGAATTTCTTCTGCTGCCAGCCCGCGTCCGGGGCGCCCATGCCGACGTGCATGTCCCAGTCGTCGCAGTCGAGGGCCGCGACGCGCAGTCCGATTCCGGCCTTGATGAGCCGCGCGAGGTCGCGCAGCGCCTTGCCGAGTTCGCTCGCGGGATAGACGGCCCCGCTGGCGCTCTGGTAGCCGGCGTCCTGCAACGTGGCGATCGTCCCGAGTGCGCCGAGGGTCGCGCGCGCCGGTGCCGCCATCGCGGCCGGCGCGCCGGCATGCAGCGCGGACAGCGCCGTACGCCACCTCTTGCGTTCGCCCGCGTCCCAGGCACCGTTCAGCGTGAAATCGTCGATGGAACTCAATGCCAGTTCAGGATTCGTGCCCAGGAAGGATGTCGGCGCGGTGGAGCTGCCCATGCTGACAGCGGTGAAGGTAGACGGCGCGCCGGTCACGCCGATGACGCGGTCGATCCAACCCGTGCGCAGCGACGAACCGGGCGCGGCGCGCTCCATCTCCTCCATCGCGGCGAAATGCGAGCGCGACGGGTCGGCCTGACCCACGGCGTGGGCGAAGGCCAGCGTGCCGGCGTCGTACAACGGCTTTAATCCCGACAGTGCCGGGTGCAAACCGAACATCGGGTCGAGCTGCACCAGCGTGCTCTGCGGGACGCCGATGGTAGGACGCCACTTCAGGTACGACGGGTCGCCCGTCGGCACCACCGCGTTGAGGCCGTCGAAGCCGCCGCGGAGGCTGAGCACGACCAGCACGTCACTGTCGAGGGACCCGGCGTCGGCGAATGCCAACTGCGTCGACGTCAGCGATCCCGTGAGGCCGCCCAGCATCCCGAGACCCGCCACGCCCGCGGTGGTGCCGAGCAAGCGGCGCCGCGTCACGCCGGCGGGAGCGGAATGGTCGTTGTCCTGCGGGCATCCGCAGGCGGCGAGTTGCGTGCGGAACTGTCCGGGACTCGTGTGCACGGAAGCGTCGTCTGTCATCGCGGCACCTCAGCGGACCGAGTAGTGGGGAGTGTCGAGCAGGAGCGCGAGCACGCTCGGTAGCCGCCAGGAGAGCAGGGCGTCGGACGGCTTGAGGTCGTCGCCCGGGGCGTGGTCTGAGGAAGGCGCAGATCGCGGTCCGTTGCCCCGCCGAGATGGCCGGCAGACAGAGCTTGGTGCGCAACGCGTCGACGGCCGCGCCGTAGGTGGTCGGCAGCGTCGCGCCGAAGTAGGACCGCGGCGCCGGGCGCTGCAACTGCTTCGGCCAGCCGGGCGAGGCGAACGTGAGATGCGTGTTCCACTTGGCCAGCGTGGTGGCTGACGATGCCCACGCGGGTGCGACATCGGGATAGCCGTTGGGCAGCGGCCAGCCGAAGGGGGACTGTCCCACATCGTGCGACATCCATTGCAGGGCACGGATTCCAGCGGTCCCCGTCGCGTCC
The DNA here is from genome assembly GCA_964236265.1 of uncultured bacterium. Classification (GTDB taxonomy): domain Bacteria; phylum Actinomycetota; class Actinomycetes; order JAVEEB01; family JAVEEB01; genus JAVEEB01. The sequence continues at coordinate 70,679 of CAXSDE010000002.1, forward strand.
GGGCGCACACCGAGTGCGCGCAGCGAACCGATGAAGTCCTCGTACGGCGTGCGGATCTTCTGGCCCGCGGACGCGGCGAATTCGCGCGAGCCGAACAACTGCCGCAGGACCGGCACAATGGCCGTGCCGGACGCGAGGTAGGTGCGCGCGAGACGCGCGACGAGCGCCGGGGGCGGGGTGTCGGAGACGAAGCGCACACACAGCTTGTCTGCGATGCGCCGCGCCGTCGCCGGGTGGTGGGCGAGCCACTTGACGTAGGCCAGTGCCGTCGCCTGGCCGCCCGCCGCCGTCGCGTTGGCCCAGGAGTGGCTCATGACGGTCAGGCGACCGACGTGATGGTCCTTCGCGTGGTAGATGTAGCTGCCCGACTTCCAGTCGACGGACAACCCGGTGAGGAGCAGCGTGGACGCGCGCATGTCCTTCTCGGTGTAGCCGGCGTGGACGCCGACGGTGTGCAACTCGAGGAGCTCGCGACCGTAGTTTTCGTTGGGGGAGTCCTTCGTGCTGTCGGCGTTGTTGAGGTATTTCAGCATCGCCGGGTGGTGTGCCGACGCGACGAGCATGTCGGAGAACCTCCCGAGCGCATGCCGACGGATGACGTCCCGGTCGAACAGGTGCCGGTCGTCCCACACGTCGGCGCTGGGGCACGTGATGTTGAGGTGGTTGGACCAGAAGCCGACCATCGACTCGAAGAGCTGACGCTGCGACCACGCCGCGTGCGCGATCGACGAGTCCACGAGGTCGGACATCACCTCCCAGCCTCCGTTGTTGATGGAGGCGCGCACCTGCGAGGTCGTCCAGGACAGCCGCGGCCAGCGCCGCGCGAGCGCCGACATGGCCGCGTCCGGCACCGTCGCGGGTCGCAGTTGGGCCTCGAGCCACGCGTGGGAGCCGCTGCGGTGGACGGCGGCGAGCAGCGCGGGGGTGGCGCCGTACGTCGCGCGGCGCACCAGGTGCGCGACCGGGTCCGTGGCAGCGGCCGCTGCGTCGTCGGCCGCAGCCGCCTGCGCGAGCCCGGCACCGGCCAGGGCAGCCAGCCCGAGCAGGCCGCGCCGGGTGTGCAGGCCGGGTCCGGTGGTGTCCATGGTCACCCTTCGGTGTCGGCGGGCCGGCCCAGCCGCTGGAGTGACAAAAGGGTGAATGGGAGCTGCCCGCGAAGCGCCGTGGACCGCAATTGCGGATTGTCGTACGCTCGCACCATGCCGATGATGCGGATCCGCGAGGTCGCCGACCTCCTGGCGGTGAGCGACGACACCGTAAGACGCTGGGTCGACTCCGGCCGGCTGCCCGCGACATCCGACGGTGCGGGCCGCCTCGTCGTCGATGGAGCCGACCTCGCCGCCCACCTCACGGCGGTCCACAGCGACGACACCGGAGCCCGGTCGCGCAGCTCCGCGCGCAACCGATTTCGCGGCCTCGTCACCCGCGTCGTCCGCGACACCGTCATGGCGCAGGTCGAGATCGCGGCCGGCCCGTCCCGCATCGTGTCACTCATCAGCCGCGAGTCCGCCGACGAGCTCCGCCTCGAGCCCGGCGTCGTCGTGACGGCGTCCATCAAGTCGACGAACGTCGTCCTCGAACTGCCCGGGCCCCCCACTTCATGACGAGTCGGAGTTGCATGCGCCTGCGCCGCGTCCCCACGGCCCGCATTCCCACGGCCCGCATTCCCACGGCCCGCATTTCCACGGCCCGCATTTCCACGGCTCGCATTTCCACGGCCCGTATCACCGCAGTCCTCGCCGGCACGGCTCTGGCCGTGGCCGGGTGCTCCTCGTCGTCGTCCCCGGCGGCGACGAGCGTGACCAACCAGGGGGCCGCGTCCGGCACGGTGACGGTCTACGCCGCCTCGTCGCTGACAGCGGCATTCACGGCACTGGGCAAGCAGTTCGAGGCCGACCACGCCGGCACGAAGGTCTCCTTCAGTTTCGGGGCCAGCTCGGCGCTGGCGCAACAGATCGTCGCCGGCGCGCCCGCCGATGTCTTCGCGTCCGCCAGCGCCGCCAACATGAAACAGGTGACGGACGCGGGCGCGGGTGCGGGCGCGAAAGTGTTCGCGACCAACACCGCGGAGATTGCGGTAGCGCCCCGCACTGCGGCCAAGGTGCACGCACTGGCCGACCTTGCCGCACCGGGGCTGAAGGTCGCCCTCTGTCAGCAGCAGGTGCCGTGCGGCGCGCTGGCACATACGGTGCTGATCAACGCGAAAGTCACCGTCGTGCCGGTCACCGAGGGCCTCGATGTGAAAAGCACTCTCGCGTACGTCACTAGCGGCGAGGCAGACGCCGCCATCGTCTACGTCACCGATGTGCTGGCCGCCGGGTCCGCCGTGACCGGCGTCGCCATTCCGAAAGACGTCAACGCCGGCGCGTCGTACCCGATCGTTGTCCTGAAGGCCGGCAAGAACCCAGAGCTCGCGCAGTCGTTCGAGGACTTCGTCCTGTCCGCGGCGGGTCAGAAGATCCTCGCGAGCGCCGGCTTCGCGGGCCCGTGACGCCGCCGCCGCCGACCGCGGCAGCCCAGGCGCCGCCGTGGCCGCCCCAGCGCCCGGTGCGGCCGGCCCGGCACCGGGGGCGGCCGGCCCGGCGCCGGGTGCGGCTGGCGACCCTGCTCGTCCCGCCGGCGGCCGTCGCGGTCGTTTTCCTGGTGCTGCCACTGGTCGGTTTGCTCGCGCGCGCGCCGTGGACGCACCTCCGCGCCTTGGTCGCGGACCCGTCGGTCAGTCAGGCGCTTCGCTTGTCGCTCGGCTCCGCCGCGCTCGCGACGGGCGCGTCGCTCGCGTTCGGTGTGCCGCTCGCCTGGGTGCTCGCGCGGTTGCGCTTTCCCGGCCGACGACTGCTGCGGGCCCTCGTGCTGCTGCCGCTCGTGCTGCCGCCTGTCGTCGGCGGGGTGGGGCTGCTCTATGCGCTCGGGCGGTTCGGGCTGCTCGGCCGGGCGCTCGCGTCGGTCGGCATCTCGCTCCCGTTCACGACGGCGGGGGTGGTGCTGGCGGAGACGTTCGTGGCGATGCCGTTCCTCGTGGTCACGGTCGAAGGGGCGCTCGCGGGACTCGACCGGCGCTACGAGGAGGCCGCCGAATCGCTCGGTGCGAGCCCGTGGACCACCTTCCGTCGCGTCACCCTGCCGCTCATCGCACCGTCCATCGCCGCCGGCGCGGTGCTGTCGTTCGCCCGCGCGCTGGGCGAGTTCGGCGCGACCATCACGTTCGCCGGCAACACGGCCGGCGCGACGCGCACGATGCCGCTGGCCGTCTACATCGCGCTGGAAAGCAACCCGCCCGCCGCCGTCGCGCTCTCACTCGTGCTCCTCGCCGTCAGCGTCGTGCTGCTCCTGTCCCTGCGCGACCGGTGGCTGCGGCCCGGGGACGCGCCGTGAGCCTCGACGCCCGGGTGCACGTGGCGCGGGACGATTTCTCGCTCGAGGTCGCGGTCGCCGTGGCGGCCGGCGAGGTCGTCGCCGTCCTCGGACCGAACGGGTCCGGCAAGACGACGTTCCTGCGCGCGCTGGCCGGTCTCCTGCCGCTGACGTCGGGGGTCGTCACGCTCGCCGGGCGCACGCTGGAGGATGCCGCGGCCGGGCTGCGTCTCCCGTCGTACGACAGGAGGATCGGGCTCGTCTTCCAGGACTACCGGCTGTTTCCGCACCTGAGCGCCCGCGACAACGTCGCTTTCGGGCCGCGCTGTGCGGGCGTCCCGGCCCGCACGGCGAACGCGCGCGCCGCCGAGTGGCTGGAAAGGCTCGCCCTGGGCCCCCTCGCGGCGCGCCTGCCGGGCGAGCTGTCGGGCGGCCAGGCGCAGCGCGTCGCGATTGCACGCGCACTCGTGTCGGCGCCCGACGCGCTGCTCCTCGACGAGCCGCTGGCCGCGCTCGACGTCGCGACCCGTGCGGACGTACTCGGCGAGTTGCGCACCGTCCTCGCTGCCTTCCCCGGCCCCGTGCTGCTCGTGACGCACGACTCCATCGACGCGCTGACGCTCGCCGACCGACTGCTCATCCTGGAGCGCGGCCGCGTGGTGCAGACGGGTGCCCCGCTCGAGATCGTGCAACGCCCGACGACGGCCTACGTCGCGCAACTCGTGGGCCTGCTGCTCTTCCGCGGCGTCGCTCGCGCCGGCGTCCTCACCCTCGAGGACGGCACGACCCTCGCGACGGCCGACACCACGCTCGCCGGGCCCGCGCTCGCCGTCATCCGGCCGAGCTCCGTCCTCGTCGCCGTCGCGCCGCCGGGCACCTCGAGCGCGCGCAACGTCTGGGAACGGCGCATCGCCGGCCTGCAGGTGCTCGGTGACCGCGTGCGGATCACCTTCCACGGGCGACCCGCGCTCGTGGCGGAGGTCACCACCGCCGCCGTGGCCGAGTTGCGCCTCGCGGCCGGCGACACGGTGTGGGCGAGTGTCAAGGCGACGGACATCACGACGTACGGCGACGCATCGCCCATCTCGTCGCCCGTCTCGTCGCCGACGATCAGCTGACCCTGACCAGCCGGTCCGACGTCCTCAACGCGTGTGCGGGGCGGCGGTGGCTGCCCGCACGTCGGCGTAGGGCGGAAAGAGCTCGTGCAGACCCAGAACCCAGAACACGCGCGCCACGGGTTGGTCGGCCGCGTAGACGAGGCGGACATAACCACCGTGACCGTCGACCCGCCGCCACAGCCGCAGCAGGATCTGGACGCCCGTGGAGTCGAGGAAGGTCAGCCCCCGCAGATCGAGCACCACGCTGCCGGAGCACGCCGCGGCGGCCTCGTCGAGAGCCGCCCGTGTGGAGAGGTCGAGCTCGCCGTGGAGCTCCAGGACCGCGACGCCACCCGCCGCGCTCGGGGCGCGCACGACCGTCAGGAGCTCTTCACCCGCGGTCGTCATGGAGCGGCCCCAGTCCCGACATCGCCAACAAGCTGACAGTTGCTGTGCGGAAACCTTATCGTGGCGGAACGTCGTGCGTCAGCCCGACTGCGACCGAGAGGCGGGCGTGTGCACCTGCGCTGCATCGGAGAACGCTTCGAGGCCCGTGAGCAACGCGGCTCGGCTGGTCGGCGGCATGCGGTCGAGGATCTGGGAGATGTCGTGCCGGCGGCGAGCCTCGATGCGGGAGAGCAGCCGTTCGCCCTCGGCGGTGAGCGCCAGTGCCAGCTCGCGGCGGTTCGCGGCTGCCGATCGGCGCTCGACAAGACCGGCGGCGACGAGTCGCTCGCACAGGCGGCTGGCCGACGACAGCATCGTGCCGAGCGAGTCGGCGAGCTGCGTCAGGTTGGTCGTGCCGGCTCGCGAGATGCAGATCAACGCGCGCAACTGGGACGCGGACACTTCATGCGCCACGTCGCCGGCCGTGCGGGTCCACAGCACCGCGAGAGCTTCGGCCGCGTCATGGACGGCGGACGACAGGTCGGCCTGCTGGTGACCGTTGTCTCTGGCGATTGCCACCACCGCACTTTGCCACGAATCGCCGAGTGTCCTCACGTTCCCGTACCCCGGATGCCGGCGATCCGACACCGCCAGTTTTCTGTCGCCGCGACGGCACCCCACAGCCGCGGCGCACTCGTCATGACGTCGTTGCTCGAAGACCTGCTCGCCGCCGTCCACGCGGCGCCCCCCGACCGCATCGCCGAGGCGGTCGCCGCCACGTCTTCGCAGGCTCTCGGTGCCACCGACGTCGCGCTCTTACTGATCGACTATCAGCAGCAGCGGCTCATCGATGCGGGTGCGCCCCGACACCGTCCTTCGCGTCGACGAGGGGTCGATGGCCGCCCGCGCGTACGCCGCTCAGCAGGCGCAGTGCGCCCCTCTCGACGGCGGGGACGCGGTCGTCCACCTGCCGATCGCCGCGCGGGGCGACCGGCTGGGTGTGCTGCGGCTGACGCTTCCCCACGTCCCGGATCTGGCGCTCGGCGCGGAGCTCTGGCACGCGGCAGAGTTGCTCGGGGAGTCGCTCGCGGTCGTTCTCCCGCTGTCGGACTGCCTACGAGCGACTGGGCCGCACCCAGTCGCTCACCCTCGCCGCGAGATGCAGTGGCAGTTGCTGCCCGCGCGGTCCTACGCCGACACCCGCCTCGCGCTCGCCGGTCAGCTCGAACCGGCCTACTCCATCGCGGGCGACTCGTTCGACTGGTCATTCGAGGGCGACGTGCTGTGGGCGGCCGCCGTGGACGGAAACGGCCGTGGCTTGACTGCGACGTTGGCCACGACCGTCGCTATCACCGCTCTCCGCAACGCCCGTCGGGCCGGGGCGCCACTGGCCGACCAGGCGCTCTACGCGCAGTTCGGCGGCGAGCGATTAGTGTCGACATTGCTGGTGGAATTCGATCTCAGGGCTCGTGTGCTGCGCGCGATCGACGCCGGATCCCCGCAGCTGCTGCGGCTGCGGGGCAACAAGGTGACGCGCCTCGAGTTGGAGGCGCAGCTCCCGCTCGGCGCGCTCGCCCAGCGGCGAGGAATTCGGCGGCCCGGTGTTGGAGCGCGTCGTCCAGCGGGCCCGGTTGCTCGGCGCGCCGGAGGCGACGCGCCACGTCGTCCGTGAACTGCGCGGGCACCGGGGTGGCGACCGGCTCGACGACGACGCAGTCGTCATCTGGGTCGACCTGGACCCGACGAACTGAGGCTGCCCACCACTCGGCGGGAATCGCGTGCGGCCGCGCCGAACGGGGCACACCCCCGTCGAATCAACCCCGCCCCCCTGGAGACGACACATGCCCACCACCACGATCCGCGATGTCATGACGGCCAATCCCAGCACGTTGCCGACGGACGCGACGGTGCTCGACGCGGCGACGCTCATGCGCGACGAGGGCATCGGAGATGTCCTGGTGACCGACCTCGACAACCGGCTCGTCGGAGTCGTGACCGACCGCGACATCGTCGTGCGCGTTGTCGCCGACAACGCCGACGCCGCCGTCACCATCCTCGGTGACGTCTGCTCGCCGAGCGTCGTCACCGTGGACCCCGACGCGTCGATCGCGGAGGCTGCCACGCTCATGCGCGACAACGCCGTGCGCCGTCTCCCCGTTGTGCAGGACGGCCGGCCGCTGGGCATCGTGTCCCTCGGTGACCTGGCGCAGGCCGGCGACGAGGGAGCCACGCTCGGCGACATCAGCCGCGCGCCCGATAACAACGGCTGACGGCGCGGCCGACAAAGAACTTCGTGCACACACGAGCAGCGGTTCGCCCGAGGGACGGACCGTTGCTCGTTCGCGTCGGAATGGGATGGCCGGCTTCTGGAACGCGATGATCCGGACGCCTACCTCGGAAATGTGCTCGACGGCGAAGGCGAGACCGGGATGGCGCCGCCCGCGGCCGGCCCGAAGCTATGAAACCGCGACGTCGAGTGAGCAACGGCCGCCCCACCCGCGGCGTGCTGCTACGGCACGAACAGCCGCGTGAGCGGCGACCGGGAGTGGCCCGCGAAAGCCGTCGCCGCCCCGCCGGCGACCAATCCACTCACGACGGCGACCATGGCCACGGTCCGCACGCCGTGGTGTCCGAGGAGCTTGTCGTGGCCTGCCGCTTGCGGCGCGAAGTCCCGTTCAACCGTCATCGTCGTCTCCGTCTGCCGAAGGCTCGCCTCGTGGCGGCCGCCAAAGACGGATCCCATCGGCGCCCGGAGGCGGACCGTGAGGGAAATGCGATGACTTTCCCGGGGACGTCGGTAGATGGAGCCGGACAGTGGCCTGACCGGGGGCGCCCGGCGAAGTCAGTCGCCGACGAGTTGCTCCGAGACGAGCACTGACGCGAGCTCCTCGTCGAGGCGTTCGGACTCGGCGTCGGCGTGGACCCGCTTGGCCGACCGCATGCTTGCCACGAGTGCCACGGCCATCGCCAGCATCACTGCGGCGACCACGAAGGCTCGGTCGGCGCCGTGGACGAAGACGGCCGCTTCGTCGTGCGCGCCCGCCATGCGCGCCCGCCATGCGCTGCGGACGGTTGTCGGCGCCGAAAACCGTAACCAGGATTGACAACCCGAGGGCGCCACCGATCTGCTGCATGACGTTCACCAGTCCGGAGGCGGCGCCCGCATCCGCCTGGTCGACGCCGGCGAGTGACGCGGCGGTCAACGGCACGAACGCGCTGCCGTTGCCGATCCCGAAGAGCACCAGCGCCACGGCGACGAGCCAATAGCCGCTGGAGGCGCTCAGGTGGGTCAGCAGGAGCACCGCGGTGGTCGAGATCGAGATGCCCCGCCGACCATGAGCCGTTTGGCGCCGATGCGCGGGAGGAGAACGCGGGCCGACACCTGCGACATCGTGAAGACGGCGGCCGACAGTGGTAGGAACGCGAGTCCGGTCGCGAGCCCGCTGTAGCCGAGCACGGTCGCCCTCTTGATGGACGGGCTCCGGTACGGCGCCCCGGCTGCCCGCTAGCCGGCGCGCTCTACGCTGGCGGGCATGCCCCGCCGTTACTCGACCGCCATCGGCCTCGCGCTCGGCGCCGCGCTGGACGCCCGCGTCGGCGACCCACGCCGCGGTCACCCCGTCGCTCTCTTCGGGCAGTGGGCGGCGGCGCACGAGCGCGTCGTCTACGCGCCGTCGCTCACGACGGGCACCGCCTTCGTGGCGAGCACCGTCGCGCCGGTCGCGCTCGTCGGCCGCCGGGCAACTCGCCGGGCCGGGACGCCCGTCCGCCGGACCGCCGTGGCCGCCGCGGCGACCTGGGCGGTGCTCGGCGGCGCCTCGCTTCGCCGGGCGGCGACGGATGTCCAGCGCTCCCTCGAGACCGGCGACCTCGCGGCTGCGCGCGAGGGCCTGCGCTCGCTGTGTGCCCGCAATCCCGCGGAGCTGACGGCGGAGGAGATCGTGCGCGCCGTGGTCGAGTCGGTTGCGGAGAACACTTCGGACGCCGTGGTCGCGCCGCTGCTGTGGGGCGCCGTCGCCGGAGTGCCGGGGCTCTTGATCTACCGGGCGGTCAACACGCTCGACGCGATGATCGGCTACCGCAACGACCGTTACGAACGGTTCGGCAAGCCCGCCGCCAAGCTCGACGATGCGCTCAACTACGCCCCGGCCCGCGTGACCGCGGCGTTGACGACGCTGCTCGCCGCGACCGTGGGTGGCACGTCCGCCGGGGCGCAGCGGGCCTGGGCCCGCGACGGCTCCCTGCACCCCAGCCCCAACGCGGGGCAGTGCGAGGCGGCGTTCGCGGGCGCGCTCGGCGTCTCGCTCGGGGGGACCAACACCTACCCGGGGTACGTCCAGACGCGGCCGGCCATAGGCGACGGCCCCCCGCCGTCGACCGCCGACATCGCGCGGGCGGTGCGCCTGTCCCGGTCCGTCGGCGTCGCGGCCACCGTCCTGGCGACGGTCATCGCCCTGCGCTCGCGTCGCGGGTGAAGGGCGCGCTGCTCGTCGCGGGCACGTCGAGCGACGCGGGCAAAACGGTCCTCGTAGCCGCGCTGTGCCGGTGGCTGGCCCGCCAAGGGGTGTCCGTCGCGCCGTACAAGGCTCAGAACATGTCCTTGAACTCCGTCGTGGCGGCGGACGGTGCCGAGATCGGCCGCGCACAGGCGATGCAGGCGGCGGCGGCGGGCATCGACGCGGACGCCGCGATGAACCCGGTGCTGCTCAAGCCCGGCGCCGACCACACGTCGCAGGTGATCGTGCGCGGGGAGCCGTACGCGAACGCCGATGCGCTCAGCTACCGCGACCTCGCGCCGCAGCTGCGCGCCATCGCCCTCGAGTCGCTGGCCGACCTGCGGTCGCGGTTCGACGTCGTCATCTGCGAAGGGGCCGGCAGCCCCGCGGAGATCAACCTGCGCGAGACCGACATCGTCAACATGGGCCTCGCGCAGCCGGCCGGGCTGCCCGTCATCGTCGTGGGCGACATCGATCGCGGCGGTGTGTTCGCGTCGCTCTACGGCACGTTGGCGTTGCTCGACGCGGCCGATCAGGCGCTCATCCGCGGCTGGGTCATCAACAAGTTCCGCGGCGATGTCCGGCTGCTCCAACCAGGTCTGGATCGCCTGACAGCGTTGACGAATCGGCCCGTGTACGGCGTGCTGCCATGGCTCGACGGGCTCTGGCTCGACGTGGAGGACTCCCTCGACCTCGGGTCGTACGCCGACAGCGCGGATGCCGACGCCCTGCGCGTCGCCGTCGTGCGCCTGCCGCGCATCTCCAACTTCACGGACATCGACGCGCTCGCCGCGGAGCCGCACGTCTCGGTACGCTTCACGACCGCGCCGGTGGATGTGGCCGACGCGGATCTCGTGGTGCTGCCCGGCACGCGCGCGACGGTGGCCGACCTCGCGTGGCTGCGCGAGCGCAGGCTCGCCGACGCGCTGGTCGCGCGCGCCGCCAAGGGACGGCCGGTGCTCGGCATCTGCGGCGGCTATCAGATGCTCGGCACGACGATCAGCGACGACGTCGAGAGCCGTGCAGGATCCGTGGCCGGCTTGGGAATTCTGCCGGTCGACACGGTCTTCGCGGCGCACAAGACGCTCGGCCGACCGACGGGGGTGACGGCCGGCGCCACGATGGGCGGCGCCGCGGTGTCGGCGTACGAGATCCATCACGGCGTCATCGACGTGCACGGCGGCGAGCCCCTGTTCACGACGGCCACCGGCCCCGAGGGCAGCCGCGTCGGCGGCACGTGGGGAACCGTCTGGCACGGGGTGCTGGAGAACGACGCGTTCCGGCGCAGCTTCCTCGTCGAGGTCGCGGCGGCGGCGGGCCGGGACTTCCGGCCCGGCACCGTCGCCTTCGCCGATGCACGCCAGCAGCGCCTGGACGCTCTCGCGGACCACATCGACGTGCACCTCGACATGGCCGCACTCGCCGAGGTCATCGTGTCCGCGGGCTGACTTCTCGTGCCCCCGAACGGGTGATCCTCGTGCGGGAGCTTGAGTGCGCCGCCCGTCCTACCGATACCCCCATCAGCTCGGCGAGAGCTCACGGCGGGAGGCACGTCCATGCACATCGAAGAAGTGATCCGACCGTCCGCGATCCTGACGGAGGCCGCGGCTGCGCGGGTCATCCGCGAGCTGGAGCTGCGGGACGTCTCCTGTGGCGGCAGGTGGAACGCGACCCCGGCCGTGTGGCAGCTCTTCGACGGCCCATGGGACGGTGCCGGTGGTTCCCGCGGGTCCTCACGGCTGATCGGCTCCGTCGCCGTCGTCTACGACAGCCCCGTGCGTCACCAGATCACGATCTACAAGGTCTCGCTCAGCGAGGTCGGCCTGTCGTTGGGCTACACCGTCGAGCAGATCTGCGACGAGGCGCTCGTCTACGCCGGGCTCTCGCTCGCGACGTGCCCGCGCACCACGCTAGGCGCCCCACCTCTCAATGACCCGTTCCGCGGCCGCGGCGCGGACGTAACGTACGGCATGGCAGGCGTGGCGCTCTCCGCCTTCTCCTAGCTAGGCTAGGAGCCGCAACGTTCGGCAACGCTCGTACCGTTCGGCAACGCTCGTACCGTTCGGCAACGCTCGTACCGTTCGGCAACGCTCGTACCGTTCGGCAACGATTGCGCCGGGCGCAGCCGGGCAGGACTGGCTGCGGACAAAACAATCGGAGGCCCACGTGCAGATCGACAAGAACGAGATTCTCGAGCTCCTGCGGTCGCTGGGCAACCACGACCAGGCGCAGCAGGCCGACGCCGAGCTGCCGGACCAGGTGGACCCCGACCAGCACTCGGATCTGCTCCAGAAATTCGGCCTGAACCCGCAGGATCTCATCGCGAAGTTCCTCGGTGGCGGGGCCGGCGGGGTCGGCGGGGTCGGCGGGGCAGGCGGCGCCGGCGGCGGTCTCGGGGATCTCGGCGGCCTTCTCGGCAAATAGCTGGTCGGCAAATAGCTGGTCGACAAGTTGCTGCTCGGCAAGTAGCTGCCGACCACAGCTGCCGGACGACAACGGGGGGCCGTTGTCCCGCTTTCGCGTGCCTGGTGACGAACTGCGCTCAGGTCAGGAGGGACATCGGCAGCTGCGGCAATTCATGCCGGGCCGCCTGCGCGTTATCTGCGACCGCTTCCCCTGCGGCCAGTCGCACCGGGATGACGCCGGCCCATACCGGTGCAGTCAGGTCCGCCTCGTCGTCGGCCACGCCGTGAGCGCGGACCTTCACCGACGCCTCCGTCAGGGGAATCGCCAAGACGGCCGTCGCAGCCAACTCGTCCGCGGTCGCCCCGCGCAGTTGCGCGCTGCGCCCCGGGGAGAACCGGTCGACGAAGGCCGCAAGCACGCGTTCCTTCTCGGCGGTGTCGGTCACGGCGACCGCGGTGCCGTGCACCACCGCCGAGCGGTAATTCGCCGAGTGGTGGAAGCCCGACCGGGCCATCACGAGCCCGTCGATCAGGGTCACCGCGACGGCGACCGCGATGCCGCTCCCCCGGCCGGCGAGCGCCAGGGTGCTGCCGGTCGAGCCGTGCAGATAGAGCGTGTCGCCGATGCGGGCATGCAGGGTGGGGATGATCCGCGGTTCGCCGTCGATGGTGAAGGACACGTGGCAGTGCAGCGCCTCGTCGAGGACGGCAGACAGGTCGGCCACCTCGCGGCGATAGCGCTCCTTCAACCGCTTGCCGGTGGTGCGGGTCGTGGCGATCAGTTCGGTCACGGTGAGCTCCTGACGGTGGCCCCCGATTCTGGCCGACGGGCCCCGGCCTGTCCTCGCAATAACCCTCCGGGCGCGCCGCCACTTCAGCAGGTCTTGGTGCCCCAGGCGGTGCACACGATGCGTCGGCCGTTGAGGTGGTCCACCTCGACCGCACCGCCGCTGGTGTAGATCTTGCCGCCGACCCCGCGCCAGGACCGCGTGATGTCGGCGCCGCCGCTGCCCGTGCCGAGATAGAGGCGCAGCGTCTGGTGCGGCCCGAGCACGTCCGCGGCCGAGAACGGATAGCTGTTGTCGTACTTGTAGAGAACGAATCCCTCCAGGGCGACGGTCCGCGTGGCAGAGGTGTTGCGCACGTCGACGTACTGGCCCGGCACGGACCGGGTGACCGTCAGGTTGCCGTCGGCAGGGGTGCCGCAGGCGTAGTAGCAGGGGTAGGTCATCCAGGCGCGCATATCGCCGCGACGATCGAACAGGTAGGCCCCGTCCCCGGCGTTGCGGGGCGCGCCGGTGCTGTTCTGGAAGATGGCGACGGACTGCCGCCAGTAGAAGTTGGTGGCCGTGTTGCTGCCGGAGCCCACGTGCAGGGTCACCTCCCCGTGCGCCTTGATCACGGCACCCGACGGGAACGTGAAGCCGTGCGCCTCGGTGCCGCGGTAGCCACCGTCCCGCACCCACCAGCCGCCGATCGGGACCGCGACATCGCGGTCGTTGCGGATGCGCACCCATTCGTCGTTGAGGTTCGCGGAGTCGTTGCCGTTCGCGTTCGACTTGACCCACAGCCTCAGAGCGTCGGCGGTCGAGTCCGAGCCGCAGGAATTGGTGTTGAAGAGCCCGACGTGGGCAGTGGCCGCGCGCTGCTGGAGCACCTCGTACGGCTTGCTCCACACGTATTCGTTCGTGTCGTCGAGCACCGCGAGACCCCGCTGCATCAGGAGAGCGCCGAGGTCGTGCCAGCCGCCGCCCGCGTAGTAGGAGATCTGTCGGCGGGGCCGGGATCCGGACGCGGATGTCGGGTCCTGTGCCGCGAGCCGGACCGTCTTGCCGTTGATCAGGCTGTAGACCAGCTTGGTCGCGGCGACCGCATTGCACTCGCCGGTCCAGCGGGCGGGCACCGAGCTGTAGGTGTGCATCTCCATGGCGTTGACGCCGCTGAAGCGCACGCGCTTCGGCGTGGCCGTGCCGTCGCCCGCGATGTCCACGTCGACAGTGTCGCCGTCGTCGACGAACGTGACCTTGCCCTTCCAGAAGTAGCAGAGCGGGCCCGACGAGCCGGCACACGGCCCGCGATACCAGTACGTCGACGCCGCGGGCGCAGCCGACGCCTGGGCCACCGGGCTCACCATGGCGAGCACGAGGGCGGCCGGCAGCAGGCGGCGCAGGATTCGCATCGGAATTTCGGCCTCTCGCGGTCAATGGGGCGGCTTGTGCCTTCCAGAGTGCATCGGCACGACCCGACAGGCTGCTGATAGCCCGAACGCGGCGTCCTGTGTGCGCAGGTGGCCTTCAGTAGGCGGTGGCCTTCAGTCGCCGCTCGGCCGTCGGGGAGACTGGTCGCGTGCTGCTTCTCCTGTCCACCGCCGACACCGATCTCCTCGCGCTACGGGCCGCCACCGCCGCCCTGCCCGAGGACCTGCGCGGGGTGCGGCTCGGCAATCCGGCGACGCTGGAGGGGGTGCCGAATGTGGACGGCGTCGGCGTGGTCGTCGCGCGTCTCCTCGGCGGCCGCCGCGCCTGGGCCGGCTTCGACGACCTGCGCGCCGCGTGCGTGGCGGCGGGCGTCCCGCTCGTCGCTCTCGGCGGCGAGGCGACGCTCGACGCCGAACTCGCGGGCCTGTCCACGGCGCCCGCGGGGGTGGTGACGGAGGCCGCGGCCTACCTGCGCGAGGGTGGCGTCGACAACGCGGGTCAGCTCCTGCGGTTCTTGTCCGACACGCTCCTGCTCACCGGGCACGGGTTCGAGGCGCCGGCGCAGCTCCCGCAGTACGGCGTCCTAGCGGTCCTGCCGGTCGACCCCGCGCGGCCGACCGTGGGTGTCGTGTTCTACCGGGCGCACGCGCTCAGTGGCAACACCGGTTTCGTCGACACGTTGTGCGAGGCCATCGCAGCCCGCGGGGCCAACGCGTTGCCCGTCTACCTGCCGTCGTTGCGCCCCGGCCCCGACGGCCGCATCGAGGCGGTCGACGTGCTGCTCGACGGCCGCGTCGACGCGCTCATCGTGACGGTCCTGGCGGGCGGCGGCGCCAACGCCTCGGATGCGGACGCGTGGGACGCGACGGCGTTGACCCGCCTCGACGTGCCTGTCATCCAGGGACTGTGCCTGACGTCCTCGCGCGAGCAGTGGGCGGCCAGCGACGCCGGGCTGTCGCCGCTCGATGCGGCCATGCAGGTCGCGATCCCGGAGTTCGACGGGCGGCTGATCAGCGTGCCATTCTCGTTCAAGGAGATCGGCGCGGACGGGTTGCCCGTCTACGTGGCCGACCCCGAACGGGCGGCGCGCGTCGCGGGCATCGCCGTCCGTCACGCCCAGCTGCGGCGAAAGCCCAACGCCGACAAGAAGATCGCCATCGTGCTGTCGTCATACCCGACGAAACATGCCCGGGTCGGCAACGCCGTCGGACTCGACACGCCCGCCTCGGCCGTCGTCCTGTTGCGCGCGTTGCGCGACGCCGGCTATACGGTCGGCCAGTTTCCCGAGGACAGCGACGAACTGATCCATACCCTGATCGCCGCCGGTGGCCACGACGTCGAGTGGCTCAGCGACGAGCAGTTGGCGCGCAATCCCGCGCGCGTGCCGCTCGCGGATTACCAATCCTGGCTGGGTGAGTTGGCGCCGTCGCTGCGCGCGTCGATCACGCAGGCGTGGGGAGAAGCGCCCGGCACCTTGTACGTCGACAACGGCGACATCGTGGTGGCGTGTCTGCAATTCGGCAATGTGGTCCTGGCGATCCAGCCGCCGCGTGGCTTCGGGGAGAACCCGATCGCGATCTACCACGACCCGGCGCTCGCGCCCTCGCATCACTACCTCGCCGCCTACCGGTGGCTCGACCGCATCTTCGGCGCCGATGCGGTGCTGCACCTCGGCAAGCACGGCACGCTGGAATGGCTGCCGGGCAAGGGCCTCGGGCTCGGGCCGGCGGACGCGCCCGACGCGGTGCTCGGCGACGTGCCGTTCCTTTACCCGTTCATCGTCAACGATCCGGGCGAGGGCACGCAGGCCAAACGCCGCGGACACGCCACCGTCATCGACCACCTGATCCCGCCGATGGCGCGCGCCGACTCCTACGGCGACATCGCAAAACTCGAGCAGCTGCTGGACGAACACGCGATGCTCGCCGCTATGGACCCGGCGAAGTTGCCCGCCGTGCGCGCGCAGATCTGGGAGCTGATCCAGGCCGCGGAGCTGCACCGCGACCTGCACATCGACGAGCGCCCCGGTGACGACGCGTTCGACGACTTCCTGCTGCACGTTGACGGCTACCTCTGCGAAATCAAGGACGTGCAGATCCGCGACGGGCTGCACATCCTGGGCGGGCCGCCCGTGGACGAGGCGCGCGTCAACCTCGTCCTGGCCATCCTGCGCGCACCGCAGACGTGGAGCGGCACGTTCGGCGCATTGCCCGGGCTGCGCCGCGCGCTGGGCAAGCACCACGGGACCGCCGAGGACGGACCGCTCGAGGAGGTCGACGCGCTCGAAGAGTCGGCGCGCCGACTCGTGGCGGCGATGGAGGCGACCGGCTGGGACGCCACGCGAGCGGCCGCGATCGCCGCCGCGCAACTCGGCGCCGACGTGCCGGATGTCGTGCGGGTGCTGGAGTTCGCGGCCACCGAGGTCGTCCCGCGGCTCGCGCGCACCACCGACGAGATCGCCCACACCTTGCACGCGCTGAACGGCGGTTTCGTGCCGCCGGGGCCATCTGGTTCGCCCACGCGGGGCGTCGTCGGCGTGCTCCCAACGGGTCGCAACTTCTACAGCGTCGACCCGAAGGCGATCCCCTCCCGGCTCGCGTGGGACGTCGGCCGCGCGCTCGCCGATTCGCTGATCGCCCGCTATCGAGCCGACAACGACGGCGCCTATCCGGACAGCGTCGGCCTCGTCGTGTGGGGCACGTCGGCGATGCGCACCAGTGGCGACGACCTCGCGGAAGTCCTTTCGCTGCTGGGAACCCGGCCCACCTGGGACGACGTGTCCCGCCGCGTCACGGGGTTCGAGATCGTCCCCCTGTCCGAGCTGGGCCGGCCCCGCATCGACGTGACGCTGCGCATCTCCGGCTTCTTCCGCGACGCTTTCCCGCACGTCATCACGTTGCTCGACGACGCGATCGCCGCCGTGGCCGCCCTGCCCGAGGAGGACGCCGACAACTTCGTCGCGGCGCACGCGCGGGCCGACCTGGCGGAGCACGGCGACTGGCGCCGCGCGACGACGCGCATCTTCGGGTCCAAGCCCGGTGCCTACGGCGCGGGCCTGCTCCCGTTGATCGACGCGCGCAACTGGCGCACCGACGCAGACTTGGCGGAGGTTTACGCGGTCTGGGGTGGCTACGCCTACGGCAAGGGCCTCGACGGGCGCAACGCCCGCCCCGACATGGAACGCGCCTACACGCGCATCCGGGTTGCCGCGAAGAACCAGGACACGCGCGAGCACGACATCATGGACAGCGACGACTATTTCCAATACCACGGTGGGATGGTCGCCGCGGTGCGCGCCCTGACGGGCGTCAGCCCCGCGGCCTACGTCGGCGACAGCGCCACGCCCGATGCCGTGAAGACGCGCACGCTGACGGAGGAGACCAACCGCGTCTTCCGCTCGCGCGTCGTCAACCCGAAATGGATGGCCGCCATGCGCCGCCACGGTTACAAGGGTGCGTTCGAGATGGCGGCCACCGTCGACTATCTCTTCGGGTACGACGCGACCGCGGGCGTCGTACAGGATTGGATGTACGAGAAGCTCTGCAGCGAATACATCTTCGACGAGACCAACCGCGACTTCCTCACCGCTGCCAACCCGTGGGCGCTGCGCGGCATGACCGAGCGGCTGCTCGAGGCCGCCGAACGCGGGTTGTGGGCGGAGCCGTCCCCGGAGACGCTCGAGCAGTTGAAGCAGACCTACCTCGATCTGGAAGGAGACCTCGAAGCCTGACGACAGGGGCGACGACGAGCCCGTCGCACCGTGATCTTCTCGGCGGGTGGGCGCGGGTTTGCGATCCATGTGTTGCGTTGCGTTTACGGTTGGCGCACTTGCGGGATTAGGGGCTCGATGATCACGCGGCGTGGCGTCGCGTGCCCGCCGGCCGCCGGAGGCGCAGCATGTTGCGACTGCATCCCAGTCTGATCGACTACCTGCTGTTGGCAATGTATTTCGTCGTCGTCCTCGGCATCGGGGTCTTCGCCAGGCGCGCGGTCGGCACCAGCGCCGACTTCCTGCTGGCGGGGCGGTCACTGCCCGCATGGGTCACCGGACTGGCGTTCGTCAGCGCCAACCTCGGCGCGACCGAGATCATCGGGATGGCCGCCAACGGGGCGAAGTACGGCGTCGCCACGGTCCACTACTACTGGATCGGCGCTGTGCCGGCGATGGTGTTTCTCGGCATCGTGATGATGCCGTTCTACTACCGCTCCAAGGTCCGCTCGGTGCCCGAGTTCCTGCGCCGTCGCTACAGCGACAGCTCCCACGTGCTCAACTCGGCCATCTTCGCGCTGGCGGCGGTGCTCATCGCGGGTGTCAATCTCTACGCACTCGCGATCGTGCTGCAGGCGCTGCTCGGGCTGCCGCTGTTTCTCGGCGTCATCCTGTCGGCGCTCGTCGTCCTCGTCTACGTCGGTGCCGGCGGTCTGTCGAGCGCCATCTACGGCGAGGTGCTGCAGTTCTTCATCATCATCGCCGCGCTCGTGCCGCTGATGTTCGTTGCGGTGCGGTCGGTCGGCGGGTTCTCCGGCCTCGGGGCGAAGGTCACGCAGAGCGCGCTGCACAACCAGGGCCTCCACGCGTGGGCCGGCACCGGGATCGGCAGCGACGGTGGTCCGCTCGGCTCCAACTTCATCGGGATCGTGCTCGGACTCGGCTTCGTGCTCTCGTTCGGCTACTGGACCACCAACTTCGCCGAGGTGCAGCGCGCGTTCAGTGCCAAGAACCTGTCGGCGGCCCGGCGCACGCCGCTCATCGCCGCCTATCCGAAGGTGCTCATTCCGGCGATCGTCGTCATCCCGGGTCTTGTCGCGCTGGTCTCACTGCCCGACTTCGGCAAGGCGAAGACGGCCTCCGAAGGCCTCACCTTCAACGATGCCATCCCTGCCCTCATGGGCAAGCTGCTTCCCAGCGGGCTGCTCGGGCTGGCGATCACCGGCTTGTTCGCGTCGTTCATGGCCGGTGTTGCGGCCAACGTCAGCTCGCTCAACACGGTCGTCACGTACGACCTGGTGCAGGCCTACTGGAAGAAGGACCGCGAGGACAAGTTTTATCTGCGGGTCGGTCGGCTCGTGACCGTCGTCGGCATCGTCATCTCGGTCTTCACGGCGTTGCTGGCCTCGACCTTCAGCAACATCATGGAATATCTCCAGGCGCTGTTCGGCATCTTCAATGCACCGATCTTCGCGACGTTCATCCTCGGCATGTTCTGGAAGCGCGGCAATGCGCGCGGCGGCTTCTGGGGACTGCTGGCCGGTGTGCTCGCGGGCATGACGACATACCTGCTGTTCTTTACGCACCGCATGCACGCCGGATCCCCGCTGGCCGAGACGTTCGTCGAGGCGTCGGCAGCCTTCTTCGTCGACCTTCTCGTCACCGTCGTGCTCAGCCTCACCGGGCCCAAGCCGGCCCGCGAACAACTCGACGGTCTCGTCTTCGGCACCACGCACGCGGACGACGACGAAGGCACCGTCGATGAGGGCGACAACGCCTGGTACCGCAAGCCGATCACCCTCGGCATCGGCGCACTCGTGATCGCCGCGATCCTCAACGTCATCTTCGCATAGGGAGTCTGACCATGGCTGACAGTTCGGACGCGCTCGAAGACGAGGAAAAGGTTGAAGCGGCGATGGCCGACAGCAAGATGGCGTCCCTGTTCGATGTGCGCCTCGTCGTCGGTGGGCTGTTGACGCTATACGGGATCATCCTGCTGGTGATGGGTCTGTTCGACAACGATCAGGCGATCCAGAAGGCGGCCGGCGTGCGCATCAACCTCGTGACGGGCATCGCGCTGCTCGTGGTGGGTGCATTCTTCCTGCTGTGGATGAAGACGCGTCCGTTGAGGTCGGACCCCGCCACCCGCGATGCAGGAAAGGCAGACGCAGGCCGTCGCCGGGCGCACTAGGACTTTCCGTTCCCGTTCCCGTGCCCGATCCCGTTCCGATTCAGTTGCCTTTCGCGTGCGCGTTCGCGATCCCGTTCGCGTTCGCGTTCGCGATCCCGTTCGCTTTCCCGAAGGCGGGCGACGGTGCCGGGTCCCCGCTGCCGGCCGCCGGGGATGTGGGCCCCGGTTTCGCCGCAGGGGCCGCCGGGGATGTGGGCCCCGGTTTCGGCGCAGGGGCCGGCTTCGGCGCGGGGCCGGGCTTCGGGGCTGGGGCCGGCTTGGGCGCGGGCGGCGGCTTGGGCGCGCGCGGCGCCGGCGCCGATGCGGGAGTTGGCAGCGGGGAGATTTCCTTCGTCTTCGCCTTCGGCGCACCGGGTGACGAGGCGGGTGTGGCGTCGACCCGCTGCGCCGGCGTCGTCTGAGTGGGCGTCGCCGATGGCTGTCCGGGCGGGGCTATCCGGGTGGGCGTGCCGCCGCGACTCTGACCGGTGCGCTGCGGTTGCGCCGCGACGGCGGACTTGGCGGGAAGCATCGTGCCCGTGCTTGTCGAGTCGAACGTGTGCAACCGCTCTGAGCCGGTCGATGGGCCGTCGACGAGTGAGCCCCCCTTACCGCCGCTGCCACCGATCGAGCGCGTGGCGGACGGGTGATTGGTGTGCGTCGGCCGGTTCGGCTGCCCGGCCCCGGCGACGAACGCAGAACGTCCACGGGAGCTTGTCTCGTGGCTGACGTTGGTGGATGCGGATGCGGATGCGGATGCGGTCGCGGGGGCGGCGACGGCGACGCTGGCCGCGCTGACGGCGCCCACAACGGCGGCCGTGGTGAGGTTCATGGTCTGGTTGCCGATGGCGGCGATCAGCGGCGCGGGTGCCTGGCCGATGAGCGGCAGGCCCGCCAGCCAGGAGCTCGGCCCCATCGCCCAGAGCATCCGCTTGCTGTCGACGGCGAGGAACGCCCGCACCACTTCCGGATCGAACTGCGTGCCGCTGCAGGCCACGAGCTCCGCCAGCGCCGCTTCGCGCTTGATCGGACGCTTGTAGGGCCGGGGGGCGGTCATGACCTCGAACGTGTCCGCCACGGACACGATGCGTGCCCCGCGGCAGATGCGGTGACCTTCCAGTCCGTACGGGTAGCCCTTGCCGTCGAAACGCTCGTGATGCTGCTCGATAACTTGGCCGAACTCCCCGAGCCACGGGATGAGGGCGGCTGCAATGCGACCACCTTCTACGGGGTGCCGGCGGAGGATCTCCCACTCCTCTTCGCTCGGCTTCGACGGCTTGGTGAGGATGGAGACCGGGACGTGCAGCTTGCCGATGTCGTGCAGGAGCGACGCCCACCGCAGCCGGTCGCGTTCACGGCTCGACAGCCCCATGCGCGACGCGAGCAGGTCGGTGTAGGCGCGGACGCGCTCGGCGTGCCCGCGGGTGGCGCGGTCGTGCTTCGCGAACGCAGCGAGCAGGGTCAGAACACGTTCGGCGGCCTCCTGCGTGGTCTCGTCCTTCGCGCGTTCCATCAGCGAGGACAGCTCACGCGCGCTGTGCGCCCGCCGAGACATATCGAGTCGGGATGGCGCGAGGGCGGGAAACTCGAGAGTCATGTCGAGCAGCGTCGCGAGCGGGAGCAGCCGCCGCACGGTCCGCCGGGCCAGCAGGAGGACGACGAAGCTGATCGCGAACAGGGCCACATACCAGAGCGGTTTCGCTGCGCCCGACAAGCGCGGGATCGTGTGGCCGGCGACCGCCATGGCGGCGACGGACGCGACCATGGGGACCACGATGCAGAGCGTGCGAATCCCCCACGCGAGGGTCCGCCGCCGGCGCCACCGCGTGCCGATTCCTGCGGGTGTTGCCTCAGACATCGACGCTCCCAATCCTCCCCATGTATGTCGGGATCGGGCCGTCCGGCCGAAAGCCGCACGTAGCGCAAACTGACTACGCCGAAGAGCCGAAGATCAGTTCGGCCGTACGGGCTCGGTCCCGCAGCCGGTAGACGAACGTGAGACCCGAGCACGTCGTACGACAGGGTCGTCTCGCCCGGACCGCTGTCGACGGACGCGATCATCGCGCGCCGCATGGAAGGATGAGGAGGTGAGCGCCCCGTACCCCTTCAGTGCTGTCGTCGGCATGCCCGACCTCAAGCTGGCGCTGCTGCTCAACGCGGTCTCGCCGTCGATCGGCGGCGTGCTGCTGCGAGGGGAGAAGGGCACGGCGAAGTCGACGGTCGTCCGCGGGCTGGCCGCCCTGTTGCCACCCGTGTCGGTCGTAGAGGGCTGCCGCTTCTCCTGCGACCCGGCCGCACCCGACCCCGAGTGCCCCGACGGACCGCACCAGTCGGGCGTCGGACGGCTGCGGCCTGCACGGTTGATCGAGCTGCCCGTCGGCGCTTCCGAGGACCGCGTCGTCGGTTCCCTGGACCTGGAACGCGCGCTGCGTGAGGGCGTGAAGGCGTTCGAGCCCGGCCTGCTGGCAGCGGCGCACCGCGGCGTCCTCTACGTCGACGAGGTCAACCTGCTGCACGACCACCTCGTCGACCTGCTTCTCGACGCGGCCGCGATGGGCACCGCGTACGTCGAACGCGAAGGCGTGTCCGTGCGCCACGCCGCGCGTTTCCTCCTCGTCGGCACCATGAACCCCGAGGAGGGCGAGCTTCGCCCGCAGCTGTTGGACCGGTTCGGCGTGACCGTCGAGGTGACGGCGTCCAGGGAACCGGCCGAACGCGCGGACGTCGTGCGGCGGCGGCTGGCCTATGAAGCGGACGCCGACGGGTTCGCGGCCGAGTGGGCGGCGGCGGACGCGATGCTGGCCGCACGCATCGCCGCGGCGCGGTCCCGGCTGTCCTCGGTGGCTCTCCCCGACGCCGCGCTGCGCGAAATCACGAGCGTGTGCTCGGCGTTCGACGTCGACGGGCTGCGCGCCGACATCGTCATGGCGCGCACCGCGATCGCCAACGCGGCGTGGGAGGGCCGCGACTCCGTCACGACGGAGGACGTGCGGATCGCCGCGCTTCTCGCACTGCCGCACCGCCGGCGCCGGATGCCGTTCGAGCAGCCGGGTATCAACGAGCAACAACTGGACGACGCGCTGGCCGCGGCGGGCGGCGACGGCGGTGGTGGTGACGGGGGCGGTGGTGGTGACGGCGACGGCGGTGGTGGTGGTGACGGGGGCGACGGCGACGGCGGTGGTGGTGGTGACGGGGGCGACGGCGGTGGCGACGGTGGTGGCGACGGTGGTGGTGGTAGTGGTGGCAACGACAGGGACGGCAGCGACCACGCGCCCCCCGGTGGCGGGCCCGGCGCCTCCGACGTAGGCGCTGTCGGCGGCGCTGTCGGCGGCGCGGCGGCAGACCCGGCGGCCGCCGCCGTGCGCACCCACCGCGACACAGCCGGCTCGCCGGGCAACCGCACGCAAACGGCCGCGCCCGGGTCGAGCTTCCGCCCGATCGCGTTGCGCGTCCCGGGCACCAACCGCCACGCGTCCGCCGCCGGTCGCCGCTCCGCGGCGGAGGGCGTCGACGGGCGGGTCGTGCGGCCCATCACGAGTGACGCCGGCAGCGTGCACGTGCTCGCGACCGTGCGGGCGGCAGCGCCGTACCAGATCTCACGTGGCAGGACCGGCCGCCTCCTGCTCGCGCCTGGTGACGTGCGCCGCTCGGTGCGGCATGGCCGGGAGGCCAACCTCGTGCTCTTCTGCGTGGACGCGTCCGGGTCGATGGCGGCGCGGCGGCGGATGAGCGCCGTCAAGGGCGCCGTGCTGTCGCTGCTGGTGGACGCGTATCAACGGCGCGACAAGGTCGGGCTCATCACGTTCCGGGGCGCGGGCGCCGAGCTGGTGTTGCCGCCGACAGGCTCGATCGAGGTCGCCGCCGCGCGGTTGACCGCGTTGGAGACCGGCGGGCGTACGCCGATCGCGGCCGGTCTCTGGCGTGCCGCGGAGGTGCTGCGCGTGGAGCGTGTCCGTGATCCGCAGCGACGGGCGTTGCTGGTCGTCGTGACCGACGGCCGCGCGACGGGGCCGGATGCCCGCGCGGCGGCGGCCCGCGCGGCCGATGGACTCGTCCGCCAGGGCGTCGCCTCGGTCGTCATCGACGCGGAGGACGGCCACGTGAAATTGCAGCTGGCCGAGGAGCTGGCTGCTCGCCTGGCGGCGCCGGTCTACCGGCTCGAGCAGCTGGCGGCCGACTCCCTCGCGCACGTGGTCCGCGCCATCACCGCGGCCTGACGCCCCCCACCCCACCTCCTCCGTACCCGTACCCGACCCCCCTCCGCCACCCCACCTCCTCCGTACCCGTACCCGACCCCCCTCCGCCACCCCACCTCCTCCGTACCCGACCCCCTCCGACGGTCCGACGTTTGCAACTCTCCACCGTTGCAAACGGCGGCACGTTCCGGGAGGTGGGAGCCGTGAGGTGGCTGTGGCTGTGGAAAACCGCGGTAACTGCCCGGGTCGCTGTGGACGGCGTTCCGCAGCCGCTCGTGCGTCGGCGATCGTGGAGCCGTGTCCCTCGAGAGCCTCGCCGCACGGCAGGAGTCCGTCGTCACCCGCAAGCAACTGACGGCCGTCGGCGTGCCGTGGACCAGGGTGCGCACGGAGCTCGCCGCACGGCGGTGGCAGATCAACGGCGGGGCGGTGGTGCTGCACAACGGTCCGCTGACGGAGGTGCAGCAGTTGTGGTGCGCCGTTCTCGGGCAGCCACAGCCGGCCGCACTCGCGGGGGTGTCGGCGGCCATCGTGGGGGGACTGCGGACGTACGCGCGCGAGAATGTCGACGTCGTCATCGCCGGCCACGCTCACGGTCGTCGACGCGACGGCATCCGCCTTCATTACGCCGGCGACGTCCCCGCGTTGACGGTCGCGACGTCGCCGCCGCGCGTGCGGATGCCGCTGGCGATAGTGCAGGCCTGCAGCTGGGAGAAGAAGGCACGGACCGCCGGTGGCTTGTTCGTTGCCGCGTTCCAGCAGGGGCTGGTCACAGCGGAGGCCGTCCTCCCGCACCTCCTGCGGTTCCGGCGGCAGCCCCATGCGGCACTCCTGTTATGCCTGCTTCCCGAGGTGACGAACGGGGCGGGATCGCTGGCCGAGGTGGAGTTCACGACGCTCGCGGCGGCGGCATGCCTGCCGACGCCTGTGCGGCAGTCGGTCCGTCGAGGCGAGACGGGGCGTCGCGCCTACCTCGATATCGACTACGGCACGTTCGCCGTCGAGATCGATGGGCCGCTGCACTGGAAGGACAACGTCGAGGCGGAACTGGCGCGCCAGAACGCGATCGTCCGAGGCGGGCAGCCGCTCCTGCGTTTCTCGACGGTGACGCTGCGGACCGATCCCGACGCGGTGGTCAGGGAGTTGCGGGCGGCGGTTCGCGACTTCGGGCTGCCCGCGGCCTGCTGACATGCCGCGGTTTGCAACGCCAGGGAGTTGCAAACTTCGGATCGTCGGCCGGGCTAGGCGGGGCGGGGGCAAAGGGGCGGGGCGGGGCGGGGCGGGCGTGGGGTGGGGCGGTCAGGCGGGGAGGCGGTAGACGTTCGCCGGATCGGCCGCGTCCGTGGCGACGAGGTGACGTCGGAGATAGCCGTTGACATCCGCGGCGGGCATGGCCTTCGCGAAGTAGTAGCCCTGACCGAGCTCGCAACCGAGGCGCCGCAGTTCGCTGGCCTGCCACGGCTGTTCGACACCTTCCGCGAGCGTCGTGACGCCGAGCGTCTGGCCGAGCGCGAGGATGGCCGAGGTGAAGGCCGTCTTGCCGCCTTCGCCGTCGAGGTCCTCGACGAAGGTCTTCGCGATCTTCAGCATGTCGATCGGCAGCTGGCGCAGCTGGCCGAGGGAGGAATAGCCGGTGCCGAAGTCGTCGAGGGCGATCTTCAGGCCGAGCGCGCGCAACTCGTGCAGCACCTCCACGGATGCCTCCGCATCGTGCAGCATCAGCGACTCCGTGATCTCCAGGATGAGGCTCCCGGGGACGAGCGTCGTCCGCCTGAGCACCTCCGCCACCTCTGCGACGAGCGCGGGGAGCCGCACCTGCAGGGGCGAGAGGTTGACGGTCACCGCGATCGGCGCGCCGGGATAGTCGCGCTGCCACTGGGCGGCCTGCGTCGCTGCGTCGCCGAGCACCAGCTGTCCGATGACACCGATGAGGCCTGTCTCTTCCGCCATGGGGATGAACGTGTCCGGCGCGAGCAGCCCGAGCTCCGGGTGCGACCAGCGCACGAGCGCCTCGAACGCGACCGGCTGACCGGTCTGCAGGTTGATGATCGGCTGGTAGTGCACGACGAACTCACCCCGGTCGACGGCCTTCGCGAGGTCCGCCTTGAGTCGGTGCCGCTGGGCGACCTCCGACCGCATCGAAGGGGCGAAGATCCTGTACGAACCCTTGCCGTCGGACTTCGCGATGTACATGGCGAGGTCGGCGTTGCCGAGCAGCTCGTCGGCGGACGTCGCGGACCGCCCCGGCGCGAGTCCCACGCTGCCGCGCACGTGCACGTCCTGGCCGCCGAAATACACGGGGCTGCGCATCGAGTCGATGATGCGCATCGCGACGCGTTCCACCTCGCCGATGTCTGCCACGTCATCGAGCAGCACCGCGAACTCGTCGCCGCCGAGCCGCGCGGCCATGTCGTCGGGGCGCAGGCAGTCGACGAGGCGTTCGGCGACGGCACACAGTAGCCGGTCGCCGGCGGCGTGCCCGAGCGTGTCGTTGATCGTCTTGAAGTCGTCGAGGTCGATGAACAGGACGGCGCAGTCGTGGCCCGCGGCGCGCTCCGTCGCCAGTGCGGCGGCGACGCGTTCGGCGAACAGCGAGCGGTTGGCGAGCGAGGTCAACGGGTCATGGAATGCGAGTTTCTTCAGCTGCTTCTCGAGTTCGCGGAGCTGGGCGAGGGACTGCTCGAGGCGGCCGTTCTCCAGCGCGACGGACGCGTGGTTGGCCAGCGTCTCGAACAGGCGGGCGTCCTCGTTGTCGAACGACGCGCTGCCCACGCGGTTGCTCACGATCACCATGCCGAACGGCTTCCCGTCGCCGCGCAGCGGCGCGATCATCGCGTCCCGCATGCTGTTGGAGGTGAGGTAGGCGTCGATCGCCGCGTCGCCGGTGGGGAACCGGGCGAGCACCATCTCGGGGTTGCCCCGAAAGCGTTCACTGAGCGCCAGCACCGCCGCGTCGGACACACGCTCCATCGGCCCGGCCGCGACGATCTCCTCGCCGACGCGCGCGCGCAGCAACTCGGTGCCGTCCGGGGTGGCGAAGAGCATCTCGGCGGACTCGGCGCGGAACATCTCGCGCGCCCGGGAGATGAGTGCCTGCACGGCCTCTTCCAGCTCCGGCGTCTCGCTGAGGATGCGGGTCGAGTGATACAGGAACTCCAGGCTGTCGTGCTTCTCCCGCTCCTTGAGGTAAGCGCCGTAGGCCATGCGAAGCGTCCCGGCGGGCACGAGCAGGAGCCACGCGGTGCCGGAGGCCTGCAGCAGCAACGTCGCCGCGATGATCGACAGGCTGGTGTTGGTGACTGCGCTCACGGTGGTCATTCCCACGATCACCGGGAGCCGCTCCGACTGGAAGCGGCCTTCGGCCACGGAGATGGCGACCACGACGGTGATGCCGGCAAGGATTTCGGTGGTGGTGACGGCGACGAACGTCGCCATCCAGACGTGGGCATTCATTCCCGTGTACGACGGGACCAGCCACCGGAAGACGAACAGACCGATGCTGACGCTGCTCGCGACGGCCGCCACGTTGAAGAGCACCTTGAGCGGGGCGAGCCGCCGGTAGACGCCGAGTGCCAACAGTGAGCTGATGAGCGCTGCGAGCAGCACCCACCCGGGTGAATCGAACAGCATCCCGAGCGCGAGCGGGACCGACGTCATCGAGAACGAGTGGTTGTCGCGGCGGAAGTGGAGGTGCACGAGGCACACCTCGCCGGCGAGGAACCCCGGGATCAGCCACCCCCACGACAGCCGGAACGTTCCCGTCGGCGGCCCGAAGTGCCGCAGCAGCAGCACGTAGACCAGGAGGCCGACGCCGCTCAGTGCGACAGCGAGCAGCCGGATGCGGGCGCTGACCGGCAGCGCCAACATCCGGCCCACTCGTCGTTCTGTCGTCATCGCCGCCTAGCTCCAGTTGTGTGGGGTGCAGCGGGCGCCGACCCGCGACGCCCCGGTCCAGCGCGCCCCGGTCGACGTCGTCGTCGGCTGGCTCGCCCCGGCGACCGCAGCCACCCCGGCGGGTGCGCGGCGCTTGGGGTCGCCCCGCGTGACTGCTGGCGCGTGCATTCAGGTGCTCCTTGCGATGGCCGGCTTATGGGTGGCGTTCCGTCGAGTGGCATTCTGTGATGACGCGACCACGCACTGCAATCACCCGAACGCCGGACCCAGCGCGTGGGTCCGCCCGCCCCGTGGCGTGCTCCAGGCGTGCCGACGCAGCCGCCAGGGCCATTCGGAGCAACCTGGGTGAGCCGACTGCCGGCCGACCCGGCGGCAGTCGCCCCGCGACTGACGGAGAACGTTTGCAGAAGTGGTGCGGTAAGCGGCCGATCTGATCAGCGCGCGCAGCGGAGCCGAGGCTCGAGGGCGTCCGCCCGCTGGGCACGGGCGATGAGGAACCGGCCAGCGGGACTGGGTCGGCCGCCGCCCGACATCCACGCCGATCAGGAGGGTGGTGCGGCGCCACGGACGACTGCCGCCACCTCGTCCGGCGAGCGGAACTCGCACGTGCCGGAGTGCCGGACCGGGAGCAGGCACGCCCGGCCGGTTGGCAGGTGCTTCTGCCCGCAGGCTCCAGCGGCGATGACGTGCTCGTCGGCCGAGGCGTTGTGTCGCTCGCGGGGCTTGCTCTCGCTGGTGTTCATGGGGTCCCATCCGCTGCTGGGGAGTTGGCGTGAGCCGGGATGCGCAGAGCGCGCCTGTCGCCGTGGCCGTCAACTCCAACGGACGGTGACATGCTCGTGGTGTCGGCACCATCTGGGCGGCACCTTGAGGGGAGCTTCCCCCCTCGCCTCTGACCCGTCCCTGAACGGGGGAAGACGATCGCGTCGAGTAAGGCGGGTGTGGCGGCTGGGACACAGCCGCTCCGGCGCTCGGCCGGTGTCTAGGGTGTGGCCATGCCTCAAGGACTGCCCGACCATGTGCCCGACGACGGCCTGACCACAAGGGCGCGCCGCGCCAAGCCCCGGCTGATCGTGCACACGGGCATCGGCAAGGGCAAGTCGACGGCCGCGTTCGGTCTGATGCTGCGGGGCTGGGCGCAGGACTGGCCGGTCGGGGTCTTCCAGTTCGTGAAGTCGAGCAAGTGGAAGGTCGGCGAGGAGAAGGCGGCGGAGGCTCTCGGCATCGACTGGCACAAGATGGGCTCGTCGTGGTCGTGGATCCAGCGCGAGGATGCGACGAGCGAGGAGCTGGCTGTCGCCGGCTGGGCGGACGTGAAGGCCGCGCTCGCCGAGGAGCGCTACCGGCTCGTGATCCTCGACGAGTTCACCTACGTCATGGCCCGCGGCTGGGTCGACACCGCCGAGGTGCTCGCCGTGCTGGCCGACCGCCCGGGCACGCAGCACGTCGTGATCACCGGCCGGGGCGCGCCCGCCGAGTTGATCGAGGTCGCTGACATCGTCACCGAGATGACCAAGGTCAAGCACCCGTTCGACAACGGGGAGAAGGGCCAGAAGGGCATCGAGTGGTAGCGCTGCCGCCGCGCGTCGTGATCGCCGCGCCGTCGTCCGGCAGCGGCAAGACCACTGTCACCACAGGGATTCTGGCGGCCTTGCGGTCGCGGGGCACCGCCGTCGCGCCGTTCAAGGTGGGCCCTGACTTCATCGATCCCACATACCATTCTCTCGCCGCCGGCCGCCCAGGCCGCAACCTCGACGCGTTCCTGTGCGGACCGGAGCTGATGGCACCGCTCCTCGCGTACGGCTCGGCGGGAGCGCAGGTCGCCGTGATCGAAGGAGTCATGGGCCTGTACGACGGGAAGGGCGGCACCGACGAGGCATCCACCGCGCACGTGGCCCGTCTTCTTGGGGCACCGGTCGTGCTCGTCGTGGACGCGCGCTCGATGTCGCGGTCGATCGCGGCGCTGGTGCACGGCTTCGCGTCGTACGATCCCTCGCTCGTCATCGCCGGCCTCATCATCAACCAGGTCGGGTCGGACACGCACGAGCAGATGCTGCGGGAATCCCTTAGCTCACTGGGGATTCCGGTGCTGGGCGCGCTCCCCCGCCGCGACGATCTGGCCGCGCCTTCCCGGCACCTCGGTCTGGTGCCGGCAGCCGAACGCGCCGCCGAGTCGGTTCGGCAAATCATCGGCTGGGCGGCGCTGATCCGCGACGCAATTGACCTCGACGCATTGCTGAGGATCGCGGCTGAGGCACCGTCGATCGCCATCGAGCCGTGGTCACCGTTGCCTGACCGTGCTCCGTCGACGGGTGCGCGCGTCGGTGTGCTGACGGGGGGCGCCTTCGGCTTCGTCTACCCGGAGCACCTCGAGTTGCTCCGCGCCGCGGGGGCCGAGGTTGTCGAGGTGCACCAGGACGACGAGGTGCTGCCGGACGTCGGAGCGCTCTATGTGCCGGGCGGCTTTCCCGAGGTGTATGCGGCCGACCTGTCCGCGAATGCCGCCCTGCGGACATCGGTGCGCGATTTCGCCGCCGCCGGTGGCGCGGTCGTCGGAGAGTGCGGGGGGCTCCTGTGGCTGGCCGAATCCCTCGACGAGCTGCCGATGTGCGGCGTGGTCCCTGCGTCGGCGATGATGACGCGCCAGCTGACACTCGGCTACCGCAGTGCGCGCGCTGTCAATGACAGTTGGTACGTCGGGGGGGCCGGGGATGCCGTGCCGGCACACGAGTTCCACTACTCGGCCATCACGCCGCCGTCTGGCACGCGCGCGGCATGGCACATCGGCAATCGGGCCGAAGGGTTCGCGACGCCGAACGTGCACGCGTCCTACCTGCACACGCACTGGGCGGGCGCACCTGCGCTCGCGAGCAACCTCGCCCGCGCGGCTCTGCGCTGACACGGAGCTGACCAGCAGAATTGCCCATCTCCGGGCCCTGGACAATCGTCTCTGCCGCACACAACACCGTGACGCTCAAGGACGCCAAGGGTTCGGCGTTCACCTTCGACGCGGACACCCACACATTCGGAAAAGTAGCGCCTTCCCTAACGTCGCTCCGGCAGGACTCGCGTCAGTGACGCGTTCGGCCAACCTGGACCAGCTGCGCCTGACACGCACGGGCGCAGCCGGGCTCGCCGGTTGCGTCGTGGCCGTACCGATTGGCTGGTCGTGTCGACCGATCGGCCAACGGTCGCCCTGCTCCCCTGGCGTCAACGGCCGCACACCGCCACAACGCGTCCCCGCATTGAAGCTCGGTCCCCCACCCGTTCTCCGCCGTCTGCTTACCGTCGCAAGCATGGCCATTTCTTTCGACGACACTCGGAGTCTGCCGCAACCCGACCTGAGCCTGCGCTTACTGCAATCGCTTTGCGACGGCGGTTGAGCCCAACTTCAACATCCAAGGGTTCAGGAACAGAGGCGGATACGGCGAACGCCTTCAGCTACCGCTGGCTCTGGTCGGGATGCGCCACGCGGGGGCGGTACGCCCCGCCATAGTCCGGGAGTGTTGGGGCCGCGAAATGAAAAAGGCGGCCCCGTTGCAGCAGGACCGCCACTAGCTCGCGCACTCCCGGCACGTGCCGAGCAAGGCGCTGTGGCTCGCGTCGAGGACGAAGCCGTGTGCCGCCAGCAGCACCCGGGCGGCTGCGGCGAGCAAGCCCGCATCGAGATCGATGATCCGCCCGCACCGCTGGCACTGGCTATGGATGTGTTCCTCGTCGACGAGGTGGTAGACCGCGGCCCCGTGGCCGAGATGCGTGTGGCTGACCACGCCGACCTCGACGAGCGAGTCGAGCGTCCGGTAGACCGTCGCCCGGTGCACGGCGGGCTGCAGCACCTGCACCTCGGTTGCGATGGCGTCGGCCGTCAGGTGGTCACTGGTTGACTCCAGGACGTTGAGGACGGCGATGCGAGCGCTGGTCACCCGGCCGCCGACGGCCCGCAACTTCCCGAGCGCGCCCTGCACGACGGAAAGGGGCAGCGCCACGTCCTCGTCGTCAGTCACGGTGCCTGCCTCCAGCCTGCCGAGGTCAGCGCAGTTGCGCCGACCATTTCTCCTCGATCCGCCCGTACTTCCACACACCGAACGCGATCGCCCACGTCACCGCGAACAGTCCGACAATCCCATATCCCACGTACTCCAGGTCGATACTGCCCATCGCCGCAAGCGGGCCGGACGTGACGTTGAGCTTGTCGGCGAGCAGGCCCGCGATCTCCATGACGCCGATGATCAGCGCCACGGCGACGGACAGAGCCGTGATGGTGATGTTGTAGTAGACCTTGCGCACCGGCCGGGAGGTGGCCCAGCCGTAGGCATAGGTCATGAAGATGCCGTCGAGGCTGTCGAGGAAGCTCATACCGGCGGCGAAGAGCACCGGCAGCGTCAGGATCGCGTACCACGGCAACGACAGCGCCGCTGCGCCGCCGGCGATCACGAAGAGACCGATCTCGGTCGCCGTGTCGAACCCGAGGCCGAACAGCAGCCCGATGGGATACATGTGCCACGGCTTGCGCACCGCTCGCGTGACCTTGCCGAGGATGCGGTTGAGCGCGCCCCGGTTGTTGAGGTGCTCCTCGAGCTCCGCCTCGTTGAAGTCACCGCTCCGCATCCGCCGAAAGACCCCGAGGATCTGGCGCAGAACCACCAGGTTGAGCCAGCCGATGAGCAGCAGGAAGACGCCGGAGATGAGGGTGCCCCAAACCCCGGTCGCGTTCTGCAGCGGCGAGTTGTCGTCGGTGACCTGGCCGGCGACTGCCCGCACGCCCAGGCTGATGACAACGCAGAGTCCGAAGACGACGCTCGAGTGGCCCAGGGAGAACCAGAATCCGACGGACATCGGCTTCTGGCCATCCGACATCAGTTTGCGGGTCGTGTTGTCGATGGCTGCGATGTGGTCGGCATCGAACGCGTGCCGCATCCCGAGGACGTACGCCGCGAGCCCCACGCCCACCGTGAACACCTTCGCCTGCGCCTCGCCGCCGCCCGGCAGGGCGAAGTGATGCGGCGAGATCAGCAGGACCAGCGTGCCCCAGCCGATGACGTGCAGGACGAGGACGAAGGCAGCCATGCCCCAGACCGAGCGGCGCTGCTCTGGTCCGAGCGGCGTGCGGGACTTACGGGTCGCGGCACTGGAAGCCGGCTGGGTGGCGATCGACACGGGCACTCCTCGGGTTCGGCCACAGCTTAATGCAACAGTGTCGCAGGTAGCACCGGGTCGCACGAATGTGCTTCGACAGGATGCCGTTCGGCGGATTCCCGCGTCCGCACTTTCTACAGATCGAACTGCGCGCGCACGACCCGTTCGTCGAGGGATCGACCGG
This sequence comes from uncultured bacterium, assembly GCA_964236265.1. Taxonomy (GTDB): domain Bacteria; phylum Actinomycetota; class Actinomycetes; order JAVEEB01; family JAVEEB01; genus JAVEEB01. The sequence goes on from CAXSDE010000002.1 coordinate 103,902, forward strand.
CGTCGAAAAGCACGGTGAGCGAACGGTCGGACGCCTCGCTGACCTCGATCCACGACACCGGCACGAACTGCCGCTGGTCGGCGGTGGCCGCGACCGGCCGCGTCGCCGGGTCGAGCACGTCGAAGCGCACTGTCGCATCCCGCGGCAGCAGCGCGCCCGCCCACCGCCGCGGCCGCATCGGGCAGATGGGGGTGAGGGCGAGGAGGCTGGCTCCGAGCGGCACGATCGGCCCGTCCGCCGACAGGTTGTACGCCGTGGAGCCTGCCGGCGTGGCCAGGAGCACCCCGTCGCCGCGCAGCTCCTCCATCCGAACCGCCCCGTCCACCGTGATACGGATCGCCGCCGACTGTCCGGCCAGGCGGCGCAGCGCCACTTCGTTGCACGCCAGCTGTTCGGGGATGGGGTCGCTGTCGATGCCTTCGCCGTACATGCGCAAGGGATGGATGACGCTCGGGACGGCGACAGACAGGCGCTCGACCAGGTCACCGTCGGCGTAGTCGTTCATCAGGAAGCCGGCCGTGCCGCGCATCAACCCGAACACGGGCGGCGCCGGGCGGGAGGTTCCCAGGGCAAGGACAGCGTGCAGCGCGTCCAGCAGCGTCCCGTCGCCGCCCACCGCGACCACGATCTCCGCGTCCGCCATGGGCACGTTGCCGTAGCGCGCCGCCAACTCCTCGACGGCTCCCTTGCCATGAGGGGACAGGGATCCGAGGAAGGCGAGCGCGGTCACGGCGGTCACGCTACTGGTCGGCCGCGCCGCCCGCGCCGCCCCCGCGCGACAGCCACCTGACCGCAATCGCGCACGCCCCCTGATCGGATATGCGGCGTTGGGGACCGATTCGTTGTCATATGTCCGGAATTATGCGTAAATGCGAGCCAGTGAGGTTTCAGCTACGTCGAGGTAACGTGAGGAAGTGACCGAATGATCATGCGCCGGGCCGTTGTGCGGCCATTCGTACTCTTGCTGGCACTGTCGCTGCTGTTGCTCACCAACCCGCTGGGAGGCGCGTCCGGCCAGGCTGCTGCCCCTGCCGCGCCGGTCATCCACGGCCTGCTCGGCGAATACTTCCAGCAGACATCCAACGGCGCCCACGACTTCGGCCTGTCCGGTGGCCAGGAGCTCTCGGCGCAGGTCAACTTTCCGGACCTGCGGCCCACGTTCGACCGCCTCAACGGCCGCGGCGACTACACGAGCGCCCGCTGGACGGGGACGCTGACCGCGCCGACCACCGGCGACTACACGTTCTCCGCCATCGGTGACAACGGCTTCCGCCTCTACCTCGACGGCCAGCTCGTCATCGACCACTGGGTCCCCGACTGGGACAACGAGCAGACCAGCGCGCCGATCACCCTGACCGCGGGCGTCGCGCACGACTTCAAGCTCGAGTTCTTCCAGGACTTCGGTGGCGCCAACATGTTCCTGCGCTGGACCGGACCGGGCATCGCCAAGCAGCTCGTCCCGCAGTCGGCCTTCACCGCCCCGGGCGCGCCGTCGACCACCCACGGCCTCAAGGGCGAATACTTCGCCAGTTCCAGCGACACGGCGCACGACTTCGCGAAGCTCGGCGGCACGTCGCTCGACCCCAACATCGACTTCGCCGACCTCAACCCGACCTTCCAGGGGCTGACCAACCAGAGCGACCACACGACGGCCCGCTGGACCGGCCTCATCACGGCTCCGACAACGGGTGACTACACGTTCTACGCCATCGGCGACAACGGCTTCCGCCTGTTTCTCGACGACCAGCCCGTCATCGACCACTGGGTCGGCGACTGGGACAACGAGCAGACCAGCGCCCCCGTGACGCTCGTCGCCGGTGAGCCGCACCTGTTCCGCCTCGAGATGTTCCAGGACGTCGGTGGCGCCAACATGTTCCTGCGCTGGTCAGGCCCCGGCATCAGCAAGCAGATCGTGCCGGAGACCGCCTTCACCACCCCGCCCGGCTTCGAGGTCTTCCCGGTCACGCTCGACCTGGCGGCCAACGGCACCACGCTGACCGCCGACTTCGAGCAGCCCGTCACCGCCCTCGGCGACCTCGCCGCCCACCTCGGCGTCCAGGTCGACGGCACGCCGTTCCCCATCACATCCGTCGCCGTCAGCGGCAGTGACGAGTCGGTCGTCGTCATCACGCTCGGCCAGATCGTGTTCAAGAGCCAGCGCGTGCGTTTCGCGTACGACGGGCTCGGCACGTTCCGCATCGGCGGCCAGCCGGTGACTGCCATCACGCGCAACGCCACCAACAACTCGACGCAGCGCATGATGACGACCTGGGGCGCTGCGGTGGACAAGAACCACCCGCTCCCCGAATACCCGCGACCGCAGCAGGTGCGCGCCGACTGGAAGAACCTCAACGGGGCCTGGGAGTTTGCGGGAGCCGCGGCCGGCCAGCTGCCGACGTTCGGCAAGCCGCTCGCCGAGAGGATCACGGTGCCGTTCCCGGTCGAGTCGCAGTTGTCGGGCATCGAGCGGCACGAGGACCACATGTTCTACCGCAAGCTCGTCGAGGTGCCGAAGAAGTGGGCCGCCGGCAAGCAGCGCGTGCTCCTCAACTTCGGCGCAGTCGACTACCAGGCGACCGTCTACGTCAACGGCATCAAGGTCGCGAGCCACACCGGCGGCTACACCGCGTTCAGTGCTGACATCACCAGTGCACTGGCCAAGTCCGGCAAGCAGGAGATCGTCGTCGACGTGACCGACACCACCAACGGTCAGACGCAGCCTGTCGGCAAGCAGAACGCCAACCCGGGCGGCATCGTCTACACCGCCTCCTCAGGTATTTGGCAGACGGTCTGGCTCGAGCCGGTGCCGAAGGTGTCCATCGACTCGATCGTCACGACGCCGGACATCACGGCCGGCACGCTCGCCGTCACCGCGAAGTCGATGTCCGCGACGTCGAAGGCGGTCGTCACGGCCGTCGCCCGCAACGCCGCCGGCACGGTCGTGGCCCGGGGACAGGGCGCTGCCAACGCGCCGTTCGCCCTGCACGTGCCGAACGAGCACCTGTGGAGTCCGGACGACCCATACCTCTACAAGCTCGAGGTCGCGATCCAGGACCGCGACAGTCGCGACCACGTCGCCAGCTACTTCGGGATGCGGTCGATTGCGATCGCCAACGTCGGCGGCTACCAGAAGATCGTGCTCAACGGCAAGCCGATCTTCTCGCTCGCGATGCTCGATCAGGGCTTCTGGCCGGACGGCCTCTACACGGCCCCGAGCGACGCCGCGTTGCAGTGGGACCTGCAGGCCCAGAAGGACCTCGGCTTCAACGCGGTGCGCAAGCACATCAAGGTGGAGCCGGCGCGCTGGTACTACCACGCCGACCAGCTCGGTCTCCTCGTGTGGCAGGACTTCGTTTCCAGTGACAACACGACCCCGCAGGCCAAACAGGACTGGCTCACCCAGGGCTTCGCGGAGATGGACGAGCTGCACAACTACCCGTCCATCATCGGTTGGATCGTGTTCAACGAGGGCTGGGGCGAGTGGGACAAGACGGTCACCGGTGAGATCGCCGACCAGGTGAAGGCCAAGGACCCGTCGCGGCTCGTCAACGCGCACAGCGGCGTCAACTGCTGCAACTCCAAGGGTGACTCCGGCAAGGGTGACATCATCGACCACCACGACTACAACAACAACGACCCCGCGTTCCCCGACGCCACCCGGGCGGCGATGGACGGTGAGCACGGCGGCTTCACGTTGAAGACGCCAGGCCACATGTATCCGGGCACTCCGCTCAACATCTACAGCGGCGTGCAGACGAAGGCGCAGCTCACCCAGCGCTACGTCGACAACACGGAGACGTTCTACGTCGACCAGGCCCGCAACGAGCTCTCCGGCTCCGTCTACACGCAGGTGACCGACCTCGAGCACGAGATCAACGGCATGTGGACGTACGACCGCAAGGTGCTCAAGGTCGACGCCGCTGCCGTCCGGGCGGTCAACCTGAAGGTCATCGCCGCGGGTGCGGCGGCCGGCACGCCGATCACCTACCCGGGCAACGGCTGCTGGGCGCTCGACGAAGGCACGGGCACCACGAGTGCCGATGCCTGCGGCCCCGACGACCTGACCACCACGGGCAACCCGACGTGGACAGGCGGCATCAACGGGAAGGCGCTCGACTTCAACGGCACCGACCAGTACGCGCAGACGGCCGGCCCCGTCGTCGACACCACCAAGGACTACACGGTGTCGGCGTGGGCCCGGATGGATGCGCTGCCGGGCAACTACGGCACCGTCGTCAGTGAGGACGGGCGGGCGACGGCCAACCCGTTCTATCTCCAGTACGGACAGGGTGCCTGGGCGTTCAGCATGCCGGGCAACGTGCGGGCGACGCTGCCCGCCACCCCGGTGCTCGGACAGTGGTATCACCTGGTCGGTGTCCGCAACCAGGCCACCGACGAGCTGAAGTTGTACGTCGACGGTGTCCTCGTCGCGACCACCGTCGGTGGCGTGGACGGCATCGGCACCGGCCCGCTGTCCGTCGGGCGGGCGAAGTACGCGGGAGTGAAGGGCGACTTCTGGGACGGCGCCGTCGACCAGGTGCACGTCTACAACCGGGTCCTCACCGACGCGGAAATCGCCGCGCTCTACGCAGCGCACTAACCGCATTACCGCCGCCCCGGACGCCGACCTGGCGTCCGGGGCGGTCGCTCGTCATGAGCGGCGGGGCGGACGTGCGTCATCGTGTATCACACCGGGCCGTGCCTGAGTCTGCGACTCCGCAACGGCGGGCGATGTGTCGAAGGCAGACAGCAAGCCCTGCCGAGGCGTGCGCCGCCTTCACCTACGCCTAGCTAGGGCGTAGGAATTGTGCCAGGTCGGGGCTACGCTGGCCGCGGCTCGAGTAACCAGCGGAGATGAACTGGTCGTTCGCGCGACCAGGACCGATGTCCTGATCGAGTTGTTTCATGCCGGCGAACCTGTCGAGTGGATAGCCCAGCAGTACGACCTCGATGCCCGATCCGTCCGGGATGCGATCGAATACGAGCGCCGAACGGCCTGACGGAGTGTCAATGGGGGACCACGCTTCTTTGTTGACGAGAGCGCAGTCGGGCTTGGGGAAAGCCCTGGCAAACGCGCGCCGCGATGTCGTGTATCCAGGACACCCCCAGTTTGCCCACGTCAAAGCTGGCGACCCGGACCCGGACCCGGACTGGATCCCCGTAGTAGCAGCACTGCGACTGATCACCATCAACGGGACAAACGCGTAGTGACGCGCCCAGAGAACGCGTCCTCGTGGTCGAGCACAAGCTCCGGATCATCCGCATCGGCGGCAAGAGGGACAAGCCGACATGGGACTGGCTCTGCTGGCTGACCAAGCACTGGGCTCGTATCGAGAAACTGATCGACGAACTGGGGCGAAGGCCGCTGGATCATCTACGTCACCGATAGGAGGTTGCGGGCTGAGCGAATCGACGCTTGACAGCGCTCGTGTCGCCGCAAGGAGCCATTGCTCGGGTCCGAGATTCCATTGCGCCGTCGAGCGCCGTCGAGCGCCGTCGAGCGCCGTCGAGCGCCGTCCCGCCAGCGGGTAGCCGGCGGGCACCGCCGCTAGAGTTTGCCCTGCGCCCGCTCTACGGGCCGCGACCGGAAGGCGGCAGCGTGGCGAGGCTCATCGGCGTCGGGGTAGGTCCCGGCGACCCCGAGCTCGTCACGGTCAAGGGGGTCCGCGCGCTGCAGGAGGCGGACCTCGTCGTGGTGCCCGTGACGGACGCCGGCGACGTGGGCCGCGCCGAGACGGTCGTGCTGCGGTACGTCGACGACTCCCACATCCGCCGGGTGCGCTTCGCCATCCACGGGGACGACGCGCGGAACACCGCGTGGGACGCCGCCGGTGCCGAGGTCGTCGCCGCCTTTACCGGGGGCGCCGGCACCATCGCCTTCGCCACGATCGGCGACCCCAACGTCTACTCCACCTTCGCCTACCTGGCGGCGACGGTCCGCGAGTTGCTGCCCTCCGTCGACATCGACACGGTGCCCGGCATCACCGCGCTGCAGGACCTGGCTTCCCGCAGCGGCACCCCGCTCGTCGAGGGCACGGAGTCGCTCGTCCTGCTCCCGTTCACCGCCGGCGCCGACAAGCTGGAAGCCGCGCTGTCCGAGCACGACACGGTCGTGCTCTACAAGGGCGGCCGGCAGTACGACGTCGTGCGTTCGCTCGTCGCCGCGTCCGGTCGCCTCGATCAGGCCGTGTACGGCGAGCACCTCGGCCTCGACGGCGAGCGCATCTGCGCGGCCGCAGACGTGACCGCTCCAACGTCATACCTGGCGACGCTGATCGTCGCCCCGATCCGCAGCGGCCGTGGGAGCAAATTATGACTGGGCACGTCGTTTTCGTCGGGGCCGGGCCGGGCGCGGCGGATCTCATCACGATCCGCGGCCAGCGTGCGATCGACGCCGCCGACGTCGTCATCTGGGCGTCATCGCTCGTGCACCCGGACGTCGTGGCCAACGCCCGCGGCGTCACCGTCGATTCGGCGGTGCTCACCACCGAGGAAGTGAGCGCCTATTACGAAAAGGCCGCGACGGAGGGCCTGACAGTCGCGCGCGTGCACTCCGGTGACCCCGCGATCTACGGCGCCATGCACGAGCAGCTCACGGTGTGCCGCGCCCTCGGCCTCACCACCGAGGTCATTCCCGGGGTGTCGTCGTTCACCACCCTGGCCGCCGCCGTGCAGCGGGAGCTGACAGTCGCCGAGGTGGCGCAGTCGATCGTGCTGACGCGGCTCGAGGGCGGCAAGACACCGATGCCGCCGCGCGAGAAGGTGCGCGAGTTTGCCCGGCACGGCACGACGATGGCGCTGTTCCTGTCAGCGGCCCGGGGAAGGCAGCTGCAGGACGAGCTGGTCGCGGGCGGCTACGAGGAGAGCACACCCTGCGTCGTCGGCTTCCAGGTCTCGTGGCCCGATGAGCTGATCTGTGAGTGCACTCTCGGCGACCTGGCGGAGACGTTGCGGGAACACAAGCTCAACCGGCACACCCTCGTGCTCGTCGGCCCCGCGCTCGCGGACAGCACGACCCGTTCCCACCTGTATCACCCGGGCCACTTCACCGTGCACCGCCGGGCGGACCCCGAGGCGCGCAAGGTGCTCAGGGCCTCACGGTGATGGTGTCGCCGTGACCGAAGGCCCGCCGGATTTCGAGCAGGAGCCGCCGCGTCCCGAGCTCCGCGAGCCCGACCTGCCACGGACGGCGAAGGTCAAGCAACGCGCGCTGCGCACCGGCTGGACGACGGGCACCTGCTCGACCGCCGCGGCGACGGCTGCCCTCACCGCACTTGTCACCGGACAGGCGCCGTCCACCGTCGAGGTGGAGCTGCCGTCGGGCAAGCGCGTGTCCTTCGATGTGCAGCGCTGCACCGTGGACGGTGGCTCGGCGACCGCCGTCGTCGTGAAGGACGCCGGGGACGATCCGGACGTGACGCACGGCGCGGAGCTGACGGTCACCGTCACGCGCCAGGCCGCACCCGGCGTCGAGTTCGCCGCCGGGATCGGGGTCGGCACGGTCACCAAGCCGGGGCTTGGGCTGGAGGTCGGCGGACCCGCGATCAACCCCGTGCCCCGCCGCATGATCACGACAAACCTTCAGTCGGTGCTGGATCTTTCGGTGCACGGGGTTCGCGTGGAGATTTCCGTGCCCGATGGCCAGGCGAGGGCGCGCAAGACCACGAATGAGCGGCTCGGCATCGTGGGCGGCATCTCCATTCTCGGTACGACGGGCATCGTCCGGCCGTTCTCGACCGCCAGTTGGCGCGCGTCCGTCGTACAGGCTGTCGCTGTCGCTGCCGCGCAAGGAGAACGCACGATCGTGCTCGCGACCGGCGGCCGCACCGAGAAGGCAGCGATGCGGCTGCATCCCGGGCTGCCGCCCGTCTGCTTCATCGAGGTCGGTGACTTCACCGGGGCCGCAATAACGGCGGCGGTCGAGCACGGCATCGAGCGGGTGGCGTTCGTCGGGATGGCGGGCAAGCTGACGAAGCTCGCGAGCGGTGTGCTCATGACCCACTGGACGAAGTCGACGGTCGACAACGATGTCCTCGCCGACATCGCGCGCACGGTGGGCGCCGACCCGGCTCCGATGGCGGCGGCCAACACGGCGCGGCACGCGTACGAGCTGTGGGAGGCCGCCGGCGTCCTGCCCGCGGCGGGTGCGGAGTTGTGCCGCCGCGTGCAGGACGTGCTTCAACGCTTTTCGCAGGGCCGGCTCACCGCCGAGGTCGCTCTCGTCGACTTCGCTGGGTCCGATGTCATCGCGCGCTCTGCCTGACAGCCACGTCACCGGCCGGGCCGTCGCGCGATCGGCTGGGGAGCGGACAGCGTAGCCCCACGACGGCCGCTCCTCCGTTGCTCGGCCCGCGAACCACGAGAAGTCCCACCCGTCAGTGGGCACCGCCGCACCGTCGGCGACGAGGTCGTCGAAAGTGGGGCTGCTCATGCGGGCAGTATGGCGCGCCAGGTGTCAGCCGGGCGGATCCGTCGACCGCACGAGATAGGTGACATCCGTCGCGCCCGGCACGGTGACTTCGGTGAAACCCGTGCGGTCGTAGAAGGCGCGCGCCGCCGTGTTGGCCGTCAGCATCCCGAGGTGCACGGACGGCACGCCCTCGGCGTGCAGCGCGCCGAGGAGCGTCTCCATGAGTCGGCGACCGAGTCCGAGCCGCTGCACCGACGGCAGCACGTCGATGTGCAGGTGCGCGGGATGGCTCGCCAGCTCGGGCACGAGCATGTGCTCCGGGCCGAAGTGCAGTCGCAGCAGCCCGGCGTTGCGACTCGTGTCGTCGTCGGCCGGGGGCGCGTATTTGTCGCCCAGCAACGGGATCCACTCGGCGCGATAGCGCTCCACGAACCGGCGGGTGTCGGCCGCGCCGATGATATAGCCGACCACCCGCTGTCCGTCGTCGACGACGAACGCGTGCTCCGGCTCGAGCCGCACATACGGACCGGCGAACAGATCGGGCATCAGGTCGTCCGAGAGATACATCCCCGTTGCGTCGTTGCCCAGATCGGCGGTGCGCAGGCACACGTCGTACACGTCGGGAGTGTCCTCGACGCGGAACGGAAGGATCTTCATGGCCCTCCGAGGCGCTCGCTCACGTGCCGGTCAACCTACTCGTCGAGAAACGCGACCTGGCGGACGCACACCGCCGCACGCCGGTCCATCGCATAGCCTGACCGCCGTGTGGTGCGTAGGCACTGTGGGTGGACGAGACGAGGCGGGCACGTGATCACAGTCATCGGGTACGACGGCTCGCCGTTGGCCGCCGACGCCGCGGCCCGCCTCGCGGGAGCGACCCTCGTCGTGGGCGCTGACCGCCTGCTCGCCGCGTGCCCGCCGCCGACCGGCGCGCGCACTGTCGACTTCGGGCAGATGCACGAGGTGCTGCGCGCGCTGCACGACCCGGGCGGCGACGCGGTGGTGCTGGCCAGCGGCGACCCGGCGTTCTTCGGGATCGTCCGCGCGCTGCGGGCGAAGCAACTCGCCATCGAGGTGCTGCCGGCGCGCAGCAGCGTCGCGCTGGCCTTCGCGCGGGCCGGCGTGCCGTGGGACGACGCCGTCGTCGTGAGCGCTCACGGGCGCGACCTGCGCACCGCCGTCAACGTCGCCCGCGCGCACCCCAAGGTGGCGATCCTCTGCGGGCCGGGTGCGACCCCGCGCGAGATCGGTGCGGCCCTCGCCGACACCGGGCGCGCGCTGGTCATCGCGCAGCGGCTCGGCCTGCCCGGCGAGTCGGTCGTCTCGTGCCCCGCGGCCGAGGCGGCGCAGCGCGACTGGGACGAGCTGGCCGTGGTGCTGGTGCTCGCCGAGGCGCGCATGATCGCCCCGGCCAAGCCGGTGATCGCGGGTCGCGTCGCGCCCGTCGGATGGGCGTTGCCCGAGGCCGCGTTCGAGCACCGGGACAGCCAGATCACCAAGGCGGAGGTCCGCGCGCTCGTCCTCGCCCGGCTCGGCCCACGCCTCGGCGACATGGTGTGGGACCTCGGCGCGGGCAGCGGGTCGGTCGCGATCGAGTGCGCGCGGCTCGGCGCGGCGGTCGTCGCGGTCGAGCGCGACCCCCGGCAGGTGGCCCGCGTTCGGGCGAATGCGGTGACCCACGGGGTCGACGTACAAGTGATCGAAGCTGTTGCCCCGGCCGGCCTCGACACCCTCCCGGACCCCGACGCGATCTTCGTCGGCGGGAGCGGATCGGGGTTCGTCGACGTCCTGGGTGTCGCCGCGGCGCGCGCGCGTCGTACCGTCGTCGTCGCGCTCGCTGCACTCGAGCGCGTCGTGCCGGCACAGGCACTGCTCGCCGGCTCCGGTTTCGTCGTGGAGACGGTGCTGCTGCAGGCGTCGCGCCTCACGGGCGTCGGCGAGCTGCATCGGCTGGCGGCGCACAATCCGGTCTTCGTGGTCAGCGCGGTGCGCCAATGAGTGGAGTCGGGCGACAACCGCTTTTCGTCAGTCGGTCGGACGGTAGTAGAACCCTGGGCCTCGGCGAACCTCGCGGCCCGGCTCCAGCAGGCCGTCACGCTCCAGGCCTTTGAGGACCGAACCCAGGTTGGTCGGTGAAGCGCCGACGATGCTGCCCAATTCGGTTGTGCTGACCCGTCCGCGCGTGCGGGCCCACGCCATGGCGACCTGAGGACGGGTGGGATGGCGCCGGGCCCGACCGAAGCCGCCGTCAGCGGCGTCGAGAGCTTGGATGGCCTGAACACTCAGATGCCACGCCGTGGGCGAGTCCGCCGGAATGCCGATCACCTCCTCGATGACCGGGCGGCCGCGGACCGTTGCTCGCCCAAGCGACAAAAGCGCGGCGGCTGCTTCATCCGGCGATCGCTGCAGCACACGCGCCGCGATGTCTGCATCGACCCACCAATTGTCGACGAGCTGACGCAAGAGCAGCAGCGAGTTGAGATCGGACCGATGGCGTGCGGGTGCGAGCTCACTGAGGAACTGCATCCAGCCAGGATCGACGAGCTCACCGACGAGGGCGGCCCGCACATGGGGACCTGCGACCTCTTCGATGGTGGGTGGCTGATGCCCCGCGCGGATCATCTCGCGCACCATCCGGTCGACGCCGACGCCCTCGCGTTCCGCTACGCGCAGTCGCGCGAAGAGCTCGGCGAGTGAGGGGTTGCGCGGCTGAGATGGATGCGTGATGATGTTGTCCGATGTCACGCCGCCGATGAATCCTCCGGGAGATGTGACGACAAGCGTCCCGCCCATGTGCTCGACGAGCGTTGGCTCGGCACTGTTCCAGTCTCGGTGCACGCACCCGTTGACAATCGTCTCGCGCACGGCCCCCGGCGGCAGCTGTCGCAGCTGTCCCGCGACGAATCCCGTTGGCACATGCAGGATCGGGTTCACAGCGCGAATGGCTTGCTCCACGTCGTAGAGCTCCTCGATCACACCGCGACCCCCACGCCGGATCCGATTGACGCTGTCGGTCCCGGCGCCCTCCCGCCGTATGTAGTCCAGTGCGGGGACCTCGCGCCCGACAAAGGCGACGACGCCGGCATTCGTCAGCTCTCCGGAGGGCGTGACGACGTTCAGGCGGGTGAGCACGTCGATGTCAGACGCGCCGGCCAGGTCCACAGCAGAGGTTTCAGCTGAGTCACGCAAGAACTCACGCGCGCGTTCGATCGCTGTCGCCCGCGCCGCCGAGAACGGCAACCCTGACGACTGTGCTGACCAGTCAAAGCCCACCCGGCTCAGACGGCGGGCATGCCACGTTGTCGGGTCGATGTCGACGCACGAGTCGTCCACGCGCCACGTGATCCGCCCGTTCGCGCGGATGGGCTCGATCGCCTCAGGGCAGCGCAGGACGAGAAGCCGGTGGCCACGGACATCGACGGGCCGCACATCGACGGTCAGACGCTTTTCGGCGACGTCGTACATCCGACGGCGCAGCCACTCCGCGTCGAGTCCGGTCCCGATGAGCACTCCGTTGTTGGCCACCCCCACGATGAGCGCGCCGCCCCCACTCGTGTTGGACATGCACGCTGCCTCTTCCGCCAAGCCCCTGGCTGCCACCTCGTTCTGCGGTGACGGAGGCTGGATGGCAGGTCCAACCCGGCGTCCCGGCTCCTCCTTCAGGTCGACATGCTTCGTTTCTCGGATGACGGTGGGGAGCTGAGCATCGTCCAGAGCGAGTGCCGTGAGCACTCGCTGGAGCTCGATCTCTACGCCGTCGATGCCGAAAGTTGTCATGCCGGTCCCTGACTCTCCATGGGCATAATTTAACGTCGCGCTAAAGTATGGTCAAGGCGGGATCTCGAAAGATCCAATAAGTTGCCGGCATCTGGTGGTGGCCGGGCGCCCGGCTCGCATCGCCTAGGGTGACACCGACCAGCGGATATCCCGGAGCGGAGTGGCCCAGTGATCGGCATCGTCGCGGCAACCGCCGCCGGCAAGCGCATGGGCGCGCATCTGGCGGAGACCTGGCCGGACACCAAGGCGTACGACGGGCCGCCGCGGCAGGCGCTCGCCGACGCGTGGGCCGAGTGCGACGCCATCGTGGCCTTCCTGGCGATCGGCGCCACCGTCCGGCTGATCGCGCCGCTCCTTACGCACAAGACGGCCGATCCGGGGCTGGTGTGCGTCGATGAGGCCGGGCGTTTCGCGGTCGCGGTCGTCGGCGGTCACAATGGCGGGGCCAACGCCCTCGCCGACCGGGTGTCCGCCACCCTGGGCACGGTGCCCGTCGTGACCACCGCGTCGGACTCGGTCGGCGCCGCCGCGCTCGACCAGCTCGGGATGCCGATGGCTGCGGGCTCATCGCCCGCCGCCGTGGGGGCCGCGCTGCTCAAGGACGCGCCGGTCGACCTCGGCTCCGATGCGAGCTGGCCCTTGCCTCCGTTGCCGGGCCGCCTGCGGGAGACGTCCGTCGCGGGTGCGCTGCCGCCGTGCATCCTCATCACCGATCGGCTCGTCGACGCGCCCGACCCCGCCGTCGTGTTGCGGCCGCCGTCGCTGGTGCTCGGCCTCGGGTCCTCGCGCAACGTCGACGCGGTCGAGGTGCTGGCGCTGATCGACCGGGCACTGGCCGACGCCGGCCTGTCCGCCGACTCCGTGGTGGCGGCGGCGACCGTCGAGGCCAAAGCAGCCGAGCCGGGGCTGGTCGGCGCGTGCGCGCAGCGCGGCTGGGCGCTGGTGCCGTACGCGGCCGAGGACCTTGCGGCGATCGATGTGCCGCACCCGTCCGACGTGGTCCGCGCCGCGGTCGGCACCCCGAGTGTGAGTGAGGCCGCGGCGTTGCGGCATGCGGGGGCCGGGGCTCAGCTCGTCGTACCGAAAACTGCTTCTGCCATGGCGACCGTTGCCGTGGCGCGGCGCCGTCCGCGCGGCCGGCTCGCCATCGTCGGCCTCGGGCCGGGCGCGCGCGACCTGCTGACGCCGCGGGCCGTTGCCGCCCTGGCGGGGGCGACGGTCGTCGTCGGGCTCGACCAGTACGTCGACCAGGTCCGCGACCTCATCCGGCCCGGCACGCGCGTCGTGACGTCGGCGCTGGGGGACGAGGAGGAGCGGGCGCGGACAGCGGTGAACGAGGCACGCGCCGGGCGTTCGGTCGCGCTGGTGTCCAGCGGGGACGCCGGCGTCTACGCGATGGCGTCCCCCGCGCTGGAAACGGCCGGCGACGACGTCGATGTCGTCATCGTCCCCGGCGTCACCGCGGCGGTCGCCGCTGCCGCCTTGCTGGGCTCGCCGCTCGGCCACGACCACGCCGCCGTGTCGCTGTCGGACCTGCTCACGCCGTGGGAAGTCATCGAGCAGCGCATCGGCGCGGTGGCGGCGGGCGATTTCGTGGTGACGTTCTACAACCCGCGCAGCCGCGGCCGCGAGTGGCAGCTGCCGCGGGCGCTCGAGATCCTTCGCGACCACCGGCCGGCGACCACCCCCGTCGGGCTCGTGCGGGACGCGTCGCGCCCCGGCGAGCGTGTTCTCATCACGACGTTGGCCGACATCGACGTCGGCCTCGTCGACATGCGGACCGCGGTCGTCGTCGGCAACTCGCAGACGCGGATGCTCGCGGGCCGCATGGTGACGCCGCGGGGTTACCGGTGGGGCTGACTTTCCGTGTCACCGTTGACTGTGCCGGCTGTGGTGCGTGCCTGTTGACGTGTCCCGCGCACGCGATCGCGCCGTGGCCCGACGCGCGCACCGGCGGGCCGCTGACGGTGCTCGACGAGTTGTGCACGGGGTGCTCCGCCTGCGCCGAGGTGTGCCCGGTCGATGCGTGCGTGGAGGCCCCCGCCGACGCTGGCCGGCCCGCCCCTGCCCGCGCGCCCGCACCCGCACCTGCCCCCGCCCCCGCACCTAGGATCGAGGGGCGGGAAAGCGTTGTCCAGCAGCACGTTTCCGCCCGTCGATGGGCGGGGGTGGTCGCGTGAGCCGCGTCGTGCACCCGATCGAGGCCGAGTCGTACGAGATCCTGCGCTCGCGGGTCGACACCTCGTCGTTCGCGCCGCTCACCCGCGCCGTGATCGAACGCGTTCTCCACTCGACCGCCGACCTCTCGCTGCTGGACGACATCGTGTGCGACGAGGTGACGCTGACCGCCGCAGCGGCCGCGCTGACGGCCGGCGCGCGCATCGTCGCGGACGTCGGCATGGTCGCCGCGGGCATCACGTCGCGGCCCGTCGTGTCGCTGGTCGCGTCACCGGAAGCGGCGCGGCTCGCGGCATCGGCGGGCATCACCCGTTCGGCCGCCGCGGTCCGGCTCGCGCTCGCCCACGTCGGCCCGGGCGCGGTGTGGGCGATCGGCTGCGCACCGACCGCGCTCGTGGAATTGATCGCCCTCGCCGACAGGGCGCAGCCGGTGCTCGTCGTCGGCATGCCGGTCGGCTTCGTCGGCGCGGTCGAGTCGAAACGGGCGTTGCGGGCCAGCGGACTGCCGTCGGTGAGCAACCGCAGCGAGAAGGGCGGTTCATCGATGGCAGCTGCCGTCGTCAACGCTCTCTTGTACGGCGCGGACGCCGCCTCATGACCGCGTTCCCGCCAACGAACGCCCTCGTCGTTGTCGGCCACGGCACGAAGTCCGAGCGCGGTGCTGCCGCGTTCCTGGCGTTCGTCGATCGGGTGCAGGAGCTCGCGCCGGAGCTGGCGGTGGCGGGCGGCTTCCTCGAGCTCTCGGACCCGCCATTGCGTGAAGCCGTTGCCACGCTGGTTTCTCAGGGCCACCAACGGCTCGCGGTCGTGCCGTTGGTGCTCGTCGGCGCCGGCCATGCGAAGGGCGATGTCCCCGCGGCGATGCTGCGGGAGACGTTGCGGCACCCGGGGCTGACCTACACGTACGGGCGCCCCCTCGGGCCGCACCCCGACCTGTTGCGGGTGCTCGACGACCGCGTCGATGCGGTGCTGCCGCGGGAGCTGCGGGCCGGCACCGCTGTGGTCCTCGTCGGCCGCGGGTCGACCGATCCCGACGGCAACGCCGACATCGCGAAAACCGCGCGGCTCTTCTTCGAGGGCCGCGACTTCGCATTCGTCGAGCCGGCGTTCGTGTCGCTGGCCGACCCCTCCGTGCCGGCCGCGTTGGAGCGCTGCCGATTGCTCGGTGCGGAGCGCATCGTCGTCCTGCCTTATCTGCTCTTCGACGGCGTGCTGCCGGACCGCGTTGTGGCGCAGGCGGAGGACTTCGCGGCGAAGTATCCCTCGCTCGACGTGCGGACGGCGCCGCTGCTCGGCGTCGACGACCGCATCGTGAGGTTGGTGCTGGAGCGGTATGCCGAGACGGTCGGGGGCGACGTGCGGATGAGTTGCGACACGTGCATCTACCGGGCGCCCCTCGTCGGCTTCGAGCACCGGGTCGGCGCCGCGCAGACACCGCACGATCATCCCTCCGACCCGGCGCACGACCCGGCGCACGACCCGGCGCACGACCCGGCGCACGACCACGACCACCCGCATCTGCACACGCCGTGAGCGATCCGCTCAAGCACCACGGCGACAGCGAGGCGCGCGGCACGGACCTGCTCGACTTCGCGGTGAACGTCCGCCTGACGGAGCCGCCCGCGTGGCTGCGGGAACGCATCGCCGCGGCTCCCCTGGGCGCCTACCCCGACGACCGCGCCGCCGTTGCCGCCGTTGCCGCACGGCACGGTCGCTCGACCGACGAAGTGTTGCTCACCGCGGGAGCGGCTGAGGCTTTCGTCTTGCTCGCAAGAGCTTTTGCGCCAAGGAAGGCCGTCTGCGTCCACCCGTCGTTCACCGAACCCGAGGCCGCGTTGTGGGCGGCGGGTCACACGGTCGAGCGGGTCTTGCTGACGGAGCCGTTCACGTTCGACGCCGCGCTCGTGTCGCCGGCCAGCGACTTCGTGGTGCTCGGCAATCCGACGAACCCGACCGGCCTGCTGCACCCGGCCGAGCTCGTCGCGTCCCTGTGTCGAGGGGGGCGGATCGTGGTCGTCGACGAGGCATTCATGGACTTCGTGCCGGGCGAGGCTGCTTCCCTCGCGTCGCGCGCCGACCTGCCGGGACTCGTCGTCGTTCGCAGCCTGACGAAGATGTGGGGCCTCGCCGGCCTCCGCGTCGGCTATGTGCTGGCGCCGGCGCAAGTGATCCAGCGATTGCGTACGGCGCAGCCGCTGTGGGCGGTCTCGTCCCCGGCGCTCGCGGCGATCGAGGCGTGCTCGGCCGAGAGCGTCTCCGCTGAGACGCTCTCGGCGGCAATGACGATCGCCCATGAACGGGACCTGCTCGCAAGGGAGCTGTCCTCACTCGGCCTCCACCTCAGTCCGGGCGCCAGTGCGAATTTCTTGCTGGGACGGGGTCCAGGCGGTCTCCACGAGGCGCTGCGCGAAGGAGGCATCGCGGTCCGCCGCTGCGACACGTTCCCCGGCCTGGACCCCGACTGGATCCGGATAGCCGTCCGCGATGGCGCTTCGAACGCACAACTCGTCGCTGTGCTCGCCGCGCTGCCTGCAGTCACTCGCAGCGCACCGGGCTGGGCGCGATGACTAAAGCGCTTCGGCTGACCTGGTGATCTGCCTGCTGACCGACACGATGATGAGCACCGCAATCCCGGCCAGCGACATCGCCGTCACCGCAGCCGGCCCGGCCCCCATTCGGTCCACCAACGCGCCGCCCAGCGGCAGGCACCCCGGCAGCGCGACGAACACTGCGCACGTGCTGATCCACGGCACCATCGAGCGGCTCTTGTCACTGGCGAGAGCGAGCGGGACGAGTCCCCACGTCAGATACCACGGGTAGGTCACCGGCCCGAGCGCGGCGACCGCGAGCAGCCCGAGACCGATCGTCGCCGCGACCGGCCGGCGGCGCACCGTCGCGAGCAGCCACACGCACGCGGCGGCGGCGACGAGCAGGCCGAGGATGCGGCAGAACGTCAGCACCGAGTCGAACGGCACCGGCACACCGGGACCGTCCAGCAAACCACTCAACGCCTCGGCCAGCAGCGTCGTAGGTGCATACATCGTCCGGCCCTGCAACGGCGTCGTGAGAGCCCCGCGGAAGCCGAGCACGTTCGGCACGAGCGTCGCCAGCACCAGCCACGGGGCGACGACGGCGAGGGCGGCGCGGAGCCCGCGTCGTACACGATTGGTTGAATCTGTTCCGAGCATGTGCAGCACGACGAACACGACGACCGCGAACGCCGCCGGCAGCTTCACGGCAGCCGCCGTGGACGCGATGGCGATCGCGAGCATCGGATGGGCGCGTTGCCACGCCAACAAACTGGCGGCGACAAGGGCCACCATGAGGGCTTCCCAGTGCGCGGCGCCGATCAGCTGGAGGACGATGAGCGGGTTCACGATGACGAGGAGCAGGATCCCGGCCCGGCGCGCGCCGTGCACCATGCGCGCGGCCACGTATCCGATGAGCGCGATCGACGCCGCGGCAATGACGTGCAGCAGCCCGAGCGCGACGACGGGGTTGCCGGTCGCGACCACGAGGCGCTCGAGCAGGAGCGACAGCGGCCCGTACGGCGACCGCGAGTTGCGCCAGAACGGGTCGACGCCCTGCAGCCACTGGCCGCCGCCGAGCGCACTCGGCCCGCGCGTGTAGGGATCGAGGCCGAGGTTGGCGAGGCGGCCCTGCGCGAGGTAGGCGTAGGCGTCGAGACTGAGCAGCGGCGGCGAGAGGACCAGCGGCGTCGCCCACAGGACCGAGATCGCGGCGACCCAGCGCGGGCGCAGGTCACGGCTGCGCGTGAGCAGCCAGCCCCACGCCACCACCATCGCGATGACGGCGAAGACCTCGACGAGCCCGTCGCGGATCGCATCGCCGCCGGACACTGTGCGCAGCATCCCGGCCCACAGGCTCGGCGGATCGGCGCCTGGCACGGTCGCAAGGCGACCAGCGGTCAGGGCGACCGCACACGAGCCCACGAATCCGGCTCCTGCCGCGACGGCGACCGCGGGCAACAACGCACACGAGGCACGCGAGCGGGCGCTGTCGGCCGCCGATTCGGGCAGCGTGGCGGGCCGGCTCAACTCCTGCGTGAGTGCGGACACCCGCGATACGCTACCGAGTGTCAACGAATTCTCCACGTTCGCGGCGTGGCGCACTGTGCAGCAGGCGTAGCGAGAGACGCCGTTACTACTGCATGTAATCAGTCGGTTACGGGCACTGCGCGGCGGGTCAGTGGTGCCGGAAATGCACGAAGACGCGGCCGAAGTTGCTGGAGTCCTTCTCCACCCGGTGATAAAGCGCCTTCACGTCCTTGCGCTCGAGAAATCGGAGCACGTGCTTCTTGAGCTGCCCGGATCCCTTGCCGGGGATGATCTCGACGAGCGGCGCCTTCTTCGCCACGGCCTCGGCCATGATGTCGCGCAGCGCCTTGTCGATCTGCTGGCCGCGGTTGAAGACGTCGTGCAGGTCGAGGACAAGCTTCATGCCCCCAGCGTCGGTGCTCCGGCGCCGTGGTGCAAACCTTCAGCACATGGACCCGATGGCACGAGGGACACCGCCGGAGACGGTGGTCCGCGGGCTCGTCCTCCCGTCGGCGTTGCGGCCGATCGTCGAGGACTGTCCGGTCGTGCGCGTGTGGCGCAACGACCTGGGCGGGCTCACGTTCCGGGTCGGGGCGGACCGTTTCCTCAAGTGGTCTCCGGACGGGGTCGGCCTGCCGTCGATCGCCAACGAGACCGCGCGGCTGCACTGGGCCGCCCGGTGGACGGCCGTGCCGCGCGTCCTCGACAGCGGCGCCGTCGAAGGCGGGGAGTGGCTCCTGACCGCGGCGTTGCCGGGCGAAAGCGCCGTCACCGCACGGTGGGCGCGCCAACCGACCCGCGCCGCCCGGGCGATCGGTGCCGGGCTGCGTGCGCTGCACGACGCACTCCCGCTCGACGACTGCCCGTTCACGTGGTCCGTCGAGCACCGGCTCGCGGCGAAGGGAATCGACACCTTTCCCGCGCCGCCGGACATCGACCGGCTCGTCGTCTGTCACGGCGACGCCTGCGCCCCCAACACGCTGATCGGCGACGACGGGCATTTCACCGCGCACGTCGACCTGGGCAGGCTCGGCGTCGCCGACCGGTGGGCCGACCTCGCCGTCGCGACGTACAGCCTGGGTTGGAATTTTGGCGAGGGTCACGACGACGCGCTCCTCGACGCATACGGCATCGCCGCCGACGCCGACCGCAGCGCCTACTACCGCGCGCTGTGGGACGCCGAGTAGCGCAGGCCACTGTTTCCCCGCCTCCGGCCGTGGCCGCTTGTCACGGCCGCCGCCGCTTTCGTGTCGCCGCACGGCGTCTGGCCTGGCAGCAGCGTCGCCGGCCTCGCTGTCCGGCTCGCGATCGTCCTGGTTGCGGCCATTGCTCTCTGGTACGACGACCGCCGCGTGGCCGGCCCCGTCGTCGGGGCCCGGCGCGGGAGTTGCTCGCGGGCGGCGTCGCGGCGTTGCAGCCGGAGCTCGAGCTCTTCCGCGCGGCCGCCGGCGCACGAGGCCTCGACCTCGCCGGTGAACCGCAATTGGTCGAGCTCGGCTATTCGGCCTACCTGCTCGCCTCACTCGTGGACGGGTGGCCGACAACGCTCGCCGTCCTGTACGGCGCCGAGAAGGCCTACGTCGATGCGTGGACCGCCGTGCGTGCCCGAGCCTCGACCGACTCCCCGTACTGGTCGTTCATCGACAGCAGGTCCTCGCCCGCCTTCGGTCAGTGGGTGGACCGGATCGCTGCGCTCGTCGACGACATCTGCGAGGCGGACCGGCCCGCGGCGCACCGGGCGTTCCGTCGAGTGGTGCGCTTCGAGCGGGCGCTCTGGGACGCCGTGCACGCGCCTGGGGCCAACTGAGCGCGTGTCCTGAGTCCCTCTGTCGGCGCCCGTTGCCTCGGCCAAGTCACTGAGCCGTGCGCCAGGCGCCGGAGATGGTCCGCGAGCACTATGCCCTGGCGACGCCCGTGTCCTCAGCGCGGTGACGCCCGTGTCCTCAGCGCGGTGACGCCCGTGTCCTCAGCGCGGCGGCGCCCGTGTCCTCAGCGCGGCGGCGCCCGTGTCCTTAGCGCGGCGGCGCCCGTGTCCTTAGCGCGGTGACGCCCGTGTCCTCAGCGCGGCGACGCCCGTGTCCTCAGCGCGGCGACGCCCGTGTCCTCAGCGCCGCCTGGCTGCTCTGAGGACATCGGCGTCGTCACGCTGACGACGTAGGCGTCCTCAGGGCATAGCGTCCGCGCACCCACCCGCCTCCCGGTCGGACGCGCGCGCGGCGGGGACCGGCCGCGGCGGAACGGTGGGCGCCGAGCCCCCGAGCGGGCAGACTGAGCGCATGCCGGAGTTGCCCGAGGTCGAGTCGCTCGCCGCGTTCCTGCGGGACCGCGCGGTGGGCCGGGTTGTCACCCGCGTGGACGTCGCGGGGATCAGCGCGCTGAAGACGTACGACCCGCCGCCGACGAGTCTTGCCGGCCTCACGATCACGAGCGTCGGCCGCGCCGGAAAGTTCCTGGACATCGACGTGGACGGGCTGCACCTCGTCGTGCACCTGGCCCGCGCCGGCTGGCTGCACTGGAAGGACAAGCTCCCGACCGCGCCGCCGCGACCCGGCGGCAAGAATCCCCTCGCACTGCGCGTGCACCTCGACGACGGCAGCGGCTTCGACCTCACCGAGGCGGGGACCCGCAAAGGCCTCGCCGTGTACGTCGTACGCAACGTCGCCGACGTCGACGGCATCACCGGCCTCGGCCCGGACGCGTTGACGCTCGACCGCGCAACCTTCGCGGCGATCCTCGCCGCCACGACGAGCCGGCTGAAGACTGTCCTGACCGATCAGCACTCCATCGCCGGGATCGGCAATGCCTACAGCGACGAGATCCTGCACGTGGCGCGACTGTCGCCGTACAAGAGGTCCAACTCACTGACCGACGCGGAGATCGACACGCTCCTCGAGGCGCTGACCACGACCCTGCGCAACGCGCTCGAGCGGTCCGACGGGCGCGAGGCTGCCGAGCTCAAGGGCGAGAAGCGCAGCGGCATGCGGGTGCACGGCCGCAAGGGCCTGCCGTGCCCGGACTGCGGCGACACCGTGCGTTCGGTGCACTTCGCGGACAACAGCCTCGAATACTGCGCGACGTGCCAGACCAATGGCCAGCCACTGTCGGACCGGCGCCTCGACCGCCTGCTCAAGTAACGCGCCGCAGTGTGGCCGTCATGCACACGGGGCGGGTGCGCGAGGCGGTCGACCGCGCCGGGCTCCTCGCTGCGCTCGCCCTCGGCAGTCGACGGTTGCGCGCCCGCGCCGCTGACGGTCAGCCACCCAGGTGGTTACGCTGCACGTCACACCAACGGGAGCTCGGACCACCGGGCTGAGAGGGCGGCTGTCCAGGGCCGCCGACCGTCCGAACCTGACCGGATAATGCCGGCGTAGGGAGCACCGATCCATGGCGACGACCGTGCAGTCCCCCGTGTCCACGACCGACGAGGCACGGGCCGAAGCGCCGTACACGCTGGAAGAAGCCGCACCGCGCACGCTGGGCTTCCTCGACCAGTTCTCGCTGTGGGCCAACCTCGGTGTCAGCCTCACGCTCCCCGTCCTCGGTCCGGCGCTGCTGCCGCCGGGCGCGTCGCTGCTGTCCGCGGTCGCCGCCGTGCTGGTCGGCGCGGTCCTCGGCAGCCTGCTGCTCGGCCTCACCGCCGTGCCCGGGGCGGCGCTCGGCGCGCCGGCGATGGTCGTGTTCCGCGGTCTGCTCGGCGCGCGGCTGTCCTACCTGCCCACGGTGCTCAACATCGCCCAATGCATCGGCTGGGCGGTCGTGGAGGTGGTCGTCATCGCCGATGTCGCGGCGAAGGTCGCGACCCCGTCGCTGCGCTGGCTGTTCGTGGTGCTCGCCGGCGCGGCCGCGACGGCGCTCGCCCTGTTTCCCTTGGCCTTCATCAAAAGATTGCGCCGGTACGTCGCCCTCCTCGTGGTGGCTGCCTCCGTCTTCCTGCTGGTGCACGCGGTGCAGCACGGCCTCGGGTCGTGGACGGACGGCAACTGGACCGGGTTCTGGCCCGCGGTCGACCTCGTGGTCGGCCTGGCCATCTCGTGGGCGCCGCTCGCCTCGGACTACTCGCGCCACTCGCGCAGCACGGGCGCGGCATTCGGCGGGGCGTTCGCCGGCTACACGACCGGCGGGTCGGCGTACCTCCTGCTCGGCGTCTTCGCCTTCGCCTCGTCCGGGCGCCTCTCCAGCGACATCGTGAGCACCTTGCTCGTGGGTGTCGTCGGCGCAATCGCCCTCGCGGTGCTCGCGGTCGACGAGGTCGACGAGGCGTTCGCGAACGTCTACTCGACGGCCATCTCCACGCAGAACATGGCGCCCCGGGCCGACCGGCGCGTGCTCGCGGTGGTCATCGGGATCGTCGCCACGACGGTGGCGCTCATCATCGGCACCGACGCGCTGGCCCGGTACGAGTCGTTCCTCTACCTGATCGGGGCCGTGTTCGTGCCGCTGTCGGCAGTCCTGGTGGTGACGTTCTTCACGCAGCGGGCACGGTGGGACACCGGGGTGGCGGCGCCCGCCCGCCCGCTGCTGCTCCTGCCGTGGCTGCTCGGATTCGCCGTCTACGAGCTGATCTATCCGACCGCCATCGGCGCGTGGTGGACGGACCGTTGGACGGCGGCGCAGACGGCGCTGCACTTCACGCCGCAGCCGTGGATGAGCGCGTCGTTGCTGGCGTTCGCCGTGGCCGCCGCCGCGACGGTCGTGCTGTTGCCGCTTTCCCGGCGTCGCTGACGCCATGGACCCGGCGCCATCGCCACCTTTGTCTGGCGTTTCCGCCGGTCGCTGTCACGGGCACACCCGCTGCGAGGACCCGAAGACAGCGGACGCCAGGGGGCGGGAGTGCCACGGATCGACATCCCGCCGTCGGTGGAATGCATCGCGACCGTCCGGCACGCGCTCGCCGATGACCTGGCGGGCGTCGGCACGCGCGAGACGGTCGCGGACGCGACGCTCGTCCTCTCGGAGATCCTCAGCAACGCCGTCCGTCACTCGAACCCGGCGCCCGGCGAGGGCCTGGTCGTCGACTGGCACGTCGAGGCCGCCGACGCCATGGTGGTCATTGCCGTGACCGACGGGACGTCGGACGCGGATCTCGTGCTCCGGCCGCCGAGCGCCGAAGCCGATTCCGGTCGCGGTCTCGCGATCGTCGACACGATTGCCGCCGCGTGGGGCGTGCGCCGCAGCCCGCACCACAAGACCGTGTGGGCGCGGGTGCCTCTGACGCGCAACGGTTAGCCCATTTGCAGTAGCGGAATTCCCCCACATTGGGCCGGATGGCGCATGACCGGATGCATATCGATGTCTGTACATTGGACTCACCCAGGCGCGGCCGCATCCCCCGTCGGCCGCGCCTGGGCCTTGCACCGATCGCAGGGCCTGCCGCTCTCGGGCCACGCGGCCCGCGACGCGCGGTCACTACGCTGCTCGCATGACCGATCTCTCGAGCGGCATCGTCGTGGTCATTCCTGCCCTCGACGAGGCGGAGCGCATCGGCGAAACCGTGACGGCCGTCCTGTCCGGAGGTCCTGTCGTGGCAGTCGTGGTCATCGACGACGGCTCGGCGGACGGGACGGGCGAGCGTGCCGCCTTCGCGGGTGCGGAGGTCGTGCGCCACGCGAGGCGCCGTGGCAAGGGCGCTGCCCTCGACACCGGCGCGGCCGCTGCGATCGCCCACCGAGCTCGTTTCCTCGTATTCCTGGACGGCGACCTGCGCAGCTCGGCCGCGGTCTGGCCCGCCCTGGCCGCCCCGGTCCTTGCGGGGGAGGCCGACGTGTCGATCGCGACGCTGCCCGCACAGCAGGCGCCCGGCGGTGGCCGCGGGCGCGTCGTGCGGCTCGCGCGCGGCGGCATCAAGGCGCTCACGGGCTTCACCGCCGATCAGCCGCTGTCCGGGCAGCGGTGCCTGACGGTCCCGGCGTACGAGGTCGTCCGCCCGTTGGCCCGAGGCTTCGGGATCGAGGTCGGCATGACCATCGACGCGCTCCGCGCCGGGCTCCGCGTCGTCGAGGTGCCGGTGCCCTTCTTCCACCGGGTGACCGGCAGCGACTGGCGCGGGCGCCGGCACCGCGCCCGGCAACTGGGGCACGTCGCCCGCACGCTCGCCGTGCGCCGACTGCGACGACGCTGAGGGCTCCGCCACCGACCGCGCCGCCGCTGAGGGCTCCGGGGGAGGATGCTGACATGCCCGCCTCGCTGACCGCCGCCGGCGGCGGGCGACTGCTCGCACGCCCCCTGTGGGCCCGGCTCACCGCTCTGGTGGCGATCGCCATCGGCACGACGTTATTGATTCGCTCGCGCCTCGACCAGGACGATGTCCACTGGCTCGTCGACCTGCAGGTCTATCAGGGTGCGGGGCTCGCCGTGCGCAACGGCCACAGCCTGTACGACTACGCCACCCCTTTCCCGCAGCGACTGCCATTCACCTACCCGCCGTTCGGGGGGCTCCTGTCGATCCCGCTGTCGCTGCTCTCCCGCTATCCGCTGGGCATCGTCTGGACGATCCTCGAGTTCCTGACCCTGGCGTTCCTGGTCTGGAAGCTGTTCCGCCCGCTGCTCGCCCGGGTCGGCGCCTACTCGCCGCTGGTCTACGCGGGCCTGCTCGTGGCGGCCGAATACCTGGTGCCGGTGCGGGACACGTTCTACTTCGGCCAGGTCAACCTGTTCCTCGTCGGTCTCGTCGTGCTCGACCTGACGGTGAATCGCGGACGCTGGCCGCGGGGGGTGTTCGTCGGCCTCGCCGCGGCGATCAAGCTGACCCCCGCCCTGTTCATCCCGTACCTCTGGATGACCGGCCGTCGCAAGGCGGCCGGAGTGGCAGCGGCGACGTTCGTCGGCGCCCAGCTGCTCGCCGCGGTCCTGATCCCGAGCGACAGCTCCAGATACTGGACATCGACGGTCTTCGAGGGCCAGCGTCTCGGCCTCAATACCGTCGTGTCCAATCAGGCCATCCGCGGCATGCTGCTGCGACTGGCACTGCCGTCGCCGGTCGGGTCGTTGCTCTGGGTCTTGCTCGCCGTTCCAGTCGCGGTCATGGGTCTGCGCCGGGCACAGCGGGCGTACGCCGACGGCGAGGTCGTCTTCTCGCTCGGGCTCGTCGGGCTGACATCGGCCCTCGTCTCACCCGTCTCGTGGATCCACCACTTCGTCTGGGTGCTGCTCATCGTGGCCGCCGTGCTGGGACCGGCGCGCAGCCGGCGGCGGGTCCTCGTCGCCACCGGATTGGCCCTAGCTTTCTTGATCAACATCCCGTATTGGGGTCAGGGACTGGTCAACGGCAACGGCTCCTTCGTGGCCGGCCGGCTCGCACAGGAGACCTATTTGCTCCTTACGTTGTTCATCGTTACTGCGCTACCGTGGCGCCGACAGATACTCGCGCCCGTCGGCCCGATGCAGCTCGCCTCACCCGAGGTGGCCGTCGTCGCCGGTGGCGAGGCGGCGTCCAGGCCGGTCGTGACGCCTTGAGCGGAGGAATCGTGCACGCAGCCGGCCATCCGCCCGCGGGAAATCTCGGCCAACAGGGCTCTGACGCCCGGCTCGTCATTCCCATGAAGTGGCTGCCGGCCGCCTGTCCCGAGGTGCGCCGCGTCATCGAGATCGACCTGCCCGCTGCCGGGGCGCCTGCGCCGCCGACGGACGCCGCGGCGTCGAGCCACGACTTCGTGCCGCGCCACCACAGCCGGGTGGCTCGACGGCCGTTCGTGTCGCGCCCGTCCCCCGACACCGTGGCCATGCCGCTCACCGAGGTGCACATCCCCGTGGCCCTGGCGGGCTGGGCGCATGTCGTGTCGACATCTCCGGACAGCTGCCTGCTGGTCGACGCCCGCGGGCGGGTGCTCGCGGCGTCCTTCGCGGCCGCCGGGCTGCTCGGCGACGTGACGCCCGACGAGATGGTCGGCCGCCACCTGCTGGACGGCATCCTGCACTTCGCCGACTTCGATTCCGGCGCGCGCGGGCACGACCGTGGCCCGGCCTACGCGGACCGCATCCCCCCGCTGTTGGCCGTCGCCACGGAGGCTCCGGCCCGGGGCCTGCTGCGCATCACCGCGCGCAACGGCGACGTGCGCATGGTCGACGCGCTCGCGTCGCCGGTGCACGACCCGGCCGGTCAGGTGCTCGGCGCCGTTTCGTTCGTGCACGCCCTGTCCTTCGACTGACGGCCGCCTCCCGCAGCGGTGGTCATCGGCGCCGTACGCTGAGGCCCTTCCGTCGACGGGGCAGGTGCTGTGAGCGAGCTCGACCCGCACGTCCTTTCGATCGTCGCGGTCGCCGCCGCCGCCGCTGCTGCCGTCTGCCTCGTTCTCGCGGTCGTGGCGCTCGTGCGCGCCGCGCGGCTCCAGCGGCTGCTCACGGTCGTGCGCAACGAGGAAGGCGAGCACGTCCACGTGCTCGCGGCCCTCCAGGCGCAGGATGAGCGTCTGCGCGCCGTCGCCGGTCGCGTCGGCACGCTCGAGTCGACGATGAACAGCGTCCGGGCCGACCTGGGCGACGCGATCCGGCACGTCGCCGTCATGCGCTACGACGCATTCCCCGACATGGGCGGTCGCCTGTCGTTCAGCGTGGCGCTCCTCGACGACGCCGGCGACGGCGTCGTCGTGACGGCGATCCACGGCCGCAGCGACACGCGGTCGTACGCCAAGGGCATCAAGAGCGGTGCCTCCGATAACGAGCTGTCGCCGGAGGAGCTGCAGTCCGTCTCGTACGCGCTGCGCGGTGCCGGGCGGTCCGGCCAGCCGGCCCGCACCTGATCGGCCCGCAATCAGTCGGGCCATAGGGTGAGCGTCGTGTCGACACCCACGCGCTACGCCTACCTCGGCCCCGAAGGCACGTTCACCCAGGCGGCGCTGCTCACGCTGCCGCAAGCGGCCGGCGCCGACCTGGTGCCGGCGGCCACCGTGGCGAACGCCCTCGATGCCGTGCGCCGCGGTCAGGTCGACGGCGCGCTGGTGCCCTTCGAGAACTCGGTCGAGGGCTCCGTGCCGCGCACGCTCGACGAGTTGAGCTCCGGCTCCCCGTTGCGCATCGCCTGCGAGGTGCTGCTGCCCGTCTCGTTCGCGCTGCTGGCCCGCGCCGGCACCGAGCGCGCGGCCGTCCGGACGGTCGTGACCATGCCGCACGCGGAGTCCCAGGTCCGCGGCTGGTTGCGCACGCACGTGCCGGACGCGCAATTCATCCCGTCGTCGAGCACCGCCGAGGGCGCCCGGCTGGTGGCGGCGGGTGAGTTCGATGCCTCCGTCGGCGACGCCATCGGTGCCTCGATCTACGGTCTCGAGATCCTGGCGTCCGACATCCAGGACAACGAGGGCGCGGTCACCCGCTTTGTTCTTGCCGTGCCGCCGGGCCCGGTCGCGCCACCTACGGGGGCCGACAAGTCCTCGCTCGTGTGCTTCATCGCCGACGATCACGCCGGTGCGCTGCTCGAGATCCTCACGGAATTCGCCGTGCGCGGCGTCAACCTCACCCGCATCGAATCGCGGCCGACCGGCCAGGGACTCGGCCGCTACTCGTTCTCGATCGACTGCGAGGGCCACATCGACGAGGCCCGCATGGGGGAAGCGCTGTCGGCGCTCCACCGGATCTGCGAGGACGTGCGCTTCCTCGGGTCGTACGCGCGTGCCGACGGGGCTGCCCCGGCCCTGCGCCGCGCCACCGCCGACGCCGACTTCGCGGAGGCTGCCGCGTGGCTCGCGAAGCTGCGTGGCAGCGACGCCCCGCACGGCTGAGCTGCGGCCGTCGATGGCCCGGTAACCTCAACGGGTGATCGATCTGAAGCTGCTGCGCGACGACCCCGACCGTGTCCGCGCCTCCCAGAAGGCCCGCGGCGACGACGTCGGCCTCGTCGACGAGCTGCTCGCCGCGGACGAGCGGCGGCGCCTGGCGGTGACGGCCGCGGACAAACTGCGCGGGGAGCAGAAGCTGGCTTCCAAGGCCGTCGGCGCCGCCACCCCTGAGGGGCGCCCCGCCCTGCTCGCCGCCGCCAAGCAGCTCGCCGACGCCGTGAAGGCCGCCGAGGCGGAGCAGACCGTGGCCGAGGTGGCGCTCCGCGAGACCCTGCTGCAGCTGCCGAACGTCGTCGAGGACGGGGTGCCCAGCGGCGGCGAGGAGATGTCCGTCGAGATCGAGCGGGTCGGCGAGATCCCCTCGTACGACTTCGAGGTCAAGGACCATCTCGCCCTCGGCGAGGGACTCAAAGCCATCGACACGGAGCGCGGCGCGAAGGTCTCCGGCGCGCGGTTCTACTACCTGACGGGGGTCGGCGCGCTGCTCGAGTTCGCGCTGATCAATCTGGCGATGGCGCAGGCCGTCGAGGCCGGCTTCACGCCGGTCATCGCACCGGCGCTGGTGAAGCCTGCCGCGATGGAGGGCACCGGTTTCCTCGGCGCGCACAGCAGCGAGGTCTACCGGCTCGAGGCCGACGACCTCTACCTCGTCGGCACGTCGGAGGTGCCACTCGCGGCCTACCACTCCGATGAGATCCTCGACGTGAAAGGCCTGCCGAAACGCTATGTGGGCTTCAGTTCCTGCTTCCGCCGCGAGGCCGGGAGCTACGGCAAGGACACGCGCGGCATCATCCGCGTGCACCAGTTCGACAAGGTCGAGATGTTCTCCTACTGCCCGCCGGAGTTGGCGCACGAGGAGCACCTGCGCATCCTCGGTTGGGAGAAGGAGTTCCTGTCGAAGCTGGAGCTGCCGTTCCACGTGCTCGACATCGCCGCGGGTGATCTCGGCAGCAGTGCGGTCCGCAAGTACGACTGCGAGGTGTGGCTGCCCTCGCAGCAGCGCTGGCTCGAGCTGACGAGCACGTCGAACTGCACCGAGTTTCAGGCGCGCCGGCTCAATACGCGCATGCGCGACGACAAGGGCGTGCGGCCGATCGCGACCCTCAACGGCACCCTCGTTGCCATCCCCCGTGCGATCGTCGCGATCCTGGAGGTGCACCAGCGGCCCGACGGGTCGGTCGGGGTGCCGGCCGCGTTGCA
This sequence comes from uncultured bacterium, assembly GCA_964236265.1. GTDB lineage: Bacteria > Actinomycetota > Actinomycetes > JAVEEB01 > JAVEEB01 > JAVEEB01. Next base: position 133,292 of record CAXSDE010000002.1, read on the forward strand.
GCCGTACCTCGGCGGGCGCGACGTCCTCGAGCCCGTCCGCTGAACACCCGCAGGGCGCCTGCGGGCGCGACCCCGCACGCGTCGTTCGTGCCCCGCCTCGTGGCGTCGGACATGGACGGCACCCTGCTGCGCGAGGACCTCACCGTCTCGGCCCGCACGCGCCGCGCGCTTGCCGCGGTCGAGACCGCCGGCGTCCCTTTCGTCATCGTCACGGGCCGCCCCGCCCGCTGGCTGAAGGCGGCTGCCGACACCCTCGGCCATCGCGGCTTCGCTGTGGGCGCCAACGGCGGATTCGTGTACGACCTGCACACGGAGCAGGTCATCGACCGCTTCGAGTTGCAGCCGGAGGTCGCTGCGTGGCTGGTCACGACACTGCGCCGCATCGTGCCGGGCGTGACGTTCGCGGTGGAGCGCGAGACCGACTTCGGCCTCGAGCCTGACTACCGGCCGCGCGTGATGGACGACGGCGCGATCATCGCGACCGCCGAGGAGCTCGTGACCGCGCCGACGATCAAACTCCTGGCCCGCCACGCCGGCTGGGACACCGATGAGCTGATGCGCACTGTCGTCGCCGAGATCGGCGACGCGGCCACCGTGACGCACTCGATGGGTGGCGGGCTCGTCGAGATCAGCGCGCCCGGTATCAGCAAGGCGACGTCCCTTGCGCGGGTCTGCGGGTCCTACGGCGTTGCCGCTGCCGACGTCGTCGCGTTCGGCGACATGCCCAACGACCTGCCGATGCTCCAGTGGGCCGGGCATGGTGTCGCCGTCGCGAACGCGCACGCCGACGTGCTCGCGGCGGCCGACGAGATCACGTTCGACAACGACTCCGACGGCGTTGCTGCCGTGCTCGAACGCTGGTTCTGACCGGGCCAGCTAGTGCACAGCTAGTGCCGGCCGACGTTCTCGTGCGCAGCGGCGGCCTCGTCCGCGGGGACCGAGGAACGGCGCACCTGGTTACGTCCCTGCCGGGTCGCGTCGGCGAGGGCGGCGCCCGCCGCCGCAAGCAGGTCCGCCGCGTCCCGTGCCCCGGACGGGATCTCCGCCACTCCGGCCGACACCGTGGTTCCCTCGCTGAGCAGCGCGCGCACGATCGACTCGCGCAGCCGCTCGGCCAGCCGCACCGCCGCGAGGCAGTCCGTGTCCGGCAGCAGCAGCACGAACGTCGTCTCGTCGCATCGGTAGCTGCTGTCGCTGGCTCGCACGGCGTCGCGCACGATGGCCGTGACCGCTTCGAGGAGCACCTCGCCCGCCGCCGCTCCCTGCGTCTGCGCGTAGATGGTGTAGTGATCGACCTCGACCAGCACGGCGGCGAGCGTCGCCCCGGTGTCGATGGCGCGCCTGGCCGCGACCTCGAGGTCGCGCTGCAGTGCGTCGGTGTCGTAAGCCCCCGTCGCCACGACCGGCGCCACGGCTGGGCGCTCCGAGCGCCGCCGGCGCCGCCTGTCGGCGAGCACGACACCGGCGAGGGCGGTGGCGAGGGCGGCGCCGATCCCGGCGCCGGTGGCGAGGAGGGTGACCCGTTTGCCTTCGGCGTCGCTGACGACCGCAATGACGTTCGACTCGACGGCCGTGCGCGCCTGCAGGTAGCCGACGACATCGACGGCGCCCGGCGTGCTGGTGCCGGTCGCGGCGGCCAGCCGGTCGAGTTCCGGCCGCACGCCGGCCCCGCCGGCCCCGCCCCGCAGCGAGCTGACGAGGGCAACCGCTTCGGCGTGCAGGTCAGCGGCGCTCTCGCCTGCCGTGTCTGCGTGCGCCAGTCGCAGCATGACGCCGTCGAGGGCGACGAGGTCGCGGTCCATGTCGAGCTGCGCACCCGTGGCGGCGGCGAGCCGGTGCCACAGCAGACCGGTCGCCGACCCGACGACGAGAAGCACGGCGAGAGAGAGTGCGGCCGCGATGCGTGCGCGCGTCAGCCTGCTCGCGCCGGAAGAATGGGTCACACCTGTCTATCGGCCGCCGCTGCCGCGGAAATGAGTAGGACTTAGAGGTACGGACCGCCCGATCGCGGCGAGAACGGACCGAGCTGGTCCTCCGCGGCGGCCGGCAGCGCGCGGCGCCGCATCTCCTCGAGCTGCACGCGGGCCGCCATCTGCTGGGCAAACAGTGCCGTCTGGATGCCGTGGAAGAGCCCCTCGAGCCAGCCGGCGAGTTGGGCCTGAGCGATCCGCAGCTCCGCGTCCGACGGGATCTCGTCCGCACCGAACGGCAGGGTCAGCCGGTCGAGCTCGTCGCGGAGCTCCGGCGACAGGCCCTGGCCCAGTTCCCGGATGGAGCTCGCGTGGATCTCCCGCAGGCGCGCACGACTGGCGTCGTCGAGCGGCGCCGCGCGCACCTCCTCGAGCAGGCCTTTGATCATCGACCCGATGCGCATCACCTTGGCGGGCTGCTGCACGAATTCGCGGGCGACCTGGTCGGCGTCGACATCGAGTTGCTCGTCGGCGACGGGCTGCCCGTCCGGGCCGACCACGAGGACCACGTGCTCGTCGGCGGGCTGCTGCGTCATGGGAGGCACCTGTTCTCTGCGGGGGATCCTGCCGACAGTAGCGATGCGCCGCGGCCGCATCGGCGACAGCTCTCAGTCGACCGTCAGCACGACCTTGCCGACGTGACCCCCGGCGGCGACCATCGCGTGCGCCTCCGCGGCCCGCCGGATCGGCAGCACGGCGTACACGACGGGACGCAACCAACTCCGCTCGTCCCACGTCGCGGCGTCCCAGCCGCCGCGACGGATGTCGTCGACGAGGTCGCCCTTGACGTTGGCGGACCGGTTGCGCAGCGTCGTCGCGAACACCGTGGCGCGCTTGGCCAGCAGAGTGGCGAGGTTGACGTCCGCGCGGGCGCCCGACTGCAATCCGATGATGACGAGGCGCCCGTCGAGGGCGAGCGCGTCGACATTGCGCGTGAAGTAGTCCGCGCCCCGCACGTCGAGGATCACGTCCGCCCCGCCGACCTCCCGCGCCGCGGCGACGAAATCCCCGGTGCGGTAGTCGACGACGTGCGTGGCGCCGTAGGACGCGCATCTGCCCGCTTGCTCCTGGCGCGCGGTCGTCACGACGGCGGCGGCGCCGAGGTGCCGCGCGACCTGCAACGCGATCGTGCCGACCCCGCCGGCCCCCCCGTGCACCAGCGCGGTTTCGCCCGGCTGCAACCGAGCGATGGCGCGCAGGTTGGACCAGGCGGTGCACAGTGCTTCGGGCAGCGCCGCGGCGTCCGTCAGGGACAGGGCGTCGGGAACGGGCAGGAGATGACGTTCCGGTACGACGACCTTCTCGGCATAGCCGCCGCCGGCCAGCAACGCGCAGACCCGGTCGCCGACCCGCCAGCGCTCGACCCCGGGGCCTACCAGGTCAATGGTGCCGGCGCACTCGAGGCCGAGGATGTCGCTCGCCCCGGGTGGCGGCGGGTAGGACCCGGCGCGCTGCAGGAGGTCCGCGGGGTTGACGGCGGTCGCGACCACCGCGATGCGCACGTGTCCGGGACCGGGCGGCCGCGGGTCGGGCACCTGTGCCCACGCGAGGGTGTCGCCGGCGGTCACGATCGCGTGCACAGGGTGTCCTCCGTCGCAAGGGCGCTGTCCACCGACTCGCCCTGCCTCCGGCCGGAGGGGCGCCGACTCGGTAGACTGATCGCGGTCGTTGTCTTCCTGCCAGGGTTCTTGGCGGCAACGGCCCCGCCCAACCCTCCGGCCTCCGGGGGGACAGGACCCAGGCAGGTGGGGGAAATCGGCTTCGCGGCCGAAGGGCCTTATGGGCCCGCACCCGTCAGCCAACCGGCCGGCGGTCACGGACAGGGAGCTGCCGCACGTGAGGACCCGTCGCCGATCTGCGAGCCGACGACTGCTCGTGTCTGTCCTCGCCCTCTCCTTCGGTGCTGGTGGCCTCCTCGTTGCGGTGCCCGCGCAGACCGCTCTCGCCGACACCAAGCAGGAGATCGCGGCTGTCAAGCAGGACATCGCCGACGCCGACGTGCAGCTCACGGACCTGGAGGACAAGGCCGAGCAGGCGTCCGAGCTCTACAACCAGGCGCGGGTGCAGCTGCTCGACGTCACTCGCCGGTTGGCGGTCGCGCAGGCCAAGGTCGAGCGCGAGCAGACGGCGCTGGCGGTCAAGCAGCAGCAGGTGGACGCGTTCGTCGTCGCCGCCTATCAGGGCGGGGGCGTCGCCGACTTCTCGGCGTTCGTCAGCGGCGCCAGCGCTCAGGACACGATCGACCGCCTCGACTCGCTCGGCCTCGTCGCCCGCAACCAGGACTCCGCCATGGCCGACCTGGAGCTCGCGAAGCACGCCGCTGCCGAGGCGGCCGTGGAAGCGCAGCAGATTCTCGATGAGCAGACACAGGTCACCGCGCGAGTCGCCGACGACAAGGCCGCCATCGCGGCGTCCGTCGATGCCCAGGTCGCGATCCTCGACTCGTTGTCAGCGAAAGAAAACCGCCTCGTGCGTAAGGCGAAGGTCGAGGCGGAGCGGGCCGCGGCGCGCAAGGCCGCCGCGGAGCTGGCTCGGCGCAAGGCTGCCCTGAAGGCCGCCGCGGAGGCTCTCGCGCGTCAACAGGCGCAGGACGAGGCGGCGGCAGCCGCGCGCGCCAAGGCGCGAGCAGCAGCCGCAGCAGCTGCGGCCGAGGCCAGCAACAACGACAACGGTGGGTCCGGCAACGGTGGGTCCGGCAACGGTGGGTCCGGCAACGGTGGGTCCGGCAACGGTGGG
>CAXSDE010000002.1:138097-147217 GCA_964236265.1 uncultured bacterium
CAACGGTGGGTCCGGCAACGGTGGGTCCGGCAACGGTGGGTCCGGCAACGGTGGGTCCGGCGACGGCGACACCCAGCCCGACCCGTCGGCCAACGGCTCCAACGGGGCCGAGATCGCCGTGAAGTGGGCTTATTCCGAGCTCGGCAAGACCTACGTCTGGGGGGCCAATGGTCCCAACACGTTCGACTGCTCGGGTCTGACCTCCTACGTCTGGGCCAAGGCCGGCGTCTACCTGGCGCACTTCACCGGCGACCAGTGGAACTCGGGCCGCCACATTCCCTACAGCGAGTTGCGCCCCGGCGATCTCGTGTTCTTCCACTCCGACCACCATCATGTGGGCATCTACGTCGGCAACGGGCAAATGATCAACGCGCCGCACACCGGTGACGTGGTCCGCATCGCGCCGATCTGGTCCAACTTCTCGGGCGCCGTCCGCGTCGGGTGACGGCCCTCGCCGGGGGTTCGATCGGGACTCGTACGAACGGAGACATGGTGTTCGGACTCGACATCGGCGGCACGGGAATCAAAGGCGCGCCTGTCGACGTGGCGGCCGGGACGCTGGCAGGAGATCGCATCCGGGTGATGACGCCGCAGCCGGCGACACCGGAATCGGTCGCGACGGTGTGCGGGCGGGTCATCGAACAGGCTGGTTATGCGGGGCTGCTCGGGGTGACCTATCCGGGTGTCGTGAAGGGCGGCCGCGCGATGACGGCGGCCAACGTCGACGGTGAATGGATCGGCACCGACATCGAGGCGCTCCTGAGCGGTGCAACAGGGTGCGACGTCGTCGCCGTCAACGACGCTGACGCGGCCGGTCTGGCCGAGGTGCGCTTCGGGGCCGGCAAGGATGTGCCCGGCGTTGTCGTCGTCGTGACTCTCGGGACGGGCATCGGCACCGGAGTCTTCCTGAACGGGGCGCTGTTGCCCAACTCCGAGCTCGGCCACCTGGAGATCGACGGTGTCGACTACGAGGAGCGGGCGGCGGACTCGGCGCGCGAGCGGGAGGACCTGTCCTGGGAGGACTGGGCGCGCAAGAGGGTCTCGACCTATCTGTCGCACCTCGAGGCGCTGCTCTGGCCGGACCTGTTCATCCTCGGCGGCGGTGTCAGCAAGAAGAGCGAGAAGTGGCTGCCGCACGTGAAGGTCAGGACGCCCGTCGTCCCGGCGGCACTGCTCAACAGTGCGGGCATCATCGGCGCCGCGCTGCATGCACGCGAACAGCGAGCCTGACCGCAGTCACGCACATCCCCCGTTGCCCCGGTCCCCGGTCCCCGTTGCCCTGGTCCCCGTTGCCCCGGCCCCCGCTGACTTCCCGGCGGCTGATCGCGTGTCGCGACGGGGCGGCAGTGTCCGGAAGGCCATCCTGGACGACGCAACGCGTAAAAAGTCTGAGGCCCCTGCATGTATGAGATGCAGGGGCCTCAGTCGACCCCGCGTTGCCGCACGATCGACGCTCCATGCCATGAAGACCACCGCCCGCTCGTCCTCCACGTCGCTCACGGTCCGGCGGGTTGCCCCGCTGGGTCGATCGCTCGGTGTCAGCCTTGCGTGCGTGCGAATGACGTGCTCCCCGGTCCGCGAGGCCCGGTCGCCCGGTCCTGCTTTCCGGCTCGCTCCCGGACCTCACCTGCGTCGGTTGCCCGTCGCTGTGCTGCCCGGTCGCCCACGGTGCGTCGCCACCGGTTGCCCGGCGACATCGACCCTTGGCCCCCGATGGCTCGGCGCCGGTTGCCCGCCGCTGTCGCTTTCGGGACTCCCACTTCCAGTGGACCGGTTGCCCGGTCACCGTCAGTCGGAGGTCTTCGCTTGCGGCCTCCGTTGCCGGTGGCGTGAGTGATTTCTAGTCCCCCGCGAAGGCCCGCACAAGGCCTTTGCGGCTTGAATTTCTCACAATTTTCGCCGTCCACAGAAGTCGGTCGGTTGTCCCCAGGAACGGACGGTTATGCACGCCTTCGTGCACCGGTTGCGCACCGCTTGGTCCACAAGGCAAGCGCGTCCTCGTGGTTCAGCCACCGGCTCAACTGACAGAACGCGATGCCGAGTCACTCGGTGTGGAGTCTTGGACAACTCTGGCCGGCGCGGAGCATTGGCTTCTCTACGGGCGACGCGCCACCCGTCGCTCACTGCGCCGGGCCTGCCGGGCGCACGTTGCGACGCCGATGCCCGGCCTGTTGACCAGCGTGCCGGCAGCGGCAGTCGACGCGGACGAGCGACCGGCCGCACACCGTCTCGACAGGAGGCTGCGTGGCTTGTCACGCACGCTCACTGCGATCGCCATCCCGATCCTGTGGCTCGGTCGCGGGATGCAGCTTCGTGGCGAGGTGCCCGCCGAATCACGGGTGGTGGGCCCCCATCGCCGCATCGGTGTTCCTGTCGCTGGCGCTCGTATGGGGAGTTCGTGGCTGGCGAAGGACCCGGGCCCGGCGCGCCGGGCGCCGTCTCGTTGGTCCGCGCAACGTTGCGCAGGTGATGTCCGCGATGGGCATGCAGGTCCAACTGCCGGGTGGCGCGTGGGCGCGCGCAGCGGCTCCGGCGGTCTTCGCGGCGAAGGACTCCAAAGGCGCGTTCGTCGCCTGGCCGTGGGGTGGCATCGCCCACACTGGCGACGGCCGGATCGTCGTCCTCACTCAGCATTGCCCTCTTCTCGCGGGCGGCGGTGTCAATGCCGAGGTGACCCGCACGGTCTGCGCCGTCCGCATTCCGGCAGCAAGTCTGCCCTTCGTTGTCATCACGGGCCGCGAGGGCGTTCCGCTGCGGGATCTGCGCAGAGCCGTCCAGCTCGAGCTGGAGACGTTCAACCGTTCCCTGTGGGCGTTCGGGCTGGACCCCCGAGCCGTGTAGGCACTGATGCACCCGCGTGCGATGGCGCAAGTGCTGGCCGCCCTGCCCGACGGGGCGACGGTCACTTTCGCCGGCGAGTCGATCGCCGTGCACAGTGACGAACCCGTTCTGCCCACCGATTTGCCCGCGTACGTTGCGATCGGGCTGGCACTTACGGACCTCCTTCCGTCATACCTCCGCGAGAGTCGCCACTCCGCGTAAGTCGCCTCTGTCGTGCAAGTCGGCCCCCCGTACCAGGGCGACGGCAGGCTTACGACGACGGCAGGCTTACGGCGACGGCGGTGGGGCATCCCGCGTCACATGACGTCATTCGGATACACGCTGATGTGCGAGCAGGCCGGCCCGAAGCAACTCGTGCGGGACGCGATCACCGCCGAGCAACGGGGTTTCGACTTCGCGGTCATCTCCGACCACTTCATGCCGTGGCTCGACGAGCAGGGGCACGCGCCTTACGCGTGGTCCATCCTCGGGGCGGTCGCCCAGGCGACCGAGCGGCTGCAACTCATGACGTACGTGACCTGCCCGACCTTCCGTTACCACCCTGCCGTCATCGCACAGAAGGCCGCGACGATGGCCCTGCTGTCCGACGGCCGGTTCACCCTCGGGCTGGGCGCGGGGGAGCGGCTCAACGAGCACGTCGTCGGCGGCGGTTGGCCGTCGGTGGACGAGCGCCACGAGATGCTCGTCGAAGCCGTCGAGATCATCAGCGAGCTGCTGCTCGGCAACTACGTGACGCGCCGCGGCACCCACTTCGACGTCGACTCGGCGAAGATCTGGGACCTGCCGTCGGAGCCGTTGCCGATCGGCATCGCGGTGTCGGGCAAGCAGTCGTGCGCCATCGCCGGCGACCTCGCCGACGTGTGCATCGCCGTCGAGCCCAAGGCTGAGCTCATCGCGATGTTCGAGGCGGCAGGCGGGGCCGGCAAGCCGAAGGTCGGACAGGTGCCGATCTCCTACGACGTCGACCGTGACGCGGCGATTCAGCGGGCGCACGAGCAGTTCCGTTGGTTCGGCCTCACGTGGAAGGTCAACGCGGAATTGCCCGGCACGAAGGGGTTCGCGGCCGCCGCCCAGTTCGTCACACCGGATGACGTGGCCGACGCGATCCCGTGCGGCCCGGATGTCGAGGCGCACGTGGCGGCGGTCAAGGAGTTCGTCGACGCCGGATTCACGCACGTCGCGCTCTGCCAGATCGGCGGCGACGCCCAGGCGTCTTTCCTCGATTGGTACGAGCGGGAGCTGGCGCCGGCACTCGCCGCCTTGTGAGCGCAACGCCGACATACTCCTGACATGAGATTCCGTGCGTTGCTGCAGTCCACCGGGAAGACGGCCGCGGGCTTCGTCGTGCCCCCGGCGGTGGTCGAGGGCCTCGGCGCCGGCAGCCACCCGAAGGTCGTCGTCACGGTCGCCGGCCACACCTACCGCAGCTCCATCGCCAAGATGGGTGGCACGTTCCTGCTCGGGATGAGCAACGAGCACCGGACACTGGCCGGCATCGAGCCGGGTGCGGAGTTCGACGTGAACGTCGAGGTGGACACGGTCCCCCGCGAGGTCGTCGTACCGGAAGATCTGTCTGCGGCGCTCGACGCTGCACCGGCTGCCCGGGCCTACTTCGACGGCCTGTCCTACAGCAACAAGCTCCGGCACGTGCTCGCGATCGAGGGCGCGAAAGCGGCCGAGACGCGGCAGCGGCGGATCGACAAGTCCGTGGCCCTGTTCGCCGATGGTCGCAACTGAGCCCAGCGCCGCCCGTGGGAGACTGCCGGAGGAGGCGTCTCCTAGTGGCCGATGGAGCCGGTCTTGAAAACCGGTGAGGGCAACCCCCTCCGTGGGTTCGAATCCCACCGCCTCCGCTCGTGATCCGTTGGCCGCACCGCCCTGCGACAGTCAGGGCTGACCGGCCATCACCACGCTGTTTTGGCGTAGTCCTTCAGGAAACACCCGAAGAGGTCTTCGCCCAGCTCGCCGCGCACGATCGGGTCGTAGACGCGGGCGGCCCCGTCGACGAGGTCGAGCGGTGCGTGGAAGCCCTCCTCGTGGAGGCGGGCCTTCACCGGGTGCGGCCGCTCGTCGGTGATCCACCCGGTGTCGACGCTGGTCATCAGGATGCCGTCCGCGAACATGTCCTCCGCGCTGGTGCGCGTGAGCATGTTGAGCGCGGCCTTGGCCATGTTGGTGTGCGGGTGCCCGGCGCCCTTGTAGCGTCGGCCGCCGAACTGGCCTTCCATGGCAGAGACGTTCACGACGTACGTGCGTCGCGCGGGGGAGGCGGCCAGTGACGGCCGCAGCCGTGAAACGAGCACGAACGGCGCGGTCACGTTGCACAGTTGCACTTCCAGCAGCTCCAACGCGTCGACCTCGTGCACCCGGCGCGACCAGCTGTTGACCGCGTCCAGGTCGGGGACGAGGCCGCCGGCGTCGATCGCGGTCCCGGCCGACACCCGTTCGAGCGACGCGGACCCGCTGGTGAGCGCCAGCGCGGTGAGGGCGTGCGGGGAGATCTCCTGGTGGTCCGGCGCCTCGCCGGGGCCCAGCGCGTGCGCCGGTCCCGCCGAGTGGAGCACGAGCACCTCGGGCAGCGGGCCGGCCGGGAGCTGGCCGTCCTCGGCGTTGATGAGCGAGGAATAGGACCCGGGTGTGCGCCGGACGGTCTGCGCCGCGTTGTTGATGAGAATGTCCAGCGGACCGTCGGCGGCGACTGCATCCGCGAGCGCGATCACCTGGGTGGGATCACGCAGGTCGATGCCCACGATCTTCAGGCGGTGCAGCCAATCGGCGCTGTCGGGCATGGCGGCGAAGCGGCGGATCGCGTCGTTCGGGAAGCGGGTGGTGATGGTCGTGTGGGCGCCGTCGCGCAGCAGCCGCAAGGCGATGTACATGCCGATCTTCGCCCGGCCGCCCGTGAGCAGGGCGCGGCGGCCGGCGAGGTCAGTGCGCGCGTCGCGGCGCGCATGGTTGTGCGCGGCGCACGACGGACAGAGCTGGTGGTAGAACGCGTCGACGAGCGTGTAACGCTCCTTGCAGATGTAGCACGCGCGCGGGCGCTGCAGCTCGCCGACGACGGGCGTCCGCGCGGTCACGGCGAGCGGGATCCCGCGGGTCTCGTCGTCGATGCGGTCCGGCGCGCCGGTTGCGGTAAGCGACGTGACTGCCTCGTCCGCGGCTGTGACCGAGCGGCGCTTGTCGGAGCGGCGCTGCTGCTTGGCAACCTTGAACACCCGCGCGGTCGCCCGGCGGACCGCAACGGCGTCGGGGTGCTCGACCGGCAGCGCATCGACCTCGGCCAGCACCTGCAGCGCCGCCGCGAGCCGCGCGGGGTCGATGCCGCCCGGGATCGCGCTCCCGGAATCCTCTGCCACGCCCACTGCCGACTTCTCTCCTGCACACTCGCGCCGATGCGCGATCTGACTCTACGGGGCGCTCGGGCGCTGCCTGCCGCTCCCGCCCTCGCGGCGATCGCGGGAGACTGACGACATGACACTGCGCACCCCGGTCCTGCAGGCTCACGACTGGCTCGACGCGACGTTCATTCATTGGCGGTACGACGCTGCCGACGTGCAGTGGCTCCTCCCCTCGGGCCTGACCGTGGAGACCTACGACGGGAGTGCGTGGGTGGGCTTGGTCGTCCTGAAGATGCGGGTCGGGATCCCGTTCCGGCGCAGTGCCCAGCCGGGGCTCGGCATCCTCGAGGCCAACCTGCGCACGTACGTCACCGGACCGGACGGCGCCACCGGCGTCCACTTCTTGTCGATCGAGTGCGACCACGTGTCGGTCTGCGCCGGCGGCCGCCTGCTCGGAGTGCCCTACTTCCCGGCGCACCAGGACATGACCCGCGACGGCGACGCGTTCACCTACTCCGGGGACCGGTGGGGCGGGAAGGCGTCGTACGACATCGCCGTGCAGGCGGGGCCGCCGATCGCGCCCGGCGCTGACGAGACGTGGCTGACCGGGCGATTCTCGCAATACTCCGCGGTCGGCCCCGCCCGGCTCCACGTGCCGGTGGAGCACGGGCCGTGGCCGTTGCGCAGTGCCACGCTGACGCGCTGCGAGCAGACGGTCACGCACGCGCGCGGGTTGCCTGCTCCGGCCGGCGAGCCCGTGGCGCTCTTCACGGACGGGGTGAGCGACGTCATCCTGGGTCTGCCGACCGTCTACACGCCGACGCCAGGGTGACCGCGGCAACTGCGACCGGCGACCGGCGACCGCGACCGGCGACCGCGACCGCGACCGCGACCGGCGACCGCGACCGGCGACCGCGACCGCGAGCGGCCGAGCGCGGCGGACCCGGGCCCGCCGACTTCGGAGGCTGCCGCGCGCGCGGACGGCCGGGTGCCGTAGTCTCTTGTCGGTTCCGCGAGGAATGTGTTGGAGGCTTCGCCTAGTCCGGTCTATGGCGCCGCACTGCTAATGCGGTTTGGGTCTCAAGCCCATCCCGGGTTCAAATCCCGGAGCCTCCGCATCACGTTCGACGGCCGCCCGTCCACCGGACGGGCGGCCGTCGGCGTCCGGGGCGTCCACAAGCGGTTCGGAGCCGTGCCGCCCCGGGGTGTCCGGAGCGGCACGGCACTGGCTCGTTGCTGTCAGCCCTTGGCGATGAGAATGCGCGAGGGGTGTAGCGAGTTGCCCGCAGCCCAGCCGACCACCGTCGTGCCGTTGGCGGCGACGGCCACCGCCGGCTGCGTGGCGTGCGCAACCGTGCGGGCGGACTGAGCGCCGGTGTGGGCGTTGACGGTCGACGTGGACAGGTCGTCGGCGCCGGGCACGCCCGAGGGCTCGCTGGTGTAGGCGAGGATGGCGTGTCCGTGCGCGTCGGCCGCGAGCACGACTGACGGCTGCAGGTTGCGCGATGTCGGCCCACCTGCGGTCGCGAGCTTCCAGCCGGCGCCGGCAGCCCGGCGGGTGGCGACCGTCACGCGCCAGGTGCGGCTCGCGTTGGTGGTCAGCTCGCTCGCGGTCGGGATGCGCGACGTCACCCACGCGACAACAGCGGATCCGTCACCGCTCATGGCAAGACGTGGCGTATCGGACAGCACCGAGGCGCTGCTGATCGCAGCGGCGGTGGACCAGCCGGCTGCGCGCCGGAACGACGTGTAGACCCGGGACCGCACGACGTCGTGCGCGAAGATGTTCTGACCGATCGTGCGCGCGGTCATGCGGTTGCGGACCCAGGTGACGCCGACGGCCCCGGACGCGGAGACGGCGACGGCGGGGACCGTCACATTCGTCGAGACCTCCGACGCGCCCTTGTCGATGCCGTCATCGGTGATGGACGCGATGACGCTCACCGCCCACCCGTGACCGGGCGCCCGCGTCGCCACGCGGACCTGCGTGACGAACTGCTCCGCCTGGAGCCACCCGATGCCGACGAGGCCGGCGGACGAGACGCCGAGCGTGAGGTGCTGCGCCGAGCCGAAGGCGCCAGGGCCGGACACGGTGGCACGCGCGACGCTTCCCGTCCGCGACACCGTGTCCACGTTGATGACCGGCGTCGCAGGTGCGCCCGGCATCGTCGTGACGAAGGCAATGGTGAACCGGCCCGCCTTGTCGGCACCGACGACGGGCTTCTCGGTGAGCACCCGGCCGGTCGGTGAGAGCCGCACCGGCGCGCTCCAGGAGCGGGTGCCGGCAGCGCGACGCTGCATCCATGCGCGGCGGTTGCGGTCCAGCCAGGTCACGACGGCTGAGCCGTCAGCGGCCACGGCGAGGGTCGGCGATGCTGCATCCGAACTGTTGGAGTGGAAAGTCGCGTAGCGGGGCGAGACGGCCTGGGCGGCGCTCCACGAGGCCGAACTCTTGCCCCGCGTCGCCGCGTAGATCCGCTCGTGGCCATAGCTGTCGATGCTGACCCACACCGCCGTCGCGGTGCCGTTCGCGGCGAAGGCGATGTCCGGGGTGGTGTTGGTCGGCGACGGACGTTGCAGGCCGACCGGGCTGGCGAACGGCGCGGCGTTGGCAATGGGCGTCGGCCCAACGACGACGGCGATGCACGCCGTCGACAGGAGCGCTGCCGCGAGGGCGCGCCGCGGAGGGAGCGTGAGTGTGTGCGGGTTCATGTCGTCCTTCGTGACTGCCGGCCCGGATGGACGAGCAGTATCTCGGAGCGGAGGGCCGATTCACAAATGCACCCGGCCCCCGTCACGCAGCGTGTCGGAGTGTCAGGCGCCCTGCCCTGGGGCGAAAACGCGACAGCCCCGAGAGGCTGGCCCGCGCGGCGGCGCGACATCGCGGAGAGGTGACTGGTGCGCTCGGCAGGATTCGAACCTGCAACCTTCTGATCCG
>CAXSDE010000003.1:0-96034 GCA_964236265.1 uncultured bacterium
CCTTGCGCGTGGTGGCGGCCTTCTTCGCGGCCACCTTCCGCGTCGTCGTCTTCTTTGCCGCGGCCTTGCGCGCGGTGGCGGCCTTCTTCGCGGCGGCCTTGCGGGTAGTGGCGGCCTTCTTCGCCGCGGCCTTCCGCGTCGTCGTCTTCTTAGCGGCTGCCTTCTTAGCGGCTGTCCTCTTAGCGGCCGCCCTCTTGCCCGCGGCCTTCCGAACGGGAGTCCCGGCGGAAAGCTCGTCGACAGCAGCCTCGGCTGCATCGGCGGCCGATGTCAGTCGGCGGGCGACAGCGGTTGTGGCTTTGCGCGCACGAGGCGACGCCGGGCTCACGCCGGCGTCCGTCGATTTACGCAGAGCCCTTCGGGGTGGAGGGTTTGACGGCATGATTCGTCCTTTCGGCTAGCGACGACGCGGGGCCATTGACAGCAAGCGATCGAGGAAATCCGCATATACGACGCGGAGCTCCTCTGCGGCGGCAGATTTCCACCGTTGAACAGGCACGAACGCTCCCTGCGCCTGGAAGGTGACCGACCGGTCCGGGATGGCCGGCAGCCAGACGAGATCAGCGTAAGACTGTCGGAGCTCATCGATGCGGAACTCATGCTCCGCCGATCGGCGCGCCTTGTTGATGACGACACCCGCGGGCCGCAGCCGAGGATTGAAATTGCGTCGTACGACATCGACGGCGTCGAGTGCCTTCTGCGCTCCGACGACGGAGAACACCGTCGGCTCGGTCACGACCAACGCGCGGTCCGAAGCCGTCAGACCGTTGACCGCGAGCGAATTGAGAGCCGGCGGCGAATCGAAGAGCACGAGGTCATAGCCGCGCACACCCTCCATGGCTCGCCGCAAGCGGTATTCGAGACGGTCCCCCGTGTCCGTGTTGCGGCGCTCGAGGGTCAACTCCGAAGGGACCACGTCCACGCCGGGACCCCAGCCGCTTTCCTGGATCGCGTCGGCGATGACACCGGGGCCGCCGTCGGCGAGGACATCGTTCATCGTGAAGTCGGCCTGGTCGGATCCGAGAATCATGCTCGTGTTGGCCTGCGGATCCAGATCGACCACGAGCGCCCGCAACCCAACCGCCTGCACGGCTCCGGCGAGACCGAGGACGACGCTCGTCTTTCCGACGCCGCCCTTCAAACTGACGACACTGACAGTTATCACTGGCACACCTCGTTAAGGAGTGAAGCGTGGAACACCATGTCCGCGCAATGCCCGAAGGTCGTTGAGTTGTGCTGACAACCACTGCTGGACGTCGTTCGCAACCACCACCTGCGCGGCCTCACGCAAGTGTGCACGACGCTGCGCAAGCGGCATGGACAGCGCCTCGGCCAGCGCGTCGGCCTGCTGTTCGATGTCGAACGGGTAGAGCGTCACCGCGTGCTCACCGAGCTCGGCGAACGCCCCCGTGTTCTCGGACAGACCCAGCACCATATCTCGCTCGTTGACGACGACGGCCTCCTTCGAGACCAGGTTCATCCCGTCTGCGAGGGCGTTGACCAGCAGCACGTCGCACACGCGGTATGCCGCAACCGCGAATTCGAAGTCGTTGTCGAGCCGCAGGTCGATCGGCTGCCAACCGTCGCCCCCGTGCCGCGCATTGACTTCCGCGACGACCCCGCCGATTTGTTGCAGATAGTCGGCGTATTCGCTCACGTCCTGGCGGCTGGGCTGCAACATCGCGAGAAAGACGACACGTCCCCTCATCTCGGGATGAATCTCCAGCATCCGGTCATAGGCACGAAACCCACGCACGATGTTCTTGGAGGGGTCGGTCCGGTCGACACGCAGGATCAGCTGACGGTCGGGCAGGCCGAATTGGGCGGTGAGCACATCGACGTGCGACTGCACAGCGAGCGAGCCCGCCACAGCGCGGAGTGCGGCGACGTCGATGGAGATGGGGTAACTGCGGGCCCGCACGCGGCGGCCGCCCACCTGGACGCTCATGTCGGACCAGTCCACCTCTAGGCCGAGGTGCTCCTGGACGCAGAGAAGAAAGTTGCGGGCAAACCGGTCGGTGTGGAAAGCCACGACGTCGTTGGCGAGGAGCCCAGCGAAGATGGGGTCGCGCATGCTGGGCGGCAGGACGGTCCAGTTGTCGGGGCCCGGCCACGGGATGTGGACGAACAGCGACATGGCGACCTCGGGGCAACGGTGCCGCACGAACGAGGCGACCACGTAGAAGTGGTAGTCATGCAGCATCACGATGGCTCGTCCGCCGCGCCTGTCCACCTCGTCCGCGACGGCGTCGGCGAAGTGCTCGTTGGCGGCCAGGTATCCCGTCACGAAGGCGTCGTGATCCCGCTGCGTGAGGTCGGGCGCAGTGGCCAACCCGTAGAGGCCGTGCTGGATGAACCAGAGCAACGGATTCGCGATGATCCCGTAGAACTTCTCCTGCACGTCCGGATCGATGGGCACCATCCGCAGGTGCAGTTGCTGGTCCCCATGCGGGCCGGAGACGTCGAACGAGTTTCCGTCGTTCTCGTCGACGACCGCGCGATCCTCAGCCGAGTCGGCGGCGCACACCCACACCGTGTCGGTGAATTGTTCGGCAAGTCCCATCAACGCGGTGACCAGGCCACCGGCACCACGACCGACGACCCGCTCGCCGGCCTCGTCGCGAGCGAACGTGACGGGGGCGCGGTGCGACAACAGGATGACGGGGAGGATCATGTCAGCCGGGCCGACAGCGGTGCTGGGAATCTCGGACATATGCGCAGCCTTACCCACAGTTGCGCCGCTGACCACTCCGCGCCGCAGGTGGGTGCGCTGACAACGTGCTGCGCGAGTGGGGCGGGTCGGGCTCGAACCGACGGCCAAGGGATTATGAGTCCCCTGCTCTGACCAACTGAGCTACCGCCCCGTGCAGCTGCCCCGAGCGCTGCGGGCATCGGGGGCACTCTAGCGAAGCGCCGACCGCGTCCGTCACGTGCGGAAGGCCGTCGGCACCGCCGACGGCCTTCTCCGAGCTCCCGCGTCTGGACTCGAACCAGAAACCTGCCGGTTAACAGCCGGCTGCTCTGCCAATTGAGCTACGCGGGATCGCTGGCCGCCCGGCGCGCCTGGCAGCTGCGTCGATCACCCTACAACACGGGTCGGCGCGGCGCAGGCCAGACCTCCGCCACGGGTGGTCGAAAGCCGCGCGACTAGCCGTGCCTGCATCGGGTAGGGCGATGACATCCGAGCACGTGATCAAGGGAGGACACCATGCGCAAGACCATGCTGCTCGTCGGTCTGGGGACTGGCTACGTGCTGGGCTCGAAGGCCGGCCGCGAGCGTTACGAACAGATCCTGTCGAAGTGGCAGGCTGCTTGGGAAAACCCGATGGTGCAGGAGAAGGCCGGGATCGTCCAGTCGAAGGCGACCGGGGTCTACGAGTCGGCCAAAAGCACCGTCACCGACAAGCTCGGCACCTCCAAGGACGCCGATGACTCGAGTGGAGTCTCGCCCTACCCGGCGTATGCGGGCGTCGATGACTCCAGCTCCTCACCGTCCTGAGTCACTCCGCGCGCGCACGTCGGACAGGCGCCACCACCGGAAGGTCGACATGAGTGAGCGATTCGGGTCCGCTGCTGACCCGTACGAGGAAGCGGGTCTGCCCGCGACCGACGACGTCCTGCCCGGCAAGCAGATCACCGGCGACCCACAGGATGAGTTGATGGTCCCCGGTGATGAGCCGATCGCTGTGGATGCCTGGGGCACCACGGCCTTAGAAGAGATGCAAGGGGAGCCGCTCGATGTGCGGCTGTCCCACGAAGAGCCCGAGGTGCTGGCGGCTGTCGATGAGCCGGCCAGCGAGGAGGAAAACAGCGACAACCCGTATCCGACCGATCGAGAGGAATCCGTCGGCCGCCTCGTCGATATCGACGAGGGTCTCGGCGAGGACATCGACGCGGACATGATCGGCGGCGATGTCGGCACGGACGGCGGAGGGTTCAGCGCGGAGGAACGCGCCATGCACATCGTGTATGAAGCCAAGGGTTAGCTCCATGCCTCGGCTGCGGCGCTCAGACCCGTGCACGCCCGGCCTCACCCGAAAGTGGGTGGGCCGGGCGTTCCGGTACGTCGACGACAATGCTGCTCGCGTCGGCGATGACTGGACGCTCGCGCACGCGGCCGGCTGATCCCGCGTCAGGACCACCGCGTGATGTAGCCGCGGCGGCGGAACAGCCGCATCATCCACATGCAGTAGGCGACGGCGAGCGCCGCCGTCGCGAGCGTCGACAGCACTGCCAGCAGCATCGTGCGGCTCGGCAGCACCCCGGTCTCGGTGAGGGTGCGGCCGGCGCTGAACAGGTACGTCGTCGGGAGCAGATTGCTCAGCGGCTGGACGACGCCGGGCAACGCCGTCACCGGATAGAAGACGCCGGACAACGGCATGACGACAAAAAGGATCCCCCACGCGAACGCCTCGGCGCCGCTGCCGTAACGGAGCATCAGGCCGATCACGCCGAAGGCGATCGCATACCCGCACACCATCAGCAGCAGCACGATCGGCACGATGCCGATCGTCAACGTGCCAAGATCGAGCTTGTACGCCGCCACGGCGATGGCCACCACACCGCCGACGCCGATCAGCATCTTGAACAGCCCGAACAGGACGACCCCCGCGATGTACTCCCACGGCGCGAGCGGCGTGACCGCGAGTGAGAGCACGTTGCGCGACCAGGTCTCTTCCATGAATCCGGTCGAGAGGCTGATCTGCGCCTGATACACGACGTGCCAGAGCACCACGCCGATGAGCAGGTAGCGCAGCGCGGTGGCTCCGGCGACCTCCGAGTTGCGCGCGAAGAACGCACCGATCGCGCCGAAGAGCAGGGTGTCGACAGCCGGCCACAGCGCGACGTCGAAGTAGCGGTGGGGGCTCCGCACGAGGACCACCGCGTGCCGCCAGCTGATGGTGGTGATGCGGTGCCACGACGCGGAGGCGCCACTGCGCAGCTGCACGTCCCCGACATCGGCCGGCGTCATGTGACGGGTCGCCCTTCCTCACGTGCCTCGTCCCGCAGGCGGTCACGTTCCTCGGCGAGATGAAGGAAAACGCCTTCGAGGTCTGCGCGGCCGAACTGCTCCTGCACCTGCGCCACGGTGCCGTTCGCCACGACGCGGCCGGCGCTGACGAAGACGACGCGTTCGCAGAGCCGCTCGACCTCGGTCATGTTGTGGCTCGTCACGAGCAGGGCGGCGCCGGTGGTCTCGCACAACTCCTGCAGCCCCGTGCGCACGCGGAGCGACACGTCCGGGTCGAGCGACGCCGTGGGCTCGTCGAGCACGAGCAACCGCGGCCGGTGCAGCGTCGCCTTCACGATCCCGACCAGCGTGCGCTGACCGCTGGACAGCTCTGTCGACATGGCGGACTCGAGGTGGGCGATGCCGAAGTGCTGGAGGCCGGCGGTGATGACGGCGGCCGCGTTGCGCATGCCGTACATGCCGGCGAACAGGCGCAGGTATTCGCCGACGCGCATCCGCTCCGCCAGCGGCAGGTAACCGGCGGCGAACCCGACCTGCTGCATGGCGGCGGCGCGGTGCCGCGGCAGCAGTTGGCCGGCGAGCCGCACGTCACCGGCGTCGGGACGGACGACCCCGAGGCACATGAGGAGGGTCGTTGTCTTGCCCGCGCCGTTGGGCCCGAGCAGGCCGACGCGCTCGCCCTCCGAGACCGTCAGGTCAATGCCGTCCACCGCCCGGCCGCGCTTGTAGTCCTTCACGAGCCCGCGGGCGTCGAGCACGGCGTAGGACACGGAGAGGCAGTCTGCCAGCCCGCGGCTGTCGCCTCAACCGATTGCGTCGTCGTACGACGAAAGCGCCGCACGGCGGGGAGCGGGCTCCCCTGCCGTGCGGTGCTTGTTGGTGCGCGCGAGGGCTAGCGGCGTGCCAGAACGTGCACGGCGAACGACCGGCTCAGGGTCTTGGCCCGGCTGTTCGTCGTGGTGCAGGTCACTGTCGTGGTGCCGGCCGCGAACGTCGAGCCACTCGCGTGATTGCAGGAGACGGCAAGCGCGCCGTCGAGCGAGTCGTTGCCGGCCACGCCGAAGGAGACCTTGGCGCGGGCGTTGCCGGCCCGCTTGGTGACCGTGATCGACCGCGGGGTCCGCAGCGTCATCACGGCCGGGTCCGTCACGGTGACGGTGAAGGTGCGCGTCACGGTCGACGCCCCGTCCCACGCGTTGCACGCCACCGATGAGGTGCCGATCGGGAAGAGGCTGCCGGAGGAGATGCTGCAACCGAACGAGCCGGTGCCGCTGAGCGCGAAGTTGACGGTGGTGCCGTTCGGGCTGTCGGCGACAACCGTGATCGGTGCAGGCACGCTGATGGACGCCGTCGCGACGGGCACCACCGGGACCAGCTGGGCGGGGGCCTGGGTCGTGGAGTAGCTGGCGTACTCCTGGTGGCTCCACGGCATGGGCCACGGCGGCATGCCGGGCATGAAGATCATCATCATGACGCCCGAGTACGAGCACGTCACCGAGTGGTCGGTAGTCGTGGTGCCCGTGCCGTCGACGACCGGCGTGCCCGTCGTCGTGCTGATTGCGCCCACCGCCCCGTTGTAGGGAGCGCACCCCGCCGCCGGGACGGCAGCGATGTCGTACGTCGACCCGTCGGCGACTCCCGTGATGTACGACGGCGCCATGATGGCGTTCGCGGGCGCGGCGAGAGCGACGACGCCGACCGTCGATGCGAGGGCAGCCGTGACAAACGACAGACCGCGGGACAAGGCGCGCAAGGGTTCCTCCAGACATGGGCGGCGGCAGCGTGCCGCCCTCCTCTATCGGCCAGCCCGGCGACGACCTGAGTGCGCGGTCGGCGTGACTCGCCTAGGCAACGTGCGCCGTGGGTCGCCCTCGGGTTGTGCGGTCGATGCCAAGAGGTCTGCGGCGACGCGGCGGGATGAGGGCCTACTCAAGGTAGTCGCGGAGCTTCTGCGAGCGCGAGGGGTGCCGCAACTTCGAGAGGGTCTTCGACTCGATCTGCCGTATGCGCTCGCGGGTCACCCCGAACTCGCGGCCCACTTCTTCCAATGTGCGGGGGTGGCCGTCGGTGAGACCGAAGCGCAGCTGGATGACCTTCTTCTCACGGTCACTGAGCGTGTGCAGGACCGAGTCGAGCTGCTCCTGCAACAGGATGAAACTCGCCGCGTCGACCGGCACGACAGCGTCGGAGTCCTCGATGAAATCGCCGAGGCTCGAGTCCTCTTCCTCGCCGATCGGAGTCTCGAGCGACACCGGCTCCTGGGAGACCTTCTGGATCTCGCGCACGCGCTCGGGCGTGAGGTCCATCTCCTTCGCGATCTCCTCCGGCGTGGGCTCGCGGCCCAGGTCCTGCAGGAGCTGGCGCTGGATGCGGACGAGCTTGTTGATCGTCTCGACCATGTGGACGGGGATGCGGATGGTGCGCGCCTGATCGGCTATCGCCCGCGTGATGGCTTGGCGGATCCACCAGGTGGCGTACGTCGAGAACTTGTAACCCTTCGTGTAGTCGAACTTCTCGACCGCCCGGATCAGGCCGAGGTTGCCTTCCTGGATGAGGTCGAGGAAGAGCATGCCGCGCCCGACGTAGCGCTTGGCGATCGAGACGACGAGTCGCAGGTTGGCCTCGACGAGCTTGCGCTTGGCGACCTCACCGTCGCGCTCGATCCAGTCGAACTCCCGGCGCATCTTGTCGCTGACCTTCTTGGTCGCCGTGGCCATCTTCTCGGCAGCGAACAGGCCGGCCTCGATGCGCTTGGCGAGGTCGACCTCTTCCTCGGCGGTGAGGAGCGGGACCTTGCCGATCTCCTTGAGATACATGCGGACCGGGTCGTTGGTCGGCGCCTTGAGCGAGACCTCCTCGTCGGCGCGGCGCTTGCCGGGCGCGGGACGGTCGTCCTCCTCCTCCTCGTCGCCACCTTCGACGACCTCGATGCCCTCGTCGGCGAGGACTTTGAGGATCACGTCGGTCTGCTCGGGCGGCAGCTCGGCGGCCGTGAGGGCCAGTCCGATCTCCTCGGACGTGAGGAAGCCTTGCTCCTTACCCCGGGTGATCAGGTCCTTGACCTCGTCGACCTGCGCCTCGCGAGGCAGTGCTGTGGGACTCACTGTGGGATCGGCCTTTCGTCGAACCTGGCGCGCGCACCGGGGCTGGTGGCGTCGTCCATGGTCTCAGTTTGCGTCATCGGCGCGAAATTGGCGGCCGTGACCGTAGAACGCAGGCTCACAGCCCGTCGATCGCTTGCTCACGCAGGCGCTTCTTGAAGCCCTCGAGCGCGATCAACTCGCCGAAGAGCTTGTTGTAGTCGTCGGCCTGGTCCACCGGATTGACCCGCTGCAGACGTGACTTGATCCGGACGACCTGGCGCGTGACGGCGAGCTCCTGGATGCGGGCGACGTGCTCGCCCACGTAACGGTCGTCGACGCCGTTGCCGGACAGGAGCGGCTCGACGGCCAGTTCGGTGACCAGGCTCCTCGTCACGTCGTCGTCGGCGGCGGCGGCCACGGCGGCCACCCAGGCACCGCCGCCGGTGCTGGCCCCGCACCCCCCGGCGGCCAGGATCGCGTCGCGAACCGCCTCGTAGGCGAGGGCGGTGAAGACGTCCGCCTCGAGGGCGTCGAACCGTGGGCCGATCATGGCGGGCCGTTGGAGCGCCAGCTTGAGCGTCTCCCGCTCCACGAGGAGGCCGGCGTCGCGTGGATCCGGCGCGGCCTTGACCACGGCCGCCGCCCTGCGGGTGCCGGCCGGCTGGTCATTCGCGTGTTCGAGCACCCGTTGCAGGACGAACTGCTCGTCCATGAAGCCGAGCCAGCGGTCGAGGTTGACGGCATAGCGCTGCCGCAGGCCGCGGTCCCGGATGCCACCGACGATCGGAGCGGCGGCATCGAGGGCCGAGAGCCGGCCCTCGGTGGTCTCCAGATTGAACTTCTCGATCGTCGTGCGCAGCGCGAACTCGAACAACGGCACCCGGCCGGCGACCAGGTCGCGCACCGCCGCGTCGCCTTTGGCGAGCCGCAGCTCGCACGGGTCGAGCCCGCCGGGCGTCACGGCGACGAACGTCTGCATGACGAACTTCTGCTCGTCCGCGAACGCGCGCAGCGCCGCTTTCTGCCCCGCCGCGTCGCCGTCGAAGGTGAAGATGACCTCGCCGCTGTGCTCCGCCTGGTCCATGAGCAGCCGGCGCAGCACGCGGATGTGCTCCTCGCCGAAGCTGGTGCCGCAGGTCGCCACGGCTGTCGGGACGCCCGCGAGGTGACAGGCCATCACGTCCGTGTAGCCCTCGACGACGACCACCTGCTGGCGCTTGGCGATGTCGCTCTTGGCGAGGCTGAGGCCGTAGAGCACCGAGGATTTCTTGTACAGCGGCGTCTCGGGGGTGTTGAGGTATTTGGGGCCGTTGTCGTCGTCGTACAACTTGCGGGCACCGAACCCGATGATGTCGCCGCTGATGTCGGCGATCGGCCATACGAGGCGGCCGCGGAAGCGGTCGATCGGACCGCGCTGACCCGGCTTGGCCAGACCCGCCGTCGTGAGCTCATCGGGGTGGAATCCCTTGCTGCGCAGGTGAACCGTGAGGGTGTCCCACGCCTTCGGCGCGTAGCCGACTCCGTAGCGGATCGCCGCGTCGCCGTCGAAACCGCGTTCGGCGAGGAAGCGCCGGCCGGCGATCGCCTCGGGGGTCGCGAGCTGCCCGCTGTAGAACTCCGCTGCCGCCGCGTGGGCGGCGACGAGCCGGCTGCGCTGGCCCTTCTCCTTGCCGAGGGCCGCGCTGCCCTCCTCGTAGCGGAGCTCGATGCCCGCTCGGCCGGCGAGCTGCTCGACGGCCTCGGAAAAGCTGAGGTGCTCGACCTTCTGCAGGAACGTGATCACGTCGCCGCCCTCGCCGCAGCCGAAGCAGTTGCCCGTCAGGAGGTTGTCCTCCAGAACGAAGGCGTGGCCGTCCTCCACGACGGCGCAGAACACTTCCTCCAAGCGCTCGGTGTTCTCCACCGATTCCACGATCCAGTCACTCATGTCGGTGCGGGAAGACGGCGCGTGCACGGAGACGAGCGACTGACCCGGCACGAGGTCTGTCGTGATGGTCGCGCGACCGTCGCCGGCGTTGACGAACCAGCGGTGCTCAGAAGTTGCGTGAACGATCTTGCGCTGCGAGTTGCGGGTGAGTGTCAACGTCAGGAGTGGCTGGACACCGAAGGACCGAAACGGCGCGTCGACCCACCGCCCATCCCGGTTCAGCACCCGGTGAGTGCCGCCTGCGAGCTCCTTGATGGGGCGGGTGCCGTCCCAGGTGACAACCTCCGTCTCGCCGGCCAGACAGTGGTAGAAGCCGCGGGCGGGGGCGACGTGGAACGACGGCGACTTCTCGTCGTGGAACGGACAGAGCCCCTTGAGCTCGCCGCCGCCCGCGTTGCGCAGCTGGAGGCGCTCCCCCACGATGTCGGCGATGGGCGACCGCTCACGCACCTGCGCGATGTCCTCGTCGCGAATCCGGCCTGCCACCTGCGGTCAACACCTCCGCACGACACGGTCCGGCAGGGGCTCCCTGCAGCGATGGGTCGCTCCGCCTGACACGCGCCCGGCTTGGGGGGTGAGAGCGGAACATCGAGAGTGTACGGCGCTGCCGCCCACCCCCCCGGCCGATGCCGTCGACGCGGTGGACAGCCGGTTTCGGGCAAACGACCGCCGGGGAAGGCGCCGGCCCGTAAGCTGCCCTGCGTGCCCTGCTCCGTCCAGATTTCCGGCCTTCTCCTCACCGCTGCCCTCCTCGCTTCCGGTTGCACGTCCGCACCGATGTCGACTCCGCGCGACGCGGCGGTCGGCGCGACCGGGCAGGCGTCGGACGCGGCCTCGCCGAGCACGTCGGACGCTGCCGCCGGCACGAGGCCCTCGAGAAAGCCGCGGACGACGAAGCGGCCCGCTGCCCCCAAGGCGCCGGTCAGCGGGAAGGCGACCGCGAGCCAGGGCGACACGATCAGCGCGACGGACGCGCCCGGCCCCACGGACGCGCCCAGCCCCAGCAAGACGCCGACGCACAGCCCGACGCCGACCCACAGCCCGACGCCGACGCACAGCCCGACGCCGACGCCGGCGGATCCAGTCGCCGCGGGCGCCTACGCGTTCCCGATCGCCGGCTGCTCCGTCTCCTACGGCAGCTCGCACCACGATTACCCGGCCACCGACATCTTCGCCGCTCGTGGCTGCCACTTCGTCGCCGCGACGACCGGCACGGTGGACGAGGTCGGCTACAGCGACAGATGGAAGTCCTCGACCAACGACGGGGCGGACCGCGGCGGGCTCTTCGTGGCGATCGTCGGGGACGACGGTGTCCGCTACTACGGCTCGCACCTGACATCGGTCGCAGCGGGCATCTCGCCCGGCGCGCGCGTCGACGCGGGGGACCTCCTCGGGACGGTCGGCAACACGGGCGATGCCCGCGGTATCGGCAGGCACGTGCATTTCGGTATCTCGTGGCCGACCGCGGGCGGCATCTGGTGGGTCCGCCGCGGGTGGATCTCGCCGTACAGCTACCTCAACAGCTGGCGGACCGGGGTCGGCCGGTCCCCCCGCGCTGCGGTCGCGGCGGCGCACGCCGCCAACGGCGATGTCCCGAAGTGCCGCATCGACTGCTGAGTCAGAGACCTGAGGACGGGGAGGCGGCGACCGTCGCGCCGGCCGCCCGGCACAGCTTGCTCGTGCGCAGGGAAGGGTTGGAGCCGCACGCCTTCTTCACGAACGTCAGCGCGTCCGTCGAGGACAGGTCGACGAGCCCGGGCGAGTTGATCGTGGCCTTGGAAAACTCAGCCATCGTGGCGCAGGCGTTGAATGTCGCCAGCACGTCCGCGTCGCGGATGGTGCCGTTCTGGAGCTTGGCTCCCGTCGCCTTCACGACACTGTCACAACCGACCGGTGGCTTGGCCTTGATCGGCGCCTTCGAGCTCGACGTAGCCGTGGCGGTGGACGACGCGCTCCCGCTCGGCGACTTGCTGATCGAGGCCGGCGAGACCGATGTCGATGCCTTGCTGCCGCTGCCGCTGCAGCCGGTCGCGAGCAGCAGGATCACCGCGGAACCCAGCAACACTCGGCGCATCCGGCGGCCTCCCTGTCTCGACGTCCGCTCCACTGTGCGCCGCAAGCGGCGTCTCGTCACGCATTTGGCCAGCGCGTCGCGCGTCGACCTTGCCGTAACCTCCTCCTCAGCGTGTCAGGCCGGCCAGGCTCGCGTGCCACGCACGCGCGGAGGCGTCCGTCAGCGACGCCACCTGATCGACGACCACTCGTAACCTGCCGGCATCGTCGGCCGCCGCGTGCCAGGCCGGGGCCAGGGCGGGCGACAGCGCCTCCGGCCCATGGTCGACAAGCGCGCCGACCAGCCCGCCGATGACGAGGCGCTGCTCCACGTGCACCGCCAGGAGATCGGCGCGCGACATGACGTAGTGCGCGGTGACGGCCTTGAGCAGGGCGCACTCGGCGCGGATGTCGTCCGGCACGACGAGGTCGGCGGCGTACCGCGTCAGCGGACCGTCGCCGTGCCGGGCGCGAGTGGCGGTCACGGCCGCGACGCTGAAGCGGGCGATGAGCTCGCTCGTCAGCCGCTTGAGGGCGACGAGGGCGCGTGGACTGCCGTCGTAACCGAAGGGCCAGTACGGAAGGGAGAGGAGCCGGTCGAAGACCTCGGCCAGCTCGTCGGCGCTGCGCGCGCTGTAAAGGGAAGCCGCTGTCGCGCACACCGCCGCCCGTTCGCCCGGGTCGCGGAACCCCTCGAGTTGGACATGGCCTGCATGCAGGCCGTCCTCGAGGTCGTGCACCGAATAGGCGACATCGTCGGCCCAGTCCATCAGCTCTGCCTCGAGGCAGCGGACCCCGCCGGGAGCCCCCGCGCGCAGCCACTCGAAAGCGGCCGCATCCTCTGCGTAGACACCGTATTTACGGTCGCCGCTGCGGCGGGCCCACGGGTATTTCGTCGCCGCGTCGAGTGTCGCGCGGGTCAGGTTGAGGCCGGCGGGCGAGCCGTCGCCGGCGAGGGCCTTCGCCTCGAGCCGGACGAGGATGCGCAGGCTCTGAGCGTTGCCCTCGAAGCCTCCGCACGCTGTCGCCGCCTCGTCGAGGGCCTCTTCCCCGTTGTGTCCGAAGGGCGGGTGGCCGAGGTCGTGCGCGAGGCACGCGGCGTCGACGACGTCCGGATCGGCGCCGAGGCTCTCGGCGAGCCCCCGGCCGATCTGGGCGCATTCGAGGGAGTGCGTCAGCCGCGTGCGCGGGAAGTCGTCCTCGCCGACACCGACGACCTGCGTCTTGCCGGCGAGGCGGCGCAATGCGGCGCTGTGCAGGACCCGGGCGCGATCGCGTTCGAACGGTGAGCGCCGCACGGGCGTGTCCTTGGCCGGCTCGGGCACGAGCCGCGCGACGTCCCGGTCGTCGTACCCGATGGCCGTCGTCATGCTGCCGCCGGCCCGGTCTCGCAGCGGCCGCCGAACAGCGAGTAGCACAGGAACGCGAACGTCTCCCGCGTGACGTAGCGCAGCTCGGTGCCACGCGTCTGCACGACGGGGCCGCTGTTGACCGGCGAGACGTGCACGTCGATGCCGAGGTCCTCGGCCATGGTCCGTGCCCGCAGGGCGTGCCATGGGTCCGTCACGATGACAGCCGACGACCAGTGGTTGTCGGCCATCAGCTGGTGGGCGTCGGCCAGGCTGCGGTAGGTGTTGGTGCCACTGGGCACGGCGAGAACGACGCTCGCCGGCACCCCGTGCTGCACCAGGTAGGCCCTCCCGGCGGCGCCCTCCGTCGTGCGGTCCCCCGGCTTGCCGCCGCCGAGGGTGAGGATGTGACTCGCCACCTTCCCCCTGTAGAGCTGGGCCGCATGGTCGAGGCGGGCCGCGAGGATGCCGGACGGCTCGCCGTTGTATTGCGCGGCGCCGAGCACGATGATCACGTCGCTCACCGGTCGGGCGTCACGTCGCGCTTCCTCCCACACCCGGGCGGCGGTGGTCCCGATGACGAGCACGGAAAACACCACCACCGCGCTCACCGCGCGGCGCAGCCACCGCAACGTGACGCGAATGGCTCCTCCCCGGGCGCGGGGCTGGCGGGCGACGGGCTCGGTCACGACTCCCTCTCCTGCGCGTCATCTGCGCCTCAGCGGGTGTCGCTGCCCGACGTCGCGATCGACGCTCGGCCGGCCTCGAGCCGGGCGACCGGCACGCGGAACGGCGAGCAGGAGACATAGTCGAGGCCCACCGTGTCGAAGAAGTGGATCGACTCGGGGTCACCGCCATGCTCGCCGCACACGCCGAGCTTGAGGTCGGGCTTGGTGGCCCGACCTTCCTTGCAGGCGATCTCGACGAGGCGCCCGATGCCCTCCGTGTCGATCGTCTCGAACGGGCTGACGCCGAAGATGCCGAGGTCCATGTATGTGCCGAAGAACGCGCCTTCGACATCGTCGCGGCTGAACGCCCACGTCATCTGCGTGAGGTCGTTGGTGCCGAACGAGAAGAAGTCGGCCTGCTCGGCGATCGCACCGGCGGTGAGCGCCGCCCGCGGCACCTCGATCATCGTGCCGATCTTGGCCGGAACGGCGATGCCCGTCTCCGACTCGACCTGCCTGAGGATGCCCTCGGCCTCCTCGCGGACACTCTCGAGCTCCTGGATCGCGCCGACGAGCGGGACCATGATCTCGGGCTCCGCGTTGCCGCCGGCTTTGATGACGTGGGCCGCCGCCTCGGCGATCGCGCGGACCTGCAGGGCGAACAGGCCCTTGATGACGAGCCCGAGGCGCACGCCGCGAAGGCCGAGCATCGGGTTGGATTCGTGCAGGCGCTGCACAGCCTCGAGGAGCTTGCGGTCGGCCGCCGTGACCTCTTCGCCCTTCGCGTCCTTGACCGCGATCTCGACGGACAGGTCCGTGAGGTTGGGCAGGAACTCGTGCAGCGGCGGGTCGATGAGACGCACCGTGACGGGGAGCCCGTCCATGGCCTCGAAGATGCCGATGAAGTCCTCGCGCTGCAACGGCAGCAGCTCGGCCAGCGCGGCGTCGCGCTCCGTGTCGTCGTCCGCGAGGATCAGCCGCTCGACGTTCTTGCGGCGGTCGCCGAGGAACATGTGCTCCGTGCGGCACAGGCCGATGCCCTGCGCGCCGAAGCGACGCGCTCGCTCGCTGTCCTCGGGGGTGTCGCTGTTGGCGCGGACCCCCAGGCGACGCACGGAGTCCGCGTGTGTGACGAGGCGGTGGACGGCGTCGACGAGTGGGTCGCCGTTGCCCTCCTCGAGGTTGCCCTCGAAGTATTCGACGACCGGGCTGGCAACGACCGGCACCTCGCCGAGGTAGACGGCGCCCGACGTGCCGTCGATCGAGATGACATCGCCCTGGTTGACGACCACGCCACCGGGGGCCGTGAACTTGTTGCCGGTGAGGTCTACCTCGATCTCCTCGGCGCCACAGACAGCGGTCTTGCCCATGCCACGCGCGACGACGGCGGCGTGCGAGGTCTTCCCGCCGCGGCTGGTGAGAATGCCGCGGGCGGCGATCATGCCCACGAGGTCGTCCGGGGTGGTCTCCCGGCGGATGAGGATGACGGCCTCGCCGCGCGCTGCCCACTCGGCGGCGACGTGCGAGTCGAAGACGGCCTTGCCGACCGCCGCGCCCGGAGACGCGTTGATGCCCTTCGCCAGCTTGTCTTTCGGGGCGGCGTCGTCGAAGCGGGGAAACATGAGCTGCATGAGCTGCGCGCCCGAGACGCGGTTGAGGGCCTCGTCGAGGTCGATGACGCCCTCGTCGACGAGCTGCGTCGCGATGCGGAAAGCGGCGCCGGCCGTGCGCTTGCCGACACGGGTCTGGAGCATCCACAACTTGCCGCGCTCGATGGTGAACTCGATGTCGCAGAGGTCCTTGTAGTGCGCTTCGAGCTTCGCGAGGATCGCGATGAGTTCGTCGTACGACTTCTTGTCGATGCCCTCGAGCGCAACGAGCGGAAGCGTGTTGCGGATGCCGGCGACGACGTCCTCGCCCTGGGCGTTCTCGAGGTAGTCGCCGTAGACGCCGCTGTCGCCGCTGCCCGGGTCGCGGGTGAAGCAGACACCCGTGCCGGAGTCCATGCCGATGTTGCCGAAGACCATCGAGCAGATGTTGACGGCGGTGCCCAGGTCGGCCGGGATGCGCTCCTGGCGACGGTAGAGGCGGGCGCGGTCGCCGTTCCACGAGTCGAAGACGGCCTTGACGGCGAAGTCGAGCTGGGTGCGCGCGTCCTGCGGGAACTCGGTGCCCGTGTTGTCGCGGATGATGCCCTTGTAGGTCTCGACGAGGGCCTGGAAGTCGTGCTCGTCGAGGTCGAGGTCGTTGGTGGTGCCCTTGGCCTTCTTGGCATCGTCCAGCGCATGCTCGAAGAGGTCGCCGTCGACTCCGAGGACGGTCTTGCCGAACATCGACAGCAGGCGGCGGTAGGAGTCCCACGCGAAGCGCGCGTGGCCCCCCTGCTTCGCCAGGCCGTGGACGCTGGAGTCGTTGAGGCCGATGTTGAGGACCGTGTCCATCATGCCGGGCATCGAGAACTTCGCGCCGGAGCGGACCGAGACCAGCAGCGGGTCGTCGGCGTCACCCAGCTTGCGGCCCATCTTGGCCTCGAGGGCGGCGATGTGCTCGCTGATCTCGGCCTCGAGCTCGGCGGGTGAACTGCCGCTCTCGAGGTAGGTGCGACAGGCCTCGGTGGTGATCACGAAACCGGGGGGGACGGGGAGCCCGAGGTTGGTCATCTCGGACAGGTTGGCGCCCTTGCCACCGAGGAGATCCTTGAGGTCGCGGTTGCCCTCGGTGAAGTCATAGACGTACTTGGTCACGGCGGAATGCTCCGATGCGCTGGTACGGCGGATTTGAGCCCTCAGGTTACCGGCAGTGGCGACCCGGCACGAAATCCGGCGGTCACGGGGGCGCGCCTCCGTGGACGAACGCATTGCAAGCGGGCGGCCCATCTGGCGTGCGCCTGAAGCCTTTTGGCCGTCCGCGACCTGTGTGCCTGGCACAACGCACTGATGGCCGGCAGTCCGACCCCCGCCGAGCACGTCGGGCACGTTCGCACCGAGCAGGGCTGGATTGGCGGCACGAGCCCCCTGGATGCGCACCTCGTGACCGCGCCGGTCTCCGACCTCGCCACGCTGCTAGCCGACCTGCTCACCTTCACCGCACGGACCAACATCGACCCGGTCGCACAGGCCGCAGTCGCGCACGCACAGTTCGAGGTCATCCACCCGTTCGCCGACGGCAACGGACGCATTGGCCGGGTCCTCGTTCTGTGGTTGCTCACGCGCCGGCTGCAGCTGCTCACGCCACCACCGGTGAGCGTGCTGCTCGCCGCTGACATCGGCGGCTATTCCAGCGGCCTGGTCCGGTTCCGGATGAGTGACCACAACGGCTGGGTTGCGTGGTTCGCTGCGCGGTCGGCGGCGCCGGGCGCGCCCAGCAGCAACTCATCGGCAGCGTCGAGCGGCTCCACGCGACCTGGGGAGGACCGGCTGCGAACCGCCGGGCTGCGCTCTGACGCGGCGCCCTGGCCCGTCCTCGAGTTGCTGCCCCGGTGCATGGTGCTGACCGCGGCCGACGTCGTCGCCGCGCTCGGCACCAGCCCCAAGGGTGCGCGGGCAGCACTGTCAGCCCTCCCTGACCCCGGCGTCCTGACGCATTTGGGACGGTGTCACCGAGCGGGCGTGGTAGGCCCGCCGACCTGTACGTCAGCGAGGAACTCCTCGGACTCGCTGGGGCCACGCCACGTCGGCGCTGAGCACCGCGAGGGTGGACGCGCGAAACCACGGCTCGACATGCAGCTTCACTCGCCCCGCACTTTCGCACGGGGTGGCCGGCCCGGCGCCTCAGAGGGGTGGAAACGCCCGGTCGGGCTGCTCACCGTGCTCGAAGACCTCGCGCCCGCGGCCGACGATCAGGGGATCCGGCCGGCCGACGACGACGTGGTCCTTGCCGTCATAGTCGAACAGGCTCAGGACGTAGCGCATCGCCTCGATGCGCGCCCGCTTCTTGTCGTTGCTCTTGATGACCGTCCAGGGCGCGTACGGCATGTCCGTGTAGAAGAACATCGCCTCCTTCGCCTCGGTGTAGGCGTCCCACTTGTCGAGGCTCGCGACGTCCATCGGGCTGAGCTTCCAGCGGCGCACCGGGTCGATCCGGCGAATGGTGAACCGGGTCGCCTGCTCGTGGCGCGACACGGAGAACCACAGTTTGACCATCGAGATGCCGTCCTCGACGAGCATGCGTTCGAGCGTCGGCGCCTGGCGCAGGAACGTGTTGTATTCGTCCTCGGTGCAAAAGCCCATGACCCGCTCGACGCCCGCCCGGTTATACCAGGACCGGTCGAACAGCACGATCTCCCCGGCGGCCGGCAGGTGCTGGATGTAACGCTGGAAGAACCACTGCCGCCGCTCGCGTTCCGACGGTTTCTCGAGCGCCACGACGGTCGCCCCACGCGGGTTGAGGTGTTCCATGAAGCGCTTGATCGTGCCGCCCTTGCCCGCGGCGTCGCGACCCTCGAACAACAGCACGATGCGCTGGCCGGTGTCCTTCACCCAGCTCTGCAGCTTGAGCAGCTCGATCTGCTGCAGTCGCTTCTCGCGCTCGTATTCGTGGCGCGTCATCCGCACGTCGTACGGATAGCCCTCGCGCCACGTGTCGAGTGGCCTGCCGTCCCCTCCGAGGAGCAGCGGGTCGTCGAGGTCTTCGTTGTCCCCGTCGAGCACGTAGTCGGACAAAGGCTCCGGCACGGCGGGGCCGAGGTCGGACGCCGCGGCGCCGTCCTCGCTGGCGAGCACGCGGTGGATCGCACCGACGTGGCCGTCGGGCGCCACATATCCAGGGGGGCGCTGCGGGGTGTCCGAATCCATACCCGTCACTGTGCCCTGCGCAGGCCGTGTGCATCCCCCGGGGTGCCTGGGACGTGTGCCCTGCGAGGAAACCGGTAGGAGGCACATGCACGCGAGTCGGCGGTCGCTGCTGATCGCGGGAGCCGCGACGGCCGCGTTGGGCACTGGTGGGTGGGCGTTCAACGACACCTACCCGACCGTCCTGGCACATCTCGTCGGGAGCTGCCGCGGGACGACCGCGCCGGCGGCGGGCGCGGTCGTGACCCGCGGCCGCCTCGCGTCGCGGGCCATGGGCGGCGACATCGCCTATGCGATCGCGCTCCCGCCCGGGCACGACGGCCCGATGCCGGTCGTCGTGGCCCTGCACGGACGCGGCGGTTCCGCGGACGCGGTGATGTCGATGGGGTTCGCCGAGTTCGTCGCGGCGGCCGTCGCGGCCGGGCGGTGCGCACCCTTCGCCGTCGCCGCGGTCGACGGTGGGGCGTCGACGTACTGGCACCGCCGCGCCTCGGGCGTCGACCCCATGACGATGGTGCTCGACGAGTTCGTCCCCTTCCTCGGGCGGCGTGGCCTGGGCGGGACCCGCGCGTCCACCGCCGTCCTCGGTTGGTCCATGGGTGGGTACGGCGCCCTGCTCGCCGGCGAGACGGCCCCCGAACTGTTCGCCGCGGTCGTCGCGGCGAGTCCAGCCTTCTGGGAGACATACGCGGCGGCCGCCGGCGCACACGGGGACACGTTCGACGGCGAGGTCGACTGGCGCGCGCATGACATCGCGGGCCATGCCGAGCTGCTGGCGGGCACGCCGGTGCGCTTCGACTGCGGCAACCTGGACCCGTTCGCCCCGGTGGTCCGCCGGCTGCAGGCGAAGCTGCCGGGCTCGGCCGGTGGGATCTCGCCGGGCTGCCACGACGACGGCTTCTGGCGCTCCGTGGCGACGGAGCAGGTGCAGTTTCTGGCGGCGCACTTCCCGCCGCGGTAAGGAGGTCGGTCAACCGGCAGCCGCGGTTCTCCCACGGCCACCGGTGAATCCGAGGCCCCCATGCTCCCCATTTACCTGGTGGAGGCGAAACTGCCAGACGTGGCGGACCGACGCAAGCTCCTCGGAAACCTTTCCGGTCACGATTTGGCCACGCTCTCACGCCTGGTCCGCAGGGCGCCTGTCGTAACGCGCCCCCACCGAAGGATCTGAGACTCGCGCCGCACCGACGCTCCCATTGCCGCCCGGGGAGCTCGCCGATCAGTCATGTCCGCTCGACAGAATGGCCGAGTTATCCGTACGATTGTCCGGACAGCGGAGGTGGGTTGCGGTGGACACGGCGAGTGCGCGCTTGGAGTTTCGGGTGCGTCCGGAGCGCAAGAGTCGGATCCAGCACGCTGCGGATCTTTCTCATGTTCCGTTGAGCGAATTCGCGCGGAGCGCGGTGGAAGAGCGCGCGGAGCAAGTCCTCCGCGCTCATGAGGCGACGACGACAGTTCCGGCGGCGTTCTTTGATGAGTTGCTCGCTGCGTTCGACGCCCCCGCGCGTGGGAACGCGGCTCTCGCTGCGGCTGGGGTCCGCGCGCGTTCGTTGATCACGCGCGATTAGGTGGCCTACGCCTCGGAACTCCTGGACCTCTCCCGCCACGAGGTGAGCACGTTCGCCTGCGGCGAGGCGTCACTGGAGACCTGGCTGCGGGAACAGGCGGCCGCGGCGAGCGCCCGCGGCACGTCGCGGACGTGGGTCTGGGTTGATGAGGGCGGCGTCGTGGTGGCGTACTACTCGCTCGCCGCGCACAAGGTGGCCCGGGACCACGTCCCGGCGGCGGCGGGGCGCGGCGGGCCGGCGGAGATCCCCGCGGTCCTGCTCGCGCGGGTCGCGCTCGCCAGCAACCTGCGCGGCCAGGGCCTCGGCGCTGTCCTGGTCGCGGACGCTCTCGCCCGAGTCGTGCAGGCGACGCGCACCGTCGGCGCGCGGCTCGTCGTAGTCGACGCATTGCATGAGAACGTCGCCGGCTTCTACGAGCGGCTCGGGTTCCGCCGCGTCCCGGCGAGTCTGGTGTTAGTCCAGAAGATTGCCGATGTCGCTGCTGCGCTCGACGCCGGATCGAGCCCATGACGACAGCCGCCGGCCGCCCGTCGGCCAGGGCGTCGCTGTGTAGGTAACCCGCCCGGCGCGTTTGAAGACGTGGTGGGTCGCGGGACTGAGCGGGTAAGCGCCGGGGTGCGCGGGCTGAGCGGGGCTAAGCGGGCGCGCGGGCTGCCAGTTCGTCGATCACCAGCCGCGCCAGGTCGGCCAACCGAAACCGCTCCGGCCACACGGTCGGGATGGCCGCCGCCTGCAGCGGGCGGGCGCACACCGGCCCGATGGACGCCGCCAGGACCCCTCCGCGGTGGAAGCGCTCAGCCAGCGCAGCGCCGGCACCGAGCCGCCGCGCCACGTCCAGCAGGACGACCACCTGCGGTCCGCTCGTGAAAGCGACCGCGGCCACCTCGCCCGCCACGATGCCGCGCACGAGCGACTCCACGGGTGCGAGGTCGACCGGCGGTTGCCACCGGTAGAGCGGCACCTCGATCACCTCGGCCCCGGCGGCCCGCAGCGGCTCCGCGAAGTCGGGCAACCGCTCCCCGTGCAGCTGGACCGCGATCCGCCGGCCTCCCAGCGGGAGCTCCAGCAGATGCGCGAGGACCTCCTCGGACGCCTCGGTCGACGCGTGCCAGGACTCGATGAGGCCGGCCCCGCGGATGGCGCCCCGCACCTTCGGGCCGCGGGCGAGGATCGCCGCTCCGGCGAGCGTGCTGCGGAGCTGTTCCCCGAGCCCCCAGGTGTCGGCGGCGGTCAGCCAGCCGCGGAGTCCGACGCCGGTCATCGCGACGGCGTAGTCGACCGGAGCGCGCACACACTCCTCGGTCGCCGCCCGGGCCTCCGCGTCGTCCTCCAGCGGCACCAGCCGCATGGCGGGCGCCTCGAGGACGCGGAGGCCGGCGCGGGTCAGGAGCGCCGTGAGCTCTCCACGCCGCCGTTCGGCCGTGACGCCGACGACGCGGCCGGCAGGCGAGGTCGTCGTACCGTCGCCTGTCGTCATGCGGCCTCCGCGTCTGCCCCGTCGCCTCTCCGATGGTGGCAGGCAATTGTTACGACTGGAGCACCGTCCTGGCCCCGGTCATCCACCCGGGAGGCGCTCGACGAGGTAGTTGTCGAGGCGGTCGAGGCTGACGCGCTCCTGCGTCATCGTGTCGCGCTCGCGCACGGTGACGGCCTGGTCGTCGAGGGTGTCGAAGTCGACCGTCACACAGAAGGGCGTGCCGATCTCGTCCTGGCGCCGGTAGCGCTTGCCGATGGAGCCGGCGTCGTCGAAATCGACGTTCCACCGCTTGCGCAGGGCCGCCGACAGGTCGGTCGCCGCCGGCGACAGGCGCTCGTTGCGCGACAGCGGCAGCACCGCGACTTTCACGGGCGCGAGCCGCGGGTCGAGGTGCATGACGACGCGGGTCTCGGTGCCGCCCTTGGCGGTCGGGACCTGCTCCTCGTCATACGCGTCGAGCATGAACGTCAGCACGCACCGGTCGACACCGGCGGCCGGCTCGATGACGTACGGCGTGTAGCGCTCCCCGCTGGCCTGGTCGAAGTAGGACAGGTCACGGCCGCTCGCGGCGGAGTGCGTCCGCAGGTCGAAGTCGGTGCGGTTGGCGACACCCTCGAGCTCACCCCACTCGGTGCCGGTGAACTCGAACTTGTATTCGATGTCGACGGTGCGCTTGGAATAGTGACTGAGCTTTTCGGCCGGGTGCTCGAAGATGCGCAGGCGGTCCGGGTTGATGCCGAGGTCCGTATACCAGGCCATCCGCTGGTCGATCCAGTATTGGTGCCACGTCTCGTCCTCACCAGGCGGGACGAAGAACTCCATCTCCATCTGCTCGAATTCCCGCGTGCGGAAGATGAAGTTGCCGGGGGTGATCTCGTTGCGAAAACTCTTACCCTGCTGGGCGATGCCGAACGGCGGCTTCTTGCGGGAGCTCTGCTGCACGTTGAGGAAGTTGATGAAGATGCCCTGCGCCGTCTCGGGCCGCAGGTAGGCCAGGGCGGACTCGTCCTCGACCGGGCCGAGGAACGTGCGCAGCAAACCGTTGAACAGGCGCGGCTCGGTCCAGGAGCCACGGGTGCCGCAGTGGGGGCAGGCGATATCGGCGATGTCCTTGCCACCTTTTTCTTCCTGCAGGTGGTCCATGCGGTAGCGCTTGTGACAGCTCTGGCACTCGATGAGCGGGTCGACGAACGCGGTGACGTGCCCCGACGCCTCCCACACCTCGCGGGCGAGGATGACCGAGGAGTCGAGCCCGACGACGTCGTCGCGCTGCTGCACCATCGCGCGCCACCACTGCCGTTTGACGTTGTTCTTCAGTTCGGTGCCGAGCGGCCCGTAGTCCCAGGACGCCCGCAGGCCGCCGTACACCTCGCTGGAGGGGTAGACGAAACCCCGTCGCTTGCTGAGGCTGACGATCGTGTCCATGCGGTCGGCCATGAAAAGGCGCTCCATCCGGCTGGCGGTCGGCGAGTGTGCGGCTGGGGTCGAAAGCCCCTTGCTCGCTCATGGACGATAGCGGGATGGACGAGCTGACCGACGACGAGGCGGTGCTGGCCGCGAGCGGCGGCCACCCGTTTCTCGCCCAGCTCCTGCCGCACCGGATCGCCGGCCCGGGGAGTGCCTGGGCGCACGGCGGGGCCGTCGCCGTGCGGCACGACTACTGGGACGAGCCGGTGATCGCGCTGGCGGGACCGGCCGGCGATGTGGCCGCGCTCCTGCGCGACCTGGCCGCTCGCTTCCCCGGCACGCACGTGTCCTTCCCAACGGTCGACGAACCGGTGCCGGTGCAGGTCAGCTCCGGCTGGGGCTTCGGCTGGCGCACGGCGCCCGACCTCGGCTTCGTCGCGTCGCTCGCGGTCCAGCCGGCGTCGCGGCGTCGCGGGTTGGGGGAGTCCTTGTTGCGGTGGGCGTGCGACGAGCTCGTCCGCGAACGGGGCCGGATTGCGCTCTGGTATGACGAGGACAACGCGCCGGCGATCGCGATCTACGAGCGGCTCGGCTTCACGCTGCTGCCGATGACCAGTGGCGACCTCGTGGGCGACGCCGTCGCCGACTTCGGTGGGGTCAGCGACGGGGTCAGCGCCGCTCGATGACCTCGAAGGCCGACTCGTCGGGGTGGGCGCGCGCCAGGAACGGGTGCGCAGAGAGCTTCACGTCGTACGACCCGAGGGCTCGGCGGTAGGCTCCCACGCCCTCCCACTCGGCGACGAGGAGCCACTGCGCAGGATCCTCGACCGCCCGCACGAGAGCGGCCGAAAGGCAACCCGTCGAGGCGCGCAGCGCGTCGAGTGCCGGGGCCGCCGCCTGGGTGAAGCCGTCGGGATCGGCCCCGATGTCGAAGCGGAAGATCGCGAACATGGCCGCTCCTCGGTGGTCGGGACAGCAGGCTACGCGGTGGTGAGCCACCCACCGTCAAGTGATAATGGTTCTCAGTCTTAGGTAGCATGCCGGAATGCTGTACGTCTTTGCTGTGCTGACCGTCGTCTCGACCTTCGCCGGCGGCACCTTCGCCCTGCACCAGGCCAAGCGCATGCACCTCGTGCTCGGTTTCACCGCCGGTGTCGTCCTGGGCGTGGTGGCGTTCGATCTGCTGCCCGAGGTGTTCGACCTGTCGCACGGGCTCACCTTGGGCGTGCCGAGCGCGATGCTGACGTTTATCGCCGGCTTCCTGGTGCTGCACGTTGTCGAGCGGGCACTCGCGTTGCACCACGGCCACGAAGGCGCGTACGGCGAGCACCACCACCCGCAGGTCGGTCTCGTGTCTGCCGCCGGACTCGCCGCGCACTCCGCGATGGACGGGCTCGCCCTCGGGTTGGCGGCGCAGGCCGGCGGCGGCACGCTCGCCGTGATAGCGCTCGCCGTCATCGCCCACGACTTCTCGGACGGGATCAACACCGTCGGCATCATGAAGGCGCACGGCAACACGAGTCGCGGCGCCCGCGTCATGCTCATCATCGATGCGCTCGCGCCCCTCGTGGGTGTCGCCTCGACGAAGCTGTTCACCATCCCCAGCCACGTGCTGGGCCTCTACCTCGGCTTCTTCGCCGGCTTCCTGCTCTACATCGCGACATCGGACATCCTTCCCGAGGCACACAGTCGCGTCCCGAGCCGCGCGACCTTCGTCTTCACGTTCCTCGGGCTCGGATTCACCTGGGCCGTCGTTGCAGGGCTCAGCAACATATGACCCGCCAGCGCGACAGCATCCTGCAGGCGCTCACCGCGCAGGACGCGTTCCGCAGCGCGCAGGAGCTCTACACGGACCTTCGCGCGGCCGGGACGCCCATCGGCCTCGCGACCGTCTATCGCGCGCTGCAGACCCTGGCCGACACCGGAAACGTGGACATCCTGCGCACCGAAAGCGGCGAGGCCCTCTATCGACGCTGCGGCACGCGGCACCATCACCACCTCATCTGCCGGTCATGCGGCAAGACGGTGGAGGTGGCCGCCGACGCCGTGGAACGGTGGGCCCAGGAAGTGGCGAAGCGACACGGATTCCGCGACCCGGCGCACACCGTCGAGGTCTACGGCACCTGCCCGGACTGCCCCGACTCTTAGCAGAGCTCGCCCGGACACAAGGACCTGCTTTCGCAGGTTCTCGGACAAGCGCACTCGAGCTCCACATCTAACCGTGGCAGTTGGGTTCCATTTCGCCCCACAAATCGTGAGGACTACGCCGCCGGCTTGTGGCGGGTCAGCGTGCCGACTGGACGGTGCCTAATCACGGACACCTAGCGGCCTGTCGCTCGGCGGATGCCGGTCTTGCACCTATGGCGGCTGACGACCCCGACCGCCTGTCACGCCAGCGTCATCGGCTCCAAACGAGAATTGCAGGTGACTGCCAGTCGGCGCTCACGCCGATCGCAGGTTGTGCAGGCGAAGGCGTTGTTGTGGGCCGCTGATGGTGAGGCGAATCAGGAGATCGCTCGACGCTGCGAGGTGGACCGGGCACCGCCAAGGACGTGCTGCGGTTGTTCAAGCAGCTCGACGCGAGCGTGCCCCGCGGTCTGGCTGTCCACGTCGTACTGGACAACCTCTCGGCGCACAAGGCTCCGGACATCACGAAGTGGCTGGCACACAAGGACCGCCGCCGGTGGCACTTGCATTTCACCCCGACGTCGAGCTCGTGGACGAACCTGATCGAGCGCTGGTTCAAAGAACTGACCGACCGGCGCCTGCGGCGCGGTGTTTTCACCAGCGTCGCGGAACTCGAAGCAGCGATCACACTCTGGGCTGGTCACTGGAACGAGAACCCGAAACCGTTCACCTGGAAGGCGACCGCCGCCGACATCATCGAGAAGGTCCAACGCGGCCGCGCGACCCTGGCCCACCAGATCAATTCAACGACGGACCACTAGCTAGCGCGACCCGGCACGGTCTGACCCCGCCGACCATCCTCACGGACCGACCGGAAGACCCGAGAACCCCGGACAAGCCGGGTACGCCGGCACGCCCAGACCCGCTCCACGGCCCTTGACCAATACCAACAGTCCCGGATTCCGTTCGACCGTTCGGGACGGTGGATCCAGGCTTAGCACCAGGCCGGCGCCGTCGCCGACCGGACTTTTCGTGGTTCGCGGTGATCATCCGGTCAAGGTCGGTCCCACGGCGTCCGATGCGACGGAATGCGATGTGGCCACTGCAATGCGCTCGTCGCCAACGGAGCGACGTGGTGTTCGCAGTGCTACGCGCCACCGCCCTTCGTGCGGGCCGCCATTCCGGCGCAGACAGCCGACACTCCGTGGCAGCCGGCGGCGGTCCCGGCCGGTGCCCGGTGGCAGGCGGTCAAGGGCGCCGACTCCCCCGCACCGCCGGCGCCTTCGTGGGCGCCCCCGCCGTCCCCGCCGCCTGGCTACGCGCCGCCGCCGCCGCCGTACACCGCGCAATCACCACCGCCACCGCCGCCGCCGCCGCCGTACACCATGCACCTGCCGTACGGCATGGGCAGCCCATACGCGCAGCAGCCTTTCGTACCCGCTACGGCCACCGGGCGCTCGATGTCACGGCACGCGCTGATCGTCACGATCATCGCGATCGCGATCGGCGGCCTGCTGCAGCTCGTCTTCGTCGTCCTGTCGAGCGGACACCACTATTCGATCGAAGCGATGGTCCGCTTCGAGCTGGTGCTCATCATCTCGTTCTACGCCGGCGTGCTCGTACTGCTGGAACGCCAGGGCCGGCTGCGCAACCTCCACTGGCACCGGGGTAGCCCGCTGCGCAGCGGCGCACTCGGTCTCCTGGCCGGTGGTGGTCTCGCCACCGTCCTCACGATGCTCAACAGCGCGGCGAATGGCCACCTGACGACCGACGGCAACATCCTCCTGCTGGTGAGCGAGGGCGACCTCGCCCACTTCGTCGCGGCGGTCGTCATCTCGATGATCGCGGCGCCCATCGTCGAGGAGATCCTCTTCCGCGGTTCGCTGGCGCAGTCGTTCCTCGACGAGGGCAATGCGGCCGCCGCGCTCTGGGTGCCCGCGATCGCGTTCGCCGTCTGGCACTTCAACCCGTCCGCCTTGCGCTACTACGTCGTCATGGGCCTGCTCGCCTTCGTCCTCTACAAGCGGGGCGGCCTGCTTCGCTCCATGGCCGCACACTTCGCGTTCAACGGCACGCTTACGGTGCTGGCCATCTACCTGACCGTGCAAGCGGGCCCGTTGCTGCACATCGGCCCCGTGTCGATCGCGACGCCGGCCGGCTGGCGGATCACGACGACGGGCAAGGCGACTCTCAACGCAACGTCGCACGCCGCGGTGACGGGGCCGTCGGCAGCACGTCTGGACGTCGTGCTGGAGACCCTGCCCCGAGCCGTGACGGTCGAGCAGTTGCAGGAGCGGCTCGGGAACCCGAGTGAGGCGTTCGGGGGAAAGGCCGTCACGGTCGATGCGGTGCAGCGCACGGTCGTCGGCGGCTGCCAGTCGCTGCTCCTCGCAGCACACGGGGAAGAAGGCGGAGACACGATGTATGTCGTACCGGCCGGCACACAGCTCTACGTCTTCGAGCTGGTGGATCGCGGGTCGGCGAAGGCACGCGGGGATTTCCAGCACATGCTCAGCACCGTGCGCATCTGCCGCTGACCGCGGACCGCTATTCCGGCTGGTTGGGCAACGCGCCGCCGTAGCGACGGTCGCGGCTCGCGTACTCCTCGATCGCGGTCCACAGGTGACGCCGGTCGAAGTCCGGCCACAACGTGTCCGCAAACACGAACTCGGCGTACGCCGACTGCCACAACAGGAAGTTGGAGATGCGCTGCTCTCCGGACGACCGGATGAACAGGTCGACGTCGGGCATGTCCGGCTCATCGAGATAGCGCTTGATGACCTTTTCATCGATCCGGTCGGCCCGCAGTGTCCCGGCGGCGACATCCCGGGCGATGGCCGACACGGCGTCGGTGATCTCGGCGCGGCCCCCGTAGTTGACGCACATCGTCAGCGTCAGCCCGTCATTGTCGCGGGTGACAACCTCTGCGCGCTGCAGTTGCCGCACGACGCCTTTCCACAGTTTCGGCTCGCGACCGGCCCAACGGACGCGAACGTTCATGCTGTGCAGCTCATCGGTGCGTCGCCGCAGGACATCGGCGTTGTAGTTCATCAGGAAGCGCACCTCATCGGGTGAGCGCTTCCAGTTCTCCGTCGAGAACGCATACGCCGAGATGTGGCGCACACCCACCTCGATGGCGCCGTAGATGACATCCATCAGCGACGCCTCGCCGCGCCGGTGCCCCTCGGTGCGCGGCAGATTGTGCTGCTTGGCCCAGCGCCCGTTGCCGTCCATGACGATCGCGACGTGAGCGGGCACGAACTCGACCGGGATCACCGGCGGCCGGATGCCGGACACGTGGGGAGGCGGCGGCACGATCTGCGACGGCGTGGTCATGGGGTCGGCATCAGGTGCGCTCCACCAGCGGCAGCGCGCGCAGGCTGCGCTCCAGATGCCATTGCAGGTATGCCGTCACGGCGCCCGTCGCCTCGCGCCGAGACCGGGCGTCACTGGCGTCCGCTGTTTCCCAGTCACCGCCGAGCAGCGAGGCCAGCAGGCCGACGGTGTCCTCCCGGATCGTGGCGGAGCCGGCGGGGCGGCAGTCGTCGCACACCGAGCCACCCGCCGACACCGCAAACCAGCGGTGCGGTCCGAGGCGGCCGCAGCGCGCACACGTGCCGAGTGACGGCTCGTAGCCCGAGACCGACAGTGCGCGGAGCAGGAAGGCATCGAGGACCAGACCGGGGTCGTGCTCCGCCGCGGCGAGGGCCTTCAAACCGCCGACGAGGAGCAGGAACATCTTCATGGCGGGCTCGCGCTCCTCGGTGAGCCGCTCGGTCATCTCGAGCATCGCGGCACCGCTCGTGTAGCGGCCGTAGTCGTCGACGATCCCCTCGCCGTAGGAGTTGACGGCTTCGGCCTGCGTCGCGATGTCCAGCTGACGGCCCTGGTAGAGCTGCAGGTCGACGTGCGTGAACGGCTCCAGGCGGGCGCCGAACTTGCTCTTCGTACGACGGACCCCCTTGGCGACCGCACGCACCCGGCCGTGCCGGCGCGTGAGCAGGGTGATGATCCGGTCGGCCTCCCCCAGCTTCTGCGTGCGCAGGACGACGCCGTCGTCGCGGTAGAGGGTCACGCCGTTGATTGTCCCCGAGCGTCGCCGCGCGGCGACGCCGACAGGCCGCAATGGGCAACACTGGCGATATGACCGGACATACGGGGGATGAGGCGGACGATCAGGCGGTCGACGCCCTGTTCGTCGGCGCACCGGAAGACTTCATCGCGGCCCGCGACGCGCTCGCCAAGGCCGCCGCCCCGGCCGACCGTGCGGCCATCAAGGCCCTCCGGCGGCCCACCGTGGCGGGCTGGGTCGTCAACCAGCTCGTCCGGACACGCCGGGAAACGGTCGAGGAGCTGCTCGACATCGGCCGGCGCCTGCGGTCGGCGCAGACCGCCGGTCACGGCGACGAGCTGCGCACACTGGCGACGGAGCGGCGCCTCGTGACGGATGCGCTGATCGGCGCCGCCCGGGAGATCGTCTCCCGGGCCCGCGGCGGCACGATGACGGCAGAGTTGCAAGCCGCGGTGGCGAGCTCCCTCGACGCGGCCGTCGCCGATGCGGGCCTGGCTGTGCAACTGCGGTCGGGCCGGCTCACGGATGCCCTGTCCTACGCCGGATTCGGCGCTGCCGCCCTGATGAGCGTGCCGCCCGGAGAGGTGTCAGCGCCGGCGTCAGCGGACCAGTCAGTGGCCCCGACGACGAGCGGCAGGCTGGGGGGCGCCAAAGCTGCGGCTGCGGCTGCGGCTGCCGCTACCGGCGCCGCGGCGGACCGGCGTCGGCAGGAGGCGGCGGACCGGCGTCGGCAGGAGACGGCGGCCACCGCCGCTGCCGCGCGTGCGGCTCGCCGGGCCGCCGACGAACGGCTTCGGCTGGCCGAGCACGCCCTGAGCGACGCGCGGATGAACCTCGACCTGGCCCGACGTGCCGAAAAGGCCGCGGATGCGGCGCTGGACAGGCTCGACCGACAACCGTGAGGCGCTCCTGCAGGCGCAAACCGGTTGTTGCTCGCCGAGGTCACGGCGCCGAGCGCCGGCTCAGAGGGGGTCGCGTGAGCACGAATCGGGGGCCGCCCGATCGCTCCTGCCGTCAGAACCCCATGCGGCGCAGCTGCTTCGGGTCTCGCTGCCAGTCCTTGGCGATCTTCACCCGGAGGTCGAGATAGACCCTGGAGCCGAGGAGGGCCTCGATCTTGTGCCGGGCCTCGGTGCCGACCTCGCGCAGCCGCGCTCCGCCGGTGCCGATGATGATCCCCTTCTGGGAGTCGCGCTCGATGTAGAGGACCGCCGAGATGTCGATGAGATCCTTGCCGGGCCGCGGCGCCATCTCCTCGATCACCACGTTGATGGAGTGCGGCAGCTCGTCGAACACCCCCTCGATCGCCGTCTCGCGGATCAGCTCGGCGACCATCACCAACTCCGGCTCGTCCGTCAGTTCGCCGTCGACGTAGAGCGGCGGACCCTCGGGCAGGCGCGCGATGAACAGGTCGCGCAGGAGCTCGGTCTG
This sequence comes from uncultured bacterium, assembly GCA_964236265.1. Taxonomy (GTDB): domain Bacteria; phylum Actinomycetota; class Actinomycetes; order JAVEEB01; family JAVEEB01; genus JAVEEB01. Next base: position 30,924 of record CAXSDE010000003.1, read on the forward strand.
GTCGTCGGTGACGGCTGACACCGGCACCACCTCTGCCCAGTCGCCGAGCTCGTTGACGGCCATCAACTGCGCCGCCATCTGCTGGCGGTCGGTCACCAGGTCCGACTTCGTCACGATGGCGATCACCGGTGTCCGGGCGGCAATGTGTTTGAGCTGTTGGGCGATGAAGCGGTCGCCGGGACCGACGGGTTCGTTCGCGGGGATGCACAGTCCGATGACATCCACTTCGGCGAGCGTGCCGCGGACGATGTCGTTGAGACGCTCGCCGAGCAGCGTACGTGGCTTGTGGAGCCCCGGCGTGTCGACCAGGACGAGCTGGGCGTCGGGACGGTGCACGATGCCGCGGACGGCGTGCCGCGTGGTCTGGGGTCGGTCGGTCGCGATGGCGATCTTCTGCCCGACGAGGGCGTTCGTGAGCGTGGACTTGCCGGTGTTGGGCCGCCCGACGAAGCAGGCGAACCCCGAGCGATGCGTCACGAAACTCCCAGCACGTGTGCGGCGAGCACCGTCGTGTGCACGACGCCGTCGAGGCCCGCAACGTGGATCGGGACGGTCGCGCCGAACTCGTTGATCAGCTGCAGGTCGTCGGCGCCGACGAGCGCCACCTGGCGGTCATGCACCACGACGACCGCCTCCAGCGCGCGTGCCCCACTGGACGCGAATGCGGACAGCGCGCCGCGGACCGCGCTCGTGGTGAGCCGGCCGTCGGGATGCTCGACCGTCGCGGCGGAGTACGTCCGCCCGTCGGTGTCCCGCACCGCCGCACCCTCCGTCACGTTCTGGTACGGCGCGTACGCCCGCACCCGGGCAGCCCGCGCCAACGTGGCGAGCTTCTCGTCCTCGGGCAGCAGCTCAGGCATCAAGACTTTCCTGTACGTCGGAAGTGTCCGCCGTCGGCAGCGGAGCGGTGGTCGGCACCAGCTTGGTGATGAGCACAGTGTCGATCTTGTTGCGGCGGCCAGCCGCACCCTCGGCGACGAACCGGAGTCCTTCGAGCTCGACCGTGGCACCGGGGATCGGAACCCTGCCGAGGTGCGCGGCGAACAGCCCACCGACGGTCTCGACATCCTCCTGCGGCAGGTCGACGTCGAAGATCTCCTCGATGTCGTCGACCGACATGCGGACGCTGACACGCATCTGCCCGTCTTCGAGCACCTCGACGCGGGGCTTCTCGCGGTCGTACTCGTCGGCGATGTCGCCGACGATCTCTTCGAGGATGTCCTCGATGGTGATGAGCCCCGCCGTACCGCCGTACTCGTCGATGACGATCGCGAGGTGGATCTGCTTGGTCTGCATCTCGCGCAGCAATTCATCGACCGGCTTGGAGTCCGGCACGAAGGCCGGCGCCCGCAACACGGTCTCGACCTTGTCGGTGTCGTCGCGGTTGTCGAAGTACCGCCGCGCCATGTCGCGCAGGTAGACCACGCCGATGACATCGTCGGCGTTGGCCCCGATGACGGGAACGCGCGAGAAGCCGCTGCGCAGAGCCAGTGACAGCGCCTGGCGCACCGTCTTGTCGCGTTCGACGAACACCATGTCGGTGCGCGGCACCATCACCTCGCGCACGATCGTGTTGCCCAGCTCGAACACAGAGTGGATCATCTCGCGCTCGCCGGACTCGATGAGCTTGTGCTCGGAAGCGAGGTCGACGAGGTCGCGCAGGTCGGCCTCGGTGGTGAAGGGTCCCTCGCGGAAGCCCTTGCCCGGCGTGAGGGCGTTGCCGATCACGATCAGCAATCGCGGCAATGGCCCGAACAGGCGGTCCAGCCAGCGCGCGAGTCCGGCCGTGGCGAGGCCGACGCTCTCGGCGTGCTGCAAGCCGATGGTGCGCGGCGAGACGCCGACGACGACGTAGCTCACGACGAGCATCAGGCCGATGGTGACCCCGAAGGCGCTCCAGTCGTCGCCCGCATTGCCGAGGCCGGCGGCCGGTCGGAAGACGTGCACCGCCTCGAGCATGACCAGGGCGCTGGCGCCGATCTCGCACGCGAGGCGCAGGAGCAGGAGCAGGTTGAGATACCGGGGAGGGTCCTCCACGACGATGCGCAGCGAGGCTGCGCCGCGGCGGTTGTCCCGGACGAGTTCCTCGGAGCGGTTGTGCGAGATGTGGCCCAGCGCGGCGTCGGCACACGCGAAGACACTCGCACCGAGCACCAGCAGGACGACGACGGCGAGGACGGAGATGTCACCGCTCATGACTGCCGCTCACGCTCCTGGCGCCACCGGGCAAGGAGCTCGTCCGTGAGGCCGAACATGACCTTCTCGTCGTCGGGTTCCGCGTGGTCGTAGCCGAGCAGGTGCAGGACCCCGTGGGCGCAGAGGACGGCGAGCTCGTCCTCGAGCGGGTGGCCCGCCTTCACCGCCTGCCCGGCGGCGAACTGCGGGCAGATCACGACGTCACCGAGGAGCGTGGGGGCAGCGTCGGCATCGTCGCCGGGCCCACGGGAGACGTCGAGGTCGTCCATCGGGAACGCCATGACGTCCGTGGCGCCTGGCTCGTCCATCCACTTCACGTGCAGGGATTCCATCGACGGTTCGTCCATCAGGAGGATCGACAACTCGGCCAGGGGGTGCACCTGCTGCGCGGTGAGCACGAAGCGGGCGATCGACGCCAGCCGAGCCTCGTCCACCTCGACACCGGACTCGTTCGCGACTTCGATCGACACGTCAGCCCCTCGACCGGCGGCGCGGTCCGAGTGGGTCGTCGTGGTTATTGGCATCGTCCTCGCCGCGTTCGGCGTCGTATTTCTCGTACGCGTCGACGATATCGCCGACGAGCTTGTGCCGCACGACATCGGCCGAGTCGAGAGTCGCGAAATGCACGTCGTCGACGTCGTCGAGGATGTCGCGGACCACGCGCAGGCCACTCGTGGAGTTGCCCGGCAGGTCGACCTGCGTGATGTCACCAGTAACGACCATCTTGGCACCGAAACCTAACCGGGTAAGGAACATCTTCATCTGCTCGGGCGTCGTGTTCTGCGCCTCGTCGAGGATGATGAACGCGTCGTTGAGCGTGTTGTGAGTCACGAGGAAGTCGCTCGTCACATACAGGGAGTCGGCCGCTCCGACGGAGATGCAGACGCACTCCGCCTCGCCCGCCGGCTCGATACTGTCGATGAATCGGATCGGACGACTGGCCCGGTGCTCGTCGTACAACGCGCTCTTACGCGCCAACCGGAACGGTGCCACGCCGTTCGGGAGGCGGATGTCGACGACATGAGCATCTGCCGCGAGGCGCGTCGGGGAGGAGGCGACGCCACCCAACGAGCGGACGAGGTGGATGACGTCGTCGCGCAGATGGTCCGAACACGTCATGTATTGCACCCGACAAGTGCCGCCACGCTGACGCACCGGGCCACCGTCGGTGTCGAGGAGCCCTTGAAGAACCGCCAGACGCACCGACGGACTGTTGTGCAGGTAGACCGCCGGCACGAACGTCGGGGTCGAGCATGTCCCCGCCAGATCGAGGTCGCGCAGGATCTGGGTCAGCGGATCGGCCGTGATCGCGCCACCACGGCGACCGCCCACGTCGAGCGCGCTCGCCGGCTCACGGTCCAAGGTCGCGAACGCCGGCGTCGTCGACGGTGTGCGGCAGCGGTCACCGAGGAGGAGACCCATGGCGTACGGGTCGAGCGGCACAGGGCTCGGCTCGAACTCGACCGCGCCGACCAGCGGCAGCTCGAACGTGCGGTGATGCACGGTGCGCAGCTTGCCCACCATGTCTGCGGTCTGCACGACTCGACCCGCTGTGCCGCTGCGCCGGTCACCGGGCGTGCGGACGAACCAGAGGTGTTCTCCGCAGGCCACCGTCGATGCGCCGTCCTGCGTCGCGACACGGAAAACGTTCTTGCGGCCTTGCGGATAGACGCCGAGAACCGGCGTCGGCAGACCGTTGGACCCGACCACGAGGTCGCCGACGCGCAGGGCCCCGATGGGGACAAATCCGGTCGGCGTCAGCACGGGTGTGTCCACCGGTTGCGCCCGGCCGCGCATGTAGGCCAGTGGCGCCACCTCGATCGTGCCGGCCGCCATGAGCCGCGGGATCGACTCGGGGTCGATCATGTCGTGGAGGGCGTCGTACAAGGGACGAAGGTAGGGGTCGATCTTCTCCGTCAGCGTGCCCGGCAGGAAGCCGAGCCGCTCGCCGGCCTCGACCGCCGGCCGCGTCAGGATGATGCGGTTGACCTGCTTGCTCTGCAGGGCCTGGACCGCCTTGGCCATTGCCAGGTAGGTCTTGCCGGTGCCGGCGGGACCGATCGCGAAGATGATCGTGTGCCGGTCGATGGCCTCGACATACGCGCGCTGGTTGACGGTCTTCGGCCGGATGTTGCGGCCGCGCGCCGACAGCACGTTGAGGCTGAACACCTCGGCGGGCCGCACGGCCGGGTCGGCCCGCAGCATCGACATGCTGCGCTGCACGGTCGCCGCCGTCAGCACGTCGCCGCGATCGAGCAGGCTGATCAGCTCGTCGAAGAGCTTGGCGGCGAGGCCGATCTCCGAGGTGTCGCCCGTGATGGTGATCTCGTTGCCGCGGACGTGGATGTCGCACGAGAAGGCGTCCTCGATCACACGCAGGAGCTCGTCTCGCGAGCCGACGAGGTTGACCATCGCGTGGGAGGCGGGGACGACGATGCGCACCTGGCTGCGCGCGGTGGCCGCGCGCGCGTTGAGGCGCCGGCCGGAATCGGTGTGCGAGGCGCCGCCGGTGCGGGCAGTGCCCGAGCTGGCAGGCCGGTCGCGTCGATCGTTCAGACGTTCCCTCCGAAAGCTATGGTGCTCACGAGCGCTATGCCGTGGATCGCCCATGCTACCCGTCCGGGGGCGCCGACACGCCTGGGTCAGCCGGGGTGAGGACACGATCAGCCGGCGTTCGGGGACAGCTGGCGGCCGCCGACCACGTGGGCGTGCGCATGGAAAACGCTCTGGCCGCCGTGAGTGCCCGTGTTGAACACGAGCCGCCAGCCCGTCGCGTCGACGCCCGACAGCGCCGCGACGGCCGAAGCCAGCTGCAGGACCGCCACGAGGTCGTCGGGCTGCGCGGCGAGCGCGGCGAGGTCGGGGACGTGGACGCGAGGGATCACCAGGACATGAATGGGAGCGCCGGGCTGGAGATCGTTGAAGGCGACGGCCCGCTCATTCTCCGCGACGAACGGTGTCGGAATCTCGCCCGAGGCGATGCGGCAGAACACACAGTCGGTCATCTCACGTCCTTCAGCTCGGTCGGGCGAGCACGCTCGCGACAGCGCGATCCTTCCTCAGGGCCTCCAGGCCCATGACCGCGACCTCCCGGTCCGCGATGCTGAGCATCGTCGGTGCCCACTCGGACACGAGGCGCACCGACACGGTCACGCCGCGCACGAGCCACCGCGTCGGCTCCGGCGCGACGAGCTGATCCGCGTCGTCGATGCCACCACGAAAGTCGCGGAACCGTTCGCTCCACCCTTGCGCGGCGCCGTCGGCAAGAGCTGCGACGAGATCGTCCGCATCCTCCTCCGGGACGGCGACGTGGACGAACGGCGACTCGACGCGCTCCCCCAGCAACGTCGCGGCGGTCGGGCCGTCGAGAGCGACCCGAGCGCCTCGGCGCTGCAGCTTGTCGAGCGCGAGCCCTGCCAGCGGCACGGCCAGCCGAAAACGCTCGTCGATGCCCATGGCCCCGACGCGCGCGTCAGCAGGGTCTTCCCAGCCGTCGTCGAGGAGTCGTACGTCGAGCACAGGCCGGCGTCCCATGCCCTCCAGGAGACGCTCGACGGTCGCCCAGGTGGGCGAATGAGCACCGGTTTCGATGCCACTGATCCGCGAGGCCGCCATCCCGCTGAGGGCCGCAACCCGGGCCTGCGACAGATCGAGGGCCTGCCGCTGCGCCCGCAGGAACTCGCCGATGTCCATGAAGGGATGGTTGCCTAGTGAGGCGGACCCCGCATGTCCACAGCGCACGGCTGTGGACGGTCTCGCGCACGCTCACGGCTGTGCAGCCGCCCGAGCGTGGGCGGACGGCGGAGCGGGGCAGTTGCCGTGGAGCGCCATCGCATCTTTGTGATGATGCATCGCAAAGATGCGAAGGCCTTCCAACAGGGCATGACTATCCCGGCCGGACCCCCTCCCGCGGGCCGGACCCCGCGCAGGCCCGATGGTCGGATCCGGACGAGGCTCTAGTGAACCTCTACCGCGCCACGCTTCCCCTGGGCGACGCGACAACCCCTGTCACCTGGTAGTCGACGCGGCGATTCTGCCGCCGGCGGGGCTGTCAGATCGCGGCAGCCGCATGCGCGGTGATGCGGTGCAGTGCCGCCCGCGCGGCAGCGAGGACGAGCGCCCGATCGTGGGTGATGACGAAATCGAAGCGGCGCTCGCTGTCCGGGCCCCCGTCGCCGAGGTCCCGCGCGACGAGGGCGGCCGCGAAGAACGGTCCGACGACGATGACGTTCCATTCATCGACGAGCGCGTCGAACGGCGACAGGTCGACGCTGCGCACCGCGCTGTCCGGGCCGAGGTCGAGCCCCTCCCCCAGTGCAGCGGCCAACGCGGTGGCGCCGGCCAGCCGATCGAAACGCTGTCGGGTCCCGGCGGTGTAGAAGCGTTCGTGCTGGAAGCACGCGAGCACCACGGCCGGTTCGCCGCCGGCTCGTGCCTGGTCCTCCAAGTGATGACTCATCGGGATCAGCAGGCGCTTGGCGATCCGCTCGGTCGTGCGGGCGGCCACCACGACCTCGAACGGCGTCGCCCGGCCATGGTCCTGCTCGACGGCGAGCAACGGGAAGGGCTGAGCGGGCACGACGGACAGGACCGGCAGCGGGCCGGGGCGCCCGAAAAGCCAACCCTGGCCGTACGCCGCGCCGAGGACCACTGCCGTCTGCGCCTGCTCCTCCGTCTCGATGCCTTCGGCGAGGATGACCGCGCCCGTCCGCTCCGCGTGCGCGCGCACAGCGTTCGCGATCGCTGCGATCTCGCCGTCGGTGCGAGCCTGCACGAGCCGTAGGTCGAGCTTGATCACATCGGGATGGAGGAAGGGGAGGAGCGCGAGCGACGCGGGCTCGGCGCCCACGTCATCGAGGGCGACACCCCATCCGACGCGCCGGGCCCCCCCGGCGGCGGCGAGGAGCCCACTCGGGTTGCGCGCCAGGGCCCGTTCGGTGAACTCGGTGACGACCCGCAACTCGGATTCAGCGGTGGCGAGCAGCGGCGCCAACTCGTCGGGGCACGGCGTGCCGATCGTGTCGGGCTCGGCGTTGATGAAGAGGGTGAAAGGCGGCCGCAATCCGCCGATGAGCGCGCCGCGGACAGCGGCCGCACGGCAGGCCCAGTCGAGCTCCGGCAGCCGACCGGCCGCCCGCGCCTGGTCGAGCATCGTCATCGGATTCTCGAACGGCGTGCCGACGGGACCGCGCGCGAGCGCTTCATAACCGACCGTCTCGCGGGTCGCGAGGTGCACGAGCGGCTGATAGACGGCGCGGACCAGCCGACGATCGATGACGGCCTCGATCGTGAGCTCGTCGGAGCGCGGGTGCGGGATCTCGGCTCCCAGCAGGTCGGTCACCTGGCGTCTATCGACACCCGGCGGAGGTTGCTGAACCGCCTCAATCCTAGTCGTTGCGCGTCAATCGGGAGCCGGTGTCACGCACGCCCAGCGCGCGGTGCGCGACAGGACCACGGCCGCGGCAACCGCGCCCGCGGACGATGTCCGGAGCACGGAGTCACCCAGGCGCCGCACGGTTGCGCCCGCCTCATGGAAGGCCGCGAGTTCCCCATCCGTGAGGCTGCCCTCGGGACCGATCACCAGCACTATCTCGCCGAGCCCGAGCCCGAGCCCGAGCACGCCGACAGCGCCTCGCTCGCCGACTCGTGCAGGACGACGGATCGCGTCGCGGCACCGAGGCGGACACAGACGTCCCGGGTCGTCGCCAGGTCCGCCACGAGTGGCACCCACGACCGCCGCGACTGCTTCGCCGACTCGCGGGCGGTGGCGCGCCACCTGTCGGTCGCCTTCGCCACCTTCTCGCCTCGCCATTGCGTCACGCACCGTTCGGCGGCCCACGGCACGATCTCGTCGACACCGACTTCGGTGAGCAACTCGACGGCCAGCTCGCCGCGCTCGCCCTTGGGCAGGGCCTGCACGACGACGATCCGCGGCGACGGTGCAGGGATGTCCTCGACCGCTCCGACCGTGACCTCGACGGTGTCCTTGCCGATGTCACGCACCACACCGAGGTGGCGGCGACCCAGACCGTTCGTGACGATGACGTCCTCACCCACCGTCAGCCGTCGTACCGTCGCGGCGTGGCGACCTTCGGCACCGTCGAGCCGTAACGTGCCGCCCGGCGAAACCGCCAACGGCGACAGGAAAACCGGTGCGGTCACCGCACGCCGAACGCATCACGGATGCGGGAGAAGAAGCCACCGGCCTCCGGCGCGCCGACGACCTGGTCCTCCTCCTCGCCGCGCAGGCGCGCCAGCTCGCGCAGCAGGCGCTCCTGTTCGGGGTCGAGCCGCGTCGGGGTGACGACATCGACGTGCACGTGCAGATCACCCGTGCCGTCGCTGCGCAGATGCGGCACACCATGGCCGCGCAGCGTGATCACCGCACCGGCCTGCGTGCCTCCCTTGACCTCGACCTTCTCCTCGGAGCCGTCGAGCATCGGGACGGTGACCGACGTGCCCAGGGAGGCGGCGGTCATCGGCAGCGACACCGTGCAATGAAGATCGACGCCCGAACGGGTGAAAATCTCGTGCTGTCGTTCATGAATCTCGACGTAGAGGTCGCCGTTGGGGCCGCCGCCGGGGCCGACCTCACCCTCGCCGGACAGTCGGATGCGCATGCCGTGCTCGACACCCGCGGGCACCTTGACGCGCAAGGTGCGCCGAGCCCGCACGCGGCCGTCGCCGCCGCACGCGCGGCAGGGGTCGCGGATGATCTCGCCCACTCCGCCGCACGCGGGGCACGGCCGTGTGGTCATCATCTGCCCGAGCATCGTGCGCTGCACGCTCTGCACCTCGCCGCGCCCCTGGCACATGTCGCACCGGACAGGCTTGGCCTTACCGGCGGTGCCGGCGCCATGGCACGTCTCGCACAGCACCGCCGTCTCGACGGTGACCTCCCGCTCCACGCCGTAGACCGTCTCGGCGAGGTCGAGCTCCAGCGGGATCAGGGCGTCGTTGCCCTCGCGCACCCGCGAGCGCCTGTTGCGGGCGCCGCCACCGGCCTGGCCCCCGAAGAACGCGTCGAAGATGTCGCCGAAGCCGAAGCCCGCGCCGCCCCCGAAGGGTCCGGGGCCGCCGCCTCCGGACGGGCCGTTGGGGTCGCCACCGAGGTCGTACACCTCCTTCTTGCGCGGGTCGGACAGCACGTCGTACGCGCGAGAGATGTCCTTGAACTTCTCCTGCGACGACGGGTCCGAGTTGACATCGGGGTGATATTCCCGCGCCAGCCGTCGGTAGGCCCTCTTGATCTCGTCGTTCGCCGCTCCCTGGGCGACACCCAGGATTGCGTAGTAGTCAGGTCGCGCCACGCGTGTGCTCAGCCTTCCGCAAGAATCTTGCCGACGTAGCGTGCAACAGCACGCACCGCCGCAATGGTGCCGGGATAGTCCATTGCCGTCGGACCGAGGACGCCGAGGCCGGCGAGGACGCGGTCATCGGAGCCGTACGCCACGGACACGATCGACGCCGTGTGCAGGACCTCGTGCACGTTCTCACCGCCGATGGTGACGCTGACGGTCGACGGGTCGTCCGCCTCACCGAGGAGCTGGAGCAGGACGACCTGCTCCTCGAGGGCTTCGAGCAGTGGCCGGACGGCGAATGCGAGGTCGCGAGGCGTCCTGGTCAGGTTGCCCGTGCCTGCGAGGGCGATGCGGTCATCCGGCCGCTCGACGAGCGACTCGAGGATGACCGCGACCACCGACCGGGCCACGCCGCGTAGGCCGGGCGAGAGTGCGTCGGGCAGGTCGCCGATCAAGCGTGTCGCGTCACTGACCTTGCGACCGACGATGCGGGCGTTCATGTGGTTGCGCAGTTCGCGGACATCGTCGTCACTGACGACGACCTGGATGTCCACGAGGCGCTGCTCCACACGGCCGGTGTCGGTGATCAGCACGAGGAGGAGCTTGGTCGGGCTGACCGCGACGAGCTCGATGTGGCGCACCGACGAGCGCGACATCGTCGGATACTGCACGACGGCGACCTGGCCCGTGATTTGCGCCAGCAGCCGCACGGTGCGCGTGACGACGTCGTCGAGGTCGCCGGCACCTTCCAGAAAGCTCTGAATTGCGCGGCGCTCGGCGGCCGACAGCGACTTCACGGCCGAGAGCCGGTCGACGAAGACCCGGTAACCCTTGTCGGTGGGAACCCGGCCCGCGCTGGTGTGCGGCTGCGTGATCAGGCCTTCGTCTTCGAGGACCGCCATGTCATTGCGGATCGTCGCCGGCGACACACCCAGGTTGTGGCGCTCCACCAGCGCCTTGGAGCCCACGGGCTCATGCGTGGAGACGAAGTCCTCGACGATGGCGCGCAGGACCTCGAGCTTGCGTTCGTCGAGCATGGCCACCTCCTCGGCGGGTCAGCGCCGATTGGCACTCCCATGGGCTGAGTGCCAATCATAGGCCGTGGCCGCGCGCCTGGCTGCCGAGTGCCAGGTTGCGACCGGGCCGGTGCAGGCTGTCGTCGAGTAGGGAGCGCGCCCCGTCAGCGGTTCTGCATCGCGTGCGCCGCAGTCACCAGGTAATCCCACAGCGGCGTCTCGAGCGACTCCGGCAGGTCCAACGACGCGACGGCGTCATGCATGTGCGAGAGCCACGCGTCCCGTTCGGCCGGCCCGATGGCAAAGGGCCCGTGGCGCAGGCGGAGGCGGGGGTGACCGCGCTGGTCGTCGTACGTGCGCGGCCCTCCCCAATACTGCATGAGGAACAATCGGAACCGCTCCTCCGCCGCCGCGAGGTCCTCCTCGGGATACAGAGGACGCAGAATCGGGTCGGTGGCCACACCCGCATAGAAGCATCGGACCAGCAGGGTGAACGTCTCCTCGCCACCCACCGCTTCGTAGAACGTCGCGAGCTGTTCATCCGCCATAGGTCCATTGTGCGTGAGGCAGGTCGGTCGGCGGCTCGCCGCCGGTGAGGCGGTGTTGTGCGACCTCGTCAGTGAACTCGACGGCCTGCTCACGAAGATGATCGCGGACCTGAGCGCGCAGTAGGCCCACGACAGTTTCGCGCAGCGCAAAGGCGCGGCCACTCCATCAGCGGGCCGGCCTGCCCGGGTGTGTCCCCGTGCATCGTCCCCAACAGCTGCAACTCGCGGCCGGGCAGAACCTCCATCAACGTGCACTGAACGGCATCGACCTGACCCGTCGCCGGGTCAGGTCGATGCCGTCGGAGCAACGCTCATTCAGTCGGCGCAAACGCCGTTGCTCGCGGATCTAGAGCTGGGTGGCCGGGTCCACGATCACGTACGGCGCGGGCGGCAGTTGCCCCCCGCTGAACGAGCCGAGCGGCAGGTACGGCACGGGATTGATGACCTCCGGGATCGGGGCGTTCGACGCGGGAAGACTCGCGGGGACGACCTGGCCCAGCCGGTTGAGCTGGCCGAAGCAGTAGCCGGCACGCCGCACCCGTTCGATGATCTGCGGCAACGCTGTCTCGACGGCCGAGCCGGCCGCGGAGTCCACCGGACCGTCGTGCAACAGGACGACGAGGCCGGGGCGCAACGCGTCGACGACGTAGTTGCGCACCTGCTCACTCGTCGTCGCCGCGTCCCAGTCCCAGGCGAACACGTCCCACGCGACGTGGTGATAGTCGAGCCCCGCCAGCTGAGCATCGACGGCCGGGTTGGTGCGGCCGAACGGGGGGCGGAGCAACTTGAACGGCAGCGGGGCTCCTGCCTTGCGCAGCACGGTCTCCGTCCGCGTCACCTGCGACTCGACCTGCGCCGGTGCCAGGGTCGTCAGGTCCGGGTGGCTCCACGTGTGGTTGAGCACGAGGTGACCTTCGCGGGCCTCGAAGCCGGAGAACTGCGGGTTGGCGGCGACGCGCATGCCGAGATCGAAGAACGTGGCGGGCACGTGCTTGGCGCGCAGAGTGCGTAGCGTCTGCGTGCGGAAGTAGCTGGGGCCGTCGTCGAACGTCAAGGCGATCCATTGCGTGCAGGCGGTCTGTTCCACGGCTCCCCCGCTGGTGGTGCGGGCGGGCTCAGCCGACGCCGCCGTCATCCCGGACAAGGCGAGGGGCAGCGCAGACACCGCGGCAATGAAGGCCAACTTGTTGCGTTTCATGCATCCTCCTGGATATGTCGGAGCCACCGAGGGAGTCGAGCACCGGCCCTGCGGGTGACGTATGCGTCCGTTCGCTGAGCGGACGACGAGGGCATCGTACTGATGACATCCGCTATGAACACCCTTTGCGCGGCTGGAGCAGTTTTGACCGCGGTCGGTTGCCCCCCGCTCAGTCGTGACGAGCCGCAGGCGCTGGGCCGGCTTCGACGATCGTCGCCCTTCTGGCATGCACGGCGCTCATGGTCTAGAGGATCCGTTCCCTGCTACGGCGGACATGCTCGTCTAACCACGTCGCTCTTGACGTTGTGCCCGGTCAGGCCGTTCTCCAGGAGGTCGCGGGAACGGGCAGGATTCTCACGTTGACACAGCAGGCGGCAGCGAGAATCAACTGGCCTCAGCGGCGCAGCGCGACGAGCTCCGACAGGTCCGCGTCCGACAACTCCGTGAGGGCCGCCTCGCCGGAGTGCAGGACCGCGTCCGCCAGCTCGCGCTTCGAGGCGAGCATCGCGGCGATGCGGTCCTCGACCGTGCCCTCGGCGATGAGGCGGTGCACCTGCACCGACTTGGTCTGGCCGATGCGGTGCGCGCGGTCGGTGGCCTGCTCCTCCACGGCGGGGTTCCACCAGCGGTCGAAGTGCACGACGTGGTCGGCGCGGGTGAGGTTGAGTCCGGTGCCGGCCGCCTTCAACGACAGCAGGAAGATCGGCACCTCGCCGTCCTGGAAGCGCTGCACCATCTCGTCGCGCTTGTGCACCGGGGTCCCGCCGTGGAGCAGCTGCGCCTCGATGCCGCGCATCTCCAGGTGACGCTCGAGCAGGTGCGCCATCGCGACGTACTGCGTGAAGACCAGGACCGCACCGTCCTCGGCGAGGATCGTGTCGACGAGCTCGTCGAGCAGCTCGATCTTTCCGGACCGCCCTTCGATGCGACCGTCCGGCTGCTTGAGGTATTGCGCCGGATGGTTGCAGATCTGCTTCAACGCCGTGAGCAGCTTCACGATCAGCCCGCGACGGGCCATGCCGCGCGTCGCCTCGATCTCGGCCATGGTTTCTCGCACGACGGCCTCGTAGAGCCCGACCTGCTCGCGGGTCAGCGCGACCGGGTGGTCAGTCTCCGTCTTCGGCGGCAGCTCCGGCGCGATCCCCGGATCGGCCTTGCGGCGCCGCAACAGGAACGGCCGCACCAACCGCGCGAGCCGTTCCGCGGCCCCCGGGTCCTCACCGGTCTCGATCGGCCTGGCCCACCGGTTGCGGAACGCCGTCAGCGAGCCGAGCAGACCGGGCGTCGTCCAGTCGAGGATCGCCCACAGGTCGGAGAGATTGTTTTCAACGGGCGTGCCGGTGAGGGCGACGCGCGCCGCGGACGGGATGGTGCGGAGCGATTTCGCCGTACCGGAACGAGGATTTTTGACGTGCTGTGCCTCGTCGGCGACGGTGAGGGCCCAGCGCACGTCTTGCAGCTCGCCGGCGTCCAGCCGCATCGTCGCGTACGTCGTGAGGACGAAGTCCTCCTTCAGCCCCTCCAGCGAGCGTTCGGGGCCGTGGAAGCGGCGCACGGAGCACCCGGGGGCGAAGCGCTCGATCTCCCGCTCCCAGTTGCCCAGCAGGGAAGCGGGACAGACGACGAGCGTCGGGCCGGCCGTCTTCGGGTCGTGCTGGCGGTGCAGGTGCAGCGCCAGCACGGTGATCGTCTTGCCCAGTCCCATGTCGTCGGCGAGGCACGCACCGAGGCCCAGCGACGTCATGCGGTGCAGCCACCGTAGGCCGCGCAGCTGATAGTCGCGCAGGGTGCCGGCCAACTCGGCGGGCTGTTCGAGCTTCTCCTCGCCGCCGTCCGGGTCCGCGATCCGAGAGCGGATCGAGGAGAGCCAGCCGCTCGAGGCGACCTCGGCGTTCTCGCCGTCGACGGTCGCGGTCCCCGTGAGGGCGATGCCGAGCGCGTCGATCGCGGTCAGCGGCTCCAGCTCGCGTGCGCGGGCCTTGGCGAGCACCACCGGGTCGGTGAGCACCCAGCGATCACGGAGTCGTACGACGGGCCGGTGGGACTCGGCGAGCTGGTCCATCTCCGCGTCGGAGAGCACCTCGTCGCCGATGGCCAGCTGCCAGTCGAAGCTCAGCACACGTTCGACGCTGAAGAACGTCTCATGCGCCGGGGCGGGCCGCGCGCCGATGACCGTGCGCGCCACCAGGTCGCGGGCCAGGTCGTCCGGCCAGACGACGTCGATGTCGTTGTTGGCCAGGCGGCGCAGCCCGTCCTCGCGCAGCTCCTCGACATCGGCGTCGGTCAGGACCACACCGTCGGGGATGTCGGCGTCGCGGACGTAACGCAGCGGCGCCCAGACACGGGCACCCTTGCGGACGCGGTCGGTGACCTCCGCCCGGGCCACCGTCCCGTCGAACCCTGCCGGCACGTCCCCGCGCCACAGCTCCGCGGCGTCCGCGACGACCGCGGGGTCGGCGAGACTGCAGACCTGGACGACCGCGCGCAGCGAGCCGTGCCGGCCGTTGCCGTCGACCACCTCCATGCGCAGACGGACACGCACGCCGAGCTCTTCGCCGTCGATCTGGCATCCCGCCTTCGTGTGCGCCCCGATGTGTGCCGGGCACGCAGGTTACCTTTCCCCCCGTTTCCGCGCCGTCGCACGCGTCCGTCAGGGCTGAACGGGGACGGTCATCGCGACGTTGTCCGCCCCCGCCGCTGCGGGCCTCGCCCTGTCTGCCCGGCACACCCGCATCGCCACGATGGCGACATCGTCGTCCGCCCTGTCCGGCAGGAGACGGTCGACGATCGCGTCGCACAACTCTTCCAGCGGTAACTGCCAGACCTGTTCGAGCAGGACCACGAGCCGGTCGAGGCCTGCCTCGATAGGACTGTCGCGGCGTTCGACGAGGCCATCGGTGTAGAGCAGCAGCGTGTCGTCGGGGGACAATGTCACCGTGTGGTCGTGCCGAGCACGGTCGGGGTCGAGGCCGAGCAGCATGTCGTCGTCGGTGTCGAGGACCACGACGACGCCGTTGCCCCGGACCAGGATCGGCGGCGGGTGGCCGGCGTTCGACCAGCGCAGGGTGCGCTCGAGGCGGGCGCGCTGCTCCGCGGTTTGCTCGATCCGCGCCACGACTGCCGTGGCGAGGGTGTCGATCTGCAGGCCACGGATGCCCGAGTCGACCCGGCGGAGCACGCCCGACGGGTCGTCCATTGTGGCGTACGAGATGCCGCGCAGCAGGTTGCGCAGCTGCCCCATGGCGGCCGCGGCATTGATGTCGTGCCCGACGACGTCACCGATGACCAGCACGGTCGCGCCATCGGGCTGCAGGAAGCTGTCATACCAGTCGCCGCCGACCTGGGCCTCGTGCGCAGCGGGGAGGTAGCGGGCAGCGATCTGGAGATGGTCGGGCTCCGGGAGCGGCGTCAGCAGACTGCGTTGGAGCACCTCGGCTGCGGTGCGCTGCCGTTCATAGAGTCGGGCGTTCTCCAGCGCGAGCCCGACCCGCCTGCCGATGTCGGTCGCCGTCTCGCAGTCCTCGGCCGTGAACGGCGTCCCGGCGGCGCCCTTCGCGAGGCACAGCACCCCCAGGGTCTGCGCCCCCGACCGCAATGGAACGACGAGGACCGACGAGAGTCCCAACTGCACGGCGAGGGGCAGGGTCTCGCCATCGAGAGTGGCGGCCAGGTGCTCGCGAGGCAGGACCGGCCAGAACACCGTCTCGCCGCGCAGCGCCGGCGAGATGCCCGGCGAGCCGAGCAGCGCCGCACCGTGGTCACCGAGGAACCGCTCCATCGCGGCCCCGCACTCGGCATCCCGGTGCAGCCCGTGCGCGCGCGAGACGGCGCCGTCGACGCCGAGGAGCGAGACGATCGCCCAGTCCGCGAAGCGCGGCACCACGACCGACGCGACCTGCTCCAGCACCGTGAGCTCGTCGAGCGTGCCGACGAGGCCACGCGCAACCTCTCCCAGGAACGCGAGCCGTTCGCTCGCCGCCAGCCGCTGCTCCTCCGCGCGCTTGCGCACGGTCACGTTCTGGAAGAAGACCGAGAGACCGTCGCGGTCGGGCATCGCGCGGACCTCGAACCAGCTGTCGAGCGGCGGGAAGAACTCCTCCGTCACCGTGGGCTGTCCATTGGCCATCGCCGCGTGGTAGTTGATGTCGAAGCCGGTGCCGAGCGACTCCGGGAATTCCTCCCAGATGGATCTGCCGAGCAGTTCGCTGCGGCCGCGGAACAGCAGGCGCTCCGCCTGCGTATTGACGTAGGTGAAGCGCCACTGCCGGTCGAGCCGGAAGAACGCGTCGGTCATCGTCTCGAGCAGCCGTGCCAGCTCGGCGCTGCTCTCCCGGATGAGGGTCGACTCAGTCGCGACACCTGTCAGCGTTGCCGGCCGGCCCGCTTCGTCGAGCAGCACGCGGCCGCGCGCACTCGTCCACCGCTCCGCACCGTTGGGCAACGACGACCGATATTCCACGGAGTATTCGCCGCGACGGGCGACTGCGTCGGCGATTGCCGACTCCACGCGCACCCGATCGTCGGCGTGGACGCCCTGCAAGAAGGTATGCAACGCATCGGCCGACTCGTCCTCCTGAAACCGGGACGATGTCATGCCGCCGTCGACCTCGACGGTCCCGGTGACGAGGCTCAGCGAAAACGGTCCGATCTCGCCCGCTTCGAAGGCTTGCCCCGCGTCGACGCGCAGGGCGGCACCGGTCAGGTGCACGCGGTCCCGGCCGAGGAGCTCGGCAGCCTGGGAGGCCGAGTCGCGCAACAGCGTCGCGGTGTCGATCGCAACGGCGACCCGGCGGGCGAGATCCTCGGCAAACGCCAGGTCCGACGGCGAGTAGCGGACACCGGACTCGGCGGCGATGAGCGTGATGGCGCCCAGGGTGCGCCCTCGGCCGAGCAGCGGCACGATGAGCACACCGACGACGCCCAGGTCGTGCATCAGCGCCGCGTGGTCGGGCTCCCGGTGCGCTCGCAGTTCAGGCGGGAGGGCACCCACGTCCGCCACGAGGACCGACCTGCCCTCGCGGACGACACGGCCCGCCCCTTCCGCGTCGGCCAGGCGGCTCGGCCAGCGCTCCTCCGCCGTTCGCGCGAGCTCGCGTTTCGCCGGGTCGACGTGCTCGTCCGCGACCGCCGACAGCTCGCCGTTGACGAGGAGGTGAATGATGCACCAGTCGGCGATCGCGGGCACGGCGAGGCGCGCCACCGACACGAGCGTCGACTCGACGTCGAGGCTGGCGGCCAGCTGTGCGGACGCTTCCGCCAGGAGGCTCAGCCGACTGTTGGCGACGGCCGCGTTCTCCGCCGCGCGGGCACGTTCGATCGCCTGCGCGCAGGCATCGGCGAAGGCTGTGAGGAACTGCCGGTCGATGTCGGTGTCGAGATCGGTGCCAGCGCCGGTGCCAGCGCCGATGCCGAGGCCGATGCCGGGGCCGATGCCGACGCCGATGCCGATGCCGGTGCCGATGCCGGTGCCGATGCCGGTGCCGTCGTGCGCGGCGTCCGGCACGAAAGACAACGTCAACGCCCCGATCGTCGCTCCTTCGACACGAAGGGGTACGGCGGCCATCGCGTGATCGAAACCCCAATCCGCAGTGGCGATCAACGGCCAACGAGCGTTGCGTTCTTCGACGTTGGGCACCCAAAGCAGCCGGCCGGTGCGGACCGTCTCCGAGGCGGGCAGGTCCGCGCGGACGTCGAACCGTCGCCAGTCGGGCGGCATCTCGCGGGCCGGCCACACCCGCGCGACGGTGATGTGCTGCCTGTCCTCGTCGAGGAGCGACACCGATGTCACCTGCGAGCCGAGCAGGCCGGTCGCGTGGCTGATCGTGACGTCGAGCACCTCATCGAACGACCTCGTGCGCGCGAGAGCAGCGGCGACCGACTGCAAGCGCGTCAGGCGGTCGGCGGTGCGTGCCTTCTCTTCGTACAGGCTGACGCGTTCGAAGGCCTGCGCGCTGACCGCGGCCAGCGCTTCGAGGAACGCCCGCTCGTCGGCGGTGAACAACCGCGACTCGGGAAACGACAGTCGGAGCACCCCGACGGTGTGGTCGGCGACGACCAGCGGCACCGCGGCCGCCGCAACCCCACCAGCCAAAAGTCCCTTGTCTGCCTGGGGAAATCGGGTGTCACTTTCCTCGGGAGTTTCGAGGTAGACGGGGGCGCCCGTGCGGAATGCGTGCAGTCCCGGTGACTGGATGCTCTCGGCCCAGCGGTCCTCGACAGAACCGACGACGCCCGGGTCGTAGCCGACGGAGGCGACAATCCGGAAGCGCCCGGCGTGCGGCACTATCACCGCGCCGAGCGGAGCCCGCAGCTCGGCCATAGCGTCGGCGGTCGCGATCCGCGCCACGTCCGCCACGGTGAGCGCGGCGGCCAGCGCAGCCGTGACCCGTTGCAAGCGTGCCGACCGCGCCGACACGCGCTGCAATTCGGCCAGCTCGTCCACCTGCTGCAGCAGGTGGGTCTCGAAGGACGGCTGGACGACCTGCGTCTCGCCCGCGGCAGCGCGGCGCAATGCGTCGACGAGCGACGTGACGTACCACCGGCGGAAAGCCTGGTGCTGCGGCGGCGCTGCGAGCGTCAGCAGGCGGGCGGCGCGGGCGTACGCGTCGGCTTCCGCCAGTGCCGTCAGATACCGCTCGCCCGCGTCGGCCGTCTCGACGGGCAGCGACAGCTCGAGCCGGGTGCGTGCCTCGCCGCGTTCGGCTGCGGCGAGCGCCTGCCGCTTGATCGCCTGCCGTGCTTCGGAGAATTCACTGGCCACGCTCTCCACGAGAGCGACGAGATGCGGGGGCAGCGCCGCACTCACCCCCGACGCGGCACCGTTGGCCGACAGGACCAGCTCGCGAATGACCGAGTCGACGTGCGCCTTCGCGGCCAGCAGCAGGTCGGTGGGCACGTCGCCGAGGACCACCCGGTGGACGCGGCGCGCCTGGTCCTGCGGCCAGTCGTCGTAAGCGGCGAGCAGCTGCTCCTGATCGACATCGCCCGGCCGTGCGTCCGCGACGCTCGACTCAGTCAGCTCGGCCCAGACGACCTTCCCGTCCGGCGCCGGTTGGACGCCCCACCGCGACGCGAGCGCATCGACGAGCGCGAGCCCGCGCCCGGTCATCCCGGCGCCGTCGGCGAGGGGACGCACCGGGAGCGAGCGACCGGTGTCCTGCACCTCCACACGGACGTCTCCGGCACCCAGGTCGGCCACCTGCACGATGACGGGCGGGCCGGCATGCAGCAGCGCGTTGGTGACCAGCTCGCTGACGGCGAGCTCGGCCGCGTCCACGACTGCGGGATGCACGGAGGTCAGCACCGAGCGACTGAACCGCCGGGCGGCCGGCACGGCGTCGGGGTCCGCCCCGATCTCCAGCTTTTCAGCGCGCACGCAGAGCCCGTCCGTCGTTTCGGCCAGTGCAGGTCATCGTGCCACGTCAGGCGATCAATGCCCGCACCACGCCGTCGGCGAGCAACCGGCCGGGATCCGTCAGCACCAGGCGACCGCCGGTCCAGGCCGGCCCGTCCACGAGCCCGCGGTCGAGGAGCGCCGCCACCGCACGGACGGCGTGCGGGCGCAGGCGGGCTGCGGGCAACCCGTCCGCGAGGCGCACCCCGAGGAGCACCTCCTCGTCGTACTGTTCGTCGGGGGTCAACATCTCGCGCGCGGCGGCCGGGGACACGCCGGCCGCCAGGCGCTGCGCGTAGGCGGCGGGGTGCTTGACGTTCCACCACCGCACTCCCCCCACGTGGCTGTGGGCACCCGGACCGATCCCCCACCAGTCGGCGCCGGTCCAGTAGAGCTCGTTGTGGCGGCAGCGGGCGGCGGCGTCGGTGGCCCAGTTGGACACTTCGTACCAGTCGAGGCCCGCCGCACTGAGCGTCGCATCGGCGATGGCGTACCGGTCTGCCAGGACGTCGTCGTCCGGCATCGGGAGCTCCCCGCGACGGATCCGAGCCGCGAGCCGCGTGCCGTCCTCGACGATGAGGGCATAGGCGCTGACGTGGTCAGGGCTCACGGACAGGGCCGCGTCGAGCGAACGGCGCCAGTCGTCGTCGGTTTCCCCCGGGGCGCCGTAGATGAGGTCGATGTTGACGTGCCGGAAGCCGGCTTTCGTCGCCTCGCGCGCGGCGTCCAGCGCGCGTCCCGGCGTGTGCTTGCGGTCGAGGACGGCGAGGACGTGCGGGGCTGCCGACTGCATGCCGAAACTGATCCGGGTGAACCCCGCGGCGAGCAGGCCTTCGAGCAGCGCGGGGTCGGCCGACTCGGGGTTGGCCTCGGTGGTCACCTCGGCCCGGTCGGCGAGCCCGAACGTGTCACGGACGGCCTGCAGGAGGGCGGTCAGCCCCGCGGCGCCGAGGAGCGTGGGCGTCCCGCCGCCGATGAACACGGTGCTCGCCGGCGCGGCGCGGTCGCCGAGCACCGTGCGTGCCAGCGCGATCTCCGCGCGGGCGGCGCTCACGTAGGCAGCCGGGTCGGTGGCGCCGCCCAGCTCGCCGGCGGTGTAGGTGTTGAAGTCGCAGTAGCCGCAGCGCGCGGCACAGAAGGGGACGTGCACGTAGACGCCGAGCGGGCCGGTGCCGCCGAGCGCGGATCGGGGCAGGGCGCCGTCGGCCGGCGCCGCGTCGCCGTCGGGCAGCGTCGAGGGCATGTGCTCCAGTGTGCCCGGCGCGCGCGTCGGTTCCGGCGGGGGCGGCAGCTCAGAGCGCTGGCGGCAGCTCAGAGCGCGGGCGGCAGCTCAGAACCCGGACGCCGCAGCTCAGAGCGCGCGCGACGGGTCCGGTGCGGTCCCGGAGGACGTCGAGTACGCGCGCCAGCCGCCGTACGACGTGATGTCCGTGGCCCCGATCGTGCCGTGGTGCTCGGCCAGGAAGCCCAGGACGCGGCGGCCGTCGTCGATCGTCACACTGCCGAGGCCGAGGGGCGCCGGGATCAACCCGGTCAGCGCACCGATCCCCTGCTGCGGCAGGTCCCACAACTCGACGGCGATCCCGCCCGCCGGCCCGTCGCCCGTCTGCAGCAGCCCGGGCCGCGCGATGCCGCCGCCGGGGAGGCGGTAGAGGCGGTAGCCGGCCGCGGTGCGCGCGCGGCTGTGCAGCCGGCCACCCAGTTGCTGCAGCTGCCCGTTCAGCGGTAGGCCGGTGAGGTGGGCGCCTGCCACGGCGACGAGCGCCCGTCCGGCCGCCGGGGACGCCGCGGGCACGGTGCCACCGGTCCAGCGGTCCGCCAGGTCGAGCAACTGCTGGTCGGCGAATGCGGGAGCGATCAGCTGCACACCGAACGGCAGCCCGTCCGCCCGCTCGCCGGCCGGCACCGCGATGGCACACAGGTCGAGCAGGTTGACGAAGTTGGTGTAGGTGCCGAGCCGCGCGTTGACGCCGAGCGGGTCCGCGGCCACGTCGAGGTGAGTGGGGTGCGACGGGGTGGTGGGCAGCAGAAGGGCGTCGACATCGAGCCACACGTGTTCCGTCTGCCGCAGCAGCCGGCGCAACTCCTCCTGCGCGGACAGGAGTTCCACCGCTGTTGCGTCCCGGCCGGGCAGGACGATCGCCGTCACAGACGGGTCGGCGCGCGCCCCGGCGGCGGCCAGCTCCGCACCGAAAGCCGCGTAGCGCAAAGCGACGAACGCCGGCTCGTAGAGCAGTCGCGCCACCGCCAGGAAGCCGCTGACGTCGACCTCGACCACGTGCGCCGCCACGGTGCGGGCGTGGGCCACCGCGGCCTCCCACGCGGTGCGGTGGAGCGGGTCGAGGTCGAGGTCGCCGGCAGGCACCGCCACGACGCGCATCTCGCGGGCCACCCCGAGCGGCGGCAGCGCCGGGGCCGGGCGCGACCAGTCATCCGCGGCGTCCGCAGCCGCCAGGACAGCCAGGACGTCCCGGGCCTCGGCCACCGTGCGGGTGAACGTCGTCACGCAGTCGAGACCGACGCACGCGGGCACCACGCCGCTCGTCGACAGCAATCCGCGCGTCGGCTTCATCCCGACGATGCCGTTGAACGCCGCCGGCACGCGCCCGGAGCCGGCGGTGTCCGTGCCGAGGGCCAGCGGCACCTCGCCGGACGCGACGACAACGGCGCTGCCCGAGCTGCTGCCACCCGAGACGTGGGCGGCGCTGGCCACCGACGAGCAGCTGCCGTACGGCGATCTGGTGCCCACGAGACCCGTCGCGAACTGGTCCATGTTGGTCTTGCCCGCGATGCCCGCCCCGGCCGCGCGCAGCCGGTCGACGACCGTCGCCGACGTGGCGGCCGGCTGACCCGCGCGCGCCGGGCAGGCGGCCGTCGTATCGGCACCTTGCACGTCGATGTTGTCTTTCACCGCAACGAGAAGACCATCGAGCGGGCCGCTTGCCGACGGCCGGCCCATCGGGTGCCCGTCGGCGAACCGCTCGATCCACGGGACGCTCCGCGGGACCCTCAGCCCGACGTCCAGGTGGGCGGTCGCGGGGTGCGCGGGCGCGCGAGAAGGCTGATTGCCGTCGTACGGCGTCATGCCCGGGGTCTCCCGACGTCAGCACGGCCGCGGGCAGCCGCCTGGCCTCCCGGGCTCTTATCTTCCGATCACTACAACGTCGCTGTGTGACGGCGACGGTTCGCGAGCGTTTCGTTCCGGTGAACGAGTGTTTTTAGCATGTGTCGTCGGGTGCCCGCGTGGGCGCGCGCCGCTCATCGTGGCTCGGTCGGCTCGATGACGTGGCCGGCGTACGGCGAAACGCTCTGTTGCTCGTGGAGCACCGCGAGGAGCGACGCCACCGCGGCACTGTCGCCCGGCGGCACGAACAGGACCCGCGTGCCGACGCCGTGCGCGTAGCTGACCTCGGCCACAGTCCCGTCCGCCACGATCCCCGGCGGCGTGAGGTCGAGGACGACGTCGGCCGATTCGATGGCCATGTCGTTGACGCGCTGCGCCCGTTCGCTCCACGCCCCCTGCCACGCGCGGTGCGGGCTGTAGACGAGGAACCCCTCCTTGACGCACGCGACGCGCACGGCATCGCGCCACTGCGTGTAGGTGCGGTGGACCGGGCTGTCCCACATCCCCTCGTCCCACCAGATCTTGATCGGGCCCGCGAGCATGACGACGAGCGGCTCGACGGTCGGCAGGTCCACCTGCACCGCGCCGTGGCCCTCGCGGGCGAGGAGTTCGGGGTCGAGGGTCACGCGGACAGTATCGGCGCCGCCCGGTGCCGGCGACGCGTTAGGCTCTGCCATCTCGCGATGGGAGAGTGTGATCCATGAGCATCGCCTTCCTCTTGACGGCAGCTGACGATTTTCTTCTTCGCGTTCTTGCCGCAGGTCATCCGCGGGGGCGACCGCGTGTCGTGGCCCGGGTGCGGCAGGCGTCCTTCCTGGCCTGAGAGCCCGCCTCGCGGTCACCGCCCGCTGGCTCCCCCGCGTCACCCTCGGGTGCCCCGATCCGGACACCACCGCGACCTTCAACGAGTCAGGAGCCGCATGCCAGCGACGACCACCCTGGTCGTGATGGGCGTCTCCGGCGCCGGCAAGACCACAACTGCGCTGGAGCTCGTTCGCCTTCTCCATTGGGACTACGCCGAGGGAGACGACTTCCACCCGCCCGCGAACGTCGCGAAGATGCACGCGGGCCACCCGCTGGACGACGACGACCGCTGGCCGTGGCTGCGCGCGTTGGCCGCCTGGATCGGTGCGCACGAGCAGGAGGGGCGTCCCGCCATCGTGACGTGCTCCGCCCTCAAGCGCAGCTACCGCGACGTCCTGCGGGACGGCCATCCGTCGGTGTTCTTCGTCCACGTCTCCGGATCGGCGGCCCTGCTGCACGACCGGCTGGCACACCGCACTGGCCATTACATGCCGCCTTCCCTGCTCGACAGTCAGCTCGAGACGCTCGAGCCACTGGAGCCCGACGAGCCCGGCATCCGAGTCTCGGCAGACGGCACCCCCGCCGTCGTCGCCGAGCACGTGCTCCAGGCCCTGCAACGTGCGGGCCACGCCGTCACCGCGTCTCCAGAGGACTTCCCGTGATGCCCACCGCGGCTGCCGCGCCAGCCCCGTCTGCGGTGACGCGCATGTGCTGGCGCCGGTGACGCACCGCCTCCGCGGTGTAGAACGCGAGCGCGACCCACACGAGGGCGAAGCCGAGGAGTCGCGCCGGTGGCATCGGCTCGTGGCGCAGCAGCACGCCGAACGCAAACTGCATCAACGGCGTGATGTATTGCAGCACCCCCATGGTCGACAGCGGCACCTGCGTCACCGCGGCGCCGAAACACAGCAACGGCACGGCGGTCACGATGCCCGCCCCGGCGAGCAGCAACGAGTTGCCGGCGCTGTGGTGGGCGAAGACGAGCGTGCCGCGTGACTGCAGAAAGCCGAGAAAACCCAGCGCGGGCAGGAAGAGCACGGCCGTTTCGACGGTCAGACCTTCGACCGGCGCGGCCCCCGCCTTCTTCTTGAGCAGCCCATAGGTCCCGAACGAGGCGGCGAGAGTCAGGGCGATGTACGGCGGCCGGCCGTAGTCGAGTGTCAGCACGAGCACGGCGAGCGCGGCGAGGCCGAGGGCCGCCCACTGCAAGCGGCGCAGGCGTTCACCGAGGAACAACGCGCCGAGCACGACGAGCACGAGCGGGTTGATGAAGTAGCCGAGCGAGGTCTCGACGACCTGACCGCCGTTGACGCCGTAGATGTAGACGAGCCAGTTGACCGCGATGAGGACGGCGGCCGCAGCAAGGTAAACCACCCGGCGCGGCTCCCGGCGGTAGACGGCCAGCCACGACCAGTGTCGTCGGACCAGGAGAATGGCGATCACCACGAGGAACGACCAGACGATGCGGTGCGCCAGGATCTCGCCGGCGCCCGCCGGTCGCAGCAACGGCCAGTAGAGCGGGAAGAGCCCCCAGAACGCGTACGCCGCGATGCCCAGCGCCATGCCGCGCCGGGTCGGTCTCATCCCGCCGTCCGGTGCGTCACCTGTCCACCGTACGCAGGGCGGCCGGCTCGGCGCACCGCGATATCGCCTTGCGCGATCACGGTGCGCGGCGGCATCCCCGACCGGCGCGCTACCGTGCCCGCATGGAGCAACGCGTCAGCCTCGTCACCCTGGGCGTCAGCGACCTCGCCCGGGCGCGGGCCTTCTACGACGCCCTCGGCTGGCACGGTCAGGAGGTCGAGGAGACCGTCTTCTACCAGGCCGGCGGAATGGCGATCGTCCTGTGGGGCCGCGCCAAGCTGGCGGCGGACGCCGGCGTGCTGGACACGCGGCCGGCCGCGTTCAGCGGCGTCACGCTCGCGCACAACGTTCGGTCCGCCGCTGAGGTGGACGAGGTCATCGCGGCAGCGCTCGGTGCCGGCGCGGTCGTGACCAGCGCCCCCGCGGAGACGTTCTACGGCGGCTACGCGGGCTACTTCGCCGACCCCGACGGCCACCTCTGGGAGATTGCCTACAACCCGGGCTTCCCCCTCGCGGAGGACGGCAGCCTCACCATCCCGCCCTTCGACGCGCCCTGACAGCGGTCAACGTGAAGGATCCGGTTCGTCAGAGCCGACCCAAAGCTTCACGCTCGGGCGGGTCAGCCCTTCGGCGGGGCGGCGTTGGTCGACAGCGCCGCCACGAAGGCCTCCTGCGGCACCTCGACGCGGCCGACCATCTTCATCCGCTTCTTGCCTTCCTTCTGCTTTTCGAGCAGCTTGCGCTTGCGCGTGATGTCGCCGCCGTAGCACTTCGCGAGCACGTCCTTTCGGATCGCGCGGATGTTTTCGCGGGCGATCACGCGTGCGCCGATCGCGGCCTGGATCGGCACCTCGAACTGCTGCCGCGGAATGAGCTCGCGCAGCTTCTGCGTCATCGAGACGCCGTACGCGTAAGCCTTGTCCTTGTGCACGATCGACGAGAACGCGTCGACAGGCTCGCCCTGCAACAGGATGTCGACCTTCACGAGGTCGCTCGGCTGCTCGCCGATGGGCTCGTAGTCGAGCGATGCATAACCGCGGGTGCGCGACTTCAGTGAGTCGAAGAAGTCGAAGATGATTTCGGACAGCGGCAGTTGATAGCGCAGTTCGACGCGGTCCTCGGACAGGTAGTCCATCCTGTCGAGCTTGCCGCGCCGCTGCTGACACAGCTCCATGATCGTGCCGATGAACTCCGCGGGAGCGATGATCGAGCCGCGGATGATGGGCTCGAAGATCTGCTGGATGCGACCGTCGGGAAACTCGCTGGGGTTGGTCACCGTGATGATGGTCAGGTCGTCGAGCTCGACGCGGTAGACGACGTTCGGCGCCGTCGAGATGAGCGACAGGTTGAACTCGCGCTCGAGCCGCTCGCGCACGATCTCCATGTGCAGCAGGCCGAGGAAGCCGCAGCGGAAGCCGAAACCCAGCGCCAGCGAGGTTTCCGGCTCGTAGACGAGGGCCGCGTCGTTGAGTTGCAGCTTGTCGAGCGCGTCGCGCAGGTCGGGATACTGGTCGCCGTCCATGGGATACAGCCCCGCGAAGACCATCGGCTTGGGGTCGCGGTAGCCGCCGAGCGACTCGGTGGCCGGCTTGTGCAGCGAGGTCACCGTGTCACCGACGCGCGACTGGCGCACGTCCTTCACGCCGGTGATGAGGTAGCCGACCTCGCCGACCCCGAGACCGTCGGAGGCCTTCGGCTCCGGGGAGATGACGCCGATCTCGAGGGTCTCGTGCGTCACGCCGTTGCTCATCATCTTGATGCGCTCGCGCGGGGAGAGCCGGCCGTCGATGACGCGGACGTAGGTCACCACGCCGCGGTAGGTGTCGTAGACCGAGTCGAAAATCATCGCGCGGGCGGGCGCGTCGGCATCGCCCACCGGGTGCGGCACCGCGACGACGATCGCCTCGATGAGCTCTGTGATGCCGACCCCGGTCTTCGCACTGACCCGCAGCACGTCATCGGGGTTGCAGCCGATGATGTGTGCGAGCTCCGCCGCGTATTTCTCCGGCTGCGCCGCCGGCAGGTCGATCTTGTTGAGCACCGGGATGACGGTCAGGCCGTTCTCGATCGCCAGATACAGGTTGGCGAGCGTCTGCGCCTCGATGCCCTGGGCGGCGTCGACGAGCAGCACCGCGCCCTCGCACGCGGCGAGCGACCGGGACACCTCGTAGGTGAAGTCGACGTGCCCGGGGGTGTCGATCATGTTGAGGACGTAGTCGTTGCCGTCGACCGTCGACGTCCACGGGAGGCGGACGGCCTGGCTCTTGATCGTGATGCCGCGCTCGCGCTCGATGTCCATCCGGTCGAGGTATTGCGCGCGCATCTGCCGCGGATCCACCACGCCGGTGATCTGGAGCATCCGGTCGGCCAACGTCGACTTGCCGTGGTCGATGTGGGCGATGATGCAGAAGTTGCGCAGGCGCGCGGGATCCGTCCGGCCGGCGGTCACGGTGTTGGGAGTCGGGGGCACGCGGGTCTCTCGGATCAAGCGGATGGGGGCACGAGAGCCCATCGTCCCATGAAAGACCAGCTTGTACGTCGACCCGTCGCCGCGGCTCAGGCTCCCCAGGCGGGCTCACGCCCGATGAAGCCAACGAGGCGATCCATGGCGGACGCGGTCGCCGGCACCTCGACCTCATAGCCGAAGTTCTTGCCCGGGCCGCGGAAGTCGGGCGAGAGCTGCTGGTGGAGCGCCTCGAGGCCGACCGCCGCCTCTGCCTCGGTGAACGGGACCGGCTGGCCCGTCGCCTTCGCGAGGTCCCAGCCGTGGCCGAGGTATTCGCCGACCATCAGCCCGAGGGCCATCGCCGCGGGCACGCCGGCGCCGCCCATCTCCGGCCCGAAGGTCATGGTGCTGTCATCGGTCCGGGCGCGGAACCCCCCGACGGTCTGCTTCACCGCCGCCTCGACCTCGGCCGTCGGGTCATCGCCGGCGCGGTAGGTGCGCGGGTCACCGTCGTATGCCGTCTCGCTCGCCCGGGCGCCGAACAGGCGGAGCCAGCCGATGATGTGGTCGACGAGCTCCGCGGCGTTCATGCCGGAGCAGGGTGACGGCGCGTCGCGCTGGTCGGGGCGCATCCCCGCGATCAGGTCGGTGGTCTTGTCGAGGACTGACTCGAGCGTCTCGATGTGGGTGGTCGCCATATTCGGTCTCCTACTTCTCGGACCAGCCGCCGCTGGCCGTGTCGATGTCGTCGACGAAGACCTCGGCGTGGCGCTTGACGGATCGTTGCCCCGGCTCGCTCACGTTGATGCCGCTGGCGATGCCACTGTCGCGGATATCGCGGACGCTATCGCCCCCGTGCGACAGTCGACGGTGTGACGACGCCGGCCGACCCCCGACCGGCCGCGGACGTCATGCCGCCGGAAGGGTCGGCGGTCGGCCTCGTCGCTCTCGACCGCGGTGGCCTCTTCCTCCGCGCGTGGGGGCCCGTCAGCACCGCCACGCCGATCCTCGTCGTCCACGCCCTGGGATGGGGCGCGTCGTCGATGGCCGTCGCTCCCTTGGCCGCGACGCTCGCGTGGCGCACCGGCCGCCGGGTCCTGGCCCCCGACCTGCCCGGCTACGGCCACTCACCGCGCGCCCCGGACATCACCGACTACACCCCCGTCGCGCTCGCCGCCCGGCTCACGGTCTTGCTCGACGCCCTGCAGGTCGCCACGGTCTCGTACGTCGGCCTCAGTTGGGGCGCGACTCTCGGCTGCTGGCTGGCGGTCGCCGACCCGCAGCGGATCGACCGCCTCGTCCTGGTCGACGGCGGCCACATGGACCCGGCCGACGCACCGGCGTTCGAGGCGCACGCGACCCTGCGCGACCGGCTGCGCGCCGCCCGGATGAACGAGCCCGTCTGGCGCTCGCTCGACAAGGGCCTCGACAAGATGGCCGAGGCGTACGAGGACTGGACTCCCTGGCAGGACGACGCCTGGCGGGCCGCGCTGGAGGAGCGCGAGAAGCGGTGGCGGCCGATCGTGCGGCCCGACGTCTACGCGGCCTCCGTCGACGGGATCGCCACCTCACCCGTGTCGGCCACGTGGCCGGCACTCGCGGCGGCGCCGATGCCGGTCACGCTGATCGTGCCGCCCGAGTCCGTCACGACGACGGCGCGTTTCACCGCGGCCGTCCGGCGCGCGGAGGTCCGCGATGTCGCCGCCGGCCGGACGGCGCTGCTCGGCGCCGGACTCGCCGCCACCGTCGACGCGGTCGACGCCGCGCTCAGTCCTCGGCGGGGCGTTCGCGGCGAGTGAAGGTCAGGTGGGTCACGCCGCTCGGCGAGGAAACAGCCTCGACGGCGAAGCGCTCCTCCAGGCCCTCGAGGCCGTCCCAGAGGCGTTCGCCGCGCCCGAGCACGATCGGGACGACGACGAGATGCATCTCGTCGACCAGGTCGGCCGCCAGGAAGGCGCGCACGACGTCGACGCCGCCACCGAGCCGCACATCCCCGTCGCCGGCAATCACGCGCGCCTGCGCGAGCGCGTCCGCGGGCGTCGCGTCGACGAAATGGAAGGTCGTGCCGCCCTCCATCTCCACAACCGGGCGCGGGTGATGGGTCAGAACGATGACGGGCGTGTGGAACGGCGGGTTGTCGCCCCACCAGCCCTGCCAGTCCTCGTCGGTCCAGGGCCCGCGCTGCGGCCCGAACTTGTTGCGCCCCATGATCTCGACGCCGATGCCCGGGCCCCAATTGCTGGCGAACGTCTCATCGACGCCCGTCGATCCCCCGGGCTGTCCGGTCATCCGGCGGAAGCTCTGGGTGCCGACGAACCAGTCGACCAGTCGATGGCCCGCGTGGCCGAACGGAGCCTCCATGGTCTGCCCCTCGCCGGCACCGAAGCCGTCCAGCGAGACCGAGAAATTGTGCACGCGGACCTGTGCCATGGAGCCTCCTTGCGGGCTGCAGCTATCGCAGTGCCAACCTCGCACACCCCGCCGACAGCGCCGAGATCACCCGAGCCGCGTCGCCACGATCACGCCGGAGCCGTGACTCCAGTTCTGACGACGACCAGCGACGGATCGGCGAACAGCGCAGAGCGGACCGCCGCGAGCTTCGCCAGCCATTCCGCGTCGCCGTCCGAGAACGTCGCCATGTCGTCGACGACCAGCACGCCGCCGGGTCGCAGGGCGGCGATCGTGCGGTCCAGCCCCGTGATCTTGCCGGGCGGCGTCGGCGAAGATCAGGTCGAAGGTGCCCGACCGGGCGAGCACGTCGAGGCCGTCACCGACCTCGAGGATTGTGTACGACGGCCACCCGCGGGCGGCCACCTCCGCAAGGCGGGCAGCGGGGTCGTCATCGCGGCAGACTGGCACGCGTCGGCACGGTCGTACCAGGTCATTTGACGCCTCGACTGGCAGCAGGCGGGCCGACGCTGGTAACCTTCCCCGGTCGCGTAGCCGCGTGTGCTGCTGCGTGCCTTTCCCCAGTCTGACGAGCATGAGGACTTACGCGTGGCGAACATCAAGTCGCAGATCAAGCGGATCCGCACCAACGAGATCGCGCGCCTGCGCAACAAGGCGGTCAAGTCGTCCCTCAAGACGGCCGTGCGCCGCTTCCGCGAGGCCGCTGACGCGGGCGAGCGCGAGCAGGCCCTGACGCTCATGGTGTCGGCCTCCAAGCAGCTCGACAAGGCTGTCAGCAAGGGCGTCATCCACGCCAACCAGGCGGCCAACAAGAAGTCGGCCATCGCCAAGCGCGCCGCTTCCCTGTAACGAGGTCAATCCGAAAGCCGGCGCCCACTCGGGCGCCGGCTTTCGTGCGTCGAGCGAACGTGAAGCTGCCCAGGGCAGGCGGCCGAGGGCAGGCGGCCCGCGGCGCCGCCCAGGTGTGCCGCTCCCGAGATTGCTGCCGTCACGGGGCGGACCGCACGCCGTAGTAGCGGGCGATCGCGGCAAGCTTGGCCGGGTCGTCGTACAGCCAGACTGTCTTGCCCTGACCGCACGTCAACTCGCCGTCGGGCCGGCCGAACCGCTCGAGGATGACCGAGCTGTCGATGACCGGCTCGTCGCCGGTGTCGTTGAAGTAGAAGAAGCGGCCGGCCTCCTTGCGGATGTAGTCACGGTTCGTGAGCCACAGGGCCGGCTCCGCGGCGGACGTGAGCTGGATGAGCCGGAAGGGCCTGGTGGACGTCAGCGACAGCCGACGCGCGTCGGAGAAGGTCGCGTAGCCGACGTCGACCCCGGGCGGCAGTCCCTCGTCGAGACAGCGCGTCTCGTCGCTGCGGTAGTCGAAGTAGCGGGACGACGCGTGGGCAACGGTGGACGTCGCACCGGTGGCCAGGGCCGCCGCAACGAACGCGATCGCTGCGGCCCGGAGAAGCGGGAGCACACGGCGCGGGCGGACCGTGAGGCACACCAGCGTCAGCGGGGCGACAAGCACGGGCCAGAAATACAGGTAGTTGGTGATGAGCAGCAGGAACGTGGCGGCGAGGCCCGTCAGCGGCACGAGGCCGTAGTAGACGCGGGTCAGCGTGACGGCATCAACCGACCGAACGCCGGCCGACCGAACGCCGGCCGGCGCCTGGTGCCGTCGGGCGACGCGGACAGCGGAGCCCAGCCCCGCAACGGCCAGGAACGCACCGGCGACGGTGACCACACCGCTGACCCAGCCGTGCACCAGGTTGCGCAGCATGAGCCGCACCGCCTCGAGGTGGACGTCGAAGAGGGTGCGGTCGACGTACGCCAGCGGGGACCCGCCCTGCAGCCGGTCAAAGAGAAGAAGCCGCACCGCGACCGCCAGCACGAGCACGGCAACCGTCCACGCGGCCGGCCGGCGCAGGCCCTCCCAGCTCTCGGCACGGGCGCGGAGCACCGCAACCCCCGCGAGCGCCGGCGCCGTGAAGACGAACGCGAGCGGGTTGGAGGCTCCGGTCAGCCCGATGGCCAGGGCGACCGCGACGCGGGTCGGCGTCGACCGGGCCAGAAACAGGATCGGTGCCGCGAGGATGAGCAGGTACATCCCGAAGTAGTAGGTGGGCGCCAGATGGTAGGACCACAGTCGCGTCGAACCCACCAACGGCAGGACGAGCAGCGGCACCATGGCGAGAGCCACCCGCGCCAGCTGCGCCCGCACCGCGTCAGCCCGAAACAGCTGGCGGACGACCGCGAAGGCCGCGAAGAACAGCAACACGTTGTCGAGCACCGCGACGTACAGGAAATAGAGGTGGACTTCGCCGCCGGCGAGCGCGTCGGCCGCCAGGCTTATCGGTATCTCCGGGAAGACGTAGACCTGCGGCGAGAAGCTCCAGTCGAGCGTGCGCCCGGAGAAGATGTCCGCAGCGACCTGGAACAGGACCCCGTTGTCACTGACGCGCAGGTCCCAGTCGGCGGGCCAGTTGCCGCCGCCGGCGTCGCCCGCGCGGACGACGAAGACGAACGCGGTGAGCGCCGCCACCACGAGCGCGCAGGCCAGGACGGCGCAGGCGCGCCGGCCGAGTGTCGCGACACGGAAGGCGGTCACCGGCGTGGCGAGCATCTCGGGTTGGTCCACTGCCACGGAGGCGAGCGTAGCGGAGGCAGCCGTCGGCGCCGGGCGTCAGCGGCCGGTGCCCGCCCGCGCGGCGGTGATCGTGAGCGCCATCTTCTCCAGCGCGTAGGCCGGGTCCGCGGCCGCGCCCTTGACCGCCCCGTCAGCCTCCGCGACGGCCCGCACGGCGACGGACAGCGCCTCCGGCCGCCAGCCTCGCGCCTGCCGCTGGGTCTTCTCGACCTTCCACGGCGGCATGCCCAGTTGCTTCGCGAGCACGGCCGATGACGACCGACCGGCCCCAGCGACGGCCGCGATCGCCCGCAACGCCGACGCGACGGCGCTGGTGACCAGCACGGGCGCGAGGCCGGTGCTGAGGCCCCAGCGCAGCAGCTCGAGTGCGCCGGGCGTGTCCCCGTCGATGATCCGGTCGGCGATGAGGAAGCCGGAGGCGTCGGCCCGGCCGCGGTGGTAGCGGTGCACGACGTCCTCGTCGATCACACCGCCGCTGGTGTCGACGACGAGCTGACTGGCGGCCGACGCCAGCTCGCGGAGATCCGTCCCGACCGCGTCGAGGAGCGAGCGCAGGGCCCGCTCGTCGATCGTGCCGCCGGCCCGGCGGACCTCGTTGCGCACGAACTCGACCCGGTCCCCCGCCGACTTCACCGGTGGACAGGTGACGACAGCGCCGGCCCCCGCCTGCAGCTGCTCCAGCCAGCCCTTCGACCGACCCCCGTTGTGGGTGATCACGACGCCGACCTCCTCCAACGGGTCGGCGGCGTAGGCGAGCAGGATCGCCCCGGCGTCCTTGCCCATGAGGTGGGCGTCCCGCACGATCAGGACCCGCCGGCCGCCGAACAGGGACGGTGCCAGGAGGTCGTGGAGCACGTCGGCCGTCGCAGCGGCGGGCTCCAGGTCGCGGACGTCGGCGTCCGCCTCCTCCGCCCGGGCCACCGCGACGATGCGCGCGACCTCGCGGGCGACGAGGAACTCTTCCTCCCCGGCGACGATCGTGATCGGCTGCAGGACGAGGGTCGGCGGCATGGCACGAGAATGCCACGGCCCAGCGACACGCCTCTTCCGGCCGGGCTGTGCCACTATCGCGACCGGGGACCTCCCGATCGTTCCCGAGCACGACCACCGCCAAGGACGAGGAGTCCGCTGAATGTCGATCCGTCTACGACTGACTCTCGCGAGTGCGCTGATGCTCTTCCTGGAGCTGTCGCTCATCCGCTGGCTGGGTGCCAATGTCGTACACCTGTCGTACTTCTCGAACTTCGTCCTCCTCGGCTCCTTCCTCGGCATCGGGCTCGGCTTCGTGCGCTCCGCGGCGGTCAACCACCTCGACCGACCGCTGCCGTTCTACTCCCCCATCGCCCTGATCGGGCTGATCGGCTTCGTCTCCGCGTTCCCGGTGACCGTCAACCGGACGAGCTCCGAGGAGATCTTCTTCACGAGCCTGCACACCGGCGGTCCCCCCATCTGGGCGACGCTGCCCGGGCTCTTCCTGGCCGTCGCCGCGATTCTTGCGGGAGCGGGCGAGATGGTCGGCGCCTGCTTCCGGCAGTTGCCGCGTCTCGAGTCCTACCGGTTCGACCTCATCGGCAGCCTGCTCGGCATCGTCGTGTTCACGACGTTCTCGTTCCTCGGCGCGCCGCCGCTGGTGTGGTTCGCCGTCATCGGTGCGCTCTACGTCGCGCTGCTCGGCCGCAGCGGCGTCTCCGTGACGATCGCTGTCGTGATCACCCTCGTCGTCATGATGCTGTATCCGTTGACGCACTTCCCCGGAAAGTTCTGGTCGCCCTACTACCAGGTGTCGACCACGCAAGCCGTCGACAACAACGGCGTCCTGCAGCCCGAGTGGAACGTCGAGGTCAACGGCATCCCGCATCAGCGCCTGACGTCCGCCGCGCAGCGCGAGGTGCAGGAGCCCTACTACCTCGAGCCCTACAAGCGGATCCCGAAGAAGCCGGGCCACATGCTGATCGTCGGCGCCGGGACCGGCACCGACGTGGCGATCGCGTTGCAGCAGGGCGCCGAGCACATCGACGCGGTCGAGATCGACCCGACGCTCCAGCGCTTCGGCGACCAGAACAACCCTGATCACGCGTACGACGACCCGCGGGTCACGGTGCACATCAACGACGGGCGCGCGTTCCTGCAGCAGACGAAGCAGAAGTTCGACCTCATCATGTTTGCGCTGCCCGACTCGCTGACCCTGGTCTCCGGCGCGAGCTCGCTGCGGCTCGAGAGCTACCTGTTCACCAAGCAGTCGTTCGACAACGCGCGCGCCCACCTCAATCCCGGTGGCGCCTTCGCCATGTACAACTTCTACCGCGAGGGCTGGCTCGTCGACCGGCTCGCCGGCACCCTCGACGAGACCTTCCATCACAGCCCGTGCATCTACACGCCGGGCAGCAATTTCGCCGTCATGGTCGCCGGTCTCACGACGGCTGACCAGGTGTGCGAGACCACGTGGGTCCGGCCCGCCGACACGCCTGCACCCGCGACGGACGACAAGCCGTTCCTCTACCTCAAGAACAGCAGCATCCCGTCGCTCTACATCACCGCGTTGACGCTCATCATGATCGGCAGCGCACTCGCGATCCTCCTTGTCCTGTTCGTGAACTCGCGCGCGGCGGGCGCTGGTCGGCGGCGCTTCTCGACGCAACTCGCGGGCATGTGGTCCTACCGCGACCTGTTCCTCCTCGGGTCGGCGTTCCTGCTGATGGAGACGCGGAGCGTAACCCAGTTTGCGCTGCTGTTCGGCACGACCTGGCTCGTCAACGCGCTCGTCTTCGGTGGGGTGCTGGTCGCCGTGCTCGCGGCCGTGGAGGTGACGCGCCGGGTCACGACGCCGAAGCTCTCCGTCATGTACGGCATCCTGCTCGGCGGTCTGGCGCTCAACTGGCTCGTGCCGACGTCCTGGCTGTTCGGGCTCCCGTTCGCGGTGCGGCTCGTTGCGGCGTGCGTCATCGCGTTCCTGCCGATCTTCGCGGCCAACATCATCTTCGCGAAGCGGTTCGCCGGCACCGCCGACGGCGCGCTCGCGTTCGGCACCAACCTGCTGGGCGCGATGCTCGGCGGCTGCCTCGAGTACGCGTCGCTCGTGTTCGGTTACCACGCCCTGCTGCTCATCGCCGGGTTGCTGTATGTGGCCGCGTACGTCGCCATGCCGCGCAGCGCGCGCGACGAGCCGGTGCCGGATGCCGAACGCCTCGACGCGCTCCCGGCCGCGACAGTCGTGCAGTCCTAGCGCTGCCCGATTCAGCGGGCCGCAGCGCCACCTCGACGCACGGGCCGCAGCCGCGGCGACCTGCGCCGCCTTGGTCGGGCGGCCCGCGCGCGGCGGTGCGCGTTCGCGACGGCGGACCGGCGACGGACGGCACGGGCGGACCGACTGGCATCAGGGCGGCCACCGGCTCGGCGGGGCATTCGGGATCCGCGATGAGACCCACCCGCGGCGGGGCGGCTGCCGTCGCCCCGTCGACCGCGACCCCGACCGTGCCGATCCCGTGCCGGCCCACCGCGGTCAAGCCACCGGCAGTGCCCGCAAACGCCACCGAGCCGTCCTGGTCGGTGCGGAACGTGCGCAGACCTTCGTCGTGCAATTCCTGGATCGTCCGCGGTGACGGGTGCCCGTAGGTGTTGCCGGCGCCGAGCGATGCAGCACCGAAGCGTGCTCCCGTCGCCCGCAGGAAGTCGGCGTCCTGATGGTCACTTCCGTGATGGGGCACTTTGAGCACGTCCGCGCGCACGTCGACACCCGCGTCGAGGAGCGCCCGTTGCGCTTCCGGTTCGGCGTCGCCGGTCAGCAGCGCGGTGAAGCCGCCGTCGACGACGACACGCAGCACGATCGAGTCGTTGTTCTCATCCGAGCGCGTGCCACTGAACGCATGTGACGGGGCGAGCACGGTGATGTGCAGTGCGCCGACGTCGAGCACTTCCGACGGCGCGACGTTCGTCATCGGCACACCAACAGCTGCCGCTGCCCGAGTCACGCCCTCGAGGGCCTGCTGATCGCCGTAGCCACTGACGATGACGGTCCCGACCGGCCAGTGACCCAGCACCCCGCCAAGACCGCCGATGTGGTCGAGGTGCATGTGGGTCAGGACCAGCGCGGCGACATCGTGGACACCGAGATCGCGCAGGCACGTCGCCATCGCGGCCGGATCCGGTCCGGTGTCGACGACGAGCGTCGTCCCCGCTGCGGCGCGCAACACGAGCCCGTCGCCCTGTAGCGACTGTCCGTCAAGGTTACCTACGCCGGACGGATCAAGACGCCATGGACGCGAACAAAGGCAAGAACCCGAACCGTCGCCCCCGCCACGCGGACGGCCGCTACGTGTACGCGACGGACAACGGGTGGAGTACGGATCGCTACTCGATCCACTTCACCGACGGCACCGCCCTTGTGGTCTGGATCAACGGCAGCCACAGCGCCTGGTCTGATCGCGACTTCCCCATCCCGCACCTCGACGGATCCCGCGTCGCATGGACGAAGTTGCCGACCACCGTCAGGGAGGAGGTCCACCGGCGGTGCGAGGAGCTGGACAGCTACTGGTCGGAGGCGCACTAGGTCGTCGGTCTAAGTATCACTTCGCAGCTTTGCTGTACACCATTTTCCGTGTGCTGCAACGCTTTTCGGTCGACACCGCCACTTGACGAAGGGATGAGGGGTATGCCAACCTCACCCATGTTAGAGCGGTGGTAGCCGGAATGAAAAAGCCGGGCACCACTCGTCACACCGGCCTGAGTCGACGTCGGCGCAAGTTCGCCGCCCGAGGTACCCAGTGCAGACGCCTCCGCTGAGCAGGGAACGCACACACACGTGCGCCTCGCCTCTGCTCGGCGGCGTGTGTGCCTCCGAGCGCGCACGAAAGGAGCGGACGATGTCCGCAACCTACCTGTTCGTAACGCACGCAACTGTGACCCTCCGGTGCGACTCTGACTCGCAACTACTGCGGTGGGGTCGAAAGCTCATGCATGCTGACATCGGCGCCGACGTGGACATCATCGAAAACTGCCTAGTCGTCTACGTCTGGGCGGACGCTGTGACCGAGCTCTGGACGATTCTGCACCTGCTTGAGCCTTGGCATGGTCAAGTCGAGGTTCGCGGGACGAACGACGCCGAACTCGACGCGATGCACATCGTGCTCTCCGGGTACCTCCTCGGAAGTTGCGCGTGACGCGGCAACTGCGCGTCGTCCGCATCGCGGGCGGCGCGGGTAAACGGACGTACGTCTTGGGGCCGATCCACGCAGACCAGCTCGGACTGTATGCGCACCCAGATCACGCCGAGCAACTGCTGCTCAAGGAAGGTGCCGACCCAGATGTCGAGGCACATTTTCCGAATGGGGCGGTGTTGCGCGCGGCGATGTTTCCGCTGCTCGCCAGCCAGGCGCTGGACGACTACGGGCGGGGATGGCTCATCGATACATGTGACCCGGGTCGGATGCCGGTGTCCACCAACGACGGGCAAGTTACGTCGTGACTCCTCAGCCTTGCCCGTGCGGCGTGCCGTTCTGCGTTGCGGGTGGTTGGACGTGTGGAGCGTATGGCGGCGATTTGACACTGACCCGTCAGACGCTGATCGAGGCCTTCAACTCTTGGTGCGAGGAGTTCGGCTGGTCAGCAACGGCGCTAGCAACCGACGTCATCGCCGCCTTCATGATGCGCGAGGAGCCACCGAATCGCGACCGGCTCGAAGCCGAGAGCAAGACGTAGTCCCTGGCGAAGAACGTCAAGACTTGCCCCCCAAGCGGGCGCCAACGACCTAGCGTCGGCGCCCGCCTCGGGTGCCAGGAGCGTCAGAACGCGAGCCGAACGCGCGGACGCACCCACGCCTTCCACTCGTGCGTCTGCCGCTTGATGACGATCAATGGAGGTTGTGGACGGCGCTC
Source organism: uncultured bacterium (assembly GCA_964236265.1). Classification (GTDB taxonomy): domain Bacteria; phylum Actinomycetota; class Actinomycetes; order JAVEEB01; family JAVEEB01; genus JAVEEB01. Next base: position 69,448 of record CAXSDE010000003.1, read on the forward strand.
CCGCGCACCGGCAAGTTCGTGCAAGCTGTTGCAGGACCGGCCACCGGGGCCACCCTCGCCGGCTCGCCGCGCACGTCGTCGCGGTGGAGTGCGGTGGTCGGAAGAGCAGGTGGCCGGTCCACTCACCGAGCTGAGGCCCGCTTGCAACTGTTCTCTTGTAGCTCTCATGGCCCGCGTCCGGTGTCAGGAGGTGCCTTCTCGCATGGCTAGTTCTTGTTGTGGCCGAGCGAGCGCGAGAGCAGGACCTCTTTCCAGTAGGTCTCGCGCTCGATCACATGCTGGTCGTCGGTGCGCATCGACCAGAACTCCAGTAGCGCGAATCGCATGTTGCGTCGAAAGTAGTCCTCGCCGTTGACGGCGAGGTGAGCCTTCAAGCCCACGTTGTCACCGTGCAGCGTCGCCGTGTAGTACGACCACCTCTGCCAGATGCCGGTGTCGCCGTACGCGGAGCCGACATACGGCTCACCGGTGACTTGATCATGGATGACATAAACGCCCTTCATATGTTCCAGGGCGATCCGCCAGTCGGGGCGAGACTGCGCCACGACGGTCTGAATCTCTGCGAGCGAGTGGTCGATCCGGTCATGGCCCGGAAACGGATCGCCGACGAACGCCTCCTCGGCAACCGCGGACACGGTCATGTCGGCGACGCACGCTTCCATGTTGCGACGGCGGTTGCGGCCCTTCAGTTCAAGCCGCACGTAGAGGCGTCGAATGAAAGACCCCATCAGGTCTTCCCGCAACACCACGTCGTACGAGTACGCCTTCTGCTCCGGCCGGCGAGCGACGACCTCCCAGATACCGCCGAAGAGCCACAGCGTCAGGTCGTGACGGTCCTGCGCCAGCGAGAAGACGTACCTGCGGTTAAAGTCGTCGCTCATCCCGCGCCAGGAGTTCCACGACTCCCATCTCAGCGGGTCGTTGGCAAGCACCTCGATGGGATATGCCTCGCCGTTGTAGACGGCGAAGTGAACCTTGTATTCGCGCGGGTCGAACTCAGGGCCGAGCAGTGCCGACAGGGGGATGACGTCCATCTGGCGAGCCTAAGTCCATCCTCCTCACCGCGCCCTGGCTTACCGGAACTGACGCTGCTGCGCGCGTCGGATCAGCGCCCGCTCGTCCTCCGGCAGGTCCACCACGACCGTCTCGATACCGAAGCTCGCGAAGGCGCTCGCGGACCAAGCACGCGAAGAGACGAACGGCGCCACGGCCTGCTCGTCACTGAACAGCAGGACGAGTCGCGTCGGACCAGACATCAACGTGGCGCCGAACGCGAGCTTGAGTGCGTCTCCGATGATCTTCTTCTTCTGGGCCGCCTTCGGCAGTCCCTGGTGCGCCCACGCCTCCAACAACAGTGCGTCACCGTCAACGTCGAACCCGGCATCGAACTCCATCCGCGCGCCGCTGTCGGTCTTGACCACGAAAGGCGAGCGCAGTGGGTGTGGCGCGAGCTGCTGGAACAGGTCGAGCATCAGCCGTTCCGCCCGGCGTTGCTCGCTGCTGTCGCCCGCGTGGAGCGCTGGCTCCTCCGTCATCCGGTCGGCCCCTGGAACTGGTAGTCCCCGGCGAGCCAGCGAAGAAAGATCGAACTGCGGCCGACATACGTTCGGACCGTGCTCTCGCGCAGACCCGCTCGGCGCGCCGCCGCTTCGAACTTGGCGAGCTCCCGCTGCAGCTCACCGATTGTGTATGAGGTGTCGTTTGCCATGAGACCACCTTTCCACGCGCGGGCGCGAGCAGCACCGGAGGAGCCCTCGCCGGGCCGACCCGCCCGCCATCGTTGACTGGCTCGAACGGGAAGTCTGCGGGATCACCCAGCGGCGGGACGCGACCGCATATCTTGGGGCCATGAGGTTGATCATCGCGCTGCTCCGTCGACGACAGCGGCCGGCTCACGGCCGCCCTGCCGATGGCCGCCCGACTCCTGATGATCAAGGGCGTCGGCACCGTGCTGGTCGCCTCAGGGTCCGGAAGTGAACCCTTCAACTGGATGACGTAGCTACTTTTGGACACCGCGACGAAGATGCATGAACCGATCATGGAGGTACCGATGCCGCTGGCTAGCTGGACCTGCGACGTGTGCGGTGAGCAGATAACCGACCCGGACACCGGGCTGGTGACGTGGCGCACGCGCAACGACGAAGGTCGCACCGCCCACGACTTCCTCGTCGTCCACAAGAACATGGACGGGTACGGCTGCGACCCCGAGGCGCGGCAGGGGTACACCTCGAATTTAGACATTTCGGCCTTTCTTGGCGACGAGGGCCAGGCCCGACTGCTGTCCATGCTCAACGCCGGTCCCTTGATCGCTTCCGATCGCTGCGAGGTGTTGCCGCAGGACATGGCGGGCTTCGTCGACCTGTTCCGACGGATGCAGACCCCGTGGTACGAAGAAGCGCGCTCTCGGTGGGCGGACGAGGACGTTCAACATTGGCTCGGGGACGCCAGCGAGGTCTACCCCTACCAGCCGGAAGTACTGCAGCGGGTAGCGGAGCATCGACTTGGGCACTAGGCGCGGCGCGGCAACATGATTTGTCGGAGGGCTGCTGCACTATAGACCTCTGGGGCTGGGACGAGAGTGCCTCGAGTAGCGTGCTGGCAGCGAACCGTCTGGTCGAGGGTGGGAGTCGAGGAATGGCGCTGATTGACGCGCTCCTCGACAAGGTCAGTGACCGCGCCCTCCGGCAGGCACTCCGCGAACAGGTCAACGCGATGCTCGCGAAGCAGTCGTTCGGGCTGGTCTTCCAACAGCACGCACCCGAAACGGTGGAGCTACACAACTACAAGGTGCGCCGCGGCTGCAAGGTGCGCATAAGGAGCGAGGACGACGACGCTCTGTACACCGTAGAGAGTGTTAAGGGCGATCAGGCCACCGTGCGGTCGCTCATGGAGGTTCCAGAGCGCTGGGACATGCCGCTGGACGACCTTGTCGTCATCCGCGAGTTCGGAGACCCGATCTACCCCGGCCTCCGAAGCACCGGCACTGTCACCAGAGGCGGTGATAGACCCCCACACTTGGTGATCAACGCCGAGAACTTCCACGCACTCGAAACGATGTTGTACACGCACGAGGGCAAGGTCGACTGCATCTACATCGACCCGCCGTACAACACTAGGGACAGGGACTGGAAGTACAACAACGATTACGTCGACTCAAACGACGTCTACAAGCACAGCAAGTGGCTAGCCATGATGGACCGCCGCCTACGGCTGGCGAAGCGGCTTTTGAACGCCGACGACTCGGTGTTGATCGTCACCATCGATGAGAAGGAGTACCTGCACCTTGGCCTGCTGCTGGACCAGACGTTCCCTGAGGCTCGCATTCAGATGGTCTCCAGCGTCATCGCGCAGAAGGGCGTCGCTCGGGCGCAGCAGTTCTACAGAACCGATGAATACATCTACTTCGTGATGCTCGGAGATTGCGCAGTGCAGCCGCAATATCTGAGTCAGGACTGGCAACTTGGGAAAGGGGTCAGCGCCGCGGCCGGCGGGGTCGTATGGTCTCAGCTACGCCGGAGCGGGACCAATAGTCGCCGCGAGGATCGCCCAACGCTGTTCTACCCCATTTTCGTAGACCCGTCTGGGCCGCGGATTCACTCCGTTGGCGAAGCGCTGCCGTTTGGCGCCGATGTCGCCTCGGTCACGCCGCCTGCTGGCATGGACGTTGTCTGGCCCGTCCGCTCGGATGGAGCACAGAGCAACTGGCAGCAATCACGCACCGCACTTATGGCGTTGGTCGGGAACGGCTACGTGCGTGTCGGCCGTCCGTCAGCCGATGGGTACCCGATTAGCTATCTCAAGCGCGGCAGCATCCAGAAGATCACAAGTGGGCAGGTGAGGCTGCTGGGTCGGCATGCTACTGGCGGCCATGTGCTCGTTGACTCAAGTGAGTACGAGCACCGCTTCGTCCCCGGCACCAGTTGGAACGTGGCCTCGCACGACGCGACATATCACGGTACCCAACTGCTGAGCAGACTCATAGGTCAGGGGAAATTCAACTTCCCGAAGAGCTTGTTTGCCGTCGAAGATGCGCTGCGTTTTTTCGTGTCGCACAAGTCCGACGCTCTGATCTTGGACTTCTTCGCGGGTTCAGGTACCACGGCTCACGCAGTCATGCGTCTCAATCGTCAAGACGGCGGATCACGCCGAAGCATATCGATCACCAACAATGAAGTTTCGAGCGAAGAGCAGGCCGGCCTGAGCAGGCAAGACCTGCGATCCGGCGATACGGAGTGGGAGAAGTTCGGCGTCTGTGAGCGGGTCACCAGACCGCGGCTTACGGCCGCTGTCACGGGGGTCGACGTCAACGGGCAAGCGGTCGTAGGTGACTACAAGTTCGTGGACGAGTTCCCAATGGCAGATGGATTCGAAGAGAACCTCGAATTCTTTGACCTGACCTATGAGGACCCGGACCTTGTGAGCACTGGGCGCAAGTTCGTGGCTATCGCCCCTCTTCTGTGGCTCAAGGCCGGTGGTGTGGGCAGGCGAATCGACAAGCCCGCCAAGACGTGGGCCTTACCAGACGGCGCGAAGTACGGCATCCTCTTCGACACAGACGAGTGGAGGGACTTTGTAGACGCGGTCATCGCGCGCGACGAGCGGGTCACTCACGCCTTCATTGTCACTGACTCGGAAGCGTCATTCCAGCAGATCTTGTCGGAACTGCCGACCAACCTGGACGCGACGCAGCTGTACACGGACTACCTCCGAACCTTCGAGATCAACACCAAGGGCCGCGCGTGAGATACACGCTCAAGGACTACCAAGCGCTCGGGGCTTCGGAGATCGTCAAGACGCTCCGGAGACGGGGCCGCGACTACGAAGAGGACCAGACGCTCTCTTCTGTCGCGCTGAGCGCCCCAACGGGAGCTGGCAAGACGGTCATAGCGGCCGCGGTCATCGAGACGTTGTTCGACGGCGACGAGGCCAACGCTGCGGATCCTCTGGCGACAGTCCTCTGGGTCACCGATGACCCGGCTCTGAACATTCAGACGGCTCGCAACATGAGCCAGGCGTCATCGACGTTGGGCCCGAGCCGACTGCTCACCATCGACTCGAGTTTCGATGAGGAGGACTTCACTCCAGGCAAAGTCTACTTCCTGAACATCCAGAAGTTGGCGCGCACCAACCCTTTAGCCCGGAGCAACGTCGACGGTCGCGAGTTCTCCTTGTGGCAGACGATCGGCAACACGATCATCGTGAACGGCGCGCACTTCTACGTCGTCATCGACGAGGCACATAAGGGCATGCGGGCTGACAGCGACCGCCCAACCATCGTCTCGCGAATCATCAACGGCCAAGGTGGGTCCAACGGGCCTGCGCCGATCGTGTGGGGCATCAGCGCCACCCCCGAGCGGTTCAACCAAGCTATCGCGAGGTGGAGCACCGAGCGCACAAACAAGATCGTCAACGTTCCCCTTGACGATGTGCGGGCATCTGGGCTGCTCAAAGACAAGATCGTGCTCGATAGTCCGGAAGCCGGCCAGGCTGACGGTGACACGACGCTGGTTCGAGCCGCCGTGAAGCAGACGCAGGTGTTTGAAGACGCGTGGGAGGCCTACGCCACCGGGCAGAACGAGCCGCCGGTGGTCCCTGCTCTCGTCGTCCAGGTGGGCAACCGACCCAGTGACGCCGAACTCGGGGAGGTGCTAAACGCAATCTTCGGCGCCTGGGACACGCTCACGGACGCTAACGTCGTCAACACGTTCGGCGAGCACACTGCCCTGAGTATCGGCTCGCACACGATCGCCTACATGGCACCGCAGGACATCCAGGACGACCAGAGCGTCCGCGTGATCCTGTGCAAGGACGCCATTTCCACCGGCTGGGACTGCCCGCGCGCTGAAGTGCTCGTCAGTCTGCGCTCGCAGCAGGACTACACGTACATCGCTCAGTTGATCGGCCGAATGGTGCGTACGCCGCTTGCTCGCCGCATCGCTACCGACCAAACATTGAACGACGTCCACTGCTACCTGCCGCGCTTCAACACAGCGCAAGTCGCCGCCATCGTGCAGCGCTTCGCCGAGGGTCGCAACGATGAACCTCCGGTCGAGGTCATCACTAATCCTGTCGTCGTAGAGCGCAATGCAGCCGTGCCCGACGAGGCGATCGACGTTCTGCAGTCGCTTCCGACCTACGTGGTGCCTGGCCGCGTCTACCGCACCCAAGTCGCTCGGCTGCACACGCTCGCTACGCTGCTCTCCGGAGACAGCATCGTCGAGGACGCACTGGCGCAGGTACGCATCGTCCTAAACGGTGTGCTCGTAGCGCAGCGCGCGCGCTTAGAGAGTGACGGCACGTTTCAGAGGCATCTGTCACGCGTTCGCACAGTCAGGGTAGAGCGCACCTACGCATTGCTCGGGGTTGAGTCCATAGAGGACCTCCCCGAGCCTACGTACACGGTAGAACGAGACGACAACAACATCGAAGACCTTTATCGGGTCGCGCTACGGAAACTTCCAGAGGGTGTCGCGAGTCGGTACTGGAACAGTTTGATCGACCAGCAAGACCCGGACGACTACGACCCGACCGAAGCGAAGGCCGAGACCGCCGTCCTGGCTCTCCAGCCCGACGTTGTCGAAGCCGTTGAAGCTGCTGCCGAGCACCAGACGCGGTCGTGGCTACGTGAGCACCAGAGATCCATCTCACGCCTGCCCGACGCGAAGAAGGCTCAGTACGAGCCAGTGAAGCGTGAGACACGCACCCCGGAACTGACAAACCTCATCTTGCCAACGTCGCGCAACGTGTCAGCGGGGCCGAATGCTTGGCCCAAGCACGTCCTATGCGCTGAAGATGGCACCTACCCCGCTGACATTAAGGGCTGGGAGGTAAAGGTCCTAGAGCGTGAATTGCGCGACGACGAACTCGTCGCCTGGTACCGCAACCCTACGGGTGGCACGGCATCGCTGCGCGTTCCATACAAGGCAACGCCGCACGACCGCTCGATGTACCCGGACTTGGTCGTCCTCCATCGCCACGGTGATGCGATCACGCCGTCCATCGTGGACCCGCACGGATTCCACCTGTCGGACGCTGCGGCCAAGCTAAAGGGGCTCGCAGACTACGCCGCTGCGCATGGCGAAGCCTTCGACCGCATCGAGGCGGTGGCTGAGGTCAACGGGAATCTACTGGCGCTGGACCTGAAGTCGCCCGCCGTCCGCGAAGCGGTTGCGTCGGTCGACGACGGTGGCGTGCGGGACCTGTACTCGTCAATGGGCGGCGTCTACAGCTAGATGAACCCCAGGCACCTACCCACCCGAACGATGCAGACGGACAATCTTGGCTTGCCCGGACGATCGCCGGTATAAATGCAACATGCCGGTTGGTGTCCTCTTGGGTCCCTACGAGGCGCTGTGCGCGGAGTTGATGTGGTTCACGGAGACGGTTCGGGCGGCCAGGTCATTGCACGGCGCCGAGACGCTTGACCCAAACCTAAGAGACCTCCCTCGGGTGAGTGCGGCGGTACAGCGGCGCATCCTGAACGCCGGCCTTCTTTATGGAACCATTGACACAAGCGCGCTCGGCATTCGCGGGGCACGCCTACTCGACACGCTTCTCATGTCCAAGGGCATACGAATTTCTCAACGTGAGTGGGAGGAAGAGCACGGTACTGCGTCACCGTTCGAGCGCTTCGCGGATACGTACACTGTGAGCAACACGGATGCCGTCTCGGCGGCAGTTTCGAGTGTCGCGACGACGCCGGAAACTGTCATGCGAGAAATTGCCAGGGTTCTACGGCGGCTCGGTATCGCATCCTACGGCGGGTTCCAGGGAGACCAAATAATCCCGAACATGGACGTCCTCCCGTACGTCCGCAGGCTCCTGAAGGATGCGCCCTGGCCACCATCAACGTTGCGTGAGATCGACGGTGAACTTGTCTACAATCTTAATTTTCTGTCCCGTCCCGGGATGCTCGCCCTAGGCATAGATGGCGTACTTAGGCAGTCCGTGGAATCCGGATTACCGTTGCTGTCGAGCAGCCTCGCGGCACCCGCCTGGGTGCAGCAGCGCGGTACGGAACCGCAGTACGAAGTTATGAAATTCATCCACTCGCTGCCGGACGGCCCAGCCCTGCCTCCGACCTTTCGGTCTCTTCAGAGCCTGACGAACGACGGGCGCCTGACAGGCTTGCGCGAATTTGTGGACTTTGCAACGAATCGTATTCTCACGGCCGAGTCAGATGCCATCTCCGAAGTGAAGAAGGAGATGGCCAGGGTTGCCAGAACGCACCGGGCCGATCGCCGCTCTGGTCAGGTTGCCCAGGCGGTGACATTTATTAGCGTTCCAGTCGGCGTCGCCGAGGCGCTGTCGGGCGTCGTTGGGCCGGGATTGAGCTTGACGCTACTCGGGGGCCTATCCCAGGGGCTCAGTTTGTACATGCAGCGCACCCGAAGCAGGCGATGGACCAGCCTGCCTTAGCGCGAAGCGCGAACCGGCCACGCCCCTCGCGCGCGCCTGCGCGCGTGACCCGCGCGCGCGGCCGGCAAGTTGCGCCAGATGGCGCAACTGCTTGTGTACCAACCCGTAAGAAGCTTGGTACAGTAACTTGAGTGAAACTGTGCAGTTATCTCCGAGTAAGCACCGTCGGGCAGGCTGACGAGGACCGGTTCGGGATCCCCCGCCAGCGCCACGACGTCGAGCGGTTCCTTGAACGTGCGAAGGGCGCACACGAACTTGTCGCAGAGTTCATCGAGGTCGCATCGGGCACTCACGGCGTGGCTGACCGCGAGGCGTTCCCCGACATGCTCGTCCGCCTCCGTGACGGCGACTTCGATGGAGTGGTTCTGGGCGACCTGACTCGGCTGTCCCGCCTCCTGACGACACAGGAGGCGTTGCTCGCGGTTCTCTGGGGTTCAGGTGCGACGGTATTCACGGCGAACGGCGCCGAAGTCCACCAGGATGACCCGGACGACCCCATGAGGACGGCTATGCGCCAGATGGCTGGCGTGTTCTCGCAACTGGAACGGTCCATGATCTCGAAGCGCCTCCGTGACGGACGGAAGGCGAAGGCACGCGCCAGCGATCACTACGCGTGGACCTTTGCGCCGTGGGGGTACACGAAGGAAGGAAGCGAGCTACTCGTTGACGAATCGTCACCGGCATGGGAGTCGGTGTCGCTCGCGGCGTCCCTCCGCGACGACGGTCACTCACTTCGGCGCATCGCCAGGGCGCTCGAGGCAGCCAGGCTGGTGCCTCCGCGAGAGAGCAGCGAACACTGGTCGGCAAGTCAGGTATCTCGGCTGCTAGCAATGCGCTCAGTCCAGTCGGCGATCGAAGCTTGATGTGCTCCTGACCTCCCGCGGCGCGCCGAGCAGCGCGGGCGCCGTGGCGAGCCGTCGAAGCACATGGCACTACTGCGAGTGCGTCACGCGCTGCCACCTCAGCACTCGGGCCTCCCGAAGGGCTCGGTACCAAGTATCGCCGATGCGTACACCGCTCGCAACGGCGGAACTGCCTGGCGGAGCACGGCCCAGCGATACGCCGCGAGTCACGTTGAGTATGGCAAGGCTCCCGCAGTTGCGGAGCTAGTCGGTGTCGCTGGGCGGAAGCGCTAGCGCTTCGCCTTCGAGTGTCCGACGTCTCAGTAGTGCCAACCGCTCACGCAGCAGATCTGCCGGACTCGCACCTCCCTCGGTAGCTGACAAAAGAACCTCGACACCGGGTCTGACTCCGACTCGGTCGAGGACCGCCTCCGCCGCACGTCGCCGGACATCAGCGTGCTCCGCGTTGACTGACAAATCGATCAGCGTGTCGGCAGCGGCCGGAGCGGCCTCCGCAAGCTTCCTTCGAGCAGACATGAGCAACTGCTCGGTCATGTGCCCATCACAGAGAGCCGCACCGGGCCGGGCGACGATCCGGCAATGCGGCGCACCGCACACAGGAAGTAGTTCCATCTCTGTCATGTCGCTCGCGCTTCGGGCCGTTGTTCGCCGACATCCCATGCCAGTTCGGCGATGCGGTGGCGCGCAAGGGCGGCGTCCTGTGACAGTGGACCAACTGGTCGACCGCCGGAGGCAACACGAAACATAACCCAACCACTCCCGGCCATCGAAAGCGCATCTTGCAGCCGCGAGAACCGGACGACGACGATGCCGAGGTCGCAGTTCGCCACCGGCGCCGTGGCGACTGCCGCGCGAGCAACGAAGGGATCGACGTCGGGCACACGAGCCAGGATCACCAGTGCGCCGACGAGGTTTTTCAACTTCAACGGCACCGCCGACTCGGCCGCGATCCGCGCGCAATGCAGCGCGCCTGCCGTGGTCACACTCCTCTCCTGCAGTTCGGGCACGACGCCTTGATCCGGATGCCGGCGGCGCGCATCGTCCGTAGGAGCCGAATCCGCTCACTGTCCTGCTGCTGTTCGACCTGCACGACCGCTTTGAGCGCCCCCATGATCTGCCAGGTCGCCTCGTCAGTGGCTCCCCCGCGTTCAAGCGATTCGAGCAGGTCAGCAGCGGGACTCCTATCCCAGGTCTCATCTCGTGGCGGCACGCAGTGCCTCCATAAACCGGCGTCGTGTCACCAAGGCGAACAGCGTGCTGCTGACGGAGACGGTCTGCGCGGTCGATGGCCCCAAGAGGCTCTTGACGCGCGACGGTCCGACGAGCAGCGACACCAGGGATTCGAGATACGGCATCTCGTCCGGCGAAAGGCCGGAATGCTCGACCAAGGTCGCTAGCGTCGCCAACCGCGGCTCGACAGCTAGCACGTCCGCAGTTTGCGTGTATGCGAACGTTGCCAGGGTCGGCGCTTCCGTTTCGGCCCACTCGTCGTGTTGCGTCGAGTCGCTCACCCACTCGTGCCGTGTCGTCATGACGCGACGTCCGTTCCTGCGTCGCGGCGCACGTGCTGCACTACGACGACATTACCGCTGTTCAACACTGCCTTCATGCCGTCGCGGCGTCGCACGACGAGCCGCGATCCGGAAATGCGTTCGACGACCGCCAGAACCCCTCTATTGCCCACCATCGCTGTGACCGCGTCGTCTACCGCGACGGGCCGCCCCACCGCGTCTACGGGGATTCTGTCCGCCGCACTGCCCGTGTGTGAAGTCTGCCGTACCGATGCGGCGGCAATATGCGTGTTCATTTCTGCTCCCTATGAGTGGTTAGCCCCAACGTTCGCCGACATGGGCGTATTTGGGGTCTTTGGACCGCCGGTGCTCGGTGCCGTGCCAACCCCCCTTCGGGGGGTTGGCACCGTGGCACTTCGCGAGGCACCGGCCAGTGCCAGGCCGTGGCACTTCGCGGCACTTCATGGCACTTCATGGCACTCGTTCATATTTCGATGCCTTCTCCCGGCCAATAAGTGACCGCGTGTGCGGCCTTCTTACGCAGCAGTTCGCCGCGTAGAACAAGATCGTCAAGCATCCGGCGCGCTGTCGCCGATGGGATGCCTGACTGTTGAATCAGTGCAGATTGGCCGATGCCCGGCTTGGCACTCACGACCAGTTTCATCGTGAGAACGCCGTTGCCAGCACTAGTGCCAGCCGCGTCGCCGCGATGCGTCGTGCTGGCCAACTCCAAGACGCCGCTCTTCGTCGTTGCTACTTCGGAGAAGGCCAGCAAGATGTCCGGCAACTCAGGCGCGTCCTTCATCTTGATCGTCTTCACCGCGACTAGACCGCGACCTTGCACGATCATCTGGAGTACCGCATCTGCCGCGCCCAGGAGGGCCCCCGACCCGCGGACGGGCGACCCGTTCTTGTCCTTCGTGGAGTGGTGGATCACGGTGACACAGCACCCGTCGCCCGCCTCCTTCACCTTGTCCAGGTTCGCGATGACGCGGCCCATATCGGGGCTGTCATTCTCGACTGACCCGGGCGTCGTGCGCGCCAACGTGTCGATGACAACCAGACGACCACCCACTGCGGCTACGGCCTCAGCGAAGTCCTCCATCTGAGCGTCGTTCGCCAAATTCAACGGGCCGCCGTCGAACCTGACCGTGTGGCCCATCACGCCCCCGTCCTCCCAAACCCGAAGTTTCTGCGCTCGGTAACGCTCCTTCATCCCGCGCAGACCCTCAGCCGCCACATAGATCGAAGGCCCTGGCGTTGTCCGATGGCCCAGGAAAGCCGTGCTCGCCGACATCGACGACGCGATCCCCAGGGCAGCGAACGATTTGAACGTGCCCGGCTGGCCGACCAGGAAGCAAAGACCAACGTCCGGAAGCAAACCCTCGACGAGCCACGTGGGATCCGGAAGGGCATTGAGCCCGTCCTCGTCCAGCCACCTATCGCAAGCCCTGGGTTGCGTCGCCGCCTCCCGTGTGCGCAGGATCCGTGTCGCGTGCTCCTCCGCGACCTTCTGAACAAGTCGGCGTTCGACCGCGGCCGGCATCTGAACGGACGCACGCCGCCATAGATCTTCGTCCGTGTTGCTCGCGAGCAGCGCCTGCATGGCTTCGATACTCAACGGGTACTCGATCGCCTCGAACGCGTCTGCCGTCATCGGGCCGACCTCGCACGATGCATCAGCGCATCGACAGCGGCCCCAGCCCCCGGCACCGTCGCGTCCGCGCCGTCGCCCAACCCGCTCAGCACCGTCGCGAACGATGCCTCACCCTTGAGGCCTGCAATGCCAGCTGCCCTTACCAACTCGAAGGCCACGCTCTCGGCGTCCAAGTAGCCGGCTGCCACCAGGGAGCCGAGGCCGTACGCCTCACCATTCAGCGTCGTGTTTCGGCTCCCTTCGGGCGCCAGCGCGACGCGGGACACCGCGTCACGAAACAAGATCGCCACCAACGTGGCCTGCTCGACGACGTCACCCAAGACACCGACCCGCTCGGCAAACGTGGGACCTGGTGGTGCTCGATCCACGAGCAGTTCCAAGAGGTCCCTCGGAAAGGGAGCGATCGCCACGGGGGCGCTGGGATCGAGCAAGTACGGTCGGCGCATCCCGTGCATCGAGATGGACGGCGGCGCCACAACGAAGAATCCGTCGGACAACACGTCGATGCCGGTGCCCAAGCGCTTCTTACTGCTTACCTTCACCTCGCTCGGGATCGAGTAGTACAGGTGCACACCGCCGTCACGTCGACCCGAGATGACTCTCCGCGTTCTTGGTAGCGGCCCACGACGTGCTTCCAGCGCAGCCAGTGAGATGTCCCCGCCATTGCGTACATCGACGTCCAGGACGACTACACCGGACGGTGATCCTGTCAACACGCCGAGCCCGCCGCCGGACCCCAGTGCGATGAGCCGGGCAGCGCGCTCATCGGTGATGCCGCGCTGCTGCCATCCCTTGCCGCCGTCCGGATGCTTGCCGATGCGGTCGCAGGCCTCTCCCCGCCAGCAGCCGCATCGCGGAAGTGGGGTGAACGTCACCTCGTACAGGGCGATGACAGCAAGGCCGGCCCGCACGGCTTCTTCAGCCGACGCCCGCAACGCGCGGCCATCTCCGGTGTTGCTCACAGTAAGCCCCCGAGCTGGAACGTGCGGAGCCCAGCGCGCGCGAGCTCGTCGCCGGTGACGCCGTTGTGCGACAGCGCGGCCGCCGGGTCCGTCACCATCGCCGTCTTGCCAACACCCGGGACCGGGAGCGACCGCGCGTAGCCGAGCGGGCGTGCACCAAGCTCCGAAGCGACTTCACGGGTGAGGCTCGTCAGCGCGCCAAGGGGTCGCGCATCTTCTAGGGCGAGTAGCCCGTATGACTCCATGCTCGTCGTGATGACGTGCCCACCGACGGCCGTCCACTGCGACAGCACTTCGCGCGTGGGCGTCGACTCCCACGCAATCGCGACCACAGACTGCCACGCGCGAATGTTCGCCCGCTTCGTCGGGTCGAAGGCCGCCGTTCCAATGCCACGGAGCACGCCATCGCCGCAGACGAACGGAAAGATCGTCATAGCAAGGCTCTGGCTGACTGCGGTCTCAACCGCGAGCGTCCACCTCCGGGCATCGTCTACCCCGAACGCGTGACGTTCCCATTGCGCTTGCCCGCGCACCCGGCGTCGCAGGCCGAGAACGGCGTACCCGGCGCCAGCGCGCCCGTAGAGGAGGCGGAACAGACCCTCCCCAGTGACGTCGAAGTGCGCCAACGCGCTCATGGCGTGTCCAGGTCGTCAAGATCTGTATCCGGCTTGAGGTATGCGCGCCGCATGGCCAAGTCCGCCAACGCGCGGTCGCGACGGTAGGCCGCGCGGCATCGCTTCGCACGCTCCACGGGGGTGAGCTCGCCGGTAGCGTCTACCTCTGCCGCGTAGACCGCCCATAGGTGTTGAGGAACTTCTGCCAGCACCTGTTCGGGCAAGAGCGGCCCTCGACCCTGCGGGTGAGCGCGGTAAGCGTTGCTGGCGGCTGTTGCGGCGAGACGCCTGATCACCTCGTCGGCGGCGGCCATTAAGAGGCCCCTTGCGAGCGCGGAGTTGGCCGCTTTGTCGACCCAATGAGAAGCATGCGCAACGAGCCGAACACGCGCAGAGGCTGGCTGAACAAGCGCCGCCACTGACCGATGAGCAGTTCGCCGTGGAAAACTGTGCTGGCGTCATGACATTGTCCGCGAGCATCAGCGCGTGCTGTTCCATCTGAGCCTCGAGGACGGCTATGTCGGCCTCGACGTCGCGGTGTTCCTCGTCCAAGTGAGGTCGGAGGAGGTCATGAATGTCGGCAAGCTCAAGCCGGCGCAAAACTGCCTCCACGACCAAGTCGTCTACAGGGTTCTTGCGCCTAGCCGGGTGCCCCGACCCGCCTGACCGGCACTTGTAAATCTTGACGCGCCCTTTCGACCGCTGACCGTCCTCACCCTTCACCATCACCTGAGCGACTCCGGCAATCATTGGCGCGCCGCATACGCCACAGACAGCGATATGGCTGAGCAGATTCTGGACCTTGTTGGTGGTGTAGTGCTGCCGCCTACTGCTGTCCTGCAAGATCACGCACACGGAGCGCCAGACTTCCTCGGAGACGATGGGCTCCCAGGCCGTCGCCTTCCCGACAACTTTCATGACGCCGTCCCGCTTGTCCCTGGCTTCCACCAGCCCGGCGTTGCGCCCTCGAACTAGCATGTTTCGCACAGTCTTCCGGTCCCATGGCCGCCCCCGACTCGTCGTGATCCCTCGGATGTTCAGGTCTCGACAGATGCCGTACAGGGTCTCGCCCGCGAGCACGCGGTCGCAGCACTCAACGATGAGGTCAGCCTCTGCAGCAACGATGCGCAACCGCTTGTGAACGTCCTCGCAATCAGGGTTGTCGCACTTGTTGGTCCACCCGAAGAAGCGGCCTCCCCCAGTCAACGCCCCTCCCTCTCGCAACTCCTCCATCTTGCTCCTGATCCGGTCACTGATTTTGTCGCTTTCGGCCTTTGCGAAGGCGCCCAACACGCGCGCCAACAGCTTCCCCTGCGTCGTCCCGAGATCGATCTCGCCCGAGACAGTTGCCAGCTCAATCCGGTACCTCTCGGCCAGCTCTACGAACTCCTCCAACTCCATCGGTCGCCGCGTGAGTCGGTCAATGTTCCAGACCACCACACCGTCGATCAGCTCGTCGCGGACCGCCTGCAACATGCCCTGGTAGGCCGGGCGACGCTTGCCGTTGGACGCGGAGATGTCGTTGTCCGTGTAGACCCTGACGACTTGGCCGCCCTTCGCGGCCACCAAGATCCGACAATGTTTCTCCTGCCGGGCGACCCCGAGGGCTGTGCCCGTCCTGTCCTGGCTGATCCGGACGTAGACGGCCCACCGACGGCTGATCGGCGCGGCTGCCCCGCGTCCGCGAGGGGTGGTCGGCGCGTCGCGGGCAGCCACTTCATTCCTAGACGTGTCGCGCCGGTCGGATGTACCTGTAAGGGGCATGGCGTTACTATAACCTTCACGGGCAGTTCTGATGCCCGACGTCGCAGGTCACCATCGCCCACCCCGGCGGGGGCCACGGCCGCACGGTCGTCACCAACGCACCGGCAGCCACCACACCGACGAGCGCCGCGAGCACCGCCACTCTGCGCCGCCGCGTGCGGACCGCCTGCCGCCCGCCGACGGTCGCGACGATGCACAGCGCCGCACCGAGCAGCCCCGACGGCCAGCCGATCGACGCGAACGGCAGGCCGGCACCCACGCGCGCGACGAGCACCAGCCAGCTCGCGGGCACCCACGCTATCCACGCGAAGAGGACCGCAAGCGGGGCCCACAGCGGCGAGAGGACGGCCGCAATCGCCCCGGCGACCGTCGCCAGCGGGACAGCCGGCTCGGCGAACGCGTTCGCGACCACTGACGCGAGACTGAACTGGCCGAACAACGCTGCGAGCAGCGGGGCACACGCCAACTGCGCCGCCGTCGCGACGGCGAGGCTCTCCGCCAGCCGGTGCGGCAACCGGCGCGACCACGCGTCCCGCCACCGAGGTGCGACAAGCACGATCGCGCCCGTCGCGACGACCGACAAGGCGAATCCCGCCGAGGTCGCCAGTTGCGGCACAAAAAGCAGGAGCCCGTAGACCGACACGGACAGGGCCGCGACCGCAGCGCGGGGCCGCCCGGAGATCAGCGCGACGAGAGCGACCGAGCCCATGACCGCCGCCCGCAGCACACTGGGTGACGGCCGCGCCACCACGACGAACGCCACGATCCCGAGGGCGATCACGACGGCCCGCGTCCGCCGGCCTCCGCCGACGCAGGAGATCAGGGCAAGCAAGGCGGACAGGACGATTGCGAGGTTGGCCCCGGACACGGCGACGAGGTGCGTCAGGCCCGTCGTACGGAAGTCGTCCTGCAGGTGCGGATCGAGGCCGGACGTGTCCCCGACGACGATGCCCGGCAGTAGGCCGCGCTCGGAGTCGGGGAGGCCGGCGACGGCGCCGCGCAACCCGGCCCGCACCCGGCCGGCGATCCGCTGCTGCACCGGCGGCACCCCGACGAGCTCGGGCGGCCCACGGGCTATGACGACCGCCCCCTCCGCGTCGCGCGGGTCCGTCGGGGCGAGCCGGCCAACTGCCTGGACCTTCTGCCCCGGCAACAGCGGTGACCACATCGACACGTCGTCGGCGAGGATCACGACCGGCGCCGACAGGACGGTCACGTCATCTGCGGTCAACTCGACGAGACGGGCCGGCACCACGACGAGGGGCTGGCGAGACGTCACCGCCAGGTGCGGGTCGCCGGTGACGACCGCCACGACCTGCACCGTGGCCTGGCGGGCCGCGAGCGTCGTCAGCAGCGGCGGGTGTGCGCCGGCGCGCGCCAGCAGGGCCACGGGGCCGGCTGTCACGATGCCGAGCAACGCCATGACCGCCAGGAGCGCCGTCCGGCGCCGGCGGTGCGCGAGCAGGAGCGCTCCGATGACCACGATCGCCGCCGCCGCGAGGACGACGACGGCGCCGAGCCGCCAGGCGCCGTACGACGACAGCCACGCGGTCACCGCGACGGTCGGCAGGACCGTGACCAGCTCTGGCCGATGACCGTTGCCCGCATCCGCAGTCAGCCGCGTCACAGGGACACCAGGTCCCGCAGCTGCGCAAACTTGCTGGGCCCGATGCCGGGCACGTCCTGCAACTGCTCGACCCGCTGAAACCCGCCATGGGTGGTGCGCCACGCGACGATCCGCTCCGCTGTCACCGGTCCGACGCCCGGCAGAGCGTCGAGTTGACCGGCGGTGGCGGAGTTGAGGTTGAGCACCCCGCCGGCGGCCGCGCCAGCCGCCCAGCCAGCAGCCCCGCCAGCAGCGGCAACGGCTGCGGCGCCCACCAGCACCTGCTCACCGTCGGTCACCTTGGCCGCGAGATTGACCGTGCCGAGATCCGTGCCCGGCTTGGCGCCGCCCGCCGCAGCGATGGCGTCGACGACTCGTGACCCGGCCGGCAGCCGCACCACCCCGGGGCGCCGGACGGCCCCCGCAACCGCAACCACCACGACCCCCGACGACGCGCTGGCCGAGCCGCTCGCCGACGGTCCGCCGGACACGGACAGCGTCGGGCGCCCCGCGGGGACCGGAGCCGGCCGGCCACGGAAGAACAGGAAGCCCGCCACGCCGGCCGCCGCGAAGGCGAGGACCACAAGGCCCGCGACGATGCGCAGGACCGCCGCGTCGAGAACGACCGGCCGGCCGGCCCGCGCGTTGACGCCACCTGCCGTCGCGCCGGCGAGCACCGCGTCCGGATCAACGCGCGGGGGAGGGTCGAGCAGAGCCGTCAGCCGGTCGAGCGCATCCGGCGAGGGACGGCCGGCTGCGGAGGACATGCGCGAAAGCTAGAGGAGGGCCGGCCACCGCGGACGTTGCCCGCAGGCCGCTGTGGATGGCGCCGGACTGTGGATGGCGCGGGCGCTGTGCATGGCGCGGGCGCTGTGCATGGCGCGGGCGGGGTGGATGACGCCCGTGTACGACGAGACCGCCTGCGTACGCCGAGACCGGTGGCGACGGCCACGCGCATCGGGCCCGGGGGGGGACCACGCCCTGCCCGCCGTGATTGGCTGAGGTATGAGCGTCGACTGGGTCAGCGTCGCCGGCCTCGCCACAGCCGGCGGCACTCTCGTGCTCGCCGTGGCCACGTTCGCTTCGGTCCGGTCCGCCAACCGATCCGCGCGCACGGCCGAACGATCGCTGGCCGCCGGCCTGCGGCCGCTGCTCATCGGCTCCCGCGTCGACGATCCAGCCCAGAAGGTCGGCTTCATCGATCGGCACCTGTTGGTCGTCGACGGCGGCGGCGGCGTCGCGGAGTGCGCCGACGACGTGGTCTATCTCGCGATGTCGCTGCGCAACGCCGGCCGCGGGGTCGCTGTGCTGCACGGGTGGTTCCCCGTTGCAGCACAGGGCGACGAGCCGGCTTCCGCCTCCCCGCCAACGGCGCCCGACGACTTCATCCGCCTCACCCGCGACATCTACATCGCGGCCGGCGACGCCGGCTTCTGGCAGGGAGCGTTGCGCGACCCAGCGACCGACGCGTTCGGCAGGGTGAGTGCGGCCATCGCCCAGCGCGCCAATATCGGGATCGACATCTTGTACGGCGACCACGAGGGCGGCCAGCGCGTCGTCACACGGATGACGCTGATTCCGGTCGGCGACACTGCGTGGCTGGCGTCGCCGTCGCGGCATTGGAACGTGGACCGCCCTGACCCGCGCTGAACGGCCCGCCCACGCGTGCCCGAGCCACGGCGCTACGGAACGATGTTGACGAGCTTCGGCGGCCGCACGACGACGAGCTTGGGCTCCTTGCCGTCGAGCGCCTTCGTGATGGCGGGGGACGCCATCGCGAGGGCACGCAGGTCATCTTCCGAAATGTCCGGCGAGACATCGAGCCGGTCGCGCACCTTGCCCGCGATCTGCACGACAGCGGTGACGCTCGCGGCGGTGACGAGCGACGGATCGGCCACCGGCCAGCCGGCCTGCACGACCGACGGGGCGTGACCGACCCGCTCCCAGCCTTCCTCGGCGGTGAACGGTGCGAAGACGGACAGCATCCGCAGCAAGGCCTCGACGCCTTCCCGGACTGCTGGCGCGCCGGCATCGGCGGACAGCAGCCCCGCGTCGATGTTCTTGCGCAGCGCCGAGGTCAGCTCCATGAGACGGGCGATCGCCACGTTGAAGCGCTGCGTCTCCATCAGCCGCGTGACCTCGTCGACGACGCGGTGCGTGACCTGGCGCACCCCCTTCTCGCCACCGTCGGCGGGCACCCCCAGCCCGGCCGACCCGAGGTCGCCGGTCAGCCGCCACACGCGCGCGAGCCACTTCACGGCGCCACCGGGTGAGACGTCCGCCCAGTCGATGTCCTCCTCCGGCGGCCCGGCGAACAGCATGGTCACCCGCACCCCGTCCGGCCCATACTTCGCCAGCTCGTCCTGGAGATTGACGAGGTTTCCCTTCGTCTTCGACATGGCGGCGCCGTTGAGGATGACCTGGCCCTGATTGGTGAGTTTGTCGAAGGGCTCCTCGAACGGCAGGAAGCCGGCGTCGTGCAGCGCCTTGGTGATGAAGCGCGAATACAGCAGGTGCAGGATCGCGTGCTCGACGCCACCGACGTAGTGGTCGACCGGCAGCCAGCGTGCCATCGCCTCCGCCGTGAACGCCTGCTGGTCGTCGGACGCGCAGGAGTAGCGCAGGTAATACCAGGACGAGTCGACGAAGGTGTCCATCGTGTCCGTGTCGCGCCGCGCCACGCCGCCGCACGTGGGGCACGTCGTACTCACCCAGTCGACCGCTGTCTCGAGCGGTGACTTGCCACCTGCCGGCCGCAGCTCATAGCCCGTCTCCGGCAACCGCACCGGCAGGTCGGCGTCCGGCACGGCCTGCGGCCCGCATGCCCCGCAGTGCACGATCGGGATCGGCGCGCCCCAATAGCGCTGGCGCGACAACAGCCAGTCGCGTAAGCGGAACAGGGTCGCGGCCTCACCGCCGCCGCGTTCGGCGAGGTCCGCTGTCATCCGTTGGATCGCCTCGGTCCTGCCGAGTCCGTCGTACGGACCGCTGTTGACCAGCACCCCGTCGCCCGACGTCGCGATCCCGGTGACAGCGGGATCCACCTCGCCGGTGTCGATCACGACACGCACCGGCAGGTCGAACCGACGCGCGAAGTCGAGGTCACGCTGGTCGTGCGCGGGCACGCACATGATCGCGCCGGTGCCGTAGTCGGCGAGGACGTAGTCGGACGCCCACACCTGCAACCGCTCCCCGTTGACGGGGTTGACGGCATGCACGCCGAGAAAGACACCCGTCTTCGGCCGGTCGGTCGCCAGACGCTCGATGTCCGTTGCCTGCTTGACTTCTTCGACGTACGACGCGAGGGCGCCCTGCTGCGAGCCGGTCACGAGCGATGCCGCCAGCGCGCTGTCCGCCGCGACGACGAAGAAGGTGGCGCCGTACAACGTGTCGGGTCTGGTCGTGAACACCCGCACCGGCTCGGCCTGGTCATCGACGAGGAAGTCGACGTAGGCCCCGACGCTCTTGCCGATCCAGTTGCGCTGCATCAGCAGGACCCGCTCGGGCCAGCGCCCCTCGAGTGGCTGCATGTCGTCGAGCAACCGCTGGGCGTAGTCAGTGATCTTGAAGAACCACTGGGTGAGATTGCGCTTGGTGACGACCGCGCCGCACCGCTCGCACCTGCCGCCGATGACCTGTTCGTTGGCGAGCACTGTCAGGTCGTGGGGGCACCAGTTGACCGGTGAGGACTTGCGATAGGCGAGTCCGCGCCGGAAGAGCTGCAGGAAAATCCACTGTGTCCACTTGTAATATTCGGGGTCGGACGTGTGCAGCCGCGTGCGCGGGTCGAAGGAGATCCCGAGCCGCTTGAACGACTCCGCCTGCACCTCGATGTTGGCGTAGGTCCACGCGCGCGGGTCCATGTTGCGCTTGATCGCCGCGTTTTCCGCCGGGAGCCCGAACGAGTCCCAGCCGAGCGGGTGCAGGACGTTGAACCCACGCATCGCCTCGAACCGGGCGATTGCGTCGCCGATGCTGTAGGCCTCCGCATGACCCATGTGCAGGTCGCCCGACGGGTAGGCGAACATGTCGAGCACATAGCGCTTCTCGCGCGGGTCATCGTCGGGGCCGTCGAGCTCCGCCGCTTCGAAGAGCCGCAGCGAGTCCCACACGGGGAGCCACTTGTCGACGAGCACGGTGGGGTCATACCGCTCCTCCGCGTCGCGGGGGTCCGTCGTCTCGCTCATCGGGCGTGGCTCCTCACGGGCAGTGCACACGATCATCGGTCAGGCGCTGACGGCAGCGCGGGTCACGCCGACGGCTGCCCGGGTCAGTCGGGGTGCCACGCCGGCGCCGAGCAGCTCCGTGCGCACCGCCGTCATGATGAGCTCGAGCTGACCGATCTGCTCCGCGGTGAGGCAGTCGATGAGGTGCCGGCGGACCCCGCCGACATGCTTCGGCGCGGCCTCGACGAGTTTGCTGAATCCGAGGTCCGTGAGCTCCGCGAACGTGCCGCGTTTGTCGTTGTCGCAACCCTCGCGGCGCAGCCAGCCTTCCTTCTCCAAGCGTGTCACGGCGTGCGACAGGCGGCTGCGGGAGTAAAGGGTGCGGTCGGCGAGCTCGCTCATGCGCATGCGGCGCTCGGGAGCTTCCGACAGGCGGACGAAGATCTCATAGTCGGCGGCAGACAGCCCACACTCGGTCTGGAACTCACGCTCGAGGGTGTTGGCAAGCAGTTGCGACGCCTCGAGGTAGGCGCGCCAGGCGGCCTGCTCGGGCTCCGACAACCAGCGAAATTGGCTCATGTCTCCGTCAATCGCTAGGCCGCTGAGCGCGGCAGAGAGCAAGATGTCCAGCTTATCCCCAGGACCGGAGCGGCCGAGGGACTTCAAGCCGATTCCGGCACAGAGCTCGGGGAATGTTGAACGATAAACTATCGTTGGGGGCAGCACCGTCCGTTCCGCGCGAAGGAGTCCGAAATGGCCGCTATCACTGTCGACAACGTTCTGAGCCTGCCGCGGATCCACGCGGTCGACCGCGTCGCCTCGAGCGGCCGCCACGTCCTGTCCGTGACCACCGCGCCGTCCGGCGTCGAAGGTGACGGCTTTCCCGTGCGACGGGCCTTCGCCGGCATCGACAAGCGTGCCCTCGACCCCTTCATCCTCCTCGATCAGATGGGCGAGGTGGACTACGCGCCGGGAGAGCCGAAGGGCACCCCCTGGCACCCGCACCGCGGCTTCGAGACCGTGACCTACATCATCGACGGCGAGTTCGTGCACGCTGACTCCCACGGCGGCGGTGGCGTCATCATCAACGGCGACACCCAGTGGATGACGGCGGGCTCCGGCCTGTTGCACATCGAGACGCCCCCGGAGCACCTCGTCGTCAGCGGCGGGCTCTTCCACGGCTTCCAACTGTGGGTCAACCTGCCGGCCCGCCAGAAGTCGACGGCCCCCCGCTATCAGGACGTGCGCGCGGCCTCTGTCGGCTTGCTGTCCTCGGCCGATGGTGGTGCGTTGCTCCGCGTCATCGCCGGCGACGTCGCGGGCACCAGCGGCCCGGGGTCGACGTACACGCCGATCAATCTCGTGCACGCGACCATCACCCCCGGCGCGTCCGTGACCGTCCCCTGGCGCGCCGATTTCAACGCGCTCGTCTACGTCATGTCCGGCTCCGGCACCGTCGGTGAAGAGCGCCGCCCGATCACGATGGGGCAGCTCGCCGTCCTCGGTGCGGGCGAGACCATCACCGTCGCCGCGAATGCGCAGCAGGAGTCACGCAGTCCGGCATTGGACGTCCTGATCCTGGGTGGGCTGCCGATCCGCGAGCCGATCGTTCAGTACGGTCCGTTCGTCATGAACAGCAAGGAAGAAATCGTGCAGGCGTTCGAGGACTACCAGGCCGGCCGGCTCGGCGTGACCCCCGCCCATCACGCCGTGGCGCACGGCACCGACGTGGGCACGGGCGCCGCGGTCAATCCCCGATAGGACGACACTTTTCTTGTACGACAGGCCGCTCCCCCGCGAATGTGCGGCCGTCACACTGGTGCCGGCCGGGCCGGCTGCTCCGAGCCGGCACTGACAAGGCGCGTGCGCGGCAGGCTCCCGGGGTGCTCGGCCTGCAACCACCCGAGCAGGCCCTCGCGGATCTCGCAGCGCAGGTCCCACGATGTCTGCGCGTCGCGGGCCGACGCCAGCACTCGGACGACCATCGAGGTCTCTGTCGTGTCGATGACCTGCACGACCCACGCGACGCCGTCCCACAACGTCGACGACTCGAGGATGCGCTGAGTCTCGACACGCACCTCCTCCATCGGTGTCGAGAAGTCGAGGCGCAGCGCCACCGCACCGAGAATGCGGGCTTCGCTGCGCGTCCAGTTCTCGAACGGCGTCGAGGTGAAGTAGCTCGTGGGCAGCACCAGCCGGCGTTCGTCCCACAGGTGCAGCACGACATGGGTGAGCGTCAGGTCCTCGACGCGCCCCCACTCCCCCGCGGTCACGATCACGTCGTCGAGCCGCAGCGCATCGGTGAAGGCGAGCTGGATCCCGGCGATCCAGTTTCCCAGTGTCGCCTGGGCCGCGAGGCCGACGACGACACCGGCGACGCCCGCGGATGCGAGCACCGATTGGCCGAGCCCGCGCAGCTGGTTGAAGGAGGTCAGGACGACGCCGACCGCAATCACGCCGACCGCCACGCCGGTCAAGCGGCGCAAGATGTTGATCTGTGTACGGCGTCGACGCGTCACCCGGTTGTTGTCCACGTCGAGGGGCAGCTTCGCGAGCGCCTCCTCCTCCGCGAAGAACAGGATCTTCACGAGTAGCCACGCGGCGGCGATGACCGTCACGATCAGCGCAACGTGCCAGATCACGTTGTGGGCGGCGTCGCCGAGCTTGGCCCGGCCGACGGCGATCAGGGACGCCGACCCGACGACGCTGATCGCGAACGGGCGGAACAGGACCCGGTGCAGCCGGTCCAGCAGGGGCCGCTGGTGGCGCTTGGCGAGCACGCGGACGCCCTGATCGATGGCCACACTCGCGACCACACCGATGGTGATCGCCTCCGCCATCAGGACGTACGGGTTCTCGTACCAGGCCTGGTCGACGGTGATCACGAGCGCGTCGTACCCATCCTGGGTCCCCGGACCCCGGCGCCTTGCCGACCCTGCCGACCCCGCCGACGCCGCCGACCCCGCCGACCCGCCGACCCGGCGACCCCGCGGACCTCGGGTGGGCTCAGCGGACGCGGGCCGACGCCAGGACGACGACCGCCCGGTCGATGGCGGCACGAGCCGCCGGGCCGTTCGTGAACGAGCTGAGGATTATCGAGAACCGCACGCTGTGCCCGTCCGCCGTGGTTGTCCAGCCGGCCAGGGCGCGAGCCGTGTCGAGCGTCCCCGACTTGGCCCAGGTCCGTCCGCGGGTGGCCGCGCCGCACAGTCGCTTCTCGAGGGTGCCGTCCACGCACGCGACGGGCAGCGCCCCGCGGAAGTCTGCGGAGAAGGCGGCGCCCTCGGCTGCCCGCAGCAGCGCGACCTCGGACGTCACGGTCTTGCGATTGCCGGCCGACAGGCCCGACCCGTCGACCGTCGAGTCGGCCCCGGCGCCCGCCCGTGTCACGATCGCCGCCACCGCGCGCGCACCGGCGGCTGAGGAGCCGATCCCCGTGACGGCGTGCCCGATCTCCTTCAGCAACATCTCGGCGGCGAAATTGTCGGAGTTCTTGGCGATGCGCCGCACGACGGTCCTCAGCGGCGACGACCGGTGTGCTGCAAGGACGCGCGCGCCGCCCGGCCGCACGCCACGTCCATGCCTCGTTCCGACGGTGACACCGTGCGCGACGAGGGCCGCGCGCAGCCGGGTTGCGACGGGTGTCGCCGGGTCGGCGAGATAGGCAGCGTCGTGCCGCCACGTGTTGCGATCGAGGGCCATGGCGGACAGGGGCCCGCTCTCCGCCGGCATCCACGCCGACTTCCAGCCGCTCGGCGACCGCGCACGGTCGTAGCGGGAGTCATCGACGAGGAGCCGACCGTCGATCCGCGAGACGCCGCTCGTGGCGAGCCGACGCGCCAGGGCGTCGAGATCGGCGGACGAGAAGTAGGGGTCGCCTGCGGCCACGAGGTAGAGATCGCCGTGCAGCTCGCCGGCGATCAGCGGCGCATTCGTTGCCAACGTGGTGACCTGCTGGAAAGACGGTCCCAGTTGCTCGAGGGCGGCAAACACCGTGTAGAGCTTCTCCGTCGACGCCGGCGGGCGGAACCTGACCGCCGCCCGCCGCTCGACGACACCGAGGGACTCGACGTCGATGGCCACCGAGATGCCCCGCGCGGTCGAGCCTCGCAAGGCGGCGTCGACGAGACCGCGCACCACGATGCGGGCGCGCGCCGTTGACTGTGCCTGTGTCTGTGTCTGTGTCGCCTGTGCCGTGGCTGCTGGCGACTGTGCCGGTGCCGCCTGGGCCGGTGCCGGCTGGGCCGGTGCCGTCGGGTGACCGGCGAACGCCGTCGCGACGCTTCCGAACGGCGGCCACGCCGACGCAGACGCCGCGACGGGGTGGGCGCTTGTCAGGCTCGCCGTCGTCGCGACCGCGACGAGGAGCGCGAGCGGTCGAGACCGCAGCCGCCGGGCACGGCGACGCCTCGCGTCAGCGCGGGGCACGGATCTCCTTGCTGGTGCCGATGCGGATCACCGGGTGCTGCGCCGGGTCCAGCCACCTCAGCACCGCGCCGAGCGCCGCTGGGGCGATCGCGATACAGCCCGCGGTCGAGCGGGCCGCGGAAAACTGGTGCAGGAAGATGGCGGAACCGCGCCCGCGCACGGCAGGAGCCGTGTTGTAGTTGATGACAGCGAAGTGCTGGTAGGCGCGCGTGATGCGCCACAGTGCCTCGCTGCCGCCGCCGGGGCCACGTGCGCCGCACGAGAGGTGCCGAAACTGGTTGTAGGTGCGGCTCGCCGGGTTGGCGTCCCACCAGTCGCCGCACCGCAGGTGCCGGTAGCCGTACCGGCTCGAGGGTGCGACCGGCGAGTTGCCGTACATCGTGTGACCGAACGTGAACGTGCCGATGGGCGTGTCGCCGCACCCTTCGCATTTGTGCTCGCTGAGCCCGTTTCGTCCGACCCGAGCGGTCGTCGAGAGCACGAGGTGCCAGGCGCCGTTGCGCAACTGGTAGGTCTCGAGCCGCGCCACCGGCGAGTCGTAGCTGCCGATCACGAGCACTTCCTGCCGGGCGCCGCCGGGGCCGGGCGTCGCGGCGGC
>CAXSDE010000003.1:96044-102748 GCA_964236265.1 uncultured bacterium
TTTTGTTGGGTGTTGTTGGGGTTGGGTGTTGTGGTGGTGGTTGGGGATGTGGGTGTGATGACAAGAAGGGCGAGGGCACCGACAACCGCCGCCAGCGAACGGGTCCACATCGCGGCCGACAGACGACGAGCACGTCGTACGACGATCACCGCATCCCCTCGTCTCTTCCTCGAAAGCCGCGATCCTCGACCGGCCGCTGGCCCCGAGTGTGTCATCGCCGGATCCTCACGTCCGGCACTCGGAGAAGGTCAGCGCCCCGCCGCGGCACGGGGTCGGACAGCCGTCGACGCGGCTGGCCTAACCTGCGCTCGTGAGGCGACTCGGGGACCGTGCGGTGAGGCTGCCTGCGCGACCATCGATCGTCGCCGCTGTGGTGTTCCTTGCCGTGTTTGCGGCTGTGACGGGACTTGCCGCAATGAGGCCGCCCGCGGATCGCTTCGCCGATCTCGAGGTCTACCGCTCGGCCGTGCGGGCGCAGCTCGACAGCGGCGGCCTCTACGACTACCGCCGGGCCAACGGCGACGGCTTCAACTACCCGCCGTTCGCGGGACTGGTCCTCGTTCCGGTTGCCGTCCTCGGCAGCGTGCCGGCGGCGGTGCTCTGGGCGGTTGCTGTCGGCGGCCGCCATGGCGGGGCTGGCGTGGTGCGCCCTGCGCGCGTGGCGACCAACCCTTCCGGCGACACGCGTCTGGCTCGCAGCGTCCCTCCTGACCGTCTCCGCCCCGTCGCTGAGCAACGTGCGCTTCGGGCAGGTGAGCGTGCTCGTTACCGCCTTGGTGGTGGCGGATCTGCTGGGCCAGGATCGTCGGTGGAGTGGCGTGGGGAGCGGCATCGCCGCGGCGATCAAACTCACGCCGTTGCTCTTCATCGTGTACGCCGTCGTGACGGATCGCCGGGACATCGCCCGTCGCGCGATCCTGACGTTCGCCGCGGCCGCCGATGGTCGGATGGCAACCAGTCCCTGGCAGCGATGCTGGCGCGGGCGGGTCTACAGGGCAACGCCCTGGCCGTCGCCTGGACCCTTATCGGCGGCGGCGACGGCTGGCCACAGCGCTAGACCACCACATGGCTGTGGTGGAAGATGAACGGCAGAGCCCGTCACGTGAGCCTTGGTTCCCCCACTGACGCGAGCGTGGCGGGCTCTTCTGCATTGAGCCATAAGCGGCTTTGCGATATACTTCATCAAAAGAATGCACAATTCGCTGCAACGGCTCTACCAAACCAAGCTCGTCCTCATGGCCACGATCGTGACGGCTGTCGGTACCGGCCTCATGATCCTGGCGACCGTGGAAGTCGGGCGCCTTGGGTGGGGCGACGACCTCCCCCTCAAAGACTTCGGCTCGACCCTCTTCGTTACGGGTGTGCTTGGCATCTTCCTGAACTACCTCGACAAGACAGACGCCGAAGCTCGTGTCGCGCAGCAGTTGCGGACGATCCTGGCCGAGCAAGCACCGGCCATGCGCGACGCCGTCATTGCCGGCTTCGCGTTCAACGCGGAGGATCTCGCACGGGTGTCGTCTCCCGAGGTGCTGGACCGGATCACCCGCAATGCGCTGGCGATCCAGCTCGGCGATGTCGCGTTCGCCGATGACATCTACGACGACCTGAAGCAGCAGGCGCTCGCGGCCGGCGAACGCCGGGAAGACCTGGCGATTGGCGTGGACCTGTCACCTTGGAGAGGCCAGCCCAGTCCGGGCTTCGCCCGGACTGCTATGTACATAGCAGTCATCCGCTGGGAGTAAACGGTTGTGCCCCCGGCCCCTGAAACTCTTGCCAGCCTGGCCCGCGCCCTGGGGCTGCCGCTCGCCGACTTGTACGAGGCGGCCGGCTACCCGCTCCCCCAAGAGCTTCCCACGCTCCGACCCTATCTCCGTCGGGCCTACGGCGTCTCG
This sequence comes from uncultured bacterium, assembly GCA_964236265.1. Classification (GTDB taxonomy): domain Bacteria; phylum Actinomycetota; class Actinomycetes; order JAVEEB01; family JAVEEB01; genus JAVEEB01. The sequence continues at coordinate 97,937 of CAXSDE010000003.1, forward strand.
GACCAGGCGGCGGCAGACATTGAGCGCTACCTCGAGCGGATTGCGAGTGAGTACGGCGGCCGATCGCTTCCACAAGACGGAGAAGACGAACAACTCAACTAACGAAAGGAGCTGCACCTATGAACAACAACAAAACGGGCTGGTGCCAGCCATGAACCACAGCTGCCGACCTCTCGCGCAGCGCGCTCCCAGGAGCGAGGCGTCCTCGCCATCTTGCGGTCAGTCGTCCCTCGACGACTACTGACGACCCGGGAGGCGGAACTCGTCGCAGAGCTACAGGCCAACTGTCTGCTGGAGCTGGCGGGCCTGACGCAGGCCCCGATCCCGAACGAACTCGTGACCGAGCTACCCAGAATTGCCGTCCGACTCGATCCCGATCTGCCGGTCAGCGGCAGCGCCCAGCGGGCCGGCGGCCGCTGGCTCCTCTCAATCAACGCGAGCGAACCCTGGACTCGGCAGCGCTTCAGCCTGTTGCATGAGCTGAAGCAAGTCCTCGACCACCCCTACGTGCAACAGATCTACGCTGGTGACGAACAGGCGGAGCACCTCGCGGACTACTTCGCTGCGTGCGTCCTCATGCCCCGGCGTTACGTCAAGCGGGTCTGGGGGGAAGGCATGCAATCCCTTGCAGCGCTCAGCAATCACTTTGGTGTCTCGGAGCGCGCCCTGGCCTTGCGCTTGCAGCACCTCGGCTTGCGGGCACCACTGGCGCGGCACCAGGCGGGGACTACGGGCCGCTCCACCCCTCGTCGCCAGAAGTACGAACGAAGTAGTTACTTCCTAGTCTCAGGGTCGGTGTCATGATTCCCAACTTGCATGCCGTCGTCGCGGACCGCGCGCGAGCAGTCGTGTACGTCCGGGTCAGTACGAAGGACCAGTTGCAAGGCGACGGTGACCCTGACGGCTACTCGATCCCCACGCAGCGTGAGGCCTGCCTACGGCGTGCGGAAGCCCTCGCGGCGAACGTCGTTGAGACTTTCGTCGAGCGGCACGCTGCTGCACGGCATCATGAGTTCGATCGCTGAGTTCTACTCGCGGAGCCTCGCGACGGAAGTCGTGAAAGGCACGCAGCAGAAGGTCTCAGCAGGCGGTACACCGCACATCGCCCCAATCGGCTACCTGAACGTGCGGCGCATCGTCGACGGGGTCGAGAGCCGCACCATCGCCGTGGACACCGAACGCGAGGAGCTGGTGCGCTGGGCGTTCGGGGCGTATGCAACCGGGAGTTTCAGCATCCGGCAGCTCGCGCGCGAACTTGAAGACAAGGGCCTTACGCAGCGCCCGACGGCGACGCGGCCCGCTCGTCCCGTGGCCGCAAATGAGCTCCACGCCCTGCTGCGCAACCGCTACTACCTCGGTTATGTCACGTGGCGCCGCGTTGAGTATCAGGGGAAGCACCCTGCCCTCGTGGACGCCGAGACGTTCGAAGGGGTGCAGGCCGTCCTCGAGGCACATCGACTGTCCGGCGAACGGTCCTACCGTCATCCCCACTACTTGGCCGGCACGCTTTTCTGCGGGCGCTGCTCGTCGCGGCTGCTCTACGGAACCGGACGCGGCCGCCACGGCGAAACGTATGAATACTTCTTCTGCGCTGGTCGGCACTCCGGACGAACGGGCTGCGAGCTGCCCTACCTACCGCTGGACCAGGTGGAAGCCGCCCTGCAGAAGCGTTGGGACGCTGAGACGTTCACGCCTTCGTTCGCGGCAGCACTCCGCGACGATCTTGCTGCCACATTGAAGTCCTTCAATGCGGACCGTCAGGTCAAGCGCGAACGACTGACCCACCGGTCAGCCACCATCCGCCGCGAGCGCTACAAGTGGGCCGAGAAGGCGATGGAAGGTGCCGTGCCGAACGACATCGCACGGGAAAAGCAGCAGAGCTTGGCCGATCAACTACTGACCGTCGAGGCAGCGTTGGAGCGGTTCGAGCGGTCCGGCGAGGCACAGGTGGCCAGCCTTGACGCCCTGATGACCCTCGTAGGCCGCTGTGGCGATGCGTATCGGCGGAGCGACGAGAAGGGACGCCGGGACTATTAACCTCGCCTATTTCGCTGGCGTTGATCTTGATGTGGACGACGAAACTCGACCGGCCGTCGTCGCCGTGCACCACACAGAAGTCCTCGCGGCGCTGAACGCGGCTCGAGAGGACCGCCTGACTGACGCACCCACCTCTGACATGCAGAAACGCCGCCGCGGCCCGGGCCACGGCGGCGTTTCACATGCGAACGTTTCGAACTTCCACCTTTTGGTGGAGCTGAGGGGACTCGAACCCCTGACCCCCACACTGCCAGTGTGGTGCGCTACCAGCTGCGCCACAGCCCCATCTTTGTCGTGCGACCCGCTGCTGGTGCTTGCCTCAGCGGGCCTCGCGAGAGTCTACAGGCTCCGTGTCGGCACTGTTCACGAGGCCCGAGAATGGCTCGAGAACACCAGCATTGTGCTCCGCGAGCCGCCAGCCCCGGTCGCTCTCCACGAGCACCGACCAGCGGACATTGCCGACAGGTCCGAGCCGCGGCCAGCACTCCACCGGCAGCCGCAGCAGCGTGCCGATCGCGGCGCGCGTCGTTCCCGCGTGGCTGACGGCGACGGCCGTCCCGCCTGGCGGCGTCCGGGCGACGAGAGACTCCAGCGCCACCCGAACCCGCTCGGCAACCTCGACGTAGGTTTCCCCACCGCCGCGCCGGACGTCGGTGCCGACGCGCCAGCCCCGGTATTCTTCGGGAAACCGCTCGACGACCTCGTCGTGCGTCAGCCCTTCCCAGCTGCCGAGCGACACCTCGTGGAGACCCTCGTCGTGCACTGCCGTCACGCCGGTGACGGCCTCGAGATAGCCGGCCGTGGTCACTGCGCGGGGCGCCGGCGACGTGGACATCGTCACAGGAGTCAGTGAGGCCAGGTATGAGGCTGCAGCGGCGATCTCGTCGAGCCCGTCAGCCACCAACGGCGAGTCGAGCCGGCCCTGGAACCGCCCACCCATGTTCCACTCCGTACGACCGTGCCGCCACAGCACGAGCCGACGTGACAAGGCGCTCAGTTGTCGCCGGCGGCCGACCGGGCGTCCGCCTCCTCGAAGGCGACGGCGGGGCAGTCCTTCCACAGGCGCTCGAGCGAGTAGTAGAGCCGCTGCTCGACGTGCTGCACGTGGACGACGATGTCGGCGTAGTCGAGAAGGACCCAACGGGCCTCCTTCGTGCCTTCGCGGCGCAGCGGCTTGGCATCGAGGCCGCGCAGCGCCTCCTCGATCGCATCCACCACGGCGACGACCTGCCGGTCGGAGGCGGCGGAGGCGACGACGAAGCAGTCCGTGATGGCGAGTTGTTCGCTCACGTCCAGAACGATGATCTCTGTCGCAAGCTTGTCGGCGGCCGCGTTGGCGGCGGCGCGGGCAAGCTCGAGCGCACGGGGTGATGCGGTCACGGGCCTTCTTTCGCGGTGCGGGCTGGACGTCCATCCTCCCACGCGTGCGGCGCGACCGCCGCCTCACGCATCACCCGCAGGCGTAGTCCTTGCCCAGGACGACGATGACGTCCGCCAGATCTTGCGATTCGGAGCTCGTCTGCACCGCCGTGGCCGGAAGGCGCAGCGACTTGGCGACCGCGTTGCCGGCGTCGATGCTCGCCGCATCGGTGTCGTAGATCAGCACCGCGGACGGCTTGTCGCGGTAGGTGAAGCCGGGCACGTTCGATGACCCCTTGAAGTCGAAGCCGGCGGCCACGAGTTCGTTGCGGACGCACTCACCCAGGCCGGGAGTGCCGACGCCGTTCTCGACGAGAACGCGGTTGAGCCCACCGGCCCGGCGCTGCAGCGTTGCGCCCCCGAAGTTGCGGGACACGAGCTCCGTCAACTTGGCGGTGTCGACGCCGTAGATGACGTCGTCCCCGCCACTGTCGATGGAGCGGGTCGGCAGTGGCTCCTCCGAGACGGAGTCGGCCGCGGACGCCTTGCGCAAGGCGACGAGCGCGGCGCCGAGCCCGCCCTTGGCGCCGCCGATCACGGAGCCGCCGCCCAGTGCAGACAGGCGATCGGATGCATCAGCCGCACTGTCGGGCAACGAGAGGATGACCGAGTCGAAGACAGCCTGGAACCGCACGAGCCGGACGATCTCGCTGTCACCGGACTGCAGGTAGGACGCGAATGCGACGGCTTGCGACCCCGTCAAGTGCACCTGTTTGCCTGCCGGCACGATGACGGCGTCGACTCCATTGACCTTGCCCTGCACGTCGACGTCGACATCGACCGTCACGCCGCCGCTGTGGTCGATCAGTGTGGCGAACGAAGAAGCGTCCACGACCCAGCTCGCGTCGACACGCACGCCGAAGAGGTCGCTGACGGCCGCGGACGGGACGGTTGCCCGATCGAACTCGGTGACCCGGCCGAGCTGCTGCGCCCCGTGCCCGGGAATGGAGGTGATCACCTTCGCCGGCAGGAGGACGACGCTGCTCGCCCCACGCGCCTGATCGATCGACACGAGCGCTCCGCCCACCATGTCTCCGTCGGAGCCGGCCAGCATGAACAGGGCGGTGAGCTGGCGGTCCGTCGCTTCGGCGGGCGCGGCGGCGGCCGTCCGGTCGTGCCCGGCTGTCAGCCGGAGACCGATCAGGACGGCAATCACCACCAGTGTCAGCACTCCCCCGGCGACGAGGAAGAGTCGCCGGCGTCGCGAGACGCGCTGTTGGGAACGGCGCACGCGGCGGCTGGGAGCGACACCCGGCGCATAGCGCACCGGCTCGAGGTCCGGCCCCGACTCCGGGTCCGTCGGTGCCGGGGCCGGTGCCGGTACGGGTGCCGGGGCCGGTGCCGGTACGGGTGCCG
>CAXSDE010000003.1:102848-110349 GCA_964236265.1 uncultured bacterium
TGCCGGTACGGGTGCCGGGGCCGGTGCCGGTACGGGTGCCGGGGCCGGTGCCGGTGTCGATGCCTCGACGACACTCGCGCGAGGCGCCGCCACCTCTCGCGAGGCATCGGGACCCTCGTCGGGGGCGACCTGGACCGGGGTCCCGGCGCGCAGCGGCACGGGCGCGGACGTCGCGCCGTCGTTTCCCACCGGCGACGCGTACGACGTCACGGCGGGCATCGGGGGCGGCTGATAGGCGACCGGCGGAGCCGGCAAGGGCGCGCGGGCCGCATCGACCTCGTGGACGCGCCTCGTGGCTGGCTCTGCAGCCGGCGGGACGAAGGCGTGCGTCGGCGCCGGCGCGGACACCGGCGCGGGCATCGGCGCGGGCATCGGCGCGGGCGGGGACACCGGCGCGGGCGGGGACACGGGCGGGGACACCGGCGCGGGCACCGGCGCTGCTGCGGGTGACACGCCAGTCGGCACCTTGATCACCGGCGCAACCGGCTGCGCCGGCACGCTGGGTGCGGGGTCGACCGTCGCGGCGACGGCGACGGCGACGGCGGGGGGAGCGGGAAGCGGCGGGTACGGCACGGTCTGTTGCGGTTGCGGCGCAAAACCCATCGAGATGTACGGCGAGGCGGCCCGCGGCTGCGGGGCGGTCACGGCGGCCGGCACGACGTCGACGTCCACGCCAGCGTTGTCGGGGCCGCCGTCCAGGTCACCGTCGGCCGTGGCGACGGCGGACCGGGGCCGGCTGAGGAAACCCGTCGTCGCCTTGCGGTGGCGGCTCATGACGGCCCGCCGGCGTACAGGCCACGCTTGTGGATGTAGCGAACGACGCCATCCGGCACCAGATACCAAATCGGGTCACCGTTGGCGACCCGCGCCCGGAGGTCCGTCGATGAGATGGACAAGGCGGGGACCTCGACGAGCGAGACGCTGTCCGGGGGCAGGGCCACCGTCGTCGCGTCGTAGCCGGGCCGGGTGACGCCGATGAAGTGCGCCAAGGAAAACAGCTCGTCGACGCGGTCCCACGTCGTGATGTTGGTGAGCGCATCCGCACCCGTGATGAAGAACAGGTCGGTGTCCTCGCTCGCGAGCTCGCGCAACGTGTCGACGGTGTAAGTGGCCCCGGGCCGGTCGATCTCGACGCGGCTGACGGAGAACCGCGGATTGGATGCGGTTGCGATCACCGTCATGAGGTAGCGGTCCTCCGCGGGAGTGACGTCACGAAACGTCTTTTGCCAGGGCTGCCCGGTCGGCACGAACACGACCTCGTCCAGGTCCAACAGCTCGGCCACTTCACTGGCCGTGCTGAGGTGCCCGTGGTGGATGGGGTCGAACGTGCCGCCCATCACACCGAGTCGTCTACTTGTCGCCACGCATGCAACCTATCGGCCGCTTCCGCGTTTTGCTTGAGGGCGAAACGGCGTCGGATACACCCGAACGGCCCAACCGAGCGGCCCGACGAAATGCCGACGGGGTGCGTCAGCCACGCACGTGGCCTTCGCCGGTCACGATGAACTTCGTGCTCGTCAGCTCGGTCAGGCCCATCGGACCGCGCGCATGCAGCTTCTGCGTCGAGATCCCGATCTCCGCACCGAAGCCGAACTGGCCGCCGTCGGTGAAACGCGTCGAAGCGTTGACCATGACGGCCGCGCTGTCGATGCGGGAGACGAACGTCTTCGCCGCCTGCTGAGACTCCGTGAGGATCGCCTCGGTGTGACCGCTGCTCCAGCGGCGGATGTGCGCGATCGCGTCGTCGAGGGAGTCGACGATCCCGACGGCAAGGTCGAGCGACAAATACTCATTCGCCCAGTCGTCGTCCGTCGCAGGAATCGCCGTGACGTCGTTGACCGAGGCGATCTCGGCCGCTCGCTGGTCGGCGTGCACCGTCACTCCGGCCTCGCGCAGGGCGACGAGCACCGCCGGCAGCACCGCCTCCGCCGCGTCGGCGTGCACGAGCAGTGTCTCCGCGGCGTTGCACACGCTGGGGCGCTGGACCTTGGCGTTGAGGACGATCGCGGTGACGGACTCGACCGCTGGATGCGCCGCGTCGACGTACACATGGCAATTTCCCACCCCCGTCTCGATGACCGGGACCGTCGACTCGCGCACGACCGTCTCGATCAACCCTGCGCCGCCGCGCGGGATGAGGACGTCGACGAGGCCGCGCGCGGTCATCAGATGCTTCACCGATTCCCGCGTGTGTCCGGGAACGAGCTGGATGGTGTGCGGCGGCAGTCCGGCGGCCGTGGCGGCCTCGTCCAGGACCGCAGCCAGGGCCTCGTTGGAATGCTTGGCACTCGACGAACCGCGAAGCAGCACGGCATTTCCACTCTTCACGCAGAGTCCCGCGGCATCGACCGTGACGTTGGGCCGCGCCTCGTAGATGATGCCGATGACACCGAGCGGCACGCGCACCTGGCGGACATCGAGGCCGTTCGGCAGCGTGTAGCCGCGGATCACCTCGCCCACCGGGTCGGGCAACGTCGCGACTTGGCGCAGGCCGTCGGCCATGTCGGCGACGCGGGCCTCCGTGAGCGAGAGCCGATCGACCATCGAGCCGCTGAGGCCGTCGTCCCGGGCGTCCGCGATGTCGACGGCGTTGGCGTCGAGGATCTCCGCCGTACGCGCTTCGAGCGCGTCGGCCATGGCGAGCAGCGCCGCGTCCTTCGCGCTGCGCGGCAGCGGCGCCAGGTCGGCGGCCGCCACGCGGGCGAGCCGGGCGGTGTCGAGGACGGCAGAGGCGGAGTCAACGGTCATGGTCGCGATTTTCGCATGACGCGGCGGGCGGGACGCGGGGGTGCGGGCGGCACCGGGGCCGCGACGACCGGCGGCGGCACCGGGTCGCCCGGCAGCGGCGTCGCACCCAGCACGCGGGCCACCTGCTGGTCCAGGCCGTCGCCCGCCTGCCTGCTCTGTGCGAGCAGGCCGAGGCCCGCCATACCGATGACATCCTCGATGAGTTGCTCGACCGGCGGCCAGGGAAAGTAGGGCTTGCTGATCAGCAGGGTGGCCGCCCCGTGCGCCGCGATCCACAGCCGCATCGCCGCCAGACCGGCGTCCATCGGGCCGAGAATCCCGGCTTCCTGCCCCTCGACGACGGCGCGGATGACCCGGCGGAACGCCGTCTGCGTCTCGAGGTCCGCTCGTGTCATCCCCGCGGACCCTTCGACGTCGCACTGCGACATGAAGACGATCCGGAACGGCTCCCGGTTGTCGAGCGCAAACCGCACATAGGCGATGCCGATCCTGCGCAACTGCTCCACGGGGTCGGCCACGCCGTCGCAGGCTTCGTCGAAGTGGCGCTCGAGCTCGGCGAAGATCGGCTCACAGGCCGCATCGAGCAGGGCCCGCTTGTCCGGAAAGTGCAGATAGAGCGCGGGCGGCGTGACCCCCACCTTCTTGGCGACCGCCCGGATGGAGACGGCATTCATGTCGCCCGTCGCCGAGAGCAACTCGATCGTCGCCTGCAGGATGTCCTCCCGCAGGCGGTCACCCTCACCCCGCCGCGCGCGCCGGCGAGGTACGTCGACTGGGATGGTGCCGGGGGTCATCTCGCTCCTGACGGGACCCGCTCTGTGTCGGGACTGCTGATTGTCTCCTCAGCGTCCTCCTTCAGCGACCAGCGCGCGCTGATACGCCGCAACGGGGCCGGCGACCACCAGTTCCATCGTCCGGCGAGGCGCATGATCGCGGGGACGAGGAGCCCGCGCACGATCGTCGCGTCGACCACGACGGCGAGGGCAAGGCCGATCCCCATGAGCTTCATCGTGGTGACACCGGAGAACGCCATCGACGCGAAGACCAACGCGATCAGGCCGGCCGCGGCGGTGATGAGCCGCCCTGTCTTCGACAAGCCCCAGACGACGGCGCGCTGGTTGTCGCCGCTGCGGTCCCATTCCTCCTTGATGCGGGAGATGAGGAACACCTCGTAGTCCATGGACAAGCCGAAGGCGATGCAGAACATCAGGATCGGCAAGGTCGCCTCGAGCGAGCCCGTGGCCGTGAAGTGGAGCAGCCCGGACAGGTGCCCCTCCTGGAAGATCCACACCATCGCACCGAACGTCGCGGACAGGCTCAGCGCATTGAGCAAGACCGCCTTGACCGGCAACACGACCGAGCCCGTGAACGCAAACAGCAGCAGGAGCGTCGCCAGCACGATGATGCCGATCGCCCACGGCAAAGAGGCGGCGATCGAGGCCTTGGTGTCGACGAGGCCGGCCGAGGCACCGCCCACCTGCACGGGCGCTGTCGTCGACAGTGCGCGCACGTCCCGCACGAGTTGTTGCGACGGCCCCTCCAGCGGCGCAGACTGCGGCAGGACGAGCACGTAGGACCGCTCACCCTGCGGCGCGGTGTACGCAGCCGGTTGACCGGCGGCGACGCGCGTGCCGTTGACGAAAATCCCCGCCGCACTTTCCACCCGTCGGACGTTGGGCAGCAGGGAAGCGCGCAGCGCATAGTCGGTCAGCTCGGCTGATCCCGGAGCAAGACCGGCAGCGTCTGGTACGACGAGCACCGCGTCGTTGCGCGACCCGTCGAAGTCGGCGACGACCGTCTCGGACACCGTGCGAACGGGCGTGCCGGGCGGCAGGATGCGGGAATCGCTCGCCCCGAACCGCACGCCGAGGAAGGGTGCCCCGAGCAACAGCAGGCCGCCGATCACCAGCACAGCAACGGGAATCGGCCGCCACATCACCCCCCGGGCGAGCGTGCCCCAGAAGGCACCCTGCTTCGCCCGTCGGCGCACGAGGAACGGCACCGACCACTTCTCGACCCGGTCCCCCAGCACCGCGAGCAGCGCCGGAAGGACGACGACCGCGGCAGCGGCGGCCAGCAGCACCACCGCGATGCCGGCATAGGCAAACGAGCGCAGGAAATACAACGGGAACACGAGCATCGCCGCGAGCGACAACGTGACCGTCAGTGCGCTGTAGACGACGGTGCGGCCGGCGGTGCGCACGGAGACCACGATGGCGGCGGAGCGGTCGCGCCCGGCTGCCACTTCCTCGCGGTAGCGGGTGAGGATGAACAGGCTGTAGTCGATGGCGAGGCCGAGGCCCATCGCCGTGGTGAGGTTCATCGCAAACACCGACACGTCGGTCAGGGAGGCGATCACCCGCAACGCGAGCAGCGTGCCGACGATCGCGAGCACACCGATCCCCACCGGCAGCAGTGCGGCGATGACGCTGCCGAACACCAGGATGAGCAGGACGACTGTCAGCGGGATCGCGACGCCTTCGGACACGGCCAGATCCTTGGAGATGTGCTTCGTGATCTGGTCGAACACGACGCCCGATCCACCCACCCGCACGGTCAGCCCGTCGGCGGTGCCGGCATAGGCAGCCACGAGGTCGCTCGAGCGCTTCATGACGGTCTCGTCGCTCCCGTCGATGTGCCCCAGGACGAGGGCCTCTGTGCCGTCGGTGCTTCGCAGACCCGGGCCATGGGTCAACCAGTACGACACGACGCCCGTCACGCCCGCCTCGGCGGCGAGGCGCGCCGTCAGGGCTTGGCCGGCCGCAGCGACCGCCGGGTCGTCGACGCTCCCGGCCGAAGGGCGGACGAGGAGGAGCACGTTGCCCGTCCCGGCCCCGAACCCCTTGTCCAGCAGCTCCGCGGCGCGGATCGAGCCCGACGCCGGGTCGTTGTAGCCGCCTGTCTTCAGGTGCGTGGCGACCCCGGCCCCGAGGGCGCCGGCCAGCACGAACAACAGGGCGGTAAGCGCGAGGATCAAGCGGCGCCGGCGGATCGCTGTGTGCCCGAGTCGTTCCAGCATTTCTACCGTCCTCCATTGTGGGGTGAACGGTGGAAAGTTAGCGAGCCTGGGTTAACGCTGTCAAGCTGACATGCCGCCGATTCGACGGACGGCTGCCCCTCGCCGAGTCACCCCAGCGGGGAGATGCGGGCATCGAGCACGGCGGCTTCCCCGCGCTCCCCGCGAACACTGCGCTCGACGACCTCGAGCCCCAGCACCGACCAGGCGGGCAGCTCGGCGGTCGCGCGGTGCTCACCCCACACGCGCAAGGCGAGGGCGCACGCGTCCTCACACGAGCCGGCTTCCTCCCAGTAGCGCAATTCGGCGCGGTCGCCGGCGTAGCGGCTCGCGAGGAAGAAGGGGCGTTCGTTGTGGAGGCGCTCCAATGCCTCGCGGACGCTGCCCGCCGGCTGGGGATCGCCCCCGACGGTCAGGGTGACGTGCCAGAGCCGGCCGGGCGGGAGCTCGTCAGGCTCGGGACCCCCGTACAAGGACGAGATCGTCACGATGTACGACCTCCCGTTCGTAAGCCGGTCCCAGCGTCGTCGCCAGTTCGCGGGTGGAGCGGCCCAGGAGAGCCGGCAATTCCCTCGAGTCGTAGTTGACCAGTCCGCGCGCAACGATGTGACCGTTTTCGTCAGACAGGTCCACCGGATCTCCCGCCACGAAATCGCCGCTGACGCCCGTGATGCCGGCCGGCAGCAGCGACAGGCGGCGCTCGACGACGGCCGTGATCGCTCCCGCATCGAGGATCAGCCGGCCCCGCGGCACGCTGCCGTGCGCGAGCCACAGCAGCCGCTGCGACGACCGCGAGCCCGTCGGGTGGAACCGGGTCCCGACCTTGACCCCGGCGAGCGCGGCGGCCGCATTCGGAGTCGACGTCACGACCACGGCGATGCCGGCAGCCGTCGCGATGCGGGCGGCGTCGACCTTCGTCGCCATGCCACCGGACCCGACTCCGGAGCCGGGACCACCGAGCCCGACGTCGGCCAAGTCTTTCTCGCCGTACACGTCCTCGATCAGCGTGGCTCCTCTGCGGCGCGGGTCCCCGTCGTAGAGCCCGTCGACGTCCGACAGGAGCACCAACGTGTCGGCGTCCGCGAGGTGGGCGATCAAGGCCGCGATGCGGTCGTTGTCACCGAACCGGATCTCCTCCGTCGCGACCGTGTCGTTCTCGTTCACGATCGGCACGACGCGAAGGTCCAGCAGGCGCTCGATGGTGCGGTAGGCGTTGCGGTAGTGCGCGCGCCGCCCGATGTCGTCCGCCGTCAGCAGGATCTGCCCGACGGGGATGCCGACGCGGCCGAAAGCGGACGCGTAGCAGTCGATCAGCAGACCCTGCCCGACGCTGGCCGCAGCCTGCAGTGTCGCAAGGTCGCGGGGCCGCTTCGGGAGGCCGAGCGGCGACAACCCCGCCGCGATCGCCCCGGAGGAGACGAGCACGATCTCGTCGCCGGCCTGCACCCGCGCGGCGAGCGCGGCGACGAGTGCTTCGACGCGCGTCGCGTCGAGACCGCCGGCGGCACTGGTCACCGACGAGGAACCGACCTTCACGACGACCCGGTGGACCCCGGGCCGCCTACCGGACACGGCCGTCGGGAGCATCCTCGACGCCGACCTCTGCCGGCTCCCCGTCGTCGATGACGCCGGGCTCCGTCGATTCGGCATCGTCGATGACGCCGACCTCCGCCGGTTCGGCATCGTCGATGACGCCGGGCTCCGTCGATTCGGCATCGTCGATGACGCCGACCTCCG
>CAXSDE010000003.1:110449-115046 GCA_964236265.1 uncultured bacterium
CCGGTTCGGCATCGTCGACCGGATCCGCTTCACCGACGAGGTCGTCGCCGTCGGCACGGTCGAACTCGTCGTCGTCGCGCTCGAACTCGTCCTCGTCGTCGTCGGCACGCGCCCGCCATTCGGCGGCGAGATCATCGTCGGAGAGCATGTCGCCGTTGCTGTTACGCAGGCGACGCTTGATCAGCCGCTCGTCGGTGCCGCGGCCGCTGCGCGGCTCGTAGATCCCGGCCGCAACGGTCGGGACCCAGTCGAACGTGACATCGCCGATGGTCACCGCGTCGCCCGGCTCGGCTCCGATCCGGGCGAGCTCCGCCTCGACCCCCAGTTTGGCGAGCCGGTCACCGAGATAGCCGACGGCCTCGTCGTTGGTGAAGTTGGTCTGCAGCACCCAGCGCCGTGGCTTGTCGCCGCTGACCACGAAACCGTCGTTGACGCGATCCACCGAAAACTCGGGGCCGTTGACCGGCTTGGGCCGCAGCACGATGCGGGTCGATTCCTGGGGCGCCTCCGCGGCGCGCATCTTGCCCACCGTGTCGCCCAGCGCGAGCGCAAACTGTCGCAGTCCCTCCCGACTGACCGCGGAGACCTCGAAGATGGGCCAGCCGTGGCGCTCGAGGTCACCGTGGATCATCTGCGCGATGTCCCGGCCGTCGGGTAGGTCGATCTTGTTGAGCACGATCATGCGGGGGCGGTCCTGCAGCCCACCGTAGGCGGCGAGCTCCGCTTCGATGACTTCGATGTCCTCGACGGGGTCTCGCCCCGGTTCGATGGACGCGCAGTCGACGACGTGCACGAGCACCTTGCACCGCTCCACGTGCCGCAGGAACTCCAGACCGAGGCCCTTTCCCGTGCTCGCGCCCGGGATGAGTCCCGGCACGTCGGCCACGGTGAACACGTGGTCGTCAACGGTCACGACACCCAGGTTCGGAACGAGCGTTGTGAAGGGATAGTCGGCGATCTTCGGCTTGGCGGCCGACAGGACGGAGATGAGCGACGACTTGCCGGCGTTGGGAAAGCCGACCAGGGCGACATCGGCGACGGTCTTGAGCTCCAGGACGACATCGGCCAGCTCGCCGGGCTCCCCCAGCAACGCGAACCCGGGCGCCTTGCGCCGCGGGCCGGCGAGCGCGGCGTTGCCGAGGCCGCCGAAACCGCCCGCGGCGACGACGAAACGCGTGCCGGCGCCGACGAGGTCGGCGATGACCTCCTCGCCGTCGAGCGCCTTCACCACGGTGCCGTCGGGCACCGCGAGGACGACGTCCGCGCCGTAGGAACCGTCGCGGTGGTGGCCCTGGCCCTCCTTGCCGTGCCCGGCTTTGCGATGCGGGGAGAAGTGGTATTCCAGGAGCGTCGTGACCTGGGGATCGACGACCAGGATGACACTCCCGCCGCGGCCACCTGAGCCACCGTCCGGGCCACCGAACGGGATGAACTTCTCGCGGTAGATCGATGCCGCACCGTGGCCGCCGTTGCCGCCCGATGCGTGCACAACCACGCGGTCGACGAACGTCGTCACGGTGCCTCCTTCATTGCCGCCGCTGCGGGCGGTCGTACATGCGTCGAGGGCGGCCGGTCAGACCGGTCCGCCCTCGACAAACAACTGTGCGTCGTGCGTCAGGCAGAGACTTCCACCGGGACGGGGACGACGATGTTGACGACGCGGCGACCGCGGTGGGTGCCGAACTCGACCGCGCCGGCGGCGAGGGCGAACAGGGTGTCGTCCTTGCCGCGGCCCACGTTGGCGCCCGGGTGAAACTTGGTGCCGCGCTGACGGATCAGGATCTCGCCGGAGTTGACCAGCTGACCGCCGAAGCGCTTGACGCCGAGATATTGCGCATTGGAGTCGCGGCCGTTGCGGCTGGAGGATGCGCCCTTTTTGTGTGCCATGAGTCAGCCCCTACTTTCCGGTCTCGATGCCCGTGATGCGCAGCACGGTCAGGCTCTGCCGGTGACCGAGGCGGCGCTTGTAACCGGACTTGTTCTTGTAGAGCATCATGTTGATCTTGGGGCCCTTGCTGTGCTCGACGACCTCGGCGTTGACCGTGATCTTCGCCAGGGCGTCGGCGTCGGACGTGACGTCCGTGCCGTCGACCACGAGGACTGCGGGAAGGACCACGCTGTCACCCGCTGCGCCGACGAGCCTGTTGGTCTCGAACTCTTCGCCGACGGCCACCTTGTGCTGGCGGCCACCACTGCGCACGATCGCGTACACGCCGAACTCCCTGCTTGGGTCTGCTTGGTTCACCCGCGGGCAACGGCACGCGAGAAAGAGCGCCACGACGGGCACCGACGGACCAGTCTAGGCGGCCGTCCTCCGGAGGGTCAAACAACCCCCCAATTGGGTGGCGCAGCGTTGCGATCACCGGGCGTTCCAGTGCACTCAGGCCGGCTCACCTCGCCTTGGCGATGGGGCCGATAGAGATCGGCTTGTCGTGCGACAAGCAGCCGTAGTCCAGGCCGCCGACATCGTTTTGGGCGGTGACAGCCAGGTCACCGGCCGGGTTGAGGCCGAGCCGCAAGGGCCTCGCGGGTGACGTCCGGGGCTGGGTCGCCCCGTCGTCGTCGCAGCGCGCCCGCACCCGGATGTCGAAGGTGGCGGCGTCGCCGGGATCCGCAAGCGCCACTCCTGCCGGCTCCTGCACGAACTGTCCGTCCGTCCGCAGCACGACCGGCTCCGCACCATCGAAGACGCCGTAGATCAGCTTCACGTCGTCACGAAGAGTGCAGGACTCACCGGTGACGCGCCGGATGGTGACGGAGCTCCGTTCGAAGCCATCCGCGCGGTCACGAACATCGCCCAGGACGGCGCTCAACTGCGACGCGACGCACGCGCGCGGTTCGCCGCCGGTGGGCCCCTCGAGCGCCAGCGGCGCCTCCGCCAGGATGGACTCCGAGCCACCGGTGTGCAGTCGCCAGATGAGCGAGGCGAACGCCTGCGTCGTTGCCGGCACGGCGATGGTCATGGCGAACGCTTCGGATCCCCCGGCGGGGATCGGACGGGCGGCCGCGCAATTGAGGGCGTAGTCAGTCGGCGCCGCCGACTCCAGCTTGGTGGTCTGCGAGTAGTTGGGGCAGGGGGAAAGCGGAAATTCCTTGTCGGTGGCGTTGTGCAAGGTCACGACGTACGAGAAGGACTGCCCGGTCGTCGCGTGGTCGGCGGCGCGAAAGCGTAGGGCCTCCGTCGGGAGGTCTTCACGCGTGCCGCCGGGCGTCGCGGCGGACAGCCGCTTGACGGTGGTGTCGAGTCGGCACGGTGGCCCGGAAACCCGGCTCACCGTAATGCCCGTCGCGCCCTGACCCATCGCCACGCCCTGCTCGCCGGCCTTGGCTCCCAGCTGCTCCGCGGCGCACGCGGGGAAGCTCGGATCCCACGTCGGCGACGGCAGCGGCCTCGGTTCACCGCCCGCGTCGACCGGGAGGTCGGCCCAGGGAACGACGCCTTCGTCGCCCGAGGGAGCTGCCGGCGACGACGTGGCGGTTGCGGTCGCCGGCACCTGCGGCACCCTCGCGAGGGCGGTCGCAGTCGGGGCGGGGGCCACGGTCGACGGCGCAGGCACGCGCGCCACACCGTGCCTCACGACCGACGGAGCGGCCACGACGCGGACCACCGCAATGGCCGCCCCGGCAGCCATCGCGAGCCGCCGCGTGCGCGATGTCCCGAGCGGCGGATCATGGTCCATACCCCGCACACGCGCACGATGCCGCGCAGGTTGCGCTCGCCCCACCTGCCATTGGACCCCCGATCCGGGGTCCCGTCCGGAGAGTTCGCGGCGGCGGCAAACGGCCATGGTCGTTGCGGGCGACGGGCACATGCGCGTGCAGACACGAAAGCGGGTGACCTGGTGGCCACCCGCTCTCGTCGTACGACGAACGTGGCGCTATTTGGCGCTTGTTGCCGCTGCCTTGCGGCGACGCCGGGCCGGCCGCTTCGAGGACGTGGCGCCGTCCGTGTCGATGTCGAGCGCTTCGTCGACCACCGCGAGCGACGTCCGCGCACCCTCGGGTTGACTGCGCATGGCTGGAGTCCCAGGGCCGGCGGCCGGGGCATCTTCGTTGGCGACGACGGCGTCGGGGCTCGTGGACTCGCCGTTGCCGCCGCCGCCGCGCCGACCGCGCCGACGTCGACCACCTTCGCTCGCTTCGGGGACGGGGGCGGGCGCACCGTCGCCGTCAGGAACGGCCTCGGCGGCGACTGTGGGTAGCGTCAGCGGCGGGGCAGGCTTGGGCGTGCGGCCTTTGTCGGGACGGCCACCTCCCCCGTCGGGGCGCGACCCGTTGCCGTCGCGTCCCTTGTCGCCGCGGGGCGTTGGAGAGTCGTGCCGGTGCTCGGTTTTCGCGCCGCGGCCGTTGCCAGGCGCACCCGGCACGGTGGGGTCGAGCGAGACGATAATCCCGCGACCGTTGCACACCTCACAGGTTTCGCTGAACGCCTCGAGCAGCCCCTGACCGACGCGTTTGCGCGTCATCTGCACCAGACCGAGCGAGGTGACCTCGGCGACCTGGTGCTTGGTGCGGTCACGGCCGAGGCATTCGATGAGGCGCCGCAGCACGAGCTCGCGGTTGCTCTCGAGCACCATGTCGATGAAGTCGATGACGA
>CAXSDE010000004.1:0-107949 GCA_964236265.1 uncultured bacterium
TGACGAGATCATCGGCAAAATCAACCGCAAACGGACTAACGCAACGCGACACTAGGTCGCAAGAAATCTTGCCGTGGGTGTCCGTTTTCGCCAAGCCCGTACTTGTCCGGCATGGAGCCCTCCGAGCATGCGGCGGGCAAGCACTCGGGAGGCATCAGGGAGAAGTTGATCAGCGTCGATGACGCCTGAGTGGTGGCGTCGCGTGCCGATCACGTGGCAGACTGGCTGTTCGTAGCGCGCGTGGCTCTGTCTGGACCCCGCACCCCTCCGCGCTTCACGTTCTCGCGTGAGGGGTCGTCTCGATGTCGAGCAGTGATAACGATCGATATGAAGCTGAGCGACGGATACGGGACCGACGGCGCGCTGGTCCTGATCCAGCGGAACTAACCGTCCCGTACGGCGCCGCGGTCCTGGTCGGCGACGGCCACGTGGTCCTGACCGTGGTCGGCGAGATCGACGTCGCGACGATCGCCCGGTTCCGCACAGCGGTCGAGCACGCCGTCGACAGCGTCCTCGCTGTTGCCGCAGGCGCGTTGGTCGTGGACCTCGAGGGGGTCCGGTTCCTGGATGCCCGGGCCCTTGCCGTCCTCGGCGACGGTGCAGACCGGTTGCAGCTGTGGGGCGCCGGGCTGTCGGTCCGCGGCATCCGCCCGTATCTGACGTGGGTGTTCGAAGTGACCGGGATGACGCGCATCCTCGGGATAGCGCCGGACGAGGACACGCCGCTGATCAGCGCGTTGTCGGCCGCCGCGTCGATCCCTGCCGTACGCGAGGTGCTCGACAGTGCGCTGCAGTTGGTCGTCACGATGACGCATGCTGTCATCGGCGCTTCCGACGGGGCCAGTATCACGTTGCCGCGCGGCGGACGGCTCAGGACGGCGGCGGCGAGTAACGATGTCGTCCTGGGCATGGACGCCGATCAGTACTCGACAGGTGAAGGCCCGTGCCTGGACGCCGCGACCCGAGGGGAACGGTTTGCCATCGGCACCCTGGCCAACGAGACCCGGTGGCCGTCCTTCGTTCCCCTGGCGCGGGCCCGGGGCATCGAAACGATCATGTCGACGCCGCTGATGCAGGACGACAGGCCGATCGGCGCACTCAACATCTACTCCCGCACCGCCGAAGCGCTCGCCGAGAACGAACAACAGTGGGCGGACCAGTTCGCCGCCGAAGCCGCCCGGCTCGTGATGGCGGGGCAGCACACGGCACACTTCGACGCCTTGGGCAAACGGATCCAGCACGCGCTCGTCGATCGGGACACCGTCACTCGGGCGCAGGGTCTGGTGATGCGCCGCGACAACATCAGCGCGGGAGCGGCGTCGCTGGCGCTGCGCAGCGCGAGCCGCGGGAGCGGCCGGTCGCTGCAGGAGACCTGTGAACGGTTACTCGCCGAGGCAGCGCGCACCGCCCAGTCAGCGTCCCGATCTGAGGCGACTGATGACCGGTCGTCGAAATGAGCTCGACGAGGCCCGCGAGCGTGCCGGCCTGACGCTGAGCGACTTGTGGGTGCGCTATTTCGCGGCCGGTGGGGACCACGGAGCGATCGAGCTCGACGCGGTCATCCACGGGGCGCTCCTCGCGACCCGCGAGGAGCATGACCTCATCGCCCAGGTCCTCAACGAGCGGTTCACCCAGCTGGGCGCCGGCACCCCCGTCCCGTACCTCGACAGCACTGACTATCTGGCGGCAACCGACGTCGAAGCGCCCCGCTGGCCGGCACCCCGTGTCCGCCGCCCGTCCACACCCGGCCGGGCGACGGGGTGGGTCGTCGATGTCCTCGCCCTCGACCCGGACAACGAGGCACCGGGCGCCGCCCGCAGATGGGCCCGTCAACTGCTGCACGCGCACGGCTACGCGACCTTGATCCACGTCACCGCGAGCGGGCTGACCGAACTCGTCACCAACGTGTGCCTGCACGCCCGCACCGCGATGACCGTCACCATGTGCCTCACGGAGGGCACCGCGGTGCGCTTCCAGGTCCGTGACCACTCCCCTGCCCTGCCCGTGTCGCGGCACACGGCCGTGGACGCGACGAGCGGCCGCGGTCTGCAACTGGTCGCCGCCTGCGGCCAGTGGGGGGTCGAGGCCCACGTCGACGGCAAGACCGTGTGGTTCGAACCACACCTCGAGGAGCTGCACTAGACCTCCCGTGGCCGGCACTAGACCTCCCGTGGCCGGGGACCCACCGGACCCGAGGCGAAGGCGGCACCCTCGCGAAGGCGGCACCCTCGCGAAGGCGGCACCCATGCAGAACGTCAGTCGGCGGCCGGCGCGACCTGGGCGCGGAAGTCCTCCCACGACAGCGGCGCCTGACCGTCGATCTGCCGGATGAACTCCCCCAGAATCCACTGCTGATAGGCCCGAACGTCGGGCGGCGTGGCCAGGGCGAGCAGATAGTGCCCGTCGGCGCAGTACGCGTCTGTCTCGGCGATGACGGTCAGGATGTGCGCGCACAACGGCCCCACCTCGCGCGGGACGCGGTAGACGATCTCGTCGATCACCTCGATCCCTGCTTCGGCTGCGGCGTCCATCTGCGCGTTGGCGTTGACGGTGAACGTCGCGTACGTCGACTGGACTTCCGCCGCGAGCCGCACCAGGCGGTCCGGAATGTGAGCACTGTCGCCCGCATCGACCTGCGCGGCGATCAGGGTCATCTCCCGGACAAGCTCGTCCCCGTGCTGGCTGGACCGCTCGCGTAACGGCACGGGCAGGCCGAGGATGCGGACTTCGGTGAGGTGCTCGTCGGGGATCTGGCTCATGCCGCGATCTTGCCGCACCCGGCCTGCGGACCGCCAGCCTCGCCGGTGACGGTGTCGCCGGTGACGGTGTCGCCGGTGACGGTGTCGCCGGTTGTGTCGTCGGAGAAGTGCGCGAGGAGCGTGTCGATGTCCAACTCCTCGTCGGGCCTGTCATCGTCGTCCGCCGGGTCGTGCTGGCGGCTGTCGTGGGGGAGCGAGCAACGGACGATCTTGCCGCTGCTGATGAGGTCCACGGTCCAGCCCGCGCACATGTCCGCGACGAGTTTCATCCCGCGACCTGTGGTCGAGTCGGTGCCGTAGCGGCGTTGGGTGGGTGTCAGCACACTTCCGTCGCGCACCTCGATCGTCAGCGCCTCATCGTCGAGCGTGAGCCGCACCTCGAAGTCCGTGCGGGCGTGCAGCACCGCGTTGGTCGCGAGCTCACTCACGACCAGGATCGCCGCCCATTCGTATTCCGTGGCCCGCCAGGTGGTCAGCGTGGAAGCGACGAATGCGCGGGCGGCCCCGACACTCGAGACGGTTCCTTCGCAGGTGATCTCGGCGTGCGGCACGGCGGTCATGCTAGCGGCCCTACCCCGCCGGCAGGCCCGCGCAACGCCAGGCGCAGCCGTCTCCCCGACTCCGGCATGCCCGTCGCCGGCCGCGCTCGCCACGGACCCCCCGGCGCCCGCCCGCAAATCCGGTGTTTTGACGAAAGGAAACCGTGCGTTGGCCGACACTGGTTGCATGACCCCGCCGGCAGGTGCTGACCCCGCCCTCGAGTTGGACCAGGTCGTCGCCGACTTCCGGCGCATGGCCGCCATCTCCGCGCACGGGATGACGGTGGGCGACCTGGGCGGGCGGCTGCTGGTGGTCAACGACGCGTACGCGCGCCTCGTCGGCCGGCCGGCCGGCGAGCTGGTCGGGATGTCGTACCTCGACTTCACCCACCCCGCTGACCGGGAAGTGACCACCACGGCAACCGAAGGTGCGGTCGCCGCCGGCGCACCGGGTATGGCCATCGACAAGCGTTATGTACGGCCTGACGGGACGCTGGTCGATGTCCGGGTGTCGGCGACCGTCGTCCGGTCCCGGGCCGGTGACCCGTTGTGCTACGTCACCCAGGTCACGGACCTCACAGCGCTGCACGCGGCGGAGGCGAGTGCCAAGCGCGTCGTCACGTCCTCCGCGGACGCTTACATCGCCATCGACGCGGTGGGGCTGATCCGCGAGTGGAACCCGGCGGCGGTCCGCATGTTCGGCTGGGCACGGCAGACGGCGCTCGGAGCGCCTCTGGCCGACCTGCTGATCCCGGCCGCGCAACGCGCCGCCCACCATGCAGGACTCGACCGGTACGCCCGCACCGGAGAAACGCACGTCCTCGGGCGACCCGTTGACCTGATAGCGCTCCGCGCGGACGGCACGACGCTGGCCGTCGAGGTGACGATCTGGGCCAGTGAAGAGGCCGGCCGCCCGGTGAGCTACCACGCGTTCCTGCGCGACACGTCCGAACGACGCGCCAACGCACTCGCTGCGGCGCGGCACTCCCTGGTCTTCGAGTCGATCAGCGACGCCGTCTTCCTGACGAACGCCGCCGGCCTCATCGTCGAGACCAACCCTGCCGGCGTGGAACTGTTCGGCCGCCCCCGCGAGCAGCTCCTCGGCGTGACCTCAGGGAGCCTGCTCGACGCGGACACCGACATCCGCGTCGCGGAGGTCCGCGCCGCCGCACTGGCCAATGGCTCCTGGTCCGGCGACGTCACCTTCACCCGCCCGGACGGCGAACGGCGGACGACCGAAGTGGTCATCCGACCCGTGGGGATCGACACCACCGAAGGTTTCCTCGCCGTCCACCACGACGTCACTGCCGCCCGGGCCGCCACCGCGGCGCTCACCGAAGCCGAGGCGCGCTACCGGCTCCTCGCGGACAACAGTGCAGACATCATCAGCCAGATGTCGATCGACGGGACGGTGCTCTACGTCAGTCCGTCGTACGAGAGGACTTTCGGCTCTCCGGCCGCCCGCGTCGTCGGCGGGCGGATCGGCAGTAACGCGCACCCCGACGACGAACCCGCCCTGCGTGAAGCGTTCCAGACCGTGGTGGGTGGAGTTCCCGTCCGGATGGTCGGTCGCCGCCGCCGCGCCGACGGGTCCTGGATGTGGTTGGAGACCAACAGCGAACCGCTTCGGGATCCCCGCACCGGCGAGGTCACCGGGGTGCTCAGCGCCGGTCGCGACATCACCGACCGGCGCGCGGCCGAACTCGAACTGGAACGCCTCGCGCTGACCGATGCGCTGACCGGCCTCGCCAACCGGCCGCTCCTGCACGACCGGATCCGCCAAGCGCAGCACCGCCTGCGCCGGGACCCGGGCCACATCGCGTTGCTGATGCTCGATCTCGACCGCTTCAAGTTGGTCAACGACTCCCTCGGCCACGGCACCGGCGACGCCCTCCTCGTCGCCGTCGCCGCCCGGCTGCAACGCTGCGCGCGCCCGTCGGACACCGTCGCCCGACTCGGCGGCGACGAATTCGTCATCCTGCTCGACCGCTTGACCGACCCCCGCCAAGCGGGCGTCGTTGCCGACCGGGTCCTGTCGGCCCTCCGCGAACCGTTGCAGCTGCCAGGGCTCGACCCCCTCGCGGTCCGCGGCAGCATCGGCATCACGGCGACCGCCAACGCCGACCACCCCGCCGAGGCCCTGTTCCGGGAGGCCGACCTGGCGCTCTACCGCGCGAAGGACTTCGGCCGGGACCGCTACGCACTCTTCGACGCCGGGCTCCGCCAGACCGTGGTCGCGCAGGTCGAGGCCGAACGCCTCGCCCGCCGCGGACTCGCAGACAACCTGTTCCAACTGCACTACCAACCGATCGTCCGGCTGCACGACCAGCTTGTGATCGGCTCCGAAGCGCTGATCCGCCTCGCCGACCCGGCCACCGGCGAGCTCGTCATGCCGGCCTCGTTCATCGGCGCCGCCGAAGAGTCCGGATTCATCGGCGACATCGACAACTGGGTGCTCACGGCCGCGATCACGGCCCTGGGCTCCGGCGCCGGCCCCGGCGTCCTGAGCAGCGTCGCGGTCAACGTGTCCCCACGGTCGATGCTGGACCACCGCTTCGCCGACCGGGTGGCCGGCACCCTCGCCGACCACGGCGTCAGTCCGGACCGACTGGCGATCGAGGTCACCGAACGGACCCTGATGGACACCACCGGCAGCGCAATTCGTTCCCTCGAGAGACTGCGCAGCCTCGGCGTCCGGGTCGGCGTCGACGACTTCGGCACCGGCTACAGCTCCCTCGGCTATCTGCAGCGCCTTCCGCTCGACTTCCTGAAGATCGATCGGTCGTTCACGGCGCAACTCGGGACGAGCACTCGGGCTGCCGCCACCGTCCAGGCGATCACCACCCTCGCGCACGCTCACAACCTCAGCGTGATCATTGAGGGCGTCGAAACCCACGACCAACTCGAGATCATCGCGACCCTCGGGTGCGACGACGCCCAGGGCTACTACCTGGGCCGCCCCGCCGCGCTCGACGGCACTTCGCCGACACCGCTGACCCCGTAGGGCCGCCGGTGCCCACCCGCGGAAGCATTCGTCGGTCCCGGACCGGCGTGCCGGTGGACGTGCGCTGGCACAATCTGGACAGCAGTCGAGATGGAGGACGCGTGAGGGACAAGGCGTTGGCTCCGGCTCGCCCGTCGCGGGTGCGCAGTACGCGCCAGTCGCAGGCGATCGAGTTGGTCCTGGGTCGCCAAGACGGCTTCCGGACGGTGCAGCAGCTGTACGGCGCGCTGCAGGACGACGGCGTCGCGATCGGCCTGACGACGGTCTACCGCTATCTGAATGTGCTCGCCGAGGCCGGCCGCGCGGATGTCGTGCACGGGGACGACGGTGAGGCGCGGTTCCGCCTGTGCGGGAACGGAGGCGACGAGACCGCCACCGCCCATGATGATCATCATCACCACGTGGTGTGCCGCGCCTGCGGCCGCAGCGTCGAGGTGAGCGCGCCGGAGATCGAGCGGTGGGCGCAGGCGGTCGCGACGGCGGCGGGTTTCACGGACGTGACCCACACCGTGGAAGTGTTTGGCCTGTGCGCGGAGCACGCCCGCTGACCGCTGTCAGGCTGGCTCCTCGACCGCCGTCACGCTGGCTCGCCGTCACGCTGGCTCGCTCGACATCGCCTGTGGGTGTGCGACCGTTGCGCGGCGTGCGGCCCGTCGTGAGCCGACGAAACCGGCGGCAATGTATTCGAGCGCGGCACAGCTGACGATCGCGAAGCTCGCGGGCAGCGCCGGCACGGCGTAAGCGGCCGCGAGGCCGGCCCAGACCGCGGCGACGGCGATCGCGGCCGACAGGGCCATCGCGCGCCACGGGCGGGCGGTGAGCCGATGCGCCGCGCCGGCGGGGGCGGCGAGCAATCCCAACAGGAGCAGCGCTCCGATCAGTTGGGTGGCTTCGGCAGCGGTCGTCCCGACGACCGCGAGGAACACCGCGCCGAGGACACGCACGGGAACGCGCCGCGCGGCGGCGACGGCCGGGTCGATGCTCGCGAAGAGCAACGGCCGGGCGACGGCGGCGAGCACGGTCAATGCGGCGCCGGCGATGACGGCCGAGGCGGTGGCCGTTCCTGCGTCGATGCCGAAGATTGAGCCGAAGAGCACTCTCGCGTTGGCGGTGCCGTTGGCGGTGCTGGCGTGTGTGGTGTAGAGAGCGAGGAAGAACACACCGAGGCCGAGGATCCACGCGAACGCCGTCCCGATGACCGTGTCGTCGGCGTTGGCCCGGCCGCCGAGCGCGTTGAGGGCGACGCCGCCGCCGATCGTGGCCGTGAACAGCCCGACTCGCAGGTCGAGACCGGCGGCGAGCGCGGCGAGGGAGCCGGTGTAAGCGAGGTGCGACAGGGCGTCGCCGGCGAAGACCTGCGCGCGCAGCACGACGAAATATCCGACGGAGCCGCACAGGACGGCGACCGCGGTGCCGGCGAGCAGCGCGTGTTGCAGGAATGGATGCGACAGGGCATGCGCGAGCCCGGACACCGGGTCGGCCGCGGGGAGGACCTGCGGCATCAAGTGGCCCGCACGATGGCCGGGTGGCGGCGCCGGCGTGGCGTCGCCCGGTCCGCAATCCCGCGCCAGGCCGACGCGGCGACGTAGCTGACGAACGCGAGGCTGGTGACCCAGAAACCGATGGGGTACGGGGAGAAGAACGCGATCGTCTCGCCGACCCAGGTCACCGTCAGAGCGATGACGACGCTGATGGCCAGGCCGGTCGCGGGCCGGGCGGTCAGCCGCGTGGCGGTGGCGGCGGGGGCGACGAGGAGCGCGAACACGAGCAGGCTCCCGGTGACCTGGCTGGTGCCGGCTGCGGCGACGCCGAGGAGTAGCAGAAAGGCGATGCCGATCGCGCGGACGCGAACGCCGCGGGCGGCGGCGACGGCCGGGTCGATGCTGGCGAACAGCAACCGGCGGCCGAGCGCGCCCAGAACGAGGAGTGAGACGAGGGCCGCGACGACCAGCAGCCGGACCTGACTGTCGGTCACGCCGGTGATCGTCCCGAACAGCAAATTGTTGAGTCCCGACAGGAAACCTTTGTAGAGGCTCACGAACAGGAAGCCGGTCGCCAGGGCCACGGCCTGCACGGTGCCGATGACGGCGGACTCGTCCCGCTGGCTTCCGGTCCCTGCTTCCCCGCGATCGGGCAGCAACGCGATGGCGACCGCGCCGGCGATGCAGAACCCGTAGTAGCCGAACGCCGCGTTGACCCCGAGCCAGGTCGCGCCCGCCGCGCCCGGGAACCCGATGATGGCGAGCGTGTGTCCGGCGAAGCTCTGCCGTCGCAGCACCATCAGGTAGCCGACCGAGCCCGCGACGACCGCGACGATCGCTCCGGTGATGAGCGCGTTGACCATGAAGTGGTAGCGCAGCATCTGCCCGGCGTCGCGGGCGAGGTCCCAGCTCAGGGCGCCGCTGGTCACCGGTGCGGACCGTGGTGGGAGGCGGGGGCGTCCGGCTGGCCGACGACGACGAGACGTCCGGCCCGGTCGGTGAGGACGTCGATCGGGGTTCCGTACAGCATCGTGAGCGTCTCGGCGGTGATGACGCCCGCGGGCGACCCGGTGACGGCACCGCCGTGGGCGAGGTAGAGCACGGTGTCGATGTACGGCAGGATCGGGTTGACGTCGTGGGCCACCATCAGCACGGTGACGCCGAGTTCGCGGCACACGTTTTGGATGAGGGCGCTGACGGCGGTCTGGTTGGTGACGTCGAGGCTGTCGAG
This sequence comes from uncultured bacterium, assembly GCA_964236265.1. Classification (GTDB taxonomy): domain Bacteria; phylum Actinomycetota; class Actinomycetes; order JAVEEB01; family JAVEEB01; genus JAVEEB01. The sequence goes on from CAXSDE010000004.1 coordinate 9,015, forward strand.
TGGTTCGTCGAGGGCGAGCAGGCGCGGCCCGCGAACGAGGGCCTGGGCGATGAGGAGGCGCTGCTGTTCCCCGCCGGAGCATTCGCCGATCGGGCGATGCGCGTATCCGGCGGCGCCGACGAGGTCGATGACGTCGTCGACGCGCCGGCGGGCTTCCCGAGCGCGCTGCCCGCGCACCAGTGGGACGCCCCAGCGGTCGCCGTCCCAGCCGAGCCGCACCACGTCGATCCCGCGGATCCGGGTCGCTGTGTCGAACGCGCGGCGTTGCGGCAGATAGCCCACGTCGGCGCTGCGACGTCCCGGCGCGGCGCCCAGCACGTCGATGGTCCCGCTCGTCAGTGGAAGCAGGCCGAGGATCGCTTTGAGAAGGGTGGATTTGCCGACGCCGTTCGGCCCGAGGATCGCGACGAACTCCCCGGCCTGAATCGTCGCGGTCACGCCGGACCACACGGTCCGGCCGCCGCGCGCAGCCGCGGCGTCGCGCGCGATCACGACCGGCTCAGCACGGAGTGGTGGTTGCGCCGCTTGCCCGACAGCCGGCCGTGCTTGGTTCATCAGCGGCCCGCCGTGGCGAGGGCATCGTCGAGCGCTTGGAGCTGGGCGCTCTGCCAGTCCTGGAAGCTCGCACCGGCGGGGCTGAGCGTCTCGGTGATCGCGACGACCGGGATGCCCTTCGCCTTCGCGGCTGTGACCTGAGCGGCGACGTCGGGGGTGGAGTTCTGGCTGTTGAACACGTACACCTTGATCTGCTTGGTCGCGATCTGCGCGTCGATCGCCGACTCGTCCGCCGGTGACGGGTCGGTCCCTTCACTGATCGCCTTCAGGAAACTCGGCGGGGTCAGCAGCTTCAATCCCAGCGCGTCGCTGAGCGGAGCGAAGATGCTTTCACTCGCGCCCACCGGGACGCCTGCGAACTTGGTCTTGATGTCGGCGATAACGGCGTTGTACCTCGCGAGACCTGAGGCGCCGAATGTTTGTCGCTGCTTATCGAAGTACGCGGCGTCGGCCGGGTCGATTTTCTTCAGGCCCGCGGTGATCGCGTCGGCGACGGTCGCCACGTCCGCGGGGGAATACCAGCGGTGTGGGTTGCCGCCCGCCGGGATGTCGAGGAGTTGGCCGACATCGATGACCTGGCGAGCCGCGTCCGGGTTGGCCTGCACGGCTTTGGCGGCCCACGCGTCGTAACCGACCCCGTTCTCGACGAACAACCGCGCGTCGGCGATGACGCGGCCGTCAGCTGGCGTCGGTTCGTAGTCATGCGGATCCGTGTCCGGGCTGGTGATGATCGAGCTTGCGTGCACATGGTCACCGCCGAGCTGCCCCACGATGCTGCCCCACGCGTTGATGCTGGCCGCCACATTGATCACGGCGCCGCTGCCGGCCACTGCCGCTGACGAGGCGGACGCCGCCGCTGTCGACTCTGCCGCCGCTGCCGCCGGCGTTGCTGTGTTCGCACTCGTGCTCGTCGAGCAACTCGCGATGCTCACGAGGGTAACTCCCGCTGCCCAGACTCGACCCTTGCCCATGTGACTCCTCCGGTTGCCGGCCGCGACTCATCCGCGGCCGGTTGCTCCAGCACACACCTTAACGATACTGATTGTCAATTTCATTTGGTACGACAAAAAGAACCTGACCGGCAAGCGCCGGCCACGCAGTCGCGGCCGGGCACACCCGCGACAGGCGCCCGCGTCCGGTACGGTGCTCGCGGGCGGTCAGCGAGGGAGATGCCGGGCGTGAGCGTCAAGGTCAGCGTGGTGGTGCCGGTCTACAACCCGGGCGAGCACATCAACGACCTCATCGAGTCCATGCTGCGGCAGTCGATGCCGGCGGACGAGTTCGAGGTGATCTTCGCCGATGACGAGTCGACCGACGGCAGTGGCGCCCGGCTCGACAGCCTCGCGGCGGAGCATGACAACTTCTCCGTCATCCACAACTCGCCCAACTCGGGCTGGCCGGGCCGGCCACGCAACCTGGGCATCGACGCCGCTCGCGGCGAATACATCCTCTTCGTCGACAATGACGACTGGATCGGCGCCGAGGCACTCGAGCGGATGTACGACTACGCCCGGGCCAACGACTCCGACGTCCTGGTGGGCCGTGAGGTCGGCCATGGCCGCGGCATCCCCGTCGAGATCTACCGGCGCAACCGACCCCATGCCAAGCTCGGCGAGGATCCCCTCCTGAGCATGCTGACTCCGCACAAGATGTTCCGGAAGTCGTTCCTCGATGCGCACGGGATCCGCTTCCCGGAGGGCCGGCGCCGGCTCGAGGACCATGTCTTCGTCATGAAGGCGTTCTTCGCGGCGACCGTCATCTCCGTCTACGCCGACTACCCGTGCTATCACTGGGTGCGCCGGCCCGGGCAGACCAACGCGTCGTCGAAGCGGATCGACCCGGCGATGTATTTCGGCGCGGTGCGCGAGGTGCTCGACATCGTCGAGGCCAACACCGAGCCCGGTGAGTTTCGCGACCGGCTGATGTCGCACTGGTGGGGCGGCAAATGCCTGCGCTGGCTCGACGGCCGCAAGATGGTCAACTACCCGGACGAGCACCGGACGGAGCTGGTCGCGACCATCCGCACCTTGATGGACGACCGCTTTCCGGAGCGTCTGGACACGTATCTCGTGGCCCGGTTGCGGGTGCGCGCCGCGTTGCTGCGCGCCGGCCGCGACGCCGACCTCGTCACCCTCGCGGGCGCCGAGGACGGGGTGCGGGCCGCCACGGTCGTCGACGCCCTGCGCTGGGACGGGGACGCCATCGTGCTGTCCTTCACAGCCGTGGTCGAGTACGGCGACGGCTCGCCCGTCGAGGTCGAACTGTCGGGGGACCGCGCGCTCTGGCGGCTGCCGGGTGCGCTGACCGGCATTCCGGACGACGCGCGGGATCTGCGCTCGGCCTACGCGTCGCGTCGGCTGGAGGTCATCGCGCGCAACCGCACGACGCAGATGGAGTATGTCCTCCCGACCACGACCCAGAGAACCGACACCGACACCGACACCGACGCCGACACCGCGGTGCGGCGGGTCGCCTTCCGGGGCACGGCCATCATCGACCCGCGCACCGCGTACGACGGCAAAAGGTTGCTCCGGACGACCGACCTCTCGGTGCGCATCTCCATGGACGGGTGGCGGGGCGGCCGGATCCCGGTCGGTGACGGGCCGGCTGCCGCCGAGGCGCTCGAGCCACGGGAGATCGACGGCCGCATCGTGAGTGCCTACGCGACGGCGAACGGCAACCTGAGCCTTCGGGTCGTCGCCGCCGAGACCCTCGCTGCGGAGACCCTCGGTGCTCAGACGCTCGGTGCTCAGACGCTCGTTGCTCAGACGGTCGGTGCTGAGGTCGCGGCTGCGGAGGTCGCCGCGGCCCCGAAGTCCGGCGCACCCGCCCCGCAAAGCGCTCCGCCGGCCAAGCAGGGGCCCGTGCGAAAGCCCGCCGTGGCGCCCGCACCGTCGCGGGGCCTGCTCCGCCGGGCGGCGAAGGCCGGGCGCGACGCGCTCAAGAGGCGCTGACCGGCGGCGACTGCCACTACGCCGTCAGCACGCGCGCCGACGCTTCGGTCATCACCGCGCTGACGCTTCGGTCATCACCGCGCGACGGGCAGGATGCACGTCGGCGAGCCGGTCGCGAGCCGGCTGCCCGTCGCGCGCGGCACCGGCCCGTCCACGATCGCCAGCACCGTCACGTCGTACGACCGCTCGTTGGCGACGACGATCCGGTCGCCGACGACGGCGAAGTGGCGGGGCCAGGTGCCCCCGGTGACGACCTCACCGACGAAGACCGGTCGGTCGTCTTCGAGCAGGAGCACGCTGATCGTGTCGGCGCCGCGGTTGCCGACGTAGAGGTGCCCGCCGTGCAGCACGACGTGCGACGGATAGGAAATCCCGTCGTACGAGGTGGTTCTCGCCGTTCCCAGCTCGGTCCACTGGCCTGTCGCGGCATCGACACGGTAGGACGTGACGCGGCCGTCGAGCTCGCCCACCACGTGCCGCAGGTCGCCGTCGACGACCTGGTGCCGCGGTCCCGTGCCCGGCGCGAGCACGACGTCCCCGGCCGGCGCCGCGACCCACGCGGTGCCGTCGCACACGTAGCGGTGGATGCGGTCCGCGCCGAGGTCGGTGACGGTCAGCAACGTCCCGTCGAACGTCACCTGGTGACAGTGCGGGCCCTCCTGACGGTCCGCGACGGGCCCGCTGCCCGAGTGCCGCAGCACCTGCGGCTCCGCACGGGGGATCCCGTCGTCGCCCAGCGCGAACACCGACAGTGAGCCGTCGCCGTAGTTGGCGGTGGCGACCCACCGTTCGTCGGGCGACACGGCGACGTGGCACGTCTCGGTGCCGCCCGTGAGCCGGTCGTCGACGACCGACAGGGCGCCGTCGTGGCGCAATGTCACGAGCCGGCCGGCGTGCTCGGCCACGGCATAAACGAGTGGCAGCGTCGGGTGCCACGCGAGGAAGGAAGGACTGTCGACCGCTGCGACCTCGCCCGTGGCCGCCAACGATCCCTGCATCAGCGCCGCGGTGCTGACGCCGGCACCCGTGCCCGCAGGCGGGGTGTAGCAGCCGATGAGGACGTCGTTCGCGATGTCCGGCACGTGGTGTCTCCAGTCGATGAGGGTGGGACGTGTCAGCTGCTCGGCTGTTGTTGCGCGTGCGGCACGGGTGCCCGCCGGCCCAGCCCATCACCCCTGCCGACGGCGGGCCATGTCGATGATCCCCGACGGCAACGCGGGGGCGGCCAGCAGCCGGGGGAGCAGCGCCGGCTCGAGTGTCGTCGCGCGGAAGCACAGCTCGATCGTCACGTCATGGTCGGGCCGGTGCACGACCTCGATGCCGTCACCGGCGCGGATGCTGCCCTCGGCGAGCACGCGCAGGTAGGCGCCGGGCACAGCTGCGGCGAGGAACTCCTTTATCCAGCCGGGCCTGGCAAACCAGCCCTCGAACGTGGCGCACGGGATGCGCGCGCACGACACCTCCAGCACGACGTCGCGGCCGATCCGCCATTGCTCGCCGATGAGCGCGCCGGTCACGTCCAGGCCGGCGGTGGTGAGGTTCTCACCGAAGCCGCCCGGCGCCAACGTGCGCCCGAGTGTCGGCTGCCACGCGTCCAGGTCTTCACGCGCGTACGCGTAGACGGCCTGGTCGGCGCCGCCGTGGTGCTTCTCGTCGTACGCGTGGTCACCCGCCAGACCGACGTCGCCGTTGCCCTTCGGGCCCGGTGCGCGCACGGTTACGGGCCCGGCGACGGGGCGCTTGTCGAAGCCGGTGGCGGCCAGGTGTTTCCACGGGTTGGGTCGCGGGTGACCGACGTTGACCGCGAGGACCCGGGCCGCGGATGGCACACTCCGAGCGGCGGTCCCCGCGTTCCCGGCATTCCCCGCGTTCCCCGCGTTCCCGGCCGTCACAAGGAGTTCACGGTCGCGAGCAGGGTGGCCGGGTCGCAGCGCGCGGTGGCCGCGGACAGGTCGTGCCTTGTCGTGACCGGGTTCGGCATGGCGATGCAGCGCAGCCCCGCGTCCACTGCTGCTCGCACTCCGTTGGCGGAGTCCTCGACGGCAACGACGTCGCCGGCAGACAGCTCCAGCCGCGCGAGCGCCTCCAGGTAGAGATCCGGGTGGGGCTTCGGCCGTGCTGCATTCTCGCGGGTCACCACCGTTACGAAGCGGTCGGCCCACCCGAGCCTGTCGAGGTGCGGGAGGACCCACTGCGCCGGGGAGCTCGACACGACGGCGACCCGCGTCCCGGCGTCGGCCAGCGACGTGAGCGTCTCCGCGACCCCGGCAGCCGGCTGCACCGTCGCGACCAGTTCGCGTTCCCGACGGCGTCGTCGTTGTCGGCACGCGTTGACATTGAAGCCCGCGCCCACGGAGGTGGCGAGCGTTCCGTAGTGATCGGCCTCGGCGCCGACGGCCGCGATCCAAGCGTCCTCGTCCAGACGGATGCCGTGGGCCTGGTATTCCTCCAGCCATGTCACCAGCGCGACGGACTCGGTGTCGAGCAGTGTGCCGTCGAAGTCGAACAGCACGGCGGAGAAAGGCATGACAGCAGTGTCGCAAAGCTGACCGGTGGCCACCCCCGCATTGTCAGGGGAGGTGCGGGTAGTGCCATGGCTCAGCGCTTCTTCGCCTCCGATCGCGGCAGGTTGAGGGCCCGGTGGATTTCGCCGTACGACGGTGCGGGGTCGACATCCGCGACGTGTTGGGGAGTGGTCACGACCACCTCGATGCCGGCTTGCCGCAGTCGCTCGACCTCGGCGGGGTCGGCCTGATCGTCTGTGATGACACACGAAATGTGCTCGGGCGCCACCGTCTGCGACATCGTCTCGACGCCGACCTTCGTGTGGTCGACGAGCACGACGACGCGCGCAGCGGACATGACGAGTCGCCGGTCGACGGCTGCGGCCAGCACGTCGGGGGTCGACAGGCCGCGGGCGGCGGTGAGGCCGTTTCCGGAAAGATAAAGGGTGGAGACGAACAACCCCGACAGTGATTGTTCGGCCAATGGTCCGACGAGTGCGTGTGTGGAGTTGCGCACCAGGCCGCCGGAGAGCAGCAGGTGCACATTCGGCGCCCGCTCGAGCGCGGCGCATACGAGCACCGAGTTGGTCACGACGGTCAGGTCGTCAATGGTGGTCAGTCGCTGCGCCAGCGCGAACGTCGTCGTGCCGGGGCCGATGGCGACCGTGTCCCCGTCGGCGATCATGGCGGCGGCGGCGGCCGCGATGGCGTGCTTTTCGGCCGCGGCCTGTTGCGCCTTCTCGAGGTACGGCGCTTCGCGGCTCACCAGCCGCGAGGGCGCGGCCCCTCCGTGGGTGCGCCTGATGAGGCCCTCTTCGGCCAGGTGCCGCAGGTCTCGTCGCGCGGTCGCCTCGGACGTGCCGACGAGTGTCGTGACATCGCGCATCGTCAACAAACCGCGCTGGTGCACGGCCTCGAGGATGAGCTGGCGACGGTCATTGACTCGCATGCGGAGCACTATGCAGGTCTGATCGTTATCAATCAAGTGCGTGATCGATACTTGACAGGGGATGTGGGCAAGGAGCAAAGTCGCGCCGAAGCAGTGACCGTTTGGACTCGAAATGATAACGAACGCTGAGTTCGGTCAGTCGCTGAGACCGCCACTTCAAACCGCGCAAGATACAAAGGAAGTGACCTGCATGACCGCACGCCTCAGCAGCACCCGCACGGGCCGGACGCTCGTCATCGCCGTCGGCCTCAGCCTCGCCGCCGTCGGCTGCAGCTCCAAGAGCTCAACGACGACGGCCACGACCGGCCCCGCTGCCAGTGTCAACCCGTCCGTGTCGTCGTCCGGCAGCGGCGACTGCACCGCCACCAAGGTCGGCTACCCGAAGATCGCCGACTTCCAGGGCCAGAAGATCGGTTTCTCCCAGTCGGAGCCGGACAACGCCTCCTTCCGTGCCGCTGAGACTCAGTCCATCAAGGACGAGGTCAAGAAGGTCACGGGCCAGGACGTCCTCTACGCGAACGCGAACAAGGACGCCGCCACGCAGATCGCGAACATCAAGGACCTCATCACCAAGGGTGCCAAGATGCTCATCGTCGCGCCGCTCAACAGCGACGGTCTGCAGCCGGCGTGGGACGCCGCCAAGGCCGCGAAGGTCCCCGTCGTGACGGTTGACCGCCTGGTGAACCAGAAGGCGTGCAGCGACTATCTGACGTTCATCGGCTCCAACTTCGTGGAGCAGGGCAAGCGCGCTGCCGACGCAATGGCTAAGGCGCTCAACAACAAGGGCAACGTCGCCATCCTTTTGGGGTCGTCTGGCAACAGTGTCGCGACCGACCGCAACAAGGGCTTCACGGACGAACTCACCAAGGTCGCTCCCGACATCAAGATCGTGGACCAGCAAACCGGGGAGTTCGACCGCGCGAAAGGCCAGACCGTTGCCGCACAGTTGCTGTCGGCGCACCCGGACATCAACGGCTTCTACGCGCACAACGACGAGATGGGTGTCGGCGCGTGGAACGCGATCAAGGCGGCCGGCAAGAAGCCCGGCACGGACATCAAGATCGTCTCCATCGACGGCATCAAGGACGCGGTCAGCAAGGTCGCTGACGGCACCTACACCGCCGTGATCCAGTCCAACCCGCGTTTCGGCCCGCTCGCGGTGCAGGCACTCAAGGACTTCGAGTCCGACAAGGGCGTCCCGGCCGCGCTCATCATCAGCGACATCGACTACTTGGACGCCGCCGCCGCCAAGGCAAAGCTCGACCAGGCGTTCTAAGTCCCGATAGCTGCGGTGCGCGACCGTCACAACACGTGGAAGAAGGGGCGACCCCGGCATGACGGTGCCGACGAGCAATGAGGCTCTGACAGTTCTCGAGGCCAAGGGAATCAGCAAGTTCTTCCCTGGGGTCAGTGCCCTGCAGAACGTGTCCGTCACCCTGCGTGGCGGCGAAGTTCACGCTCTCGTCGGAGAAAACGGCGCCGGCAAGTCAACGCTCATCAAGGTGCTGACCGGCGTCTATCACCCGGACGCCGGTCAGCTCGTGCACCTGGGCAAACCGGTGTCGTTCGCGAACCCTCGGGCAGCGCAGGACGCCGGGATCAGCACGATCTACCAAGAGGTCAACCTGGTCCCGCTGCAGAGCGGGGCCAGGAACCTCTACATGGGGCGCGAGCCGCGCACGCGCCTGGGCCTCATCGACTTCCGGAAGATGAACTCCGACGCCAAGGCGCTCCTGGACGACTTCAACATCGACGCCGATCCAACGGTTCCTGTCGCCACCCTCGCGCTCGGCGCGCAGCAAATGATCTCTGTCGCCCGTGCCATCTCCCTCAAGGCGACCGTCGTCATCATGGACGAGCCGACGTCCTCGCTGGAGACTCGTGAGGTCGAGACCCTCTTCCGCCTGATCAGTCGCCTGAAGGCCGAAGGCATTGCGCTCGTCTACGTCAGCCACCGCCTGGACGAGCTCTACCGCATCTGCGACCAGGTGACGGTCCTGCGCGACGGGCACCTCGTGCACACCGGCCCCATCGCGGCTCTGCCGCGCGACCAGCTGGTCGCCACGATGCTCGGTCGCGAGCTCCTTGCGGTCCACTCGCGCTCCGCTGCCGCGACGGAGGCCGGCTTTGACAGGGCCACCCTCGCACCGACGTTGGAGGCGCGTGCCCTCACCCGCCGGGGTCTCCTGCATGACGTGAGCGTCGACATCCGCCCGGGGGAGGTGGTGGGCCTGGGTGGACTGCTCGGCGCCGGTCGCAGCGAAACGGCAAAGGCCATCCTCGGGGCGCAGGTGATCGATTCCGGCAGTGTTGTCGTCGATGGTGTCGACATCGGCGTCGGATCGCCGTCCCGATCCATCCAGGCGGGAGTCGTCCTGTTGCCGGAGGACCGCAAGGTCGAGGGCATCCTGCCCAACCTGTCGATCAAGGACAACATCGTCCTCGCGGCACTGCCTGCTCTGTCGAGGATGGGTGTCGTGTCCGACGGCGCGGCCAACAAGCTCGTCGACACCTTTATGAAGCGGCTCAACATCAAGGCCTACGGCGCCGCGCAGAAGGTCGGCACCTTGTCGGGCGGCAACCAGCAGAAGGTGCTCCTCGCCCGCTGGCTGTGCCTGGAGCCCAAGATCCTCATGCTCGACGAGCCGACCCGGGGCATCGACGTCGGCGCGAAGGCCGAAGTGCGGCGCCTCATCGATGAACTAGCCGAACAGGGCCTCGGTGTGCTGCTGATCTCCTCGGAGACGGAAGAACTTGTGGACGGCTCCCATCGCGTCCTGGTCCTGCGCGAAGGCGTCGTCGTAGAAGAGCTGAGCGGTGACCGTTTGAACGAACGAGAGCTCGTGCACGCCATTGCCGGCGACGGCATCCCGCACACGAAGGGCGATGACAGTGGCGAGTGACGTTGCGGTCGTCGCACCCCGCGCGGCCTTCGATCGTCGTAAGGCGTTTTCCTTCCTGCAGGATAACGGCGTCTACCTGGCGTTGTTGCTTCTCGTTGCGTACAACGTCGTTTTCACGCGGTATTGGACGCAGTTCTCCAACATCAGGCTGCAGTTCGTCGCCGTCGCGCCCGTGCTCATCCTCGCCCTGGGAATGGCTCTCGTCATTGGCACGGAGGGCATCGACCTCTCCGTCGGAGCGACGATGGCGGTTGCGGCATCAGTGATCGGACAGTCATTCGACCGTGGCCTGAGCGCGCCTGTGGTGATCCTGCTCGTGCTGCTGTCGGGTGCGATCGTCGGGTCCGTGAGTGGCAGCCTCGTCGCGCACTTCGAGGTGCAACCCATTGTCGCCACGCTGGCGCTCCTGGTGGCGGGTCGAGGTATCGCGGCGCTTGCGCAGGCGCACACGCTGAGCATCACCGATGAAACGCTCCTGACGTTGGGCACGGGTGAGTTCCTCGGCATCCAGGCTCCCTTCTGGGACGCTCTTGTCCCGCTGCTGCTCGTCGCCTTCATCGTGCGAAAGACGCTGTTCGGCCGTCGCATCGTCGCGATCGGTGACAATGTCCGTGCGTCGTACCTGTCGGGCATCCCGGTGCGACGCACCCTTGTGCTCGTGTACATCGTCAGCGGCCTGCTGGCATCCTGGGCGGGCCTCGTGCAGGCGGCACGCACGGGCACCAACAACCCGACCGACATCGGCGTGGGATACGAGCTTTTCGCCATTACAGCAGTCGTCGTCGGCGGCACGCCGCTCAGCGGCGGCCGGGTCCGCATCTTCGGCACCGTCGCCGGCGCGTTGGTCATGCAGTTGATCTCGAGCACGCTCATTTCACACGGCATCCGCGACTCCATTACGCGGATCTCGACCGGTGTCATCATTGTCCTTGCGGTCTACGTCCAGCAGAAGCGAGGCCGCTCGTGACGGGCAGCGCCCCAGGAGTGTCCCTCGACGCCGCTAGCGGCGCTGGGGTCGAAGCGTCACTTTCTGCCACTTCGCGCAAGGCCCGCATCGCGCATTTTGTCCAGCGGGACGGCATCGGCGCGTTCATCCTCTTGGTCTTGCTCGGCGTGGTTGCATCCGTCGCCGTCGCCGGCTTCGCGACGACTGTCAACATCAAGAACGTCGCGATCGCGGCGTCGTTCCCCGCCATCATCGCCATCGGAATGACCCTGGTCATCATCACCGGCGGCATCGACCTGTCGGTCGGCTCAGTATTCGCGTTGAGCGCGATTCTCACTGCCAAGGCCATCGATCAATCGAAGGGCCTGGGACTCAATGTGGCAGAGGGCGTCGGCATCGCGCTGTCGATTGCGCTGCTCATCGGGCTGACCCAGGGCCTGCTGATTGCACGCACCGGTATGCCACCGTTCATCGTGACCTTGGCGGGTCTGTACGCCGTCCGCGGCCTCGTCCTGCTGGTCAGCAAGGAGGGAGTCGACGTCTATTCGGTGCCGAGTGCGGGTGCCTTCTACAAGTTCGGGACGGGCGGCATCGCCGGCCTCGGTTATCCGGTCGTCATCGCGATCGTGATGTATCTCGTGTGGCACGTGGTCCTGACCCGCACGTCGTTCGGCCTGACAACGTTCGCGCTTGGCGGCAGCGAGGACGCGTCGTCGCTGATGGGCCTCAAAGTCCGCTCGACAAAGGTCCGGCTCTATGTCATCTCGGCCGGTCTGGCCGGGCTTGCCGGCGTGCTGCAGGCCGCCTACAGCCAGTCGGGCATTCCGACGGCCGGCGTTGGCTACGAGTTGCAAGCCATCGCCGCGGTGGTCATCGGCGGCACGCTGCTGACCGGCGGAGCGGGCTCGCTGATCGGTACTGCGTGCGGCGTCGTTCTGTTGGCCGTCGTACAAAACCTGATCACACTGGCCACCAACCTGCCATCTGCTGCCCAGCAGGTCGTCACGGGTGGGTTCGTCGTCGGTGTCGTGATCCTGCAGCGTTATCTCAACCGGGTGCAGCGCCAATAGCGCTTGCGGCGCAAATAGCGTCGATGGCATGGACAGCGCCGACGGCGGGGCTACGGTGAGCCGGTGACGACGCTCGGATCCCTGTGGCGCGCGCTCACCATCTTCCGCTGGGCGACGCTGGCATGGGCCGGTTTCCTCATCGTCCGCGAGTATCACGCCAGGCACTTCGTGCACCCCCTCGTCGGGCTGCTGGTGCTCGCGGGAATGGGTGCGTGGACGCTCGTCGCCTCCGTGGGCTACGAGCGCTATCGCAACCGGGTGCCGCGCTGGATGCTGAGCGCCGACCTCGCGGTCGCGGCGGCGGTCAGCCTCGCGACGCTCGCCGTCGTCCCGAGCCGCGGAATCGTCAACGGCGCCGGTCTCCTCGGCTCGACGTGGTCGGCCGGTGCCGTCGCGGCGTGGGCGATCGCGTGGGGCCCATGGTGGGGCCTCGCGGCCGGCTCGTCGCTGGGGATCGCCGGCTGGCTCTCGCACGGTTGGTATGACCACGGGCGGTTGTCGCAGCAGTCCGCCAGCGAGTTCATCCTGTTCCTGCTCGTCGGCGGCATCGTCGGGCAGCTCGTGCGGCTCGCCCGCCGCGGCGCCGACCAGCTCGCGCGCGCGGTCGAGTTGCAGGCCGCGACCGGCGAACGCGAACGGCTGGCCCGCGAGATCCACGACAGCGTGTTGCAGGCCCTCGCGCTGATCCACCGACGCGGGCGTGAGGCGGGCGGCGTCGCGGCGGAGCTGGCCGAGCTCGCGGCAGCCCAAGAGGTCGAGCTGCGCCGCCTCGTCGCGAAGGCGCCCGTCGAGGTCTACGGCGAGGATGTCGACCTGCGCGAAGCCCTGCGGCGGATCTGTGACGCGGCGACGGTGCCGGTCGAGTTTGCGGCCCCCGCCGACCCCGTCCTCGTCCCCGCGCGCTCGGCGCACAGCCTCACCGCGGCGACGACGCAGGCCCTCGAGAACGTCTCGAAGCATGCCGGCCCGCACGCCGGCGCCTGGGTGCTGCTCGACGAGGACGCCGATGCCATCACGGTGTCGATCCGCGACGACGGCGTCGGGTGTTCCGGCGCCGACATCGACGAGGCTGCGGCCGCCGGTCGGCTCGGCGTGGCGCAGTCGATGCGCGGCCGCATCGAGGGCCTCGGCGGCACGATGTGCGTCGACGCCGTTCCGGGTCAGGGAGTGGAGGTGGAGTTTCGTGTCCGACGCTGAATTGCCAAACGGCGGCGAGGCGAGTGTCGACGTGCTGGTCGTCGACGACCACCCGATGTGGCGCGACTCGGTCGCCCGCGACCTGTCCGAGGCGGGGCTGCGGGTCGTCGGCACCGCGGAGGACGGACCGAAGGCGGTCCGCGTCGCGAAGGCAACCCGCCCGCACGTCGTCGTGATGGACCTGCAGCTGCCCGGTCTGTCCGGCGTCGAGACGACGCGCCAGGTCGTCGAGGCGCTGCCCGAGTGCCGCGTGCTCGTCCTATCGGCGAGCGGCGAGCCGCTCGACGTCCTCGAGGCCGTCAAGGCCGGCGCGACGGGCTATCTCGTGAAGTCGGCGTCGCGGGAAGAACTGATCGATGCCGTACGGCGCACCGCCGCCGGCAGCCCCGTTTTCACGGCGGGGCTCGCCGGTCTGGTGCTCGGGGAGTTCCGCAAGATGGCGACGTCGCCGACAGCCGAGGCCGACACCAAGCTCACGGAGCGCGAGACCGAGATCCTGCGCTTCGTGGCGAAAGGCCTGACGTACAAGCAGATTGCCGACCGTCTCGTCCTTTCCCACCGCACCGTGCAGAACCACGTGCAGAACTGCCTGGGCAAGTTGCAGCTGCACACGCGCTACGAGCTCGTCCGGTACGCCGTCCAGCGTGGCCTCGACGCCGACGCCTGATCTGCGCGCCGATCCGGGCATGGCGGGCGGCGGGCCGGGGTTGCACCAGGCAGGTCCCCAACGGCAGGCGGCACGATGCTCAACGCGGCAGGACGCAGACACCAGCGCTGGCTGCTGTTTGCCGGTCGGCGCCCGTTGCACGCCCGCAGCCGCCGGGCCGGGTTCCTCGTGGCGTCGACGTACGCGATCGTTGTCGTCCTTGTCGCCGGCGCCACGCTCCTGGCGCTGGTCAACGGCGCCGGGCGACCCGTCATCGCACTGCTGGCGCTCGCCGGCGCGCCGTGGTCGGTGCTGATCGTGGTGACGACGCCGGCGTGGGGCGGTTTCTCGTTCAGCGGGACGCCGGACTGGCTGATCGTGACGCTCTTTGCCGTGCCCGCACTGGTCAACGCGTCCATCGCCGGCGGTCTCGTCGCCCGCCGGCTCGACCTGCGCCGCCGTCAGCGCCTGGCGACCTCGGCGAGCGCCCGCTCGTAGATCGCGGTGATGCGGTCCCACTCCGCGTCGAGGGCGGTGTCGATGGTGCGGCGCGCGGGGTCGGCGTCGAACCACTCGATGCTCTCGACGATGCCGTCCGCGAACGGCACCGCCGGGGCGAAGTCGGGGACGAGGCCGCGCAGCTTGCTGTTGTCGAAGACCGCCGAGTGAGCCTTGTCGCCCCAGAGCTGGCCCGCCATCTCGGGGTCCCAGGCGACGAAAGCGTCGGTTGGCACGTGCAGGATGTCGATCTCGACGCCGGCGGCGCGGCCGACCTCACGGGTGATGTCGTTCCACGTCAGGGCCTCGTCGGAGGTGATGTGGAAGTCCTCGCGGATCGCCTCCTCGTTGCCCAGCAGGGGCACGAATCCGGCGGCGAAATCGCTGTTGTGCGTCAGGGTCCACAGCGAGGTGCCGTCACCGATCACGGGGATCTTCTTGCCGGCGCGCATGCGCTCGATCGCCGTGTAGGGATGGGTCCAGGAGCCGATCGCGACCGGCAGCTGTGACGGACCGTACGTGTGGGACGGACGCACGATCGTCCACCGCACGTCGGGGCGCGAGTGCAACAGCTCCTCGCAGGCGATCTTGTCGCGGCTGTATTGCCAGAAGGGGTTGGCCAACGGTGTCGTGTGCTCGGAGACCAGCCAGTCGGACGGCGGGGTCTCGTAGGCGCTCGCGGAGCTGATGAAGACGTACTGCCCGACACCGGCGAAGACCGATAGGGCGGTCTCGACGTGCTCGGGCACCATGGCGATCCAGTCGACGACGACGTCGAAGTCCCGCCCGGCCACCGCGGCGCGCATCGACTCCGGGTCGCGCACGTCGCCCCGCAGCTCTTCCACCCCGTCGGGGAGCGGCACGTTGTGGGTCATGCCGCGGTTCAACACGGTCACCTCGTGGCCCGCCGCGACGGCGGCCGTCGAGCACGCCGAACTGATCACGCCGGTGCCGCCGAGGAAGAGGATGCGCATCGTGTCAGTGTGCCGGGTTCAGCGGGCGGCGACCTCAGCGGGCGGCGACTTCAGCGGGCGGCGACCTCAGCCAGCGCTCGTTCGTAGACCCCGACGATCCGGTCCCAGTGCGCGCCCATTGCGGCATCGGTCTCGCGGCGCTCCGGGTCGGCGTCGAACCACTCGATCGTCTCGCGGATCCCCTCGGCGAAGGGGACCGTGGCCTCGAAGTCGGGGACGAGCGAGAGCAACTTGCTGTTGTCGAAGACGGTCGAGTGCACCTTGTCGCCCCAGAGGCTGCCCTCGTCGTCCGGGTTGGCCGCGATGAGCCCGTCGGTCGGGACGTGCAGGATGTCCAGCTCGTCGACGCCGGCCGCCGCCGCGGTCTCCCGGTAGTACTGGTTCCACGTCAGCGCCTCGTCGGAGGTGATGTGGAACGCCTCGCCGATCGCGGCATCGTTGCCGAGCAGCGGCACGAACCCGGCGGCGAAGTCGGTGTTGTGCGTCATCGTCCACAGTGACGTGCCGTCGCCGGGCACGATGACCCGCTTCCCCTGGCGCATGCGGTCGACGACGGTGTAGGGCCGGTCCCACGAGTTCACGACGAGCGGCACCTGGGACGGGCCGTACGTCAGAGATGGTCGTACGACGGTCCAGCGCACGTCCGTCCGGGACGCCAGCACCTCCTCGCAGGCGATCTTGTCCCGGCTGTATTGCCAGTGCGGGTTGCGCAGCGGCGTCGTGTCCTCGGACACCAGCCAGTCGCTCGGCGGCTTGTCGTAGGCGCTCGCGGAGCTGATGAACACGTACTGCCCGGTCGCCCCGAAGACGCTGAGAGCCCGGTCGACATCGTCGGGCACGAACGCGAGCCAGTCGACGACCACGTCGAAGCTGCGGCCATGTGTCGCCTCGAGGAGCGAGCCGGCGTTGCGGACGTCGCCGCGCAGCTCCTCCACGCCGTCCGGCAGCGGCACGTTCTGGGTCGTCCCGCGGTTGAGGACCGTGAGCTGATGGCCCGCGGCGACGGCCGCGGTCGAGCAGGCCGAACTGATCAGGCCGCTGCCGCCGAGAAAGAGGATCCGCATGCCCACAGTGTGACCGCAGACGCCTGAATTGCGGCCGGATGGTGGCGGGAGGCTTGTTCTGTCCGCCGTCCGTGCCACAATGGGCAAGCGAACTACACTGGTGTCGTTACACGGCTGTGGTTCGCTCGATTGCACCGGTGGAGGGATCATGGACGCAGCGACGACGCATCTCCTCGATCACGATTCGGCCGGCCTCGGCGAGCGTGATGTGGTCAGTCTCAGCGAGCGCGATCAGGCGATTTTGGCTTTCGAGCGCCAATGGTGGAAGTTCGCGGGCATGAAGGAGCAGGCGATCCGCGAGCAGTTCGAGATGTCGGCCACCCGCTACTACCAGGTGCTCAACGCCTTGATCGACCGCCCCGAGGCCATCGTGTTCGACCCGATGCTGGTGAAGCGACTGCGCCGCCTCCGGTCCGCCCGTCAGCGCGCGAGGTCGGCCCGCCGCCTCGGCGTCGGCCTCTAGCCGCCCGGGACCATGGCCGGTCGACACGAACGCCCCCTTGACCCAAATGCTCCGCCCCTGCCTGCCCCGGTCGACCGCCGATTGATCCTGGCGGCGGGTCTGGTGCTGCTCGCCGTGCTGATCACGGCGGCCACTCTCAAGTTCCACCTCCTCGGCGGCGGTGGGTCCTCGGCCGCCGAGCCGACCGGGACGGCCACGAGCGTCACGGGCAACAGCGGGCCGGGCACGACCGGCGCCGGCACCTCGAAGAGTCCGTCCGGCACCGGCGCGACGAAGCCGTCCCCGTCGGTCAAGCCCTCCATGACGACCACGCCGACCTCGAAGCCCGGCGCGACGACCAAGCCGTCGCCCACTAAGCCCTCGCCCACCAAGCCGGCCCCGACCAAGCCCTCGCCCACCAAGCCGGCCCCGACCAAGCCCTCGACGACCAAGCCGGCCCCGACCAAGCCCTCGCCGACCAAGCCTGTCTCGCCCCCGCCGCCGCCCGCGCCCCACTACCCGCTGCTCGTGCTCAACAACTCCGCCATCAGCGGCCTGGGCACCGCAGCGGCGGCCGACTTCGAGGCGGGCGGCTGGACGATCGCGGGCGTCGGCAACCTCACGGGCCGGCTCAAGGACACGACGGTCTACTACAACGCCGGCTACCGCGCGTCCGCCCTCGCACTGGCGCAGCAGTTCCCGCAACTGCACCGCGTGCTCCCGCGCATCCCCGGGCTGCCCGGGCACGCCGCGCTTACCGTCGTCGTGACGCGCTATTACGAGATCGGCGGCGGCGGGTAGGTGTCCGGCGTCCTGCCAACCCCTCGGACGGCGGCGGGTCGAGACGGCCTGGCCGCCTTCGTGGCGCACCCGGCTGCTGCCGTGCTGGCCACGGACTTCGACGGCACGCTCGCCCCGATCGTCGACCGGCCCGAGGATGCGCGGCCGGCCCCCGGGGCGATCGACGTGCTCCGCCGGCTCGCAGGCCTCGTCGGGCGCCTCGTGATCGTGACCGGCCGCCCCGTCGACAGCGTGCGTGCCATCGCCGGTCTCGCCGAGCACCCGGAGCTCGTCAACGTCACCGTCCTCGGCCACTACGGCCTCGAGAGGTGGGAGGTGGGTGCCGACACCGTGTCGCGGCCGGTGCCGCACGACGGATTGGCCGCCGTACGGCGTGAGCTTCCCGCTCTTGTCGCCGCCACCCATGGGGCCGTGATCGAGGACAAGCAGCACTCCGTCGCCGTGCACACGCGGGCTGCTGCCGACCCGGCCGCCGCGTTCGCTGTTTTGCACGCGGGACTGCACGAGCTCGCCGGGCGGACGGGGTTGGCGGCGGTCGACGGCCGCTTCGTCGTCGAGCTACGGCCCGGTGGCCTCGACAAGGGCCACGCGCTCGCTGCATTCGTCGGTGAGGCGGCCGCGTCCGCGGTTCTCTTCTGTGGCGACGATCTCGGCGATCTCCCGGCTTTCGCCGCCATCGCCGAGCTGCGGCGTGCCGGCACACCGGGCCTCACCGTTGCCAGCGCGTCCGACGAGGTGGCCGAGGTCAGCGACGCGGCGGACGTTGTCGTCGACGGGCCCGCCGGCGTCGTGGACTTCCTGACAGCGCTGGCTGACGCGATCGGTTAGCGCGCCACGTCCAGGTCGACCGCGAGGACCGCCGCTCCGATGAGGACGCGGCGGACGATGCGCCGCCGCCGCGCGCCTCCCCCGGTGTCAGCGCGTGTCAGCGCTTGTCGGCGAAGGCCGCGAGCGCCGCGGCCTGCTCCGGGCGGATGGACGGGCGGACCACGGTGCGGGCGGTCCCGAGATGAGCGGCTGTGATGACGGTCGCGGTCCGGGACTCGCGCATCGCTGCCATCGCCGCCTCGCGCAGCAACGCGGCGCAGTCCGCGGCGGAAAAGCCGTCGGTGTCGGCGGCCAGGGCCGCGAGGTCGACGTCGGGGGCGAGCGGCACCTTGCGGGCACACGCCTTGAGCACCTCGGTGCGCGCCGCGGCGTCGGGCGGCGGCACGTACACGAGCCGGTCGATGCGGCCCGGTCGCAGCAGCGCGGGGTCCACGAGGTCCGGGCGGTTGGTCGCGGCGACCACGACGACGTTGCGCAGCTCCTCGATGCCGTCGAGCTCGGTCAACAGGGCCGCGACGACGCGATCGGTGACGCCACTGTCGGAAGACTGCCCGCGCACCGGCGCGAGCGCGTCGATCTCGTCGAAGAAGATGAGGGTGGGTGCGGCGTCCCGCGCGCGACGGAACAGCTCGCGCACGCCGCTCTCGCTCTCCCCGACCCACTTCGACAGCAACTCGGCACCCTTGACGGACAGGACGTTGGCGCCGCCGCTGCCTGCGAGAGCCCTGACCAGGAAGGTCTTTCCGCACCCGGGCGGCCCGTAGAGGAGCACGCCGTGCGGGGGCTGGATTCCAAGGCGAGCGAAGGTGTCCGCGTTGGTCAGCGGCCAGATGACCGCCTCGGTCAGCACCTGCTTGGCCTCGACCATGTCGCCGACGTCCTCGAGGGTCATCGTGGCGAGGTCGAGTGAGGACTCGGCCATCGACGTGGGCCGTACAGTCTCCAACGCCGCCTCGAAATCTGCGGCCGACACGGTCGCCGCGGCGTCGCCCTTCTGCCGGTCGGCAGCGCACATCCCCGCCTCGCGGCACAGGACGAGGAGGTCCGCGGTGACGAAGCCGGGGGTGCGCGCGGCGATGACATCGAGGTCCACGTCGGCGGCGAGCGCGGTGCGGGCGGTCTGCACGGCCAGCACGGCGCGGCGCATGTCGCGCGTCGGCAGCGGCACTTCCACCTGTACGTCGAGCAAGCCCGGGCGGGCCAATTCCTTCGAAATGTTCTCCGGCGCGGCGCTGATCGCGACCACGGCGGTGCGGGTCGTCGCAAGCAGTTGACGCACCGTGTCGATGAGGGTGGCCAGCAGCGGCGCTCCCGCCTTCGGGGCGAGCGCTTCGACGTCCTCGATGACGAAAACACTGGGGTACGTCGCGGTGGCCTCGTCCGCCAGTCGCTTGAGCTCTTTCGCGGCACTGTTGGGCTCGAGCGACGCCAACCCCGGCGCCCACACCCGGACGTAATGGGCACCCACCGACTGGGCGGCGGCAGCGACCATCGCGCACTTCCCGGACCCCGCCGGGCCGGTGAGCAGGACGCCGAGCTTGGAGTCGCCACCGAGCCGACCGAGCAACGCGCCCTGCTGGAAGGCGAGCGACAACCGGTCACGCATCGTCGTGTAGGCGGCAGCGACCGCCGGCATGGTGTCCACGGGCGAGCCCGCGGCGGTCGCCGTCGCGATCGAGCTCGAGGCCGTCTGCGCGCCGCCGCGCCAGCCGACCTGTGTGGCGGGGGTGACGATCGACGGGGTCGCCGGCTCCGACGAGGCGATGGAGACGAGGGCCGACGACCAGCCGGTGCCGGCGAGGGCGGCGAGGTCGTGCAGCGCGGCGCCGCGAGCAGCCGCGTCCGTGCCGGCGGGCACCGAGAAATCCTGTGGGAGCAGGGAAACACGGTCACCAGCGGTCACGGACTTGCCGAGGAGCGCGAAGCGGAGGGCGTCCGGGCTCACCGCGGCGGCGATCTCCTCGGGCCCCCCCACCGTCAGCGACACGCACGCCTCGTCGTCGTCGAGCGCGACGGTGATGAGGGCGCCGTGCTCGACGCCGAGGTTGGCCAGGATCACGTCGTCGCAGAAGATGATGCGCGGGTTGTCCGTGGGCTCGCTCAGGGCGGCCAGTGCGCCGGTCGTCCGCGCGCCGGTGAGCAGGAGCGGCGACCACGGGTGGGCGCCGAGGGCCGCGAGGACCGGTTGGGAGACGCGCACGATGCCGCGCCGTCCGTCGATCGCGGACTGCCGCAGGGCGACGTAGAGCGCGAGGGAGGGGGCTTCCGGCACCGCCGCAGTCTAGGGCGCGGACAGTCGCGCCGCGGGTGTATCAGGGCCCGCAGCTTCGCCTCTTTCTCGTCGTAGGCGCCATTCGCGCGCATCGCAGAGACATGGAGGCCCGCATGGCCGACAGCATGACCGTTCTCCGAAAGGCCGGCTCGCCCGGCATCAAGCGCAACATCGCGGTCATCGGGGACGGCTTCGCCGCCGCCGACCAGGCCGCGTACAACACCTGGGTCGACGACGTCCTCATCAAGGGCGTCTTCGGCCACGACTACTACTCCGAGGACGCCTCGGCGTACAACATCTACCGGATCAACGTCGAGTCCGTGGACTCGCTCGTCAGCGTTCGCACGTACGACGAGCACGGCACGTCGTCCGACGGCTCCGACGACACGGTTGCATCGGAGTCCATCCGCAACACCGCTCTCGGAATGATCTTCAACGGTTCGTGGGCGCACTGCTGGCTGGAGTACGGCGCCAACACCGAGTCGCTGCTCCAGGCGGCGCTCGCCAAGTGGGTCCCGGACTTCAACGAGGTTCTCGTCGTGCTCAACAACCCCAGCTACGGCGGTTGCGGTGGCGGCGGGCGCGCCCACGTGCCCATGGGCGTCGGCTGGGAGGTCATCGCCCACGAGTTCGGGCACGGCATCGGCGGTTTCGCCGACGAATACTCCGTGGCGGGCAACTACGGCGGCAGTGAGCAGGGGTGGATCAACCTCACGACACTCACCGACAGGGCGACGACCAAGTGGCATCAGTTCATCGCGCCGTCCACGCCGCTGCCGACGGGGGTTGGTGCGGGTGCCGGCTACAACCAGGGCCCACGACCGGCCACGTGGGACTCCAACACGGACGTCGGGTTGTTCGAGGGCGGCGGCACCCTCGACACGGGCATCTACCGCCCGGTCGAGAACTGCCGGATGAACCGCAACACCCCGCCGTACTGCCCGGTCTGCTACACCTCGATCAAGACCAACCGCGACACCGAAACCGGGCACCATTTCAGGAACGCGCACGCCGGGCACTTCTACGGCACCGCACTGTCCGACGTGCTGCTGCACCACGGCACCTCGATCCAGCTCTTCCAGGCCACGGGTGCGGGGTTCACGCACCGCTTCAGCGGCGTCGAGCGCGTGCCCGGCTCGTGGCAGTTCCGGCCGCACGACCAGATCTACGTCGGCGACTTCAACGGCGACGGGAAGGACGAGATCGCCATCTTCAACGGCGTCGACTGGGCAATGCCGTATCTCGGTCTGCTGGCCGACGACGGCAACGGCGGATTGCACCTCATCGCCCGGTACGACGGCGACATCCCCGGCTGGGGCGGCTTCGCTGCGCACGACCGCTTCCTCGTCGCGGACCTGAACGGGAACGGCAAGGACGACCTGGTCGTTGTCAACACGGACGACTGGTCCATGCCGTACGTCGGTCTCCTGCACAGCTCCGGCTCGGGTTTCGGGATGGTCCAACGCTACGACGGCGACATCCCGGGCTGGGGTGGGCTGGCCCGCCACGACCAGTTCTTCGTCGGCGATCTCACCGGCGACGGCTGCGACGACCTCCTGGTCTTCAACGGCGTCGACTGGGCGATGGCCTACGTGGGGCTGTTCGCCTCCAACGGGTCCGACTACTCGCTCCTCGAGCGCTACGACGGCGACATCCCCGGTTGGGGCGGTCTTGCCGCACACGACGTGTGCATCCTGGGGGACTTCGACGGGGACGGCCGCTGCGACCTCTACATCTTCAACGGCGACGACTGGTCGATGCCGTATCTCGGCATGTTCCGGTCGACGGGCAAGGGCCTCGCGTACACGCATCGCTACGACGGCGACGTTCCCGGCTGGGACGGCCTCGGCCGACACGACCGGTTTCTCGCCGCGGACGTCAGCGGCGATGGCAAGTGCGACCTGTGGGTGTGGAACTCCGACGACTGGTCGACGGAGTACCTCGGCGTGATGACCTCGACGGGCACCGGGCTCCATGCCACGTACGCCGGTGACTGGGTCGGCGAGTGGAACCTCGGCGCGGGCGATGCGTTCGAGGTCGGACGCTTCAACCAGGTGCGTCAACGGGGGCCGCGCGCGGGCCATGGGAGCCCGAATCTCTACGTACACAACACCGACTGGTTCGGCGTCCTGCACGGGCGCGGAGGAATCGGGCTCGACCGGATCTACCACCGGTGGATCCATGACTACCGCTACGGCCGGAACTGGTGACGACGATGACCACGAAGCAACCCAAGCAACCGCGCCCCGGTCCCGGCCGCGTGATCCACCGGATCCCGCCGCTCAGCGACGGTCGGCCGACCAAGGCCGCCCCCGTCGCAAGTCCGGACGCCGCGCGCTCGATCCCGCACACGATCCACGATGGCGGCGCTCTCAAGGGCCGCGATCGTGCGAGCATCTCGCCACAGCAGGAACATCAACGCAAGCCGCCGTTCGAGGCGCCCCGCCTGCAGGAATCAGACGTGCGGACGGTCGTCCAGCTGCCCGATCAGAAGCCGCTCGACGAAAGGGTGCAGACGGTGAACGTCCGAGGTGGCGACGAGGGGCAGCGGTACGTGCGGCTGCGCATGCGACTGCGGGGTGATCAGATGTCGGTCATCGACAGCCACCTCGTCGAGGGCCCCCTTGGCCAGGTCACCGGCTTCCCCGGGACCAATGCCTACGAGGTCACCCTCGACGAGCGGCTCCTGCACGCCGGTGCCTTGCCGGACCTCGGTGTCCAGCGGTCGTTCCCCAACCCGGCGGGCCCGGAGTCCCAGCACGGTCACTTCATCACCGAGCGGGATGTCGTCGAGTTCACGGCCCGCGTGCCGGCCGAGATGCTGACGCCGGAGACGATCGGCCGCGTGCGGGTGACGCTGCACCGGGTCAGTGAAGAGGCGCAGGCGCAGCGACTGGGCACCGAGCCACTGGCCCGCCAGTTCGAGCGGCAGGTCCGGCCGCTGGCGACCCTCGAGGGGCTGCCGGAAACCGTGCTGCCACAGGCGATCGAGGCCCGCGGCGGGACCACGCCGAGCGTCTAGGTGGCGTACGGCAACCGGCCCGATCGTGGCACCCACGGTCGGGCCGGTTGCCGCTGTGCGCAGGTGCCTGCGAGGCTGCAGCCATGGCACCTGAGGACGACGATGCCGGGCGGTTCGGTGCGCTGTTCCGTCAGCTCCTGGAACAGGTCGTGCACGGGCCTGGCTCGTTCACAGCAAATCGGCCGGGCCGGGTCGACCAGGCGGTCGAGATCCCGCTGTCCGACGACGCCGAGCGGCGGGGGCTGTTCCAGCTCTACTCGCGCGAGGTGCCGTTCGCGGACGACGACGACCGCGACGACACGCAGCCCGGCGGCTGACAGGGTGCTGCCGGCATCGTGAAGCGGACTGCGCCATGTGCCGGACGTCGGCATGCTGAAGGGACGAGCCGGGTGGGCTCGTCTCCTTCGTGCGGTACTGCGGCCGAGATGGCCACGTGTTGTCAGAAGCGGCGGGAGTCAGAAGCGGCGGGGGTCAGAAGGGGCAGGGGTCAGAAGGGGCAGGGGATCTCGACCACTGGCCGCGGTGTCGACGGTGGCGGCGGGTCGTCGGGGACAGGTTGCCGCGGGAGGGCGCGTGGGGGTGGCAGGGAGCGTTCGTGGATCGCGCACCCTGTCGGGCAGATGAACCGGGGTGACGGGATCTCGGTGGGGGCGGCGGGGTGCGCCACGACGTGGTACTCGTGCCCGGTCCGCGTGATCCAGGTCAGGCGCCCGTCGCGGCGGAGGAGTTGCCACCCGCCGGCGTCTTTCATCCGGTGATGCCGGCGGCAGAGCGGCGCGAGGTTGCACGGGCACGTGTCGCCGCCCTCACGGAACTTCACGGTGTGGTCGAGGTCGCAGAGTTCGGCGGACCGGTTGCACCCGCGCATCCGGCACGTGCCGTCGCGGGTGATGACCGTGTCGGAGCAGAACTGCGATGCCCGGTAGATCGTGGGGTCCATCGCGATGAGCGAGCCGGTGAACGGGTCGGTCAGCAACCGGCGGACCCGGGCGTCGGCGGTGATCAGGTCGCGGGCGAGTTGCGCGTGGATCGGCCCGTAGCCTTTCAGGATCGCCGGTTGATCGGTGATCCCGAGGAACGCGCCTGCGGTCATCGTGACGTGGATCTCCGTCAGCGGACGGCCGTGCGCGGTCACCGTTGTCGGTGCGGCGGCGAGCTGGTCGCGGGCCCACGCAACGAGCGCGTCCGCGCGGAGCTGCTCGACCGTGCGGCCGGAACCGACGTGCCGGCGTGCGTATTCATCGACGGCGGCGCGGACCTCGCCCGCCTCGTCCGCCGTGACCCGGAACGCGAGGTCGGTCATCGCGTCGGGCTGATTGACAACGCACATCCCGCGGCCCTGCTTCGCGTCCTCATGCCGTTGCGCCGCCGCGTCCGGGTCGACGGCGAGGACCGCGGTCCGGGTCGCTGTCACCAGCTCCCCGCGCGTCATCTCCCCCGCCACCGGCAGGACTCGGTCACACACCTCATCGACCCCGACCCCGTCGAGGTCCCGCAACTCCCGGACCAGGTCATCCGCCTGCGTCGCCAATAAGGACCCGCCGGCCAGGGCCGCCCCGACGCGCGCGAGAGGACCACACCGTTCGCGGGCCGAATGCAACCGGCCCGCCGCGGTCACCGGCGCCAACCGCATCGCCATGGCGACCTCTTCCCGCCCGAAATCGTCCAAGCTCCGCTTCGACCGCCCGGCCAGTGCCACGACCGCCGCGTCCGTGCGCGCGGTCACCCATCCGGTGACCCGGACCCACACCGACAGCAGGTCAGCCGCGGCCCACGCCGGCCATCCCGCCGCCCGCCGCTCCAGCTCCGGGACCCGGGTCAGGGCATGCGCGAGCTCCACCACCCGCGGCGACGGCGGCTCGGTCGACAGCCAGCGCAGCAGGTCACCGACCGGGACCAATCCCAGGACCTGCTCGACGTCCCATTCCCCGATGAACGCGGGCACATCGAGCTCCCCGCGCTCCAACAAGTGCGCCGGGCACTCACACTCCACCAGCTCCTCGACACCATCCCCGGACGGCCCGTCCCACCGGTCGAGCACCCACTGCGGGATCCGCGCCTCCGCTGACGGCGGCACCGACTGACGCACCACCGACGGCAGCACCGGGTCAGTGATCACCGAAACATATTCGAACATGTGTTCGATCCTACGCCTCGCCGGGGGGTGTTGCAAGAAGACTGGCGGGGGAGTGTTGCAAGAAGAATCGAGCGATGTGACGACTGTTTTCAGGCCGGGCTGTCCACAGCTGGAGTTGGCGCCAGCCCCGTCACCATCCCTGAGCAGGCGGACAGCAGGGGCCGACGACCCCCCGGTCGCACCGCTCTTCGCGTCGAGGAACACGACGAGGTCGCCGGAGGACGCGAGCAGACCCTTCCACAGCGCCTCGCCCCTTGCCGGGGCGCTCGCCCAGATCCGGCCGGATGTCCGTAGCGGCCAGCACGCGCGCGCCGGCCGCCCCGGCGACGGCGGCCGTGTCGTGCGTCGACCCCGAGTCGATCACCAGGACCTCGTCGATCAGGCCTCCCGCACCCATGAGATGCCGCCGGATCGTCGCCGCGATCGCCCCGATGGTCGCCGCTTCATTGTGGGCCGGCAGCACCACCGAGGTCGTCGTACCGGATGCAAGGGCAGCAAGATCGACCGCGTCGTACGAGCCGACCGTCCGCAGCACCTGGCCGCCTCCCGCCAGGGGCGAGGAATGCACCCGATATTCTTTCGGTTTGACGCCTCGTGGGCAGTTGCCCACACTGAGGTCAACTCCTCGGATCGTGCAACTCCCGGGGATGACAACTCCATACCGCTCATCCAGAGGGGCAGAGGGACCGGCCCGGTGAAGCCCCGGCAACCATCACCGTCATGCGCGAAAGCGCTCGGCGGCGACAGGTGCCAATTCCGGCTCAACGTCGAAAGGCGCTGGGGAAGATGAGGAAAGGCTCACTGTGACCATCTCTGTCGAAGCGCCCGCGGGCGCCTTCGGTCCTGCCACCGCACTCGTCTGTCGCGAATGTGGCACGACGTATCCCCTCGGCCCGCAGCACGTCTGCATCGAGTGCTTCGCACCCGTCGAGATGGGCTACGACGACGACCGGCTCGCAGCCGTCACCCGCGCGAGCATCGAGGCCGGCCCGCAGAACATCTGGCGGTACGCCGGGCTGCTCCCCGCCCCCGCCGAGGAGTTCCGCATCGGCGACGGCGTCGGCATGACGAAGCTCATCCGCGCCGACAACCTCGCCCGCGCGCTCGGCATGAAATCCCTGTGGGTGAAGGACGATTCCGGCAACCCGACCCACTCGTTCAAGGACCGCGTCGCCGCCGTCGCCCTGTCCGCAGCCAAAGCGCTCGGCTTCGAAACCGTGGCCTGCGCATCAACGGGCAACCTCGCGAACGCGGTCGCCGCCGCGGCGGCGCGGGCCAACCTCAAGTCGGTCGTGTTCATCCCCTCGGACCTCGAGCCGGCGAAGATCGTGACGACGGCCGTGTACGGCGGCCAGCTCGTCGCCATCGAGGGCACGTACGACGACGTCAACCGGTTGTGCAGCGAGGTGGCCGGTGAGTTGCCGTGGGCGTTCGTGAACGTCAACATCCGGCCGTTCTACGCGGAGGGTTCCAAGACGATGGGCTACGAGATCGCCGAGCAACTGGGTTGGCGCCTCCCGGAGCAGGTCATCAGCCCCATCGCGTCGGGCTCGCTGCTGACGAAGGTCGACAAGGCGTGGCGTGAATTCTCCAAGCTGGGCTTGGTGGACGGCACTCCGTACAAGGTGTTCGGCGCGCAGGCCGAAGGCTGCAATCCGGTCGCCGCCGCCTACGAGGCGGGCCGTGACTTCATGATCCCCGTCAAGCCCGACACCATCGCCAAGTCGCTCGCGATCGGCAACCCGGCCGACGGCCCGTACGCCATCGACATCGCCCGCCGCACCGGCGGCGCCATCGGCCAGGTCACCGACGAGGAGATCGTCGACGGCATCCGGCTGCTGGCGTCGACCGAGGGCATCTTCGCGGAGACGGCCGGCGGCGTGACCGTCGCGACGCTGCGCAAACTGCTGCGCGAGGGCAAGGTCGACCCGGACGCCGAGACCGTGCTGCTCAACACCGGCGACGGCCTCAAGACGATCGACGCGATCGACCACGCCGTCGGCCCGACGGTCACGATCAAGCCGTCCCTCGACGCCTTCCTGCAGACGGGCGTCGGCCAGTAGCTCGCCGGTCGGCACGCAGCGCCGCTAGATTGGCGCCATGAGTCGACGGGTGGGGCGCGTCGAGAAAGACACGTGCCGCGATTTCGTGCTGCCCGCACTCGCGGCGGCAGGGTGGGGCCCGGACATGATTCGCGCGGAGTTCCCGGTTGCTGCGGATCGAGTGATGAGCCGGGGAGGCTTGAGCAGAGACATCGGTGACGGCCGTGTCGACTACCTGCTCGAAGCCGTGCCTGGGGTGGCTGTGGCGCTTGTGGAGGCGAAACGTGAGTACCGGCAGCCGAAGCACGGGCTGCAGCAGGCGATCCGCTACGGGATGCAGCTCGACGTCCCGGTCGTCTATGCCACGAACGGGCGGGGGATCGTCGAACACAATTTCGTGACCGGAGCCGAACGGGCTGTCGAGTCCGTGGCCACTCCGGCTGAGCTGTGGAGCCTGTACGCCGAATTCCGCGGTCTCGACGACGATGGGATGCAACTGGTCTGTCAGCCCTTCAACCGCCGGCGGACGACCGCCGCCGGTGACGTCGTGAGCCCGCGCTGGTACCAGGCAGTGGCTGTCCACCGGGTGCTTCAGGCGATCGCCACCGGCCGCGACCGGGTGCTGCTCTTGATGGCTACAGGGACAGGCAAGACCTTCACCGCGATGCAGATCGTGGCGAAACTCCGGGGTTTCGAGGCCATCAAGCATCCCGAACGGAACTATCGAGTCCTCTACCTCGCGGACCTCGACGTCCTTCTCTCCAGCCCGATGAAAAAGGACTTCATGCCGGCGTTCGGATCGGAGCCCCTCCATCGCGTGAAGGGGGGCGCCTCCTTCAGTCGTGAGATCTACTTCGCGAGCTATCAGGCGATGACTGGACAAGGAGACGCCGACGCTCTCTTCGGCGACTATCCACGTGATTTCTTCGACTTGGTCATCGTCGACGAGTGCCACCGGGGCAGCGCGTCGGCGGATTCCTCGTGGCGCCGGGTGCTCGACCATTTCGCGACCGCCGTGCAGCTGGGCCTCACGGCGACTCCGAAGCAGGACGCAGAGGTCGACAGCTACGAATACTTCGGTGACCCCGTTTTCACGTATTCACTGCGCCAGGGCATCGAGGAGGGGTATCTCGCGCCGTACCGGGTGCGCCGAGTCGTTCTGAGCCCGGACGCGGACGGCTGGTCGCCGTCGCCCGGCGAGCTCGACAGGTTCGGCCGAGACATCCCGGAGGGTAAGTACTCGACCAAAGATTTCGAGCGTGCCGTGTCATTGGTCGCGCGGACCAGGCTGGCCGCGCGTCACCTCTCGGCGACCCTTCGGCAGGACCCTTCGGCTCGAACGATGGTGTTCTGCGTCGACATGGAGCACGCGCAGGATATGCGAACTGCCTTGGTCGAGGCCAACCCCGATCTCGTACGTGATGACCCGGAATGGGTGGTGCGCATCGTCGGTGACGAGCCCGAGAAGGTGCGGCTACTCGAAGCCTTCATGGACCCAGAGGCAAGCACGCCTGTCGTCGCGACGACCTCGAAGATGCTCTCGACCGGGGTCGACGTCGAGGACCTCAAGTTGGTCGTCCTCTTTCGCCCCGTGGGCTCGATGGTCGAGTTCAAGCAGATCATCGGCCGTGGCACTCGGCTCTATCCGGAGAAGGGCAAGACTTCCTTCGAGATCATCGACTACGTCGGAGCGAGCGCGAAGTTCAGCGATCCCGACTTCGACGGTGTGCCGATCCGCGTACGCATCGAGTCGGTCGACGCCGACGGCGACGTGACCACCTCCACGGAGGTGCCGACTGGCGTCGACACGCCGGAGTCTCCACAAGTGATGCTCGCCGAGCCGGTGCCGCCCTTCCTGGCACACAACCCGGACGAAGAGCTGATGCCGGGGACGGGGGACTCTCTTCGCGGGAAGCTCTACGTCGATGACGGCGAGTTCGAGGTCGTTGCGGAAGCGAGGCTGGTCCCGGACCTCTCGACCGGCCGGACGGTCTTGGTCGAATACCGCCAGTATGTGGCCGGGGCCGTGCGGGCGATCTCCGTGTCCGCGGAAGAGTTCACCGAACGGTGGTCCAGCTCGACGACGCGCGAGGCAGTCCTGGCGGAGCTCGCATCGCGGGGAGTGGTGCTGTCCGAGCTCGGGGGCGACGACGCGTCGGACCCGCTGGACCTTCTGCTGCAGGCAGCGTGGAACGTCCCCGGTCTCACGAGATCCGAACGGGTCCGTCGCGTGCGGACGGCGCATGCAGGTGAGCTTGCCGCCCTGTCGGCCACCGCGCGCAACGTCCTCAGTGCGCTACTCGACCGCTACGCAACGCATGGCGTCGAAGAGATCATGTCGGGAGAGCTCCTCGTCGTCGAGCCCTTCCGCACCCTCGGGTCGCCGACCGAGCTGGCCGGCGCGTTCGGCGGAGCGGCAGCCTGGCATGAGTCAGTCGAAAGACTCCAGGCCTGGCTGTACTCAGCGTAAATTTTAGTTACAGGTCGTGAGACTCAGATGAAACTAAAAATATGGATGAGTGCTACGGTCGCTCAGTGCCCGGTCCCCGACAGGAGCTCCGTCAGAAACTGACGGCACTCGCCTTCTCGCAGTCTGGCTACTTCACGGCGTCTCAGGCTCTGTCGGTGGGCTACACCTACCAGGCGCAGAAATATCACGTCGACCACGGAAACTGGCTTCGGGTGGACCGCGCGCTTTTTCGCCTCCCCCACTGGCCCGCCGATCGTGCCGACTCCTTCGTGCGGTGGTCGCTCTGGAGCGGCGGGCGGGGCGTCGTCTCCCACGAGTCCGCCCTGGCTGTGCACGAGTTGTCGGACATCGACCCCTCGCGCGTCCATCTCACCGTCGACCCCACTTTCCATACGCGAGACGACGCGGTGGTGCTTCACGTCGCACAACTCCGAGATGACGAGATCGACAGGCGTGGGGCGTGGGGCGTGACCACGCCTATGCGCACCCTTCTCGACGCCGCCGCCTCGGCCCTTTCCCAAGAGCATGTCGACGGCGCCGTCTCTGACGCCCTCCGGCTCGGACTCATCACGAGACGCGGTCTCCTCGCAGTGACGGATGGCAGCGACCTCATGGCTGCGCTGCGGCTCGAGCGCGCGTTGGCGAGTGCGGAGGCGCACCAGTGACGGGGTCCGACGCCGCACGCAATCTCGGCCATCGTGTGCGGGAAAGCGCTGCAGCGAGGGGGATCGACGCCGCGCGTCTGAGGCGTCAATTGGTATTTCAACGGATCCTGGCCCGTCTCGCCCCGACTGGCCTGTGGGTGCTCAAGGGCGGCTATTGCCTCGAAGTCCGGCTCGACACGCAGGCGAGGGCGACTCGCGACCTTGACCTCGCTTTGCTGTCGTCCGTCGTTTCCACCGTGCTCGACGTCCAGGATCTCCTGGGCGCAGCCCTGGAAACCGACGTCGACGGGGACGGGTTCCGCTTCGACGTGGAACTGCCCGTCGCGCTGGCAACGGATGAGGCGGGCAATCGAGGCTGGCGCGCCACCGTGCACGCGGCGCTCGGCGGCGAGAGATTCGCGTCCATCAAGCTCGACGTCGTCGCGCGCGCTGCGGAGATCGAGGGAGGGACGGAGACGCTCGACGTTCCCTGCCCGTTGCCCAGCTTGACGTACGACGCGGTCTCGATGCCGGCAGTGGACGTCGCGCAGCATGCGGCGGAGAAGGTGCATGCCTATTCGCGGGTCTATGCGAACGACCGGCCGTCGACTCGGGTCAAGGATCTCGTCGACCTCGCCCTGCTTCTTGATGCCGAGCTCCTGGACGACGCGCGCTGGGCGGCGCGGCTGCGACATGTCTTCTCCGTCCGGGACTCATCGCCCCCTCCGCCTGCGCTTCCACCACCACCCGTCAGTTGGACCGGTCCGTACAAGGGCCATGGCCGCCGAGCTGTCGCTGACAGGGACCGACGTGGTCGCAGCGTGGCAGCGGGTCAATGCGAAGTACGAAGGCGCGATCGACCCCACCATCCAGGAAGGCGCATCATGACCAGCCGCGGGCATAAGAACGCAGAGCCGATGACGACGCAGGCCCGGCTCTCGTCCGTCATCAAGGAGTCGCGAAACATCATGCGTAAGGACGCCGGCCTCAACGGCGAGCTCGATCGGCTGCCGCAGATGGCTTGGTTGTTGTTCCTCAAGGCTTTCGATGACTTGGAGGAGCAACGTGCCGTGAAGGAGCGCGGCTATCAGCCGGCCGTCGCGACGGAGTTTCGGTGGTCGTCGTGGGGCAGTGACAGTTCGCTGACAGGCGACCCGTTGCTCGTCTTCGTCAACAACCGCCTGCTGCCGCACCTGCGCGGCCTGCAGGGGTCGGGCAAGGCCACCGACCCTAAGGACACGCTCGCTCGCGTCTTCCAGGACACGCGCAACCGCATGCTGTCGGGCTACTTGCTGCGTGACCTGATCAACCAGCTCGACAAGGTGCAGTTCACCAACCGCGACGACATCCACACCATGGCTCACCTCTATGAGTCGATGCTGCGCGAGATGCGTGATGCCGCTGGTGACTCGGGAGAGTTCTACACCCCGCGGCCACTGGTGCGCTTCATGGTCGACATGATCGATCCGCGGCCTGGCGAGAAGGTGCTCGATCCGGCCGCCGGCACGGGTGGCTTCCTGGTGGAGGCATTCGAGCACATGACGGCCGACGCGACCCTGACGCCCACGGCCATGCGGAAAGTCAAGGACGGCATCCGTGGCATCGAGAAGAAGCCGATGCCCTACTTGCTCTGTCAGATGAACCTCCTCCTGCACGGCATCGAGGAGCCGAACGTCGATGAGGCGAACGCGCTCAACTTCGGTCTCGCCGAGATGCGCAAGGACGGCGTGGACGTCGTCCTGACCAACCCCCCGTTCGGCGGGGAGGAAGAGACCTTGATCCAGACGCACTTCCCGACGAAGTACCGCACCGCTGAGACCGTGTGGCTGTTTTTGCAAGCGGTCATGGCTCGCCTGGAACGGAGTAAGTCGGGTCGCTGCGCGATCGTCGTACCCAACAGCGTGCTCTTCGACCAGGGTGTGGGCGGACGTATCAAGGCTGACTTGATGGCGCGCTTCAACCTGCACACGGTGCTCCGGCTGCCGAACGGCGTCTTCGCGCCCTACACCCTCATCCCGAGCAATGTGCTGTTCTTCGAGAAGGGCAAGCAGGAGCCGCACATCTGGTTCTACGAGCATCCGATGCCGGAGGGTCGCAAGAACTACACGAAGACCAAGCCGTTGCGGTACGAGGAGTTCGAGGAGTGCGCGACGTGGTGGGGTGGATCGACGCGGAGCGGTCGTGTCGAGAACGAGCACGCGTGGAAGGTTGAAGCAGCGTCCGTTAGGGCCGCTGGCTGCAACCTCGACCTGCGTAGCCCAAACCGCGCCGACGACCTCGTGCACCGAGCGCCTGCCGGTCTAGTCGCTGAGCTGATTGAGGTCGAGCAACAGATCCTCGACCTCCTCCGTCAGCTTCAGGTCGACGTGGAAGCCTTCACGATATGACCGTCTCGTGGTCGCCGGCGGGGCGAGTCCTTGAGTTGCAACGGCGTTCGGTCGAAGTTCTGACCGACCAGGAATATCATGAAATCGGTGTCAGATCGTTTGGCAAGGGCCTGTTTCAGAAGGAGCCGACGAGCGGTGCTAGCCTCGGTGACAAGCGGGTCTTCTGTGTCCGTACGGGTGACCTAGTCATCAGCAACGTGTTCGCATGGGAGGGAGCCGTTGCAGTCGCTGGGCCGGAACACGACGGCATGATTGGCTCTCATCGCTTCATGACATGGACATCGCGCGGCGACGTTGATGTCAGCTACCTCCGTCACTATTTTCTGTCCGATCCAGGGCTGGGCAATCTGCGTCGGGCCTCGCCGGGATCAGCCGGCCGAAACAGAACGTTGTCGATCGCGGCGTTCGAGGCCATTAAGGTGCCTCTGCCGAGCCTGACCGAACAGCGTCGGATTGCAGATCATTTAACGGACCTGGGCGCGATGTCCGACGTCGCTCGCACAGCGACGGATCGACTCAAGGCCACTAGTCACAGCATCTTCGATCGATTGGTGCTAGTCCCCGACCACAGCAAGTACCCACTTGGAGACGTCGTACAGCTAGCTCGCGAGTCGGTCGATGTTGTTCCTGACAGGTCTTACAAGACCCTCGGTCTGAAGAATCGTGGGCGGGGATTGTTCGAGCGCGCGGAGTTTACGGGGGGCGAAACGAAGTATCCGCGGCTCTTCGCGGTGAGGTCCGGTCAGCTGGTCTACAGCAAGTTGTTCGGATGGGAGGGTTCGGTTGCCATAGTTCCAGATCGATTCGATGGGCGGTTCGTGTCGCCGGAGTTCCCAACGTTTGACGTCGACGCGGAGCACATTCTGCCCGACTACCTGGAGCACTTGGCCCAACACCAAGCATTTACCAGTCAGCTGGCGTCCTCAACGACGGGCATGGGGCAGCGTCGTCAGCGCGTGAACATCGACGATTTTCTTAACATCGACGTTCCTGTGCCGAGCGTTTTGGAACAGCAGTCCATCGTCCGGCAGCTGGATCAAGTCAGGCACCTCGATCTCCTCATGCGCAACCGAGCTCGCCTTGCCGACGCGCTTCTCCCGGCCGCTCGGAACGAGATTTTCAACGCGATGCGCTGACACTCGACCATTGGTCGCCGGCGACTATCACGTGATCGAGGAGCCGCAAACCTACGTCTGCACTGGAGCCTTGCAGTCGCTGGGTCGCTGCCACGTCGTCCGCGCTCGGGGCAACAGTCCCGCCGGGATGGTTGTGGGCAAGCGCGAACGACAACCCGTCATGGCGAAGCACGAGTGACAGGATTTCGCGGATCGGAACGGCGCAGTGACTTGCCGACCCCCGTGCGACGAGCACCGTCCGTCGTACACGATGTTGGTTGTCGGCGACCAGTAGCAGCAACTCTTCCACGGCGGTGTGGCCGATCAGGGGAACTGCAATGGCTGCAATGTCAGCCGACGACGCCAACGACCGGCCCTCGGGTGCCCCGATCGCCCGCCGCGCCAACGCGAACGCCGAGACCAGCCGGGCAGCCTTCGCGGGACCGATGCCGTGGCGGCGTGCGAGCTCGTCGGTGTCCGCCCGCGCGAGCCCGGCTACACCGCCCCACTCGGCGAGAAGCGCCTGCGCAAGGTCGAGGGCGCTTTCGCCGGGCCGACCAGACCCCAGCTGAATCGCGACGAGTTCCGCGTCGGAGAGCGATCGTGCGCCGTGCCGCTGCATTCGCTCCCGAGGCCGCTCATGGTTTGCCATGTCTCTGAGCGGTGTGCTGGGACTCATCCCGGCAGCGTACGGCCGGTCACTGCCTTCCGCCGCCGTCGTCCACAGGCGAGGAACTCACGACAGGCGCTGCCCGGCGCGCAGCATGTTGATCGCCTTCGCTGCGCGCCGGTCACGCGTCGCGGCCTGCTTGGCCTCACCCACCCACACCGCGTACTCCTTGCGGTGCGTGAAGGCCAGCGCGTCGTAGCGCGCCGCGGCGTCCGGACTGGCGTCGAGCGCCCTCCGTAGTTCATCCGACACGACGATCTCGACCGGCTGGCTGTCCAGGGACAGGGTGATGTCGAGCACCGAGCCGTCCGTGATGCCCGCCTCCTCGCGGACCGCCTTGACGAAGCCGAGAACGGTGCTGCCGCCGGACACCATGAGCCTGGTGCGGAACGCATGACCGTTGACGGTGCCGACCACCGGCGCCCGCGCGGAGCCGAAGACCGCCTTGCCGTCGAACGGGCACTCGACCCAGCGGCCGCCGACGCCGTTCGCCTCGGTCAGCCGGCCCCGGAAGCGCACGGGCTCCGCGCTCATCGACCCGGTGCGGCAGCGTGGACACGACCCGCGGAGTCGCGCAGCGTCGACCGCACCTGCTCGGTGATGCGTTGTGCGTCGACGGCGAACACGCGGCTCCGCAGCCGGACGAAGGACCAGGCGAAGCCGCCGAACGCGATCGCTGCCGGTCCCAGCACATACGCGCCCGGCGTGGGATCGCCGTTGACGATGGGGACGACGGTCATGACGGCGCAGAACGTGGCGACGACGGCGTACATCCACGGGACGACGACCTCCGCGAACGACTCCACGATCGTCGCCGTGAGTGTCAGCACGCCGCCGTCCGTCGTCAGCCGGCCCCTGAGGTGGGGGTAGGCGTGATAGCGCGACGGGAGCACGGTCCGCGCACGGACGGCTCCGTCCGCGCCCACGCGCAGTGCCAGGTGGTGCGATGCCCACTCCCTGCGCAGCGAGTCGGCCCGCGCGGCGAGGGCCGCGAGGCCCCCGGCGCCGCTCGAGGGCCCCAGGTCCATCGCCACGTCGCGCTGCTGCCGTCCCATGCGGCGATTGTCGCGCCCCGGGGAGGGCACGTCGATCGCGGACCGGGAGAAGGTGGGCAGAGGTCTAGACCTGTTGTACGGTCGCGAGATGCGGCGCAGAGCGGGCACACGCGCGGGCGTCCTGGTGATCGTGGCCGCCGTGGCCGCCGGCTGCTCGCGTCCGACGACCACCCCGAACGCGCCGATCACCACGAACGCGACGACAGTGACAACGCCAGCCAGCCCCGCACCGAGCAGCAGCAGCCCGCTTCCGATCCCCTCCCCGAAGGACGGCGACACCGCCATGACAGTTGCGACGCCCGACGCGGCCCTCACGCTGGTGCCCGCCCCGGCGCAGGTCACCGCGACGCCAGGCGGCCCGTTCGTCCTGACCGAGGCGACCGCCGTGATCGCCGGGGACGGTGCGACGGCCGTCGCCGAGCAGCTCGCCGCGCTGCTGCGCCCGGCCACCGGCTATCCGGTGCCCGTGACGCGCGTGACGACGGGCGCGACCCCCGCCCACGGCACGATCCGCCTCGCCCTCGAGGCCGCCGCCACCGACCTCGGCGACGAAGGTTACGAGCTGTCGGTCACGGCGAGGGCCATCACGGTCAAGGCGCAAGCTCCGGCCGGCCTGTTCTACGGCGTGCAGACCCTCCGGCAACTCCTGCCGGTGACCATCGAGTCGCGGACCTCGCAAGCGGGCCCGTGGTCGATCGGGGCGACGCACATCGTCGACACCCCGCGTTACCCGTGGCGGGGCGCCATGCTCGATGTCTCGCGGCACTTCTTCGCCCCGGCCGACGTGCAGAGGTACATCGACGAGATCGCCCTCTACAAGCTCAACGTCCTGCACCTGCACCTGTCGGACGACCAGGGCT
The DNA here is from genome assembly GCA_964236265.1 of uncultured bacterium. Classification (GTDB taxonomy): domain Bacteria; phylum Actinomycetota; class Actinomycetes; order JAVEEB01; family JAVEEB01; genus JAVEEB01. Next base: position 46,020 of record CAXSDE010000004.1, read on the forward strand.
GGCGCATCGCGATCGCGGGCCGCCCGCGGCTGACCGAGATCGGCGCGCTCACCGCGGTCGGGGGTGGCGCCGGCGGCTACTACACCAAGCAGGACTACACGAACATCGTCGAGTACGCGGCCGCGCGGTTCGTGACGGTCATCCCCGAGATCGACATGCCGGGGCACACGAATGCCGCGCTGTCGTCGTACGAGGAACTCAACTGCAACGGCAAGGCGACCGAGCCCTACACGGGGATCGAGGTCGGCTTCAGTTCTCTCTGCATCGACGCCGACGCCACCTACGAGTTCCTCGACATCGTGCTCGGTGAGCTCGCCGCGATGACACCGGGGCCGTACCTGCACATCGGCGGCGATGAGGTGCAGACCCTCAGTGACGAGCAATACACGTCATTCATCGAGCGGGTGCAGGCGATCGTGACGAAGCACGGCAAGACGCTCGTCGGCTGGGAGGAGACGGCGCAGGCCACGCTCCGCGCCGGCTCGGTCGTGCAGTACTGGAACACCACCAGCAAGTTCGCGGCACTGCTGGCGAAGTCGTCGGCGCGCGGGGTGAAGCTCGTCCTGTCGCCGGCGGACCGCTCGTACCTCGACATGAGGTACGACGACGACCACCCGCTCGGCCTCGAGTGGGCCGGCCGGGTCAGCGTGCTGCAGAGCTACGACTGGGACCCCGGCTCCGTGATCCGCGATGCGGCCCCCGGCAGTGTGCTCGGCGTCGAAGCGCCGCTGTGGTCCGAGACCCTGGAGACGTTGGCCGACGTCGAATCGATGGCATTTCCGCGGCTCCCGGCGATTGCGGAGGCGGGCTGGTCATCCGCCGGGCGCGACTGGGCGGCGTTCCGCGCGCGCCTGGCCGCGCAGGCGCTGCGGTGGGAGGCGATGGGCGTCAACTACCACCGCGCCCCGGGCGTCGACTGGCCGGCAGCGCGCGCGTGAGCGGTGACCCACAGTGATCGTGGCCGAACCCCTGTCGACCGGCGCTCTTCACGTGTAGCGTGCCGTCAGGTCGCAACGCGGTCCCCAGCCGCCCGACCGCGTCGGCCCGTGCACTGCGGGTCGCACGACCATCGAACGACACCGGGAGCAACAGTGGCACAGGGCAGCGTCAAGTGGTTCAACTCCGAGAAGGGCTACGGTTTCATCGCCGTCGACCAGGGCCCGGACGTGTTCGTCCACTACAGCTCCATCGAGACCGAGGGATACAAGTCCCTCGATGAAGGCCAGCGGGTGGAGTTCGAGGTCACGCAGGGACAGAAAGGTCCGCAGGCCGACAAGGTCCGCACGATTTGATTCGTCGTACGAGTCGTACGACAAGAGGCCGGTGACCCGCGGGGTCGCCGGCCTCTGCCGTCCCGCCGGCCTCTGCCGTCCCGCCGGCCTCTGACGTCCCGCCGGCCTCTGACGTCCCGCCGGCCTCTGACGTCCCGCCTCAGGATCAACTGACGCAGAACTCATTGCCCTCCGGGTCGCGCATCGTGGTGGTGACGGGCCCGCGGTCGGCCGTCGTCCAGGCGACCGTCGCGCCCAGGGCACGCAGGCGCTCGACCTCGGCAGGGGCCAGCACGGGACCCACCTGGACGTCGAGATGCACGCGGTTCTTGGTCGACTTCCGCTCCGGAACGCGTTGGAAGAACAGCCGCGGCCCCGCGCCAGCGGGGTCGGAGCAGGCAGCCACGTCGCGGAAAGCCCGCTGGCCGTCGAGCTCGATCGTCTCCTCCGCCGCGAGCAGCCCGTCGGCGACGAGCTTGTCCACGAACGGCCCGTGGTGCTCGACGTCGTAGTGCAGCGCGGCGGCCCAGAAACGGGCGAGCGCGTGCGGGTCGGCGGCATCCATGGCCACCTGCAGGCGGGGCACCATCGAGACCATCGAGACCTCCCGTGTCGGCGCTCGTCGCGACAAGTATCGCGACGGGCGCCGATCCAGGACACGGGCGCCCCGTTGAGGGGCACGGGCCTCGAGGAACGACTCGCCGAACTGCTCCGCGGTCGTCAGCGGATACACCGGGTTCGCGGGCAATCGCTGGCCGCTCTCCTTGAGCTGGTAGGACGTGGCTGCGTCGCTACGCGATGTCCGACGTGAGCACCCTGGGCGCGCGCGGGGAGACAAAGTTCTTGCCACCCGCACGTCGGCGGCCCGCGAAAGGGTCGAGACGGCCCAGGGCGGGGACGTTGGCCGCGTGACGATCACCTCAGGCGGCCCGCCGCTGCTCGACGCTCTGCTGCGGTTGCGCGCGGCGGTCGCCGTGACGCACCTGACCCTCGATGTCCCCGGTGCCGCTGCAGCGCGCGACGACCAGCGCCGGCTTCTCGATCAACTCGACGACTACGTCCTGCCACGCCTGCGCCGGCTGGACGCGCCGCTGCTCGCTGTCGTCGGGGGCTCGACCGGCGCGGGCAAGTCGACGCTGGTCAACTCACTCGTCGGTGAACGCGTCACCCGCTCGGGTGTGCTGCGCCCGACGACCCGGGCCCCGATGCTGATCTGCCACCCCGACGATGCGGCGTGGTTCGCCGACGAGCGGATCCTGCCCGGGATGACGCGCGCACCAGGCGGCTCCGACGCGCCGGCGACTCTCGGGCTCGTCTCCTCCGACGCCGTGCCCCGCGGCCTGGCACTGCTCGACGCCCCGGACGTCGACTCGATCGTCGTGGAAAACCGGCGGCTGGCGCGTCAGCTGCTCGACGCGGCCGACATGTGGCTGTTCGTCACGACAGCCGCGCGCTACGCCGACGCGGTCCCGTGGGATCTCCTGCGCGAGGCCGGCGAGCGCGGGATCGCCCTCGCGATCGTCCTCGACCGCGTCCCGGCCGAGGCGCTCGGCGAGGTCGCCGCGGATCTGACCGCCAACCTCGAGGCCAACGGCCTCGGCTGGGCGCCATTGTTTTCCGTCGTCGAGACGCCCGCCGTCGACGGGCTGCTGCCGCCCGAGGCCGTCGCGCCGCTGCGCGACTGGCTGCAGGCCCTCGCCGCCGACGCCGCCTCCCGCGACGAGGTCGTGCGCCAGACCCTCGCCGGCGCGCTGCGGACCGTGGCAGAAAGGGCCCGCGCCCTGGTTGCCGCCCAGGAAGCGGAGGCCCAAGGTGCCGCCGAGTTGTCGGGCGTGGCCGGGTCGGCCTTCGCCGCGGCCTTGACCGACACCGACGACGCACTGCGCGACGGCCGCGTGCTGCGCGGCGAGGTGCTCGTGCGCTGGCAGGAGTTCGTCGGGACCGGTGAACTGCTGCGCACGCTCGAGTCGCGTATCGGTCGGCTGCGCGACCGGATCGCGGCAGCGGTGACCGGCCGCCCGCCGGCCGGCGCCGACCTCACCGCCGCGCTCGAGACCGGCGTGGAGGCCCTGGTCCGCGACGCCGACGCGCGCGCCGCGCAGCGCATCGCCGATGCGTGGGGGCACCGCCCGGACGGGGCGTCGCTCGTCCGCGAGCACGCCCTCGATCGCCCGTCGCCCGAGTTCGCCGGGCGCGCGAAGGACATGGTCCGCGAGTGGCAGCACGGAATCCTGGACATCGTCCGCGACACGGCTCAGGGGAAGCGGACGGTGGCGCGCATCCTCTCGTACGGCGTGAACGGAGCCGCACTCTTCGTCATGGTTGCCGTCTTCGCGCACACCGGTGGGCTGAGCGGCGGAGAGGTCGCGGTCGCCGGCGGCGCGTCCGCCGTCGGGCAGAAGCTGCTCGAGGCGCTGCTCGGCGACCAGGCCGTGCGGGACCTCGCGGCCCAGGCGCGCTCGGACCTCCGTCGGCGCGTCGAGGAGCTGTTCGCGACGGAGCGCGCCCGCTACGACTCGGTCCTGCCGGCGCCCGCGCCGCCGGCGCTCGCGGAGGCTGCCGCGAGCGTCGAGCGGGCGACCCGGTGAAGGGCCGCCGCCCCGCGGCACCGGACGTCGGCGACCGGCTCACCGCCCTCGAAGCGGTGCTGTCCGACGCCGACGGACGCCTGTCGGCGGCGGACGTGGCGGATGCGCGCGCAGTGCTCTCCCGCGCCGGCGAGCGGCTGCGGATCGCGGGGCGGCACACCGTCGTGGCGCTCGCAGGAGCCACCGGCAGCGGCAAGTCCTCCCTGTTCAACGCCATCACGGGGACGCAAACCGCCCGCGTCGGGGTGACGCGACCGACCACGTCGACCCCGCACGCGGCGGTGTGGGGGGCAGACCCGGCGGCCGCCCTGCTCGAACGGCTGGGTGTCCCGGCCGGCGACATCACGGCACTGCCGCCCCGCGCCGTCGACGGCGACGGGCGTGCCGACGGGCACGGGCTCGCCGACGGGCTCGTGCTCGTCGACCTGCCCGACTTCGACTCCACCGAGCGCGGCAACCGCGCTCAGGTCGACCGGCTGCTCGATCTCGTCGACCTGTTCGTGTGGGTCGTCGACCCGCAGAAGTATGCCGACGGCGTCCTGCATGAGGACTACCTGCGGCCGCTGTCGTCGTACGCCGAAGTCATGGTCGTCGTGTTCAACCAGATCGACCGGGTGACGGCCGCGCAGGCCGGTCAATGCCTCGCCGACCTGGGCGGTCTGCTGCGGGCCGATGGCCTGGCCGGCGTGCCGATCGTCGCCACGTCCGCACGCACCGGCGCCGGTCTGGTCGAGCTGCAGACGCTGCTGACGGGAGCCGTCGAGCGCCACGAGGCGCACGTCGCCCGCATCACGGCGGACGTCGCGCGCGTGACCGCGAGGCTCGCCGATCAGGTGGCGGGCGGCGACCCGGCGACGATCGGCCGCGGGGAGCGGGCGCAGCTCATCGCGGCGCTCGAAGTCGCCGCGGGAGCGCCGGGGTTGGCCGCGGCCGCAGGGGCGTCGTACCGGCGGGAGGCGGCGCTGCGCACCGGCTGGCCCGTGACGCGCTGGGTGGGCCGGTTGCGCCGCGACCCGCTGCGGGCGCTCGGCCGTGGTCGCGCCCCCGCGGTCGCGCCGACGGCAGCGGCCGGCGGTGCGGCGACGGTGGGACAGGCGCAGCTCGCCAACGCGGTGCGCGCCGTCGTCACCGGCGTGAGCGACAGCGTGCCGGCCGCGTGGCAGCCGTCCGTGCGCCGGGCGGTGGGCAGTGATGACCGGCGCCTGGGAATGGCCGTGCAGGAGGCGGTGGCACCGACGGCGATCCCGGTCGTGCGCCCCCGGTCGTGGTGGCGGGTGCTCGGCGCCGTGCAGCTCGTGCTGGTGCTCGCGCTGCTCGCCGGCGTCGTCTGGCTGGGCGTGCTCGCCGCCCTCCAGTATTTCCGGCTGCCGGATCCGCCCATGTATGAATGGCACCGCGTTCCGTTGCCCACCTGGCTCGTCGCCGGGGGTGCGCTCGCCGGCCTACTGGTCGCGCTCGTCGGTCGCCTGTTCGCGCGGGTCGGCGGCCGCCGCCGCAGTCGGCAGGTGCGTGCGTTGCTGCACGAACGGCTCGCCGCGGTCGCCCGCACGACGGTGATCGACCCGCTGGTGGCGGAGCTGGCGACGCTCGAGCGCGTCCGGGCGGGGTTGCGCCGCGCGGCCGGCTGACGCCGCGGATCAGAAGCCGGGAAAGACGGCCTTCACGTCATCGAACGACACACCGGCCGCGTCGAGGACGGCGCCATCGGCGCCGTCGAGCCGTCCGTAGACCAGGCGGATGAGCTGTTCGGCCGGCAGCGTCAGCGTGCCGTCCGCCTGCTCTGGGGCCCCGGCGGTCAGCGTCGAGGACTCGCCGCCCCGCAGCGCGAACTCGCGTCCCGGGCCCGTCGTCGTGACCGCCAGCGTGAAGGTCTTGTCGCTCGGCTTGGCTGCCCAGCGCGCGGTGCGCGGTGCGCGTGTCGACGAGCAGCGCCGACGCGTCTGCGCTGAGGACCGCGCCCGGCTCACGCATCACAGCGATGTCCCACGTGTGCACGGCGTGCTCGGCAAGGCGGATGCCGACAACCCCCGCGAGGTCGAACTCCATCCCGAGCCACGACAGGTGCGCCGACTCGCGCTCCGCCGGCGGGATGTCCAGCAGGCGCTGCACGGCGGCGGCGTCGGTCGAAATGGCGTCGGCGGCCTTCTCCTCGGGCGTCTTGGCGTTCCAGCGGTCCCAGATCGGCTGCATCTGCTGGCCGCCGGGCGCCTCGCCGCCGGTGAGGGCCGCCGTCGTCATGAGGGCGCTGTGTTCGGCGCCGCTGCCGAGGTGGGACAGGACGTCCGCGATGGTCCATTCGCGTACGACGGGCTGCGCACGTCGTCGGCGCCCAGATCCGCCGCCAGCTTCGCGAGGCGCTGGTGCGAGTTGCGCAGGGCGTCGGTCCAGGGCTGGGCGTCACTCATGTGCGGGTCCTCCGGGTGCAGGGGGCGAAAACGTCGTACAGGAAAGGATTGTCAGACGGCGCAGGCGGCGTCGATGCACGACGCGTCGTCGCCCCCGCCGGCCATGACGATGGGGTGGGCTGACGCCCAGGCTTGCCGCAACATGCCGAGTGGCACGTCCGCGGGCTGCGCCGGAGAGCCGTAGCGCCGGTCGGCGACGAAGAACGGCACGCCGCTGATGCCGAGCGCCGGCGCCTCGGCGATGCCCGCGGCGAGGTGGAGAACGCGGTGCACGTCGAGCGTGTTGCCCGAGAGTCGGACCAGATCTCGACCTGCACGGGGCGCCTCCACGAAGTTGAGCGTTAACGTCACCCAACGCGCGGCGATCGCCGATCCTTCCGCACTCCGTCGTTGGAGGAAACCTCCAGAACCGCCGGGTGAACGCGGTGCCCTACCGGCATCGGCAGCGCCTGCCGGCGCCGACACGATGCTCCTCGGCAACGACATCCACTGGAGGAACCATGACGACATTTCTGCCGCCGCTCGCTGGGCGCCGCCGGGTGCTGGCGGACGCGTGGGCGCCCCGGGTGTCCCCGGCTGCGCGTTCCGCGGCACTCGTGGTGGCCGGGGCCGCTCTGGTCGGCCTGTGCGCCCAGCTGTCGCTGCGTGTGCCGGGCACGCCCGTGCCGGTGACCGGCCAGACGTTCGCGGTGCTGCTCGTCGGGGCCGCGCTCGGCTGGCGGGACGCCGGCCTGTCGATGGCGCTCTATGCGGTTGCCGGGAGTCTCGGGGTGCCCTGGTTCGCGCACGGCGGGTCCGGGTGGGCGGTGACCTTCGGCTACGTGCTCGGGTTCGTCGTGGCCGCCGCGGTGGTGGGGCGCCTCGCCGAGCGGGGCGGCGACCGGTCCCCGCTGCGGACGGCCACCACGATGGTGCTCGGGACGGCGCTGATCTATGCCATCGGCGTGCCGTGGCTCGCGCATGCCGTGCACGTGTCCCTGCCCCGCGCGTGGGCCCTCGGTGCGCGACCCTTCCTCGTCGGCGACGCGCTCAAGGTGCTGCTGGCGGCCGGGCTGTTGCCCGGAGCGTGGGCGGCCCTGCATCGCCGCTGACCGTGACCGGTCCCCGACACGGCGACGTGTCAGGCTGCGGAACACGACGGCAGCGTCGCGCTCGCGGTGGGAGGCGGGCCCGCCGCATCGTGGGTCGAGTCGTGGGACAGCGCAAGATCGGTACGGCGATGGCGGCCGCCGTTGCGCAAGCGGTCACTGCCGCCGTCACGACGCGTCGGCGACGCACGCTGCGGCGAGCGGCCGACACCAGCCGGCCCACCGGGGCGTCGGGCGAGGACCCGTCGGCGGCCGCCCGCAGGAGGGTGCGGATGCGTTCGTCGTCAGCCATGGCGCGGTTCCGTTTCCTCGTGGTCGTCAGCCTCCGACAGGTCCTCGAAGTAGCGCAGGACGAGCACCGCCCGCTGCTGCGGAGGAAGGGCAGCTTCTCGGTGGGGCGCTCGTCACCCCTGAGCAGGAAGCCCAGCCGCGCGAGCCCGTCGTACCGGAGCCGCACGAACTCACTGAACTGCTCGTCGCGCGCTCCCGACGGACCCATGCACCCCTCCTCCCTGGAAGAGACGCTGGAGGGCGCCGACGGTTCCGTGGACGAGGCACGGGATCCGGCGGCCGCGCCCGCCGGTGTCGCTCACGGCAGGGCGCGCTCCACGGGGATCCACAGTTCGGCCTCCGCGGTGCTGCCATCGGCTGAGATGCGGGTGCGGAGGATCTCCGGCCCCGGCCGGCTGCGGTAGGGGTTGGCGGGGAACCACTGCGTGAACACGTCGCGCCAGAGGTTCTGCACGGCCGCGGGGAACGGGCCGTCGCTGTCGAAGACCGCCCAGCTGCCGGCGGCGACATCAATCGAGTCGAGTGAGTCCGGCACCGGCGCAGACGTGGCGACGCCGAGGAAATAGTCGTAGTCGGTGCCTTCTTGCGTGCGGTCGACGATGTTGTCGCTCACGCTCACGACGCCGGCGGGGTCCTGGTCGCCCAGCGCCTTGATCTGCGCCAGTTGGGCGGGGTCGATGCCGCGGATGAAGTCCGTCACCGCCGGGTTGAGGCCTTCGTGGACCAACGGGACGCGCGCCCGGCGGCCCGCAATCCGGAAGCTGTCCTTCTCGACGAGGCGATATCGCATGCTGCTACTTCCTTCGACGGTGAGACGAAAGGACATGCGGGGTTGGGACGACAGCGCCGCTCCTGCGCGGCGCACCTCGCCGGGCCCGACCCCGTGCACGGCCCGGAAGGCGCGGGCGAAGGCCTCGCCCGACCCGTAGCCGTACCGGATGGCCACATCGAGCAGGGACGTGCGGTCCGCGAGAACCTCCGCGGCGGCCACTGTGAGGCGGCGGCGGCGGACGTACTCGGACAGCGGCATCCCGGAGAGCGCGGAGAACATGCGGCGAAAGTGGTATTCCGACGTCAGGGCGATGCGCGCGAGCTCGGCCACATCGATCGGCTGATCGAGGTGGCTCTCGATGTGGTCCAGGGCCTGGTTCAGTCGATCCAACACCTGCACTCCTTCGGTGGGGCTCCTGACGCTAGGGCGCTCGCTGTCGGCTGACCCGACATCTGTGGCCCGGCGCTGTCGGGATGACCCCGTGGACGACCCTGCGCTTGCACTCGGCAGGGTCGAGTGCTAAACCTGAGAGCTGGCACTCGCACCAGTCGAGTGACAACTGACCGGCTGTGAGGCAAGCGGGCACGACCCGCCTGCCGTCCGTCGCGGGCACCGTCGGGTCGCCAACTACACGTCACATCAATTGTGGGAGGACCACCCAAATGGCCAAGATGATCGCCTTCAACGAGGAGGCGCGGCGCGGGCTCGAGCGGGGCATGAACCAGCTCGCCGACGCCGTCAAGGTCACCCTCGGCCCGCGCGGCCGCAACGTCGTCCTGGAGAAGAAGTGGGGCGCCCCCACGATCACCAACGACGGTGTCTCGATCGCCAAGGAGATCGAGCTCGAAGACCCGTGGGAGAAGATCGGCGCCGAGCTGGTCAAGGAAGTCGCCAAGAAGACCGACGACGTCGCCGGTGACGGCACCACGACGGCGACGGTTCTCGCGCAGGCCCTCGTCAAGGAAGGCCTCCGCAACGTCGCCGCCGGCGCCAACCCGATGGCCCTCAAGAAGGGCATCGAGGCGGCGGTCGAGAGCGTTTCCGAGGCCCTGCTCAACCTCGCGCAGCAGGTCACCACGACCGAGCAGATCGCCGCCACCGCGACGATCTCGGCCGCGGACGCCACCGTCGGCAAGCACATCGCCGAGGCGATGGAGAAGGTCGGCAAGGAAGGCGTCATCACCGTCGAGGAGAGCAACACGTTCGGCATCGAGCTCGAGCTCACCGAGGGCATGCGCTTCGACAAGGGCTACACGTCGATGTATTTCGTGACCGACGCCGAGCGTCAGGAAGCCGTGCTCGACGACCCGTACGTGCTCCTCGTCGAAGGCAAGATCAGCGCCGTCAAGGACCTGTTGCCGCTGCTCGAGAAGGTCATGCAGTCCGGCCGGCCGCTCCTGATCATCGCCGAGGACGTCGACGGCGAGGCTCTCGCGACGTTGGTCGTCAACAAGATCCGCGGCACGTTCAAGTCGGTCGCCGTCAAGGCCCCCGGCTTCGGTGACCGCCGCAAGGCAATGCTGCAGGACATCGCGATCCTCACGGGCGCGCAGGTCATCAGCGAGACCGTCGGCCTCAAGCTTGAAAATGCCACGCTCGACCTTCTCGGCCGCGCCCGCAAGGTCGTCGTCACGAAGGACGAGACCACCATGGTCGAGGGCTCCGGCGACGCCGAGCAGATCGCCGGCCGCGTCTCGCAGATCCGCGCGGAGATCGAGCGCTCGGACAGCGACTACGACAAGGAGAAGCTCCAGGAGCGTCTCGCCAAGCTCGCCGGCGGCGTCGCGGTCATCCGCGTCGGTGCCGCGACCGAGGTGGAGCTCAAGGAGCGCAAGCACCGCATCGAGGACGCCGTCCGCAACGCCAAGGCGGCCGTCGAAGAGGGCATCGTCGCCGGTGGTGGCGTCGCCCTCCTGCAGGCCGGCAAGACGGCGTTCGAGAAGCTCGACCTGACGGGCGACGAGGCGACCGGTGCCAACATCGTGCGCATCGCGCTCGAGGCCCCGCTCAAGCAGATCGCGATCAACGCCGGTCTCGAGGGCGGCGTCGTGGTCGAGAAGGTCCGCAACCTCGAAAGCGGTTGGGGCCTGAATGCGGCAACGGGTGACTACGTCGACCTCATCGCCGCCGGCATCATCGACCCGGCCAAGGTGACGCGCTCCGCGCTCGTCAACGCCGCGTCGATCGCCGCGCTCTTCCTCACGACCGAAGCGGTCATCGCGGACAAGCCGGAGAAGAACCCGCCGGCCGGTGGCGGCGGCGGCGACGGCGGCATGGGCGGCATGGACTTCTAAGTCCAGCAACAGTTTGACGGTCCGCGGTTTGCAACTGTAGGCAGTTGCAAACCGCGGACCGTGCTACTTGGCGCCGGCGGGAGTGATCTCCCAGGTGATGTTGTCGCCGTGCTGCTGCGTCCAGAAGATGCGCCAGCCGTTGGCGAACGGGGTCGGCACCCGCGTGCCGAGCAGCCCGCCGATCGTCGGGTCGCCGTTGGACGTGTGGATGCCGGTGATCTCGTTGTCACCGTCGTTGTAGCCCGGCGACGTGAGCGCGTCGTACGTGGCGGAAGCGTCGCGGCCCTCGGCGAGCAACCGCAGCGTCGGAGTCGCCTCGTGCTCCTTGTGCACGTTGATGACGTACATGGAGTCGAGGGCGTTGCGCTGCTGGTGCAAGCCGTCCCCGGCGTCCTCGACGACGATCACGTCGTCATGGCCGGCGAAGGAGATGTTGTCGAAGCCGGTGTGCTCGACGTCGCCTATCGTGACCGGCCACAGCTTGCCCGACTTCGCGCTCGGCGTGTCCTGCTGCAGCGCGAAGATCCCGCCGAACGCACCCGGAAGCGGGCTGGCGGAGTTGGTGTCGCCGGTCTCGGTGAAGTAGAACTGCCGGAAGCCGTTGCCGGGCCGGAAGACGCCGTTCTCCGGGCGCTTGAACGGAGTCGCGCCGGCCGCCGCTGCACCCTTCGTGGAGTTGAAACCGGCGGGGTCGGTGAGCGTCGTTGCGGAGTTGACCGTCACCCAGTCCGTCGCGAACGTGTTGCCGAGCGTGTGCAGCGCCGTCACGAACGGATCCGCGGGGTTGGCGGCGAGCTCGGCGGCGGTGACGGGAGCGCCACCCTCGCGGTGCACGCGCAGCGCCTCGAGCGTGCCACCGGCGGTCAGATCAGCCTTGTTGACCGGGCGGAAGCGGTAGACGTAGCTGTTGGGCGCCTTGCCCTTGCCGTTGGCGCCCGCCGCCGCGCCGCCGATGTCCTCGACGAGCCAGATGTTGCCGTCGCTGTCGTTCTGCACGCCTTCGTAACCACCGGAACCCAGGGCGGGAACGCGCGTCGCCGTCCCTGCGGTGGGGTTGCCGGCGTCGTCGAGCGTGACCGCCCAGACACCGCCGACCGGATACTTGGCCTCGGACGTCAGGAACAGCTGGTGCGTCCACGGGTCCCACGTGATGCCGTCGAAGGACGGCAGCGGGGCGCCCGCGGCGTCGACGTCGGCGACGAGCGAGACCTTGAGCGTCGGGTCCGTCTGATCGAGGTCGACCCGCGTGACGTAACCGCGCGGGGCACCCTCGTGGCCCTGGTAGAGGTAGTGGTGGCCGCCGACCGCGAGGTAGACGTTCTTGTCGGGCTCGGTTTTGAACGCTTCCTTCGGGTCCTGCGTCAGCGGACCGCCGTTGGAGGTGTTGTAGCCGTAGTGCGTGATGCCACCGGCCGTGTCGGCGTTGCCGAGGCGCAGGGCACCCCAGGCGACCGGGTTCTCGTCGAGGCCCGAGATGAGGCGGTTGTCCTGCACGCCGACGCGGGCGTTGGCGTCGGGCGTCACCCCGGCGGCGATGGTGCTGCGCCAATCAGCGACGGCCGGTGCCGACACTGCGGAGATGCTGGTCGCGACGGCCAGGCCGAGGCCTGCTGCCATCGCGCCGTACGTGGGAATCGAGCGCATGCCCATCCTTCCGGAAGTGCGGCCCCGGGTGGACCGCTGCACCGCTCAAGCAACTCCGCTCAGACGTCGTGGCGGCGACGGGAAGGTGGCCTGCGGGTGGACGGTAGGCGAAAGCTGCGCATGGCTTTACCTGCTCGCACAGGAGCGGGGAGCGCCGTAGCCTAAGCTGACGCAAGTTTTCCCGCCCCCCATCGATGACGAGGTTCCCGCGGTGCCCACCGGCAAGGTCAAGTGGTACGACGCAGCAAAGGGTTTCGGCTTCGTCTCACGCGACGACGGCGAAGGCGATGTCTTCGTGCCCAAGGCGTCCCTGCCCGCGGGCGTCGAGGAGCTCAAGGCCGGCGCCAAGATCGAGTTCGGCGTCGTGGACAGCCGGCGAGGCCAGCAGGCGATGACCGTGCACCTGATCGACGCGCCGAAGAGCGTCGTCGCGGCGCAGGCGGAGCTCAAGCGGCGCGACCCCGACCAGCTGCACGGCATGATCGAGGACATGGTCAAGGTGCTGGAGTCGGCGGTGCAGGAGGACCTGCGCCGCGGCAAATACCCGGACCGCAAGACGGCACAGAAGGTCGCCGAGCTCATGCACGCGGTGGCCCGCGACCTCGAGATCTAGCGGGTGACGCGGTCGGCTCTCGAGCGGGCCGCTGAGCACTGGGGTGGCTTGCTCGGCGTGGATCCGGCGTTCGTCGCCGACGACAACGTGGTCATCGTGCCGTCCGACGGTGACATCGCCGTCCTGGCTCTCGGCAGCGGGTGCGTCGTGTCGGCGCCGGTCTCACTCCACGACCGGCTGGCGGCGCTCCCGCGTGCTGTGTTCGGCGACGTCCACGCGCTCGCCGACTCCTTCGCCGACCTCGGGGCCCGCCCCTTTCGTGATGTCGGTACGGCGTCGCTCTCCTATCTCGAGGAACGCGATTTCGTGGATGTCGCGCCGTCGCGAGCGGTCAGGCCCGCGAGCCCCCAGGACATTGCCGTCGTGTTGGCTCAGTGCTCGGCGGACGACATCGACGAAGCAGCGGTCGGCCGCGACGACAGTGTCGTCGTCGCCGTCACCCCCGCGGGCGCACCGGCCGCACTGGCGACGACCGAATACTGGGGCGCGCACGTCGGGCACCTCGGCGTGCTGACGGCGCCCGGTTGCCGGGGCTCGGGATACGCCACGGCTGCCGCGGCCGGGGCGACCCGCGACGTGCTGACCCGCGGGTTGCTGCCGCAATGGCGGGCCGCCGCGGGTCACGCGGCGTCGTTGTCGATCGCACGGCGGCTGGGCTTCGTCGCACTCGGTCAGCAGTCGCTGGTGCTTCTCACGCGCGGCCCAGCGCTCTAGCGTCGGTGCGGACGTCGCCCAACGGAGTGACGCGTGCACAAGCGATTCACCGCGCCGCCGGCAGGCAGAATCAGCTGCGCAGCGCCGCGGGGTCGACGCGTGGCAGCAGCCCCGCGTCGGCGGCCCGCCCGAGCAGCGCCTCGATCGCCGCATACCCCTCGTCGCCGAGCTCGGCGCTGAACGACGTCACGTAGGTCGCGATGTGCGCCGACTCCACCTCGGGGCTCATCTCCTGCGCGTGATCGGCGACGAAGGCGGCGCTGTCAGCCGGGTGCGCCCACGCGTGCTCGACCGAGCCGCGCAGCGCCGCAACGAGCGGCGCCGGGTCCAGTGAGCGGCGGGCGATGATCGCGCCGAGCGGGATCGGCAAGCCCGTCTCGCCCTCCCACCACGCGCCGAGGTCGACCACCGCCTCGAGCCCGAACGTCGAAAAAGTGAAGCGGGCCTCGTGAATCACGAGCCCGAGATCGACCTCGCCCGCAGCGACGGCCGGCATGATCTTCTCGAACGGCAGCACCGCGATCTCGCCTGCGTCGCTCGCGGCCCACAGCCGGTAGAGCAGGTAGGCCGTCGTCCGGTCGCCCGGGATCGCGACGCGCGACCCGCTGACGGGTCGCGCCGTGTCGCCGGCCCGGGACAACACGAGCGGCCCGCACCCGCGACCGAGCGCCCCGCCGGCGGGGAGCAAGCGGTAGTTGTCGAGGACGTACGGCAAGGCGGCGTACGAAATCTTGAGCACGTCGGCCTCGCCGCGCTCGGCCATGCCGTTCGCGACGTCGACGTCATGAAAATCGAGCGTCACGGTCGGAGCGCCGGGCACGAGCCCGTGCAGCCACGCGTGCACGATGAACGTGTCGTTGGGACACGGCGATACGACCAGGCTCACCACGGCCAAGGCTCCCCGAAGACGGCGGTCAGGACGGCGCCGATCGCCGTGAGGGCGTCGGCTGTGCGCCACGCGGCGACGTTGCGCGGGCCGACGGAGTTGGACACCGCGCGCACCTCGATGAACGGAACGTCGTGCACGGCGGCGGCTGTTGCCACGCCGAAGCCCTCCATGGCTTCGGCTGACGTCGCGTTGCGGGCGCGGTGTTCGTGGGCCCCTTCGGCGGTGCCGGTGATGGTCGAGACGGTCCCAATAACCCCGGTCGTCACCGGCAGTCCGGTCGACTCGGCACGCGAGACGAACTCCTCGGCCCAGTCGACAGGCACGTCGTACGCATCGACCCCGAGGCCCATCTCCGACAGCGACAGGAAGCCGTCGCGCGTCTGGCAACCGAGATCGGCAGCGATCGATCGGGAGGCGACGACCACCGACCCGACCGCGACGTCGAAGCCACCGGCGATCCCCACCGACACGACGAGGTCGAAGGACTCGACCGCCAGCACGCTCGCCGTTGCGGCGGTCACGGCGGCGACCCCGACTCCGCCGGCGACGACGACCACCTCACCGGCTGCAGTGCGCATCGACAGCCCGGCAAGACGCCCCAGGATGACAGGACGGGCGTCGTGACCTGCGACGAGCGTCTCGACCTCCATGGCGACGGCGACCATCACGAGAGTCCTCACGAGGACAGCTCGCGCGGCTGCGGATCGGGTTCGGCCGCGTGGCGACCCTCCCGGTCGGGCAACCAGTGCAGGCCCGCCTTGATCGACACGATCAGCCCGGCCGTGACGACGACCGCGGCGAGCCCGAAGCCCCACGTGCCCACGATGGGCGCGAGGCCGAGCGCGCCGCCGACGACCCATGCCAGCTGCAGCAGCGTCTCCGTGCGGGCGAAGGCGGAGGCGCGCCCGTCATCGACCGTGTCGCGCTGGATCACAGCGTCGAGGGCGAGCTTGCCGAGGGCCTGCGAGAAGCCGGCGAGCGCCGCCATCGTCATCGCGGATGCAGCGCTGAAGAAGACCGCTGCGACTGCGCACGCGAGTGCGGTGGCCGCGACGAGGCCGGCGAGGAGCTGGTGGGGGCTGCGGGTGGGGATCCGATCACCGGCCCACGTGCCAGCCACGCCGCCGAGCAGCGCGCTCGCGACGAGCAGGCCGAGCGCAGTCGTCTGCGAGAGCCCGCCGAGGTGGCCCGTGCGGATGAGAAAGGCGACGTACAGGGTGAGGAAGCCGACGAGGGCACGGAGCGCGGCCTGTGCGCGCAACGCCGCGATGATCGACGGCGGCAGCGGCGTCGGCCGGGGGAGCTGAAAGCGTCGCCGGGCGGGTGGCGCCGGCGGGGGCGTCGGGAGGAGCAGCTGCGTGCCGTGCGGGCCGACCTCGACGAGCGGGTTGGAATCGAGCGGCGAATCGACGGCCGCGGGCAGCCGCAGCGCGAGCACCATCGACGTGAGGTAGAGCAGCGCGCTCGCGCGCAGCAGCCAGTCGCTCCCGGCGAAATGGGAGATGCCGACGCCTATCGGGCCGAAGAAGACCGCCGCGATCGTGCCGGCGAGGGTCACCCGCGCGTTGGCCCGCACCAGGCCGAGACTGCGCGGCAACAGGCGCGGGACGGCGGCGGACCGGGCCACGCCGTAGCCCTTGCCGAGGACCAGCACCCCGAAGGCCGCCGGATACAACGCGAGGCCCTCCCCGTGCAGCGCGCCCGCCATGACCCAGACGAGGAAGGCACGGGCCAGGCAGGTCGCGGCGATCGCGTAGCGGCGACCCGAGCGGAACCGGTCCAGCAGCGGGCCGACGAACGGCGCGACGATCGCGAACGGCGCCAGCGTCATCAGCAGGTAGAGAGCGACCTTGCCGCGGGCCTGCCCGACGGGCACGTTGAAGAACAGCGTGCCGGCCAGCGCGATGGCCACCGCGGCGTCGGCGGCGCTCTGGACCGCGTGGAGCTCGATGAGCCGGTCGAGCCCGCTGGTCTGCGCGCCGTGCTTGCGGGCCGACCCGCGCAGCCACTGCCACCAGCGCCGGCTGCCCCGCCCGGCGGTCACGGCCACGAAGGCACCTGCCCGCCCGCCGGCGCGCGCGGCGGTCCCGACCCCCCGGGCGGTTGCGCGCACAGCGCGCCGACGCGCCACGGGATCCATGCGCCCAGTGTCGCTGGTTGGGCCGACATGCGCGACACTCGACACATGCCGGATACGTCGACCCCTCTGGACCGCCTCTGCGCCGAGGCCGTCGATCTCGCGCGCGCCGTCGCGCTGGAGGCCGGCGGGGACGAGGTGGGCGAGCACGTCGAGGTGCTCCCCGATGACGAACTCGTCGCCACCCACTACTTCGCGTGCCTGTCCAACGGCTACCGCGGGTGGCGCTGGGCCGTCACCGTCGCCCGGGCACCCGGCGTCGACGAGGTCACGGTCGACGAGGTGGTGCTGCTGCCCGGCGCGAGCGCCGTCCTGTCGAAGGACTGGGTCCCGTACGACCAGCGGCTGCGTCCCGGCGACATCGGCCCCGGCGACCTGCTGCCGCACCGGCCCGACGACATCCGTCTCGTCCCTTCGTACACCGATGTCGTGGACGCTCTCGACGCGCCGGTGATCGACGAGCTCGGCTTCGGCCGCGAACGCGTCCTGTCGCGGATCGGTCGTGAGGAGGCTGCCGAACGCTGGTACGACGGCGACAACGGGCCGTTCGCCCCGATCGCCAAGCAGGCCCCCGGCCCGTGCGCCTCGTGTGGTTTCTACTACCGGCTCTCCGGTGGTCTGGGTGCCCTGTTTGGCGCCTGCACCAACGTTTTCGCGCCCGATGACGGCCGCGTCGTGTCGGTCGATCACGGCTGCGGCGCGCACTCGGAGGCCGTGCCCGACATCCCGTTGCTGCCGGAGCCCCTGCCGGTCATCGTCGATGACCTCGCGATCGACATGGAAGGCCGCGAACCGGACGCCGACTACGTCGAGCCCCTGGCCCTCGCGGTGGGTCCCATCGGGGACGACGTCGAGGTCGACGATCTGGACGATCTGGACGACGTGGACGGCCTGGACGATGCTGCGGCTCCCGTGGAGCTCACCGACGCCGACTACGACGCGATGTACGAGGCAGCGCTGCGCAACGGCGAGATCAGCCCCAACTACTGAGGCTGCCGCCCGTCGCGCAGGTCGGGTTGCCCGCCGGGTTCTCCCAAGCCGTGCTCCTTCAAGAAGGCCCGCCGTTTCCAGATCGCGTACGGGCCCCAGGTCAGCCCGACACCGATGCCCGTCACGGCCACCCAGGTCCACCAGAGCGCGTCGTGCTGACGGAGCCAGCCGCGGGTGAGCAACAGCACGCCGAGGGCCACGCACCAGATGGCAGTGCCCCACAGGACGACGGCCGCTTCGTTGGTCACGAGCGGCGGCGGGGACGGCAGGGACGCTTTGGGTGTCTTGGTCACGGACGGCATGGCGCGACGGGCTCCGCTCTCACGTGGAGTCGCGGAGGATGAGCTCCGTGTCGAGGATCGCGTTGTCCACCTCGGCCTGGCCTGCCATCTTCTGCACGAGCAGTTCGATCATCATGCGGCCCATGACGTCGATGGGGTGGCGCACCGTCGTCAGCCTCGGCCGGGTGTGGCTCGCGACGACGCTGTCGTCGAACCCGACGACCGACACGTCTGTCGGCACGCTGCGGCCGGCGTCGGCCAGGGCATGAAGGGCACCGGACGCCATGAGGTCGGAGCCACTGAACAGACCGTCGACCTCCGGGTGACGCTTCAGCAGCTCCTGCATGGCGTCGTAGCCGCCGTGCTCGAGGAAATGGCCCTCGACGACGAGCGATGGGACGTACGGGAGCCCGGCCGCCTCCAGGCCGGCTCGGTAACCGCGGTGGCGATCGACGGCAGCCAACATGTCGGTGGAGCCGGCGATGTGGGCGATCCGGCGGCGCCCCTTGGCGTAGAGATGTTCGACCGCGATGCGGCCGCCTCCGAAGTTGTCGGCGTCGACCCACGGCAGGCTCGGCACGTCGGTCTGGAAAGACCGGCCCATGACGACCGTGGGGAGACGGGCCTTGGCGAGGATCGCGGGGACCGGGTCGCTGTCGTGCGCGGAGACGACCAGCGCGCCGTCGACGTGTGCCTTGGCGTAGCGGCCGAGGCGTTCGTGGTCCTGCCCGGTCTGCGTCATGAGCAGCACCAGCTGCAGCGGTGTCTCGGCGAGGCCCGTCGAGATCGCCCGGATGATGCCGCCGAAGAACGGGTCGGAGAAGACGCGTTGGTCCTGTTCGGACACGATGAGGGCGATGGAGTCGGTGCGCCGCGTGACGAGCGATCGGGCCGCCCGGTTGGGGACGTAGCCGAGCTCGGTGATCGCCTTGTTCACCCGCGCGAGGGCCGTCTCGCTGACCCGCGGGGAGTCGTTGATGACGCGGGAGACAGTGGCGCGCGAGACGCCGGCGACGCTGGCGACCTGCTCGAGCGTCGGCTGGCCGAACGTCGCGAGCAAGGGGGCGTTCCTCATCGTCATGTCGACGGGGGCGCTCATCGCGAGCTGCCCATGGTCGCGCCTACGGCGACGTGACCTGGACGGCGCCGAGCTGCGCCGCGTCCGCGCGCATCATCCAATGACGGAGGCGCCGGATGCGGACGGCGTCGCGCGGGTGCCGGCGAATCATCGCGGCGAGGATGACCTCCACGCGGCTGGCGAGTTGCAGCCGGCGGCGGAAGTAGGAACAGCGCTGGCACAGACCCTCCGCGCGTTGGGTGCTTGCGGAGTCGTAGCCACCGCAACAGTCGCAGCGTATCGCCTCCATGGAGCACCTCCTGCGGGTTCGTCAGAGCGAGTCGGCTGCCTACAGCGGCGAACTCTAGCGACGACCTCCGGATGTGAACAGGGAGAGGGACAACTATCGCTATCCGTGCTCGAGCGACTACGCAGCGCTTCTGTCGACCCATGGAGGAACCGACCCGTTTGCCCGGTTTGGGAAAGAGATACATGTCGTCGTACAACGACGAACTGTCGTCGGTCGTTCGAAGGGAGGCGCGCACGTGAGCAGTGTGCCGATGTCACTGCTCGTCCTGCTCTTCGTGGCGTCCGGAGCGGCGATCTGGCTCGCCGGGATGAAGCTGTCCGACAGTCGACGTGCTGGACGAGCGGCTGCATCTCGGATCCGCCGTGGGTGGCGTCGTCCTGCTGGCCGTCGCGACGAACCTGCCCGAGCTCGCGATCACGGTGAGCGCCGCACTCAGCGGGTCGATCGGGGTCGCCATCGGCAACATCCTCGGTGGCATTGCGATCCAGACGGTGGTCCTGGTCATTCTCGACGCGGTCGGCATGAAGGTGCGCCGGCCGTTGACGTACCAGGCGGCAAGTCTCAACCTCGTCCTCGAAGCGACGCTGGTCCTGGCAGTCCTCGTGACGGTCGTCATGGGCACCCAGTTGCCCACGCACCTGTATTGGGCGCGGTTGAGCCCGTCGTCGGTGCTCATTGCCGTCGTCTGGGTCATCGGCGTCTTTCTGATCAACCGGGCGAGTGGCCGGCTCCCGTGGCAGGACTCCGGAGAGGCGCCCGACAATCAGGACAAGCCGAAGGGGCACGCGCAGAAGACCAAGGAGGCCAAGGCGCGAGCGGCGGGCACCTCCACCGTGCACTCCGTTGTCGTATTCGCGGTTGCTGCCGTCGTGACCCTCGTCGCGGGCGTCGTGCTGGAGCACAGTGGCGATGCGATCGCTGAGCACATCCACCTGACGGGCGTGCTGTTCGGCGCGACGGTGCTGGCCGCGGCCACTTCACTGCCCGAACTGTCGACCGGCATCACGTCCGTGCGGATGGGCGACTATCAGCTGGCGATGAGCGACATCTTCGGCGGAAACGCCTTCCTGCCCGTCCTCTTCGTCCTCGCCGACCTGCTGTCCGGGAGTGCGGTGCTGCCGCAATCGCAGAACTCGGACGTCTACCTCACCGGCCTCGGGGCTCTGCTGACGACCGTCTACGCCGCCGGGCTGCTCTTCCGGCCTCGCCGCAATGTGCTGCGCATGGGTATCGATTCGGTGGCTGTCCTCGTCCTGTACGTGCTGGGGTTCGCCGGCCTGCTCGCGCTCGCCGGGGGCGCCTGACCGGTGACGTGCGCAGGGCCGGAGTCCGTGATCGCCCCACGGCGCTACGGTGGCCCCGTGACGATCGAACCGGTGCCCGTGCCCCGTGGCCGGGGGCGGGTCATCCACCTCAACGGTGCGTCAAGTGCGGGCAAATCGACGCTCGCCCGCCGGCTGCAGCCGGCCCTGGACGAGCCCTACCTGTACGTGTCGTCCGACCTGTTCGTGGCGGCCGGCATGTTGCCCGCTCGCCGCGAGGAGGCGGGCGAGTTCGCGTGGTGGCCGTCGATGAGGCCCAGGTTCTTCGACGGCTTCCATCGGTGCCTGCCCGCATTGGCGTCGGCGGGCAACGACCTGATCGTGGAGGAGGTCGTCGAGTTCGTCGCGTGGCGCGCCCGGCTCGCGCAGGTGCTCGACGGCTTCGACGTCTTCCTCGTCGGCGTGCATTGCGACCTCGACGAGCTCGAGCGACGTGAACGGGTCCGCGGCGACCGGCGGATTGGTGAGGGCCGTGCCCATCTGGAGCAGAACGCGATCCACACCTTCGGTCCGTACGACGTCGAGGTGGACACGAGCGCCGGCGTTACCGACGCACTTGTCGACACGGTCCTCGGCGCTTGGCGAAACCGCGTCCCACCATCGGCGCTCTTCGCCGGCGGTGCGTGACGCGCCCGGCCGCGGTCAGTCTGGTCGTTCCGCGTCCGGTTCGGCCGTGCCGGGTGCCGATGAGGCTGTCAGCTCGCGCGCCGTGTCGCTGCCGTGCTGCGGGATCGGCTTGTCGACCGACGCCGGCCCACGGAGCGGGACTTCCCGGAGCAGCAGCGCGATGACGAACGCGACGAGCATCAAGGGAATGGCGTACGTGAAAATCATCGTGAGTGCGTCAGCGAACGCGACCTTGTAGCTCAGTTGCTGCGCCGGGGGCAGCTTGTCGATCGCAGCCACACTGCCGCCCCCTGCTGCATGCAGCTTGGCGGCCACGTCGGCCGGCAGCGCACCGGCGAGGTTGCGCGCCAGTCCTGCCGTGAAGACGGCGCCGAAAACGGCCACTCCGACAGAGCCGCCGACGGACCGGAAGAAGCTGACCGTTGCCGTGGCGACGCCGAGATCGGCCCGGTCGACCGAGTTCTGCGTGATGAGAATCATGACCTGCATGACCAGGCCGATGCCGACACCGAGCACAATCATCCACGCGGAAGCGAGCAGGTGGGGCGTCGAGACACTCATGGTGGACAGGAGAAACATCGCCACGGCGGACAGCGCGGTGCCCACGACGGGAAAGACCTTGTAGCGACCGGTTTTGCTGATGAGCTGCCCGCTCACCATGGAGGCCGTCAGCAGCCCCGCCATGAGCGGCAGCATCAGCAGACCCGAGTTGGTCGGGGACGCTCCACTGACGAGCTGTAGGAACAGCGGCAGGTAGATGATCGAGCCGAACATGCCGAGGCCGATCATGAAACTGACGCCGCCGGCCACGTCGAACGTGCGGTTGCGAAACAGTTGCAGCGGGATCACCGGCTCGGCCGCGCGGCGCTCGATCGCGACGAACAGCGCCGTGAGGACCAGCGCCGCCGCGATGAGGCCGAGGATGATCGGCGACGTCCACGCGTACGTCGCGCCGCCCCACGTCGTGAAAAGCACGAGACAGCTGATGGCCGCAGCGAGGACGACGAAACCCGCGTAATCGATGGCGGGCTTGGATTTCGCGATCGTGTTGGGCAGCACGAGCGTCGTCACGACGAGCGCGACGATGCCGATCGGCACGTTGACGTAGAAGATCCAGCGCCAGGACAGATGCTCGGTGAGGAACCCGCCGAGCAGCGGGCCGATGACACTCGACGCACCGAACACCGCCCCGAAATAGCCCTGATATTTTCCGCGTTCGCGCGGCGGCACGACATCCGCGATGGACGCCTGGGCGAGCACCATGATGCCGCCGGCGCCGAGACCCTGGATCGCGCGGCAAGCGATGAGCTGCGTCATCGACTGCGCGATCCCACACAGCGCAGAACCGATCAGAAACAGCACGATCGTGCCCTGGAACAGGTATTTGCGGCCGAAGAGGTCACCGAGCTTGCCCCACATCGGGGTCGTCACCGTCGACGCGAGCAGATAGGCGGTCGTGAGCCACGCGATGTGGCTGAGACCGTTGAGGTCGCCGACGATCGTCGGTGTCGCCGTCGAGACGATGGTCTGGTCGAGGGCCGCCAGCAGCATGCCGAGCATCAGCCCGAGCAGGATCGTGAGGATCTGCCGGTGCGTCAGTTCTGGTGCCTGCTCATCGGGTGCTTGCGCCGGCATGGCTGACCTCCAGAGTTCGGGTGTCGCTGGGGGCGACACACCCTCGCGTGCGATCCTGATGGGGTGATCCTGGCAGGCGCGTCGCCGTTGTCGCTCCTGACCGCCGCCGGGCTCATGACCGCCGCCGGGCTCATGACCGCCGCCGGGCTCCTGCCCGGCCCGTCGCCCGTCTGCACATTCAGCGACCCCGCGATCAGCGAGTCGAGCGGGATGGCGAGTTCGTCGTACGACAGGAATCACGTCCTTACCCACAACGACAGTGGCGGCACGCCCGACTATTTCGTGGTCGACACGCGGACGGGCCGGACGGTGGCGCGCGTCCCGGTCCGCGGCGCGACCAACGTGGACTGGGAGGACATCGCCATCAGCGGCCACACCGTCTACCTCGCCGATATCGGGGACAACCGCGCCGTGCGCCGATCCGTGACGCTCTACGCCGTTCCCGAGCGGCGGACGGCGGCTCACCCGGCGAGCGCACGGGTGCTGCGGTTCACCTATGACGACGGCCCGCGCGACGCCGAGGCACTACTCGTGCCGCCGGGGGGCAAGCCGCGTTTCGTCGTGTCCAAACAGCTGTTCGGCGCGCGCGTGTATGCCATCGACGGGACGCACCTGCACCGCATCGGCGACCTCGACGCCAGCCTCGTGACCGGCGGTTCGTGGTCACCCGACGGGAGGCGCATCGCGCTCGTCTCCTATTCGGGCATCTCCGTGTACGACGCTGCCGTCTTCCCGAACGGTCCCGCGCAAGAGCTGGCGCTCCCGCCGCTGCGGCAGGCGGAATCCATCACGTGGAGCGGCAACGACACCGTGCTCGTCGGCAGCGAGGGACAGCACTCGACGGTCTACCGGGTCCCGGTGCCGGCGGCCGGCGTGTCCGCCCAACCGCCCGGAGTTGACACGCCCGGAGTTGACACGCCCGGAGTTGACACGCCCGGAGCTGATACGCCCCGAGCTGATACGCCCGGAGCTGATACGCCCCGAGCTGACACGCCGACGCCTACTCCCGCGGCTGACGCCGGGGAGTCGCCGCGTCCGGCGCCGTGGTCGACCATCGCCGAATTGCTGGTCGTCGCCACTCTCGTCTCGGTTGCCGCCGCCCGCATCCGCCGCCGCGGACATGGGGGACTCGGCTAGCTGTCGGCTAGCTGAACGGCTAGCTGGCCAGTGCTCCGGGCAGTCGGTGGTCCGGCCCAGGTCCGCAAAAGTCTAGGAGGAGGCGAGCTGCCCGACGACGTAGTCGATGCAGCGCGTGAGGGCTTCGACGTCGTCGGCGTCGACCGCGGGATACATCGAGATGCGGAGTTGGTTGCGGCCGAGCTTGCGGTAGGGCTCCGTGTCGAGGACACCGTTGGCGCGCAGCGCCTTCGAGAGGGCGGTCGCGTCGATGCTCTCGGCGAAATCGATGGTGCCGACCACGCTGGACCGGAGCGCCGGGTCGGTGACGAACGGCGTTGCATACTCGCTCTTGTCCGCCCACGTGTAGAGACGGTGCGCACTGTCGGCCGAGCGGCCGACGGCCCAGGACAGCCCGCCGTTGGCGTTGAACCACTCGACCTGCTCCGCGAGCAGCAGCAGCGTTGCGAGGGCCGGCGTGTTGTAGGTCTGGTCGAGGCGGCTGTTGTCGATGGCCGTCTGCAGGTCGAGGAACGCCGGCGTCCAGCGGCCGCCCGCCTTGATCTCCCTGACCCGCTCGATCGCGGCCGGGGACATCAGCGCGAGCCAGAGCCCACCGTCGGACGCGAAGCACTTCTGCGGTGCGAAGTAGTAGACGTCGCTCTCACGCACGTCAACGGGCAGACCACCGGCGGCGGATGTCGCGTCGATCAGCACGAGCGCCCCGTCGTCGGCACCCGCGACGCGCTGCACAGGCGCTGCCACGCCAGTGGACGTCTCGTTGTGCGTCCACGCGTAAGCGTCGATGCCCGCCTCGGCGCGGGCGGTCGGAGCCGTGCCCGGGTCGCTCGGAATGACGGACGGCTCGCCGAGGAACGGCGCCTCGGCGGCCGCCTGCGCGAATTTCGCGCCGAACTCGCCGAACGTCAGGTGCTGGGAGCGCTCGCGGATGAGGCAGAACGTCGCGATGTCCCAGAACGCGGTCGTGCCGCCGTTGCCGAGCACGACCTCGTAGCCGGCGGGGAGGTCGAACAGCGAGGAGAGCCCGGCGCGCACCCGCCCGACGACGGCCTTGACGGGCTTCTGCCGGTGGGAGGTGCCGAGGTAGGCGCGGCCGGTCGCGGCGAGCGCGTCGACTTGGGCGGGGCGAATCTTCGACGGGCCGGCGCCGAAGCGGCCGTCGATGGGCAGGAGGTCAGCGGGGATCTGGATGTCGGTCACGACGGGTCCTTGTCAGGCGGTGGTGCGGCGAGGGGCACGGGAAATGTTCGCGGAGGCGCGGGCGGGCGAGGCGCGGCTACGTCACACACAGCGGCGACGAGCCGCTACAGCGACGACAGCGAGCGGGCCCCAGGACCGGTGTAGCGGGCCGCGGGGCGGACGAGCTTGCCGAGCCGCTTCTGCTCGAGGATGTGCGCCGACCAGCCGGCGGTGCGGGCGCAGGCGAACAGCGGCGTGAACAGGTCGGACGGGATCTGGGCGAAGTCGAGCACGACGGACGCCCAGTAGTCGACGTTCGTCGGCAGCACGCGGTCGGGCTTGCGCTCGGCCAGTTCGGCCAGGGCAACCTTCTCCAGCGCCTCCGCCACCTCGTAGCGCGGGGCGCCGAGCTCCTTCGCGGTGCGGCGCAGGACGCGGGCGCGGGGGTCCTCGGCGCGGTAGATGCGGTGGCCGAAGCCCATGAGCCGCCCACCCTCGTCGAGCGTCTTCTTCACGTACGCGTCCGGGTCGCCCGTGCGCTCGACCTCTTCGATCATGCTGATAACCCGGGTCGGGGCGCCGCCGTGGAGGGGGCCCGACAGCGCGCCCACGGCTCCGGATATGGCGGCACCTGCGTCCGCGCCGGTGGAGGCGATGACGCGTGCGGTGAAGGTTGAGGCGTTCATTCCGTGCTCGGCGGCAGAAACCCAATAGGCGTCGATAGCCGCCGCCTGCGCCGAGTCCAGCTCGCCGCGCCACCGGATCAAGAAGCGCTCGGCAAGGGTCGAGCCCTCGGCGATGGATGCCTCGTCAACGGGCGCCGCGTTGCCGCGCGCGGACTGTGCGGTGAAGGAGATGAGGGCGGCTGACACGCGAGCGAGGTCAGTGCGTGCCTGCGCCTCGTCGATGTCGTAGAACGTCTTGAGCGGCCACGACCCCGCGACGGCGGCGACGCCCGCCTGGATGTCGGCGGTGATGTTGCCGGTGCGCAAGGGGAGAGGGTCGCTCGGCCCCGGCTCGAGCCCCGGCTCGACCGCACCGTCGACCAGCAGGCCCCAGACCTGCTCGTACGGCGTCTGCCCGACGAGCTCCTCGATGTCTACGCCCCGGTAGCGCAGCGCGCCGCCTTCCTTGTCGGGCTCGGCGATCTCCGTCTCGAAAGCGACGACGCCTTCGAGGCCTGGGATGAAGTCCGTCATACGTGCCGTCTCCTGACCGAATGCGCTCGCGGTCCCCCATTGTTCCTCGCCAGCCACTGGCCTGCGCACCGGGTCCCTGCCGGTCGCCTGACGATCGGCCGCGCGAGCGGCGTCGTACAAGATGGGGCAATGACTGCGGGCGCGCCGGACACGGCGGACGAGACCTCGCCGCCGCGCGCCGGACGCGTCGGCGGCCGGCTCGCGAGAGTCGCCCTCGACATCACGCCGTTGCGGCGATCAGCCCCGTTCCGGCGGCTGTGGTTCGGGTCGATCGTGTCGATCGTCGGGTCGCAGATGACGGCCGTCGCGGTCCTCATCCAGATCGACGCGATGACGCACTCGCCGTTGCTCGTCGGTCTGACCGGCGTGTTCGGGTTCGTCCCGCTCGTGGTCTTCGGCTTGTACGGCGGGTCCATCGTCGATGCGTACGACCGCAGGACGCTGATGCTGATCGCCAACTCGGGGGAGGCCCTCGCGAGTGCGGGCGTCGCGCTCGCGGTCCTTGCCGGCCTGCACTCCGTGTGGCCGCTGTATGCACTCGTCGCGGTCCAGTCGGCGCTCACGGCGATCGACAGCCCGGCGCGCAACGCCGCGCTGCCGACCCTGATCGCGCCCGAGTTGCTCCCCGCGGCCAACGCGATCGGGCAGGTCGCGTTCAACGCGGGCACGATCGTCGGCCCGTTGTTCGGCGGTCTCCTCGCCTCGCACAGCTTCGCCGCGGTCTACGGCCTCGATGCGCTCTCGTTCACGGCCGTGCTGATCGCGGCGGCGCGCCTGCCGCGGCTGCGGCCCGCGGGTGGCGGTCGCCGGGCGGGCCACTCGTCGGTGTTGGAAGGCCTGCGGTGGTTGAAGGCCGCGCCGCTGATCGCGATGACGTTCTACGTCGACCTCATCGCGATGATCTTCGGGATGCCGCGGGCGCTGTTTCCCGTCCTCGCCCGTGAGCAGTTCCACGTCGGCCCCGCTGCCGTCGGCATCATGTATGCCGGCGTCGCGGCCGGTGCGCTCCTCGGCGGCCTGTCCGGTGGGTGGATGTCGCGGGTGCACCGCCACGGTCTGGCGATCGTCGCGGCCATCGTGGCGTGGGGGCTGGCGATCACCGCGTTCGGCCTGACGCACGTGTTCTGGGTCGGCATCCTGCTGCTCGCCGCGGCGGGTGCCGCCGACTTCGTCAGCGCCGTCTACCGCAACGCGATGCTCCAGTCGGGCACCCCGGACGAGATGCGCGGACGCACCGGCGGCGTCTTCATCGCGGTGGTCGCCGGCGGCCCGCGCCTCGGCGACCTCGAGTCGGGTGGCGTCGCGCGGCTCGTCTCGCCCGGCTTCGCGGTCGTCAGCGGCGGGTTGGCTTGCGTCGCGTGCGTGCTCGCGCTGGCGGCAGCCGTCCCGGCGTTCCTGCGTTACGACGCCAGGACCTCCGCAAGGACCACGCGCACCTAGTCATTTCGGTGGAGCCGAAGATGGCCCGCCGTTGACTCAAGATCCATCGGAAGGCACCGATTGACACCCCAACGGCAGAGCCAGGGGAGCGAACGCTGACCGTCGCGCACGGCTGACGAACGGAAGGCACGCACATGTCGGACACCACCTCAGGTCGGGGACCCACCACTGTTTCGCGCGGGATGCGCGCGTTGCTCAGCGCCGTGCTCGTCGCCGCCTCGATGCTGTTCGGCGCCGTCACTGCCACCAGCGCGAACGCGACAGGACCGACGCTGACGGTGACGCCGAGCTCCACCGTGCGCGTCCCGCCGAGTGGGTCGACGGGCCTGTCGGGTCTCACGGTGTCGGGGGATGCGATCGACGACCTCACGGTCACCGTTGCCACGGACTTCGCCACGTTGAGCGTCGGCACGACCACCAACGTCGTCCTCGGCTACAACAACAGCTGGACCGGCACGCAGTCGGTCACCTTCTCGGGTCTGCAGTCCGACATCGACACGGCCCTGGCTTCCGTCTCGCTCGTGACGACCGGGACGACCGGCACGGCGCACGTGTCGCTGACCGCGTTCGTGTCGCAGGCGGGGCTGTATTACCTGGCCAGCAACCAGCACTTCTACCAGTACGTCGCGAGCCCCTCGGTGACGTGGACGACCAGCGACATCAACGCCCGCGCCTCCAGTTTCCAAGGCCAACAAGGCTATCTCGCCACGATCCCCAACGACACGGTCAACGCATTCATCTCCACGAAGATCGCCAACGCCACCAACATCTGGTTCGGCGCGCGAGCATATGAAGCCGCCGCCACGGACGGTTCCCAGTCGTATGCGGTCGTCGGCGGAACGACCTACGCGCGGGTGTGGCGCTGGGCGGTCGGCGCCAACGAGAGTCCCATCCAGGGCACGGTCATCAGCGAGTGCACCAACGCGGCCGGCGCCTGCACGTTCCAGAACGCCGGGAGTTTCTACAGCAGCTGGGCCGGCGGCGAACCCAACAACTTCAACGTGAACGGCGCCGTCGCGTACGCGGGCGAGTACGTCGCCGTCACCAACTGGAGCGGCACTCTCGGCAAGTGGAACGATTTGCCGCCGGGCAACACGGGCACCAGCGGCTACGTCGTCGAGTACGGCGGCCGGACCAACGCCGACGCCTCCTTGGGCACGGGCTTCGCCGGTGTCGTGACGGCCACGGGCACCACGACGGTCGCCAACGCACCGGCCGTCCCCGCCGCCCCCGTTCTCAACGGAGTGCGCGGCGACACCGTGATCGACCTGTCGTGGACCCCGCCGAACGACGGTGGCTCCTCGATCACGGGTTATGAGAGCTCCGTCAACGGCGGCGCGTGGGCCACCCAGCCGACGACGTCGAGCAACGCGGTCGTCAACGGCAACGTCGTCACCACGGTCGCCGCGACGCTCACCGGTCTCACGAACGGCACGTCGTACACCGTGCAGGTCCGTGCGTTGAGCAGCGCCGGCACGGGCGCCGCGAGCAACACCGTGACGCTGACGCCCGCGGCGGTGCCCGGCGCCCCGACCATCGGCACGGCGACCGGTGGCAACGCGCAGGCGACCGTCGCCTTCACCCCGCCGGGCGCCACCGGCGGCTCGGCCATCACGTCCTACACCGTGACCTCCGGACCCGGCACGCCGGTGACGGCGACGTGCGCGGCGAGCCCCTGCACCGTCACGGGTTTGTCGAACGGCGCCTCCTACGTGTTCACCGTGCACGCCACCAACGCGGCCGGCTCGGGAGCCGAATCGGGTGCGTCCACCTCCGTCACGCCGATGACCGTGCCGGGTGCGCCGACGGTTCTCGCCGCGACGCGCGGCAACGGTTTCGCGAGCGTCGCGTTCGCGGCGCCCGCGAGCAACGGTGGCTCGCCCATCACCGGCTACACCATGACGACCTCACCGGGCGGCGCGACGGTGGCCTGCTCCGCCAGCCCGTGCGTGAAGAGCTCGCTCACCAATGGGACGGCCTACACGTTCACCATCCACGCGACCAACGTCGTGGGCAACAGCGTCGAGTCGGCGGCGTCCAACAGCGTCACTCCGGCGACCACCCCGGGAGTCCCGACCGGCGTCTCGGCGGTGCGTGGCAATGCGTCCGCGGTCGTGACCTGGACGGCGCCCGCGTCGACGGGCGGCTCCGCGATCACCAGCTACGTCGTGTCCGTCCACCCCGGCAGCGGCACGCAGTCGTGCGGCAGCCCGTGCACGGTCAGCGGCCTGACGAACGGCACGTCCTACACGTTCTCCGTGCACGCCGTGAACGCCGTTGGCGCCGGCACGGAGTCGGCCAACTCCGCTGCCGTCACCCCGGCCGGGCCCCCGAGCGCGCCGAGCGGACTCGTCGTCACCCGCGGCGACCAGACGGCCGTGGTCTCGTTCACGGCTCCCGGCGCGAACGGGTCAGCGATCACGGGCTACGAGGTGTCCATCAACGGCGGGACCACGTGGCAGTCGCTGGCCACCGCCGGTTCGCCCACGGTCACGGGAACCGTGACCGGCTTGACGAACGGCACCAGTTACCCGGTGACCGTGCGGGCGGTGAACGCCATCGGCGCGAGCCCGCAGGCGACGCCGCAGGCCGTCACTCCCGCGACGGTCCCCGGCGCGCCGGGCACCCCGTCGGTGCTGCGCGGCGCGTCGCAGGTCAGCGTGAGCTGGACCGCGCCGGCGAGCAACGGCGGCGACCCGCTCACCGGCTACACGGTGACCTCGAGCCCGGGTGGCAACACCTGCACGGCGGCGGCCGCCGCGACGTCGTGCACCGTGACGGGGCTGACCAACGGCACCAGCTACACCTTCACGGTCCACGCGAGCAACACCGTCGGCAACGGCAGCGAGTCACCGGCGTCGGCCGCGGCTGTTCCGATGACGACGCCCGGCGCGCCGACGGGCGTGTCCGGTGTGCCGGGTGACCAGTCGGTCTCCGTCAGCTTCAGTGCGCCGGCCTCGAACGGCGGCAGCGCCATCATCTCGTTCACGGTGACCGCGTCCCCGGGGGGCGCCACCGCGACCTGCAGTGCGTCGCCGTGCGTCGTGCCCGGCCTGACCAACGGCACCGCCTACACGTTCACCGTGCACGCGGCCAACAGCATCGGCAACGGGGCGGAGTCCGCACCGTCCCCGTCCATCACCCCGATCACGGTCGCGGGGCCGCCGACCGCGGCAGCCGCCAGTCGCGGCGACGGGCAAGCGGTCGTGACGTTCGCGCCACCCGCGGCCAACGGCGGCGGCGCCATCACCGGTTACCGCGTCACGACGCATCCCGGCGGCGCCGTCCTGCTGTGCGCGGCGAGCCCGTGCACCGTCGGCGGACTGACGAACGGCACCGCCTACACCTTCACCATCGCCGCCATCAACGCCGCGGGCCCGGGCCCCGATTCGGCACCGACGGCTCCAGTGACGCCGGCCACGCTGCCGGACGCGCCGACGGCCGTCACCGCGACACGCGGCGACTCGTCCGCGGCGGTGACGTTCAACGCGCCGCCGTCGGACGGCGGTTCGGCGGTCACCGGCTACACCGTCACCGCGTCACCGTCGGGGATGACGGGCTCGTGTGCGGTCAGCCCGTGCACCGTCAGCGGCCTCACGAACGGCACCTCCTACACGTTCACCGTGCACGCCACGAACGCGATCGGCGACAGTGTGGAGTCCGTGCCGTCCACCGCTGTCACACCGGCCACCGTGCCGGGCGCCCCGACAGGGGTGGGCGCGACCGCGGGCGACTCGTCCGCCGTCGTGACGTTCACGGCGCCCGTTGCCACCGGCGGATCCGCCGTCACCGGATACCGCGTCACGGCGCAGCCGGGTGGGTCGGTCACGCTCTGCGCCGCCAGCCCGTGCGCGGTCAGCGGTCTCACGAACGGCACCGCATACACCTTCGTGGTCGCCGCCGGCAACGCCGTCGGGACGGGACCCGACTCCGCCGCCTCCGCCGCCGTCGCCCCCGCCGGTGCACCGGACGCCCCGACCGCCGTCGGCGCCGTCGCTGGTGACCAGTCCGCGTCGGTCAGCTTCAGTGCGCCGGCCTTCGACGGCGGCTCGCCGATCACCGGCTACACCGTCAGCGCCAGCCCCGGCTCCGCGACGGTCTCGTGCGCAGCGTCCCCGTGTGTCGTGTCCGGGTTGACCAATGGGTCCTCGTACAGCTTCACCGTGCACGCCACGAACGCCATCGGCAGCGGTCCGGAGTCCGCGGCCTCCACCCCGGTCGTGCCCGGGCCCGTGCCGGCCGCACCGACAGGAGTCACTGCCGCCGCCGGGAACGCCGGAGCCGTCGTCACATGGACGGCGCCGAGTGACGGTGGGACGCCGATCACCGGTTACTCCGTGACCGTCTCGCCGGGCGGCGGGGTCACCACGTGCACGAGTCCCTGCACGATTGCGGGGCTGACGAACGGCGTCTCGTACACGTTCACCGTCACCGCGACGAACAGCGTCGGCACCGGGGCCGCGTCCGCGCCGTCGGCCGCCGTGACCCCCGCCGCCGTGCCCGACGCTCCGACGGCCGTCGGTGCGACGCCCGGCGACGGCCTCGTGACCGTCACCTTCACCGCGCCGGGATCCGACGGCGGGACGCCCATCACCGGTTACCGCGTCACGGTGACGCCCGGCGGTGCCGCGACGCTGTGTACGGCGAGTCCGTGCACCGTTTCCGGGTTGACCAACGGCACGCCGTACACGGTCACCGTGGCCGCGATCAATGCGGTCGGCACCGGCCCGGACTCCGCGTCGTCGGCCGCCGTGACACCGGTCGCACCCGCGCCTTCGGTCACGCCGACTCCGACGGTGTCGAGCACTCCGACGGTGTCGGCTACTCCGACGGTGTCGGCTACTCCGACGGTGTCCGCTACCCCTAGCGCATCGACTACCCCGACCGGTTCTGTCTTCCCGACCGTGTCCGCTACCCCGACCGGGTCCGCTACCCCGACCGGGTCCGCTACCCCAACCGGGTCCGCTACCCCAACCGGGTCCGCTACCCCGGCGCCCACCCCCTCGAGCCCCCCGACGTCGGTCAGCCCGGGCAGCAAGCCGCCGGTGCCGCAGGGCATCCGCGCCGTTCCCGGCAACGCCCGCGTGACGATCAGCTGGTCGACGTTCGCCGGCGCCGGCGTCTCGGCGGTGACGACCTACACGGTGACCGCGCAGCCGGGTGGCGGCACCTGCTCGACGACCGGGTCCTCGTGTGTCGTGGAGCCGCTGACGAATGGCAAGACCTACCGCTTCTCGGTCGTCGCGGCGAACCTCGTCGGTGCAAGCGCGCCGTCCGCCGTGGTGAGCGCGATGCCCGCCGGGCCCCCGTCGGCGCCGGTGGCGCCGGCCGTCGACGGGTCGGGCACGTCGGTGACCGTCACGTGGCAGGTGCCGGCCCACCTGTTCGGGTCGACCATCACCGGCTACACGGTCACCGCGGCACCGGGCGGCGCCACGTGCACACCGACGCCGGAAACGGCGACATGGTGCGTGGTGTCCGGGCTCACCGCGGGGAGGGCCTACACCTTCCGCGTCGTCGCGCACAGCACGGCCGGCGACTCGGACGTGAGCCTCAGCTCCCGTCCGGTGCAGATCGTCGCCGCCGGGCCGTCGCTGTCCTACACCGGCGCCCCGATCGAGCAGATCCTCGTTCTCGGCCTCGTTCTGGTCGGTCTCGGCACCGCCGCGACCACGGTCGGTCGCCGCCGCCGTCGCCCCGACGCCGCATGACCGTGCGGCGGGGCTGCGCACCGCGGTCGGTCTGACGGGCCGAGCTCGTCCTGCTACACAGGGAACAGGACGTGCGCCAGTGCGCTGAGCGCCTCGGGGATGGTCCGGTAGTAGACGTTCATTCCGACGCGCTCTTTGGTCACAAGGCCGGCTTCGAAGAGTTGCTTGAGGTGGTGGCTGGCGGTGCCCTCGCTGAGACCAACCGCGGGCGCCAGGTCACAGGTGCAGCAGCCGTCGACCGGGGCGTCGGCGAGCATCGACAGCAGCTGCACCCGGACCGGGTCGGCGACAGCCTTGAGTCGCTTGGCGACAGCGAGCGCGTCCTTGTAGGACATCACACCCGCACTGAGCGGCGCACAACACAGCGGCGCCGTCGCATCGATGACGGGAAGCTGTTTGGGCATCGCGCAAGCATCCTTGATAATTTGACAAACGTCAAAGATGCCATTTCGATGTGAATCGAAGATCTAGAGGAGATGCGGACCGTGGCAAACGAATCAGCAGTGGTGCGCGAGCAGGTGCGGGAGCGGTACGCGAGTGCCGCGCTCGCCGTGATCGGCGGCGGGCAGGCGTCAAGCGGCCCTGACTCTGTGTCCGGCTGCTGCGCCCCTGCAGCAGATGCTTTTCAGAACATGGGCGTCGACTTCGGAGCTGAGCTCTACACGGCCGCCGACGGTGCCGAACTCCCTGCCGCGGCCGTCGCCGCGAGCCTCGGTTGCGGCAACCCGCTCGCCGTGGCTGACCTCCGCGAAGGCGAGACAGTCCTTGACCTCGGATCCGGTGGCGGCATCGACGTCATCCTGTCCGCGCGCCGCGTCGGCGCGACCGGGAAGGCGTACGGGGTCGACATGACCGACGAGATGCTCACCCTCGCCCGCGCGAACGCGCAGACGGCCGGCGTGACCAATGTCGAGTTCCTCAAGGGAACGATCGAGACTCTGCCCCTGGGTGACGCGAGCATCGACGTAGTCATCAGCAACTGCGTCATCAACCTTTCGACCGACAAGCCGGCCGTGTTCGCGGAGATGAGCCGCGTCCTTCGCGCCGGCGGACGCGTCGGCGTCAGCGATGTCGTTGCCGAGGACCGCCTGCCCGTCGCCGAACGCGCGGAGCGCGGCGAACACGCTGGATGCATCGCCGGAGCGCTGTCCGTCGCCGAATACACCGATGGTCTGACCTCAGCCGGTTTCGTCGAGGTGACGGTGACGTTCACCCACGAGGTCGCGGACGGGCTGCACGGCGCCATCGTGCGCGCCACCAAGCAGGCATGACGCGCAACCGGTCCGCGTTCGCCGAGTTCCTCGGCACCGCCCTGCTGATGGCGACCGTGATCGGGTCCGGCATCGCCGCGCAGCGCCTGTCGCCGAACGACGTCGGCCTCGAGCTGCTCGAGAACGCTCTCGTCACGGGGGCCGCGCTCGTCGCCTTGATTCTCGCCCTGGGCCCGGTGTCGGCTGCGTTCAACCCGGTCGTGACGCTCACGGAGCGGGTGATGGGTGCGATCAGCACGTCCGACGCGGTCGTGTTCGTCGCGGCACAGCTCGCCGGTGGGTTCGTCGGTGCCGTCGTTGCCAACCTCATGTTCGACGAGCCCGCCGTCGCCATCTCCACGCACGTGCGCTCCACGGGAGCGTTGTGGCTCAGCGAGGTCGTCGCCACCTTCGGTCTCGTCCTCGTCATCTTCGGAGTCGTCCGCTCGGGCCGGAAGTCGACGGTCGCTTTCGCGGTCGGCGGCTACATCACTGCGGCGTACTGGTTCACCAGCTCGACAAGTTTCGCCAACCCGGCGGCCGCGTTCGCGCGGATGTTCTCCAACACGTTCGCGGGGATCGCCCCGTCGTCGGTGCCGGCGTTCATCGCCGCGCAGCTTGTCGGAGGCGCCCTCGGGCTGGCCGCCGTGCGTGTGCTCTACCCATCGGCGGCGAGCTTGGCCGGCGACGTTGCCCATCTCGACTCGTTGCCGCGCGACGCGGCTCCCAACGCCACGGAGGCAACCCGATGACCAAGCCCACCGTCCTTTTCGCGTGCATCCACAACTCCGGCCGCTCCGTCGCCGCCGCGAAACTCGCCCAGCTCTACGGCGGCGATCAGGTCACCGTGCTCTCTGCCGGCTCAGAGCCGGCAACAGACGTCAACCCCGCCGTTGCCCAGGTCCTCGCCGAGCGGGGGATCTCCACCGACGACCACGTCCCGACGCTCCTGGACTACGACCTCGTCGAGGGGTGCGACGTCGTCATCACCATGGGCTGCGGCGAGACCTGTCCCGCCTTCCCCGGCAAGCGCTACGAGGACTGGCAGCTCGACGACCCCAAGGGTCAAGGCATCGACAAGGTCCGCGGCACCGTCGCCGAGATTGACACACACGTCCGCGCACTGCTCATGGAGCTTGTGCCCGACCTGCAGATGCCTGCGACCGCGTCAGCATGACCTGCGAGGACACCGGGCACGACGCGACCGTGCCACCCGAACACGGGGCTCACTGATCAAGGCGGGCTGGTAACAGAGCGACGAGTCGGCTGACGCCTCCGCCTGGATCCACGAGACCGCTCGCACCGCCGTGGCGGTCACTCGCTTGTCCCAACTCCAGCAGAAGAATTGGACGAACGGTCGAGGGCGGGTCGATCAGGTGGCCAACTCGGCGCGAATGGCGGCGACGAAGCTGTCGATGTCGGCGGGGGTCGTGTCGAAGGAGCACATCCAGCGCACCTCACCCGTGTGCTCGTCCCAGACGTAGAACGGGAACCGCGCCTGCAGCCGCGACGTCACCGCCGCGGGCAGAACCGCAAACACCGCATTCGCGTGCGACGGCCGGCTGATGCCGACGCCGGGGACGGCGGAGATACCGGGGATAGCGGCGATGCCGGCGGCCAGACGCGCCGCCATCGCGTTGGCGTGGCGTGCGCTGCGCAGCCACAGATCCGTGCCGAGCAGCGTCTCGAACTGCACGCCGACGAAGCGCATCTTCGATGACAACTGCATCGCGGCTTTGCGCAGGAACGCAATGCCCCGCACCGCGTTCGGATCGAGGACGACCACCGCTTCGCCGTACAGGAGTCCGTTCTTCGTTCCTCCGAAGCTGACGACGTCGACGCCGACGTCCGTCGTGAACGCGTGCAACGGAAGCTCGAGCGCGGCGGCGGCGTTGGCGATGCGCGCACCGTCGAGGTGCACGAGCATCCCGCGCTCGTGCGCGTGGCTGGAGATAGCGGCGATCTCGGCCGGTGTGTAGACAGTGCCGAGCTCGGTGGTCTGGGTAATGGACACGACCCTCGGCTGCGCCCGGTGCTGGTCACCGAATCCCCACGCGCGGGTATCGATCAGCGACGGCGTGAGCTTGCCGTCCGGGGTCGCGAGGGGCAGCAGTTTGAGCCCCGCGACCTTCTCGGGGGCGCCGCACTCGTCCACGTTGATGTGCGCGGTGTCGGCGCACACCACGGCGTCCCAGCGTTCGGTCATCGACTGCAGGGACACGACGTTCGCGCCGGTGCCGTTGAAGACGAAGAACGTCTCCGCCTGCTCGCCGAAGTGCCGGCGGAACGTGGCGATGGCAGCCGCCGTGTATGGATCGCCCCCGTAACTGGCGACGTGGCCGCCGTTCGCGACGGCGAGCGCGGCGAGGACCTCCGGATGCACACCGGCGTAGTTGTCGCTGGCGAAACCGCGCTTGTCGGGATCGTGCAGCCGCTTGGTCGCCTCGCCCGCCGCCGGCTCGCCCCCCGCCGGCTCGGCGGTCGTCACGTCGTCAGTCACGCGCGCTCCCCTTGATCTGACCGGCAGGGCCGCCCTCGGCAGTTACCGTCACTCCCGCAACAATGCTCCGCCCCTCGATGCAGGCGAGCATCAGCCCGTCCTGGCCACGAACGTCGTGACGTCCACCGCAAACCAGGTGCTGGCGGCCAGCCCCACCAGCGCGCCGTGCCCGTCGTACACGGCGGATCCGCACTGGGCGATCCGCCGGCTCGTCCGCTCGCGCACCCAGCCCACCACCACGTGTCGCTCACCCACCCGGGGTGCCCCGGTCAGCAGGGCGGTGATGCGCCCGAGGACCACCGCGCGGCCCTCGTCGTCGATCGCCCAGGCGCTGGGGCAGTCCAGGGCCGCCCAGACGGCGGGCAGGACGGCGTGGCCGGTGCCGTCGTCGGTCCAGGCTGCGGGCCGCCACGGCGCCGCGACCACGTCAGGTGCGACGCGGCCGGGCCGCAGCCGCAGGGCGTCGGACTCGTCACGGCCCGTCCCGCAGACGACGCAGCCGGGAAAGGGATGACGAACGTCTCCGATGTAGGACGGCGCTGCCGCGACCGCGGCGTCCCACGACACGGGAGCGGGTGGATCGAGAGCAACGTCCCCGGGAACGGCGGTCGCCAGCTCGGCGCCGTCGAGCGTGAGGGAAGCGGAGCCGGCAGCGGTCAGCACCGTCAGTGCGGTGTCGACCGGCGTCGGGCGCCGCAGCGTGACCGTCGCGGACAGGGGATCGCCGGCCGCCGCCGCGAGCAGGCCCGCGAGCCAGCCGCCGTTGGCAATTGCGGGCGGGCCCTGGAAACGGCCGGGAATCATGAGCATCACGCGAGACAGGCTAACCGGACCGCCGGTTTACTGGACGTCCAGTAAACGTCCAGGAACCGTCCAGGTGCAGCACAGTGGGAGTTCCGACGATGAGCTTCCGAGGAACAGGAGACGTCGTGACCACGACCACCGCGGCGCTGCCGAGGCTGCTCGTCGTGGATGACGAGCCCAACATCCTCGAGTTGCTGGGCGCGAGTCTGCGCTATGAGGGGTTCGAGATCGCGACCGCGACGAACGGGCGCGAGGCGCTGGCCCTCGCGCGGACCTTCCGGCCGGACGCCCTGGTCGTGGATGTGATGATGCCGATCATGGACGGGTTCGACATGACCCGCCGGATGCGTGCGGACGGTCTGCTCGCCCCCGTGCTGTTCCTCACCGCTAGGGACGGCACCGACGACAAGGTCACCGGGCTCACGCTCGGCGGCGACGACTACGTCACCAAGCCGTTCAGCCTCGACGAGCTCGTCGCGCGGCTGCGGGCGCTGCTGCGCCGCCACGGCTCGGGGGAGCCCACCACCTCGGCGCGGTTGGCGTTCGCGGACGTCGAGCTCGACGACGACACGCACGAGGTCATCAAAGCCGGCGAGTCGGTGACGCTGTCGCCGACCGAATTCAAGCTGCTGCGCTATTTCCTGCTCAACCCGGGCCGCGTGCTGTCGAAGGCGCAGATCCTCGACCACGTGTGGCAGTACGACTTCGGTGGCGACGCCAACATCGTCGAGTCCTACATGTCCATGCTGCGCCGGAAGGTGGACACCGGCGATCCGCGATTGCTCCATACCTTGCGCGGAGTGGGATACGTGTTGCGCGTCCCGCGTCGATGATCCGTCCCGCCGGCTCCTACCTCGCACGCGCGCCCTTGCGCGTCAAACTCGTCGCGGCTGTCCTCCTGCTCGTGACGATCGCCCTCGCGGTCGCCGGGCTCCTCGCGACGACTGCATTGCGCAGCTATCTCGTCTCCCGCGACGACCAGCAGCTGCGCGATGTGCTCGCCGAGGTCGTCCAGTGCACGCCGGCCACCGTGTCGACCACGGGCCGCGACGACCACTTCTGCGGCCGGTCGGGGCCACGGCCGGGCCGCACCGTCACCGGTAGTGCGGGTGGCGCGGGCACGGCCGCGGGAGGCGCGGGCGCGGGAGGCGCGGGCGCGGGCGCGGGCGACGGGCCAGGCCGCGCCGCTGGGCCGCCGAGCCCGTTCTTCGTGCAGTTCTCCGCGGGGGACGGGACCGTGTCGACGCAGGTTCTCAACCCGATCCGGGTCGGGGGGGAGCAC
The DNA here is from genome assembly GCA_964236265.1 of uncultured bacterium. GTDB lineage: Bacteria > Actinomycetota > Actinomycetes > JAVEEB01 > JAVEEB01 > JAVEEB01. The sequence goes on from CAXSDE010000004.1 coordinate 85,450, forward strand.
CCGGTGCTGCCCGTCCTGACCCTCGCCGCGGCCCAAACGCGCTCCCGGAAACCGTTCACCGTCGACGGCTCGGCGGGCAGGACGCAATGGCGGGTGATGGCCGCCCCTATCGCGTCCGGCGACGGCTCGGTGATGGTCGCGCAGAGCCTGGGACCGGTCGACGCCACGGTCGGACACCTCGCGCTGCTCGAGGCCATCGTCGGTGCCGCCCTGCTGGTCGCGGTGGCAGTGGTGGGCCGGTTCGTCGTCCGCCGCAGTTTGCGCCCGCTCGAGGACGTCGAGGCCACTGCCGAGGCCATCGCCGCCGGCGACCTGTCCCAGCGCGTCCCGCACGACGCTCACCCCACGACGGAGGTCGGCCGGTTGTCGGCCGCGCTCAACGGCATGTTGCACCAGATCGAGACCGCCTTCGCCGAACGTGCGGCGTCCGAATCGGCGGCGCGGGAGTCCGAGGAGCGCATGCGCCGCTTCGTCGCGGACGCCAGCCACGAGTTGCGTACGCCGCTCACGTCCATCCACGGCTTCGCCGACCTCGTCGGTCGCGGCGCCGTCGAGGACCTGCCCGAGATCGTGCGCTTCATGGCGCGGATCGAGGGCGAGGCGGACAGGATGCGCGGCCTCGTCGAGGATCTCCTGCTCCTGGCCCGCCTGGACGAGCAGCGCCCGCTCGACCTTGTCGCGGTGCCACTCGTCGACGTGGCGGCGGACGTGGTGCTCGACGCCGAAGCCCTCGAGCCGGGGCGGGCGATCACGCTCGTCGTCGACGACAACGAGTTGCCGTCGGTCCTGGCGGACGAGACGCGGCTGCGTCAGGTCGTCACCAACCTCGTGCGCAACGCCATCGTCCATACGCCGTCGACGGCGTCCGTCACCGTGCGGGTCGCGACAGTGGATGCGGACGGTGAACGGTGGGGTGCGCTGGAGGTCATCGATGACGGGCCCGGCCTGAGCGCGCAGGACGCGGCCCGTGTGTTCAGCCGCTTCTACCGCGTCGACGCGTCGCGCAGCCGGGACCAGGGCGGCAGCGGACTCGGCCTGTCGATCGTGAGCGCGCTGGTCGCCGCGCACCACGGGAGGGTTCAGCTGGACACGGAGGTGGGCCGCGGCGCGACGTTCCGGGTGCTGCTGCCGCTGGTCGCATCGAGGACGACGGTCACCGGTTTGACCGGTTGACCGGTTGGCGGCGCGGGCGCGTCACCCGCGTCTACGGTCATGTCCGAATGCTCCGCCCGCCGGGCTTCGCACGTGTCACGTCGTCAGCGACCGCGCCACAGCTCCGCGACGAGCTCGAACGACCGTGCGCGGTCGGCCGGGTCGAACGTCGATGTGGTGACCATCAGCTCGTCGGCGCCTGTCGCATCGAGGAGCTGTTGGAGCCCCTTCCCGACGGTCGCGGCCGAGCCGACGATCTGCGTCGAGAGCCGGTCGTCCACGAAGCGGCGCTCGACGTCCGAGTAGGGGTAGGCCGCGGCTTCCTCCGGTGTCGGCAGCGTCGAGGGGCGCCCGGAACGCAGCTTGAGGAACGAGAGCAGCCCCGGCTCGGCGAGCACGCCGGCCTGCTCGTCGGTGTCGGCGCAGGTGACGCCGGTGGCGACCATGGCGTACGGCTCGGCGAGCGTGTCCGACGGACGGAACAGGGCGCGGTACGCCGTGAGGGCTGGGATCGTGTTGGTCGGCATGAAGTGGTGGGCGAAGGCGAACGGCAACCCCAGCAGGGCAGCAACCTTGGCGCTGTAATCGCTGGAGCCCAGCAGCCACAGGGCCGGCTGGTGACCGAGCCCCGGGATCGCGGTGATGGGAGCGAAGGGATGCTCCGCGGGCCAGTCACCCGTGACATAGCCGAGCAACTCGGTCAGCTGGTCGGGGAAGTCATCTGCACCGAGTGCCTCGGCGGAGCGGCGCAGTGCATACGCGGTGCGCTGGTCGGTGCCGGGCGCACGGCCGATCCCGAGGTCGACGCGACCAGGGTGCAGTGCCTCGAGCATGCCGAACTGCTCGGCCACCACGAGCGGCGCGTGGTTGGGCAACATGACACCGCCGGAGCCGACGCGGATGCGGTGCGTGGCGGCGGCGATGTGGGCCAGGAGGACGGGCGGCGATGAGCTGGCGACACCTGGCATGCCGTGGTGCTCGGCCACCCAGAAGCGGGAGAAGCCCAGCCGCTCGACCTGCTGAGCGAGCGCGATGCTGCCGCGAAGTGCCTGCCCGACGGTCGAGCCGGTGGCGACGGGCGCGAGGTCGAGCACGGACAGCGGAACTTCGGCGAGCGTGGGCACACGTCCCCCAACAACAGCCGCTCGCCGGCGCTTCCGCGCGCGAGGGGTCGTCCACGTCGGCCGTGCCGACTGTGCGTGCCCCCGGCAGGATTCGAACCTGCGACACACGGTTTAGGAAACCGATGCTCTATCCCCTGAGCTACGGGGGCGGCGGCAGCAAGATACCGTGCGGGTGCGCGCTCCGTCGCTGCCTGGAGCAGTGTACGGGGCGTGGACGCTCGCCCTGCCACGGTCCGCGTAACCCGCCTCGGCGCTGCCGTTTCCGACAGGCCCGTTCGACGCGGCGGGGGCCGTCCGCCGCCGCGGCGTCTATGCCGCGCCGCCGCCGGGACCGGACGCGCCGACATCGACGTTGTCGTCTCTGCCAGCGCGGCGGTGATCGGCAGCCAGCCAGCCGACGAGCGCGGCGATCGTGACGGCGCCGACCACGGTGACCACGCCGTCGCCGTACCCCGACCCGGTCCTGTCCGTCGGCTTGCCCAGCCAGTCGGCGATCGAGGCGCCGAGGGGGCGGGTGAGCACGTACGCGCACCAGAATGCCGCGATCGGGTTGAGCCAGCGCCGCCACCACGCGACCGCGGGCACCAGGATCGCGACCCCGAACAGTGCAGCCGCGGCGAAGTAGCCGAGGTGCAGCGTCAGCGCCGCGACGTCGCCGGCAGCGGTGCCGAGGGCGAACGTCGCCAGAACTGTTGCCCAGTAGAACATCTCGCGTCGTCGAGTGGTGATGCTGTGGATCGACAACGTGTGCTCGGCGCGGTGCCAGGTCACGAAGACGACGACAACCGCGAACGCATACAGGGTGGTCGTGACTCCGTACGGCAAACCGATGACCTTGTGCAGGCCGTCCGCGGCGATGGTCCCGAACACCGCGACCATCGACACGGCCAGCCAGTACGGGACAGGAGAATAGGCGCGCGTGCGCAGCTGCCACCACAGGGCGCCGAGGAAGCCGAGCAGACCGACGGCGCCGGCAAGGGTGATGCTCGTCGCGGCCAAGTAGTCCGAGGCGGCCTCGCCGACACCGGTGGTGAGCAGCTTCACCACCCAGAACAGGACAGTGATCTCGGGCACCTTGGTCCGCAGCGGCGTCGACGTGCCGGCACGGTGGTCCAACTGCGGCACGCGGGACTCCTGTCGGGATCGTGGGACGGGGACACGACATGTGCACCGGCCGGCCGGCCGCGCATCGGCACGACAATTACGCTAGTGGTCGACGTGAGCTGACAGCGCAACGCGGCCACGGCTGACCAGGTTGCGCACAGGTTGCCCGACCTACGGTGCCGGACTTGATGCCTGACAGTGAGGACCTCAGCCCTGCAACGCTTTCTGGCCAGGCCGTCTGCGTTGCTCCTATGCGTTGCTCGCTGTCTGCGTTGCGCCGCTGTATGCGGCCAGGCCGGCGACGCTCCTCGGCGTGCGCGTCAGAACCGGTGGGTGCGCCGGAGCCACCACGGACGACCGTCGGGGTCGAACACCGCCGAGTACGCCGGGGCGGCCCACAACCTGTTGGCCACGCTCACCGGATCTGGCTCATGCCGGCGGACCTGCCCTCGCGGGCGGTCGTCGCGGGTGCGCGCGACATGCCACGCGTCGAGGCCTGCCGCCGTGTCGCGCCAGAGGGCGAAGCCCGCGAGAGGGTCGAGCAGCCGCTCATCATCAGCCGGCACTCCGAGATGCTCCGCCCACAGGCGCAACCGAAGGTCACGCGCCAGCGTGCGGGCCCGGTCGCCCGTGTCGCCCCAGTCGGCCGGGGACCGGTCGTCGCGTGTCTCGTCGATAACGGCGCACGTGATCTCCGAGTCGCTGGTCCAGGAGCGCCGGTTGAAGTTGTCAGAGCCGACCGTGAACCAGAGGTCATCGACGATGCAGACCTTCGCGTGCACGTAGATGGGCGTGCCGGCAGCGTTCTCGAGGTCATACACGCCGACGCGGTCACCGCCGGCGGCGCGCAGGATCCGCAGGGCGCGCAGCTGCCCGAGGCGATTCGGCGGACCGCTCAGCGGGCCATCGGCGTCGGGGTATCGCGGCACGACCACGATCACCCGCAGGTGGGGCTCCCGGCGCAAGGCTTGTGCGATGCCACGTGCGACGAGCCCGGACCACAGATACTGGTCCTCGACGTAGATCAGGCGGCTCGCCGAGGTGAACGCCTTCTCGTAGGCCCGCGCGATGCTGCGCTCGCCCCGAGGCGCGTAGGGGTAGATCGGGCGCCGCGCACCGTACGTCCGGAGCACTTGCACGGCGTGTGGCCCCGCGGCCGGCGGTGCCGGAAAGTCCTCGGGCAGCACAGGGGGGTGGCGCGGCAGGTGCGCCATCCGCTGCTCGAGCATGCGGATCGGCGTGCGTCGGTCCAGCGGGTGCGGATCATCCCATCGCTCGAAGAACGTACGCAGGACGTCTGCCACCGCAGGGCCGCGGACCTCGAGGGACGCGTCGTGCCAAGGGGCCTGGGCGCCGTACCTCTTGTCCATCCGCACGTGTTGCGGATCGCCGCGGTGCTGCTCGTCGTCGCGGCGCGCGTGGCAAAGGTCGATGCCGCCCACGTAGGCGACTGACTTCTCCGGCGCGTCGCGATGTCGGATGACGAACAGCTTCTGATGGTGTGAGCCGAAGAGGCGGACACGCTGGTCGAGCAGAACCTGGCCACCTGCCTCGTTGATCTCGGCGCTGAGGGCGGCGTTCTCCTTGCCGCTGAAGGCGGCGAGATCCGTGTGCGAGCGCCAGATGAGGCCGTGAACGTGGACGCCGGACCGGGCCAGCCTGCACAGCATCTGGGCGATGGTCGGGCCACCCGGGAGAAGCTGTTCGTCGCCGTCACCGCGCCAGTCGGTGAAATAGACGAAGTCGCCCGGCTGTAGCGCATCGAGCTCCTCGTGCAACCGCCGGAAGTAGGTCGCTCCGTGCACGAGCGGGTGGACGAGGTTGCCCGACGTCCATGCTTGCTCGCGGCCGTGGTCGATGCGGCTGTGCGGATTGCCCCGCTCCAGGCGCGTCAGGAACCATCGGCCGCGCGCGTCGTCTGTCACCCGCGTGAGCTTTCCATCCTCGCCGCCGGCCAACCACCGGCGCGTCAGGGGGGAGCCCGCACCGCGACCGACAGTGCACCTCCTCCGGCCGCGGCCGTCACGCGCGCGGCCGTCCGGTCGTCGGCTGCGAGCAGGAGGACGACCCCTTGGTCGTCGGCCGTGAGCACCCGCAGCACGGTGGCCGCGCTGGCGACGGCACCGATGACGGTGCCGGCATCGGAGCGGGCATAGACGTCGATGACCGACCCTGCCTGGACGATTTGGGCAGCCGCGGGGTCGGCGATGCGGACGGGCACCGCACGCAAACCGGCGCCGAGGCGCTGCAGGAGTCCGGCATCGAGGAGGCGAACGTCGGTGACGGGCTCGAGCCGCCGCATCGGCAGCGCGATCCGTTGTCCGACGACGGAGCCGATCAGCCCCACGGCGCCGTCGGCAGCGGTATCGGGCGGCAGCGACACGACGGCGAGATCGTCGGCGGTGAGCAGCTCGCCCGCGCGGAGGTCGTGGGCAGCCACGACGACCGGCCTGCCGGTCTGCAGCTCCCGGTAGGCGCCGAATCCGGTCAGCACCGCAAGAGCGGCGAACGCCGCGGCCAACGGACGACGGTGCCAGAGCAGCCGGCGCCGGACGGCCCGCCGAGCGGCGGTGAGTCGGGGATCCATGTCGGCCAAGCTAGGGCGCCGCCACCGCCCGCGGGCCGCCCGCGGCGGCTCCTGTGGACGAACGGGCGCTGTGGACGAGCGGCTACGTGGCGGCCCCGTCGAACGGCGCCACCGGCGCCAGTCCCGTCAGACGGACGGGCCAGCCGCGCGGGCCCGCTGCACCGCGACGAGTGCGTCTTTCATTCCCTGCAACCAGTCGGCCTCGTGCTGGCCGACGAGCCGCACGCACCAGGCCAGCGCGTCGGACCGCGAGCGGGCGACGCCGGCGTCGACGAGCGTGTCCAGCACCAGCCGGTCCGGTTGGCGCAGGCGTGTCATCACGGGGGCGGACAGGCTCGTGAAGACCTGCCGCGTGTCGCCGCAGGTCGCACCCCAGGCGACGGTGCGCCCGAAGTGGTGCTGCGCCTCGTCGGCGATCTGCATGCGCTTGTCGCGGGTGTCCTCACGGAAGCGCTTGATGCGCCCCGCCTCCGCCGCGCGCCGCGCCGGCTCATCGCTCCCGGTCGCCGGCTCATCGCTCCCGGTCGCCGGTTCGTCGCTCCCGGTCGCCGGTTCGTCGCTCCCGGTCGCCGGCTCGGGCGTGCCGAGCCGTCCGACGATCACGATCTCGTCCTTGTCAACGGTCACCTCGGGGGCGCCATCGAACCAATCATCCGGCAGTCGGCCGGCCAGCCACGAGGTCAGTGTGTCCATGTCCTGATTACATGCTTACAAATAGTCTTTGTCAAGGCAGGTCGTGCGACGTAATCATCCCGGCGCGGCTGTGCGGGATCCGGTCAGGCGACCTTGTCGCCGCCGCCACTCGACGTCGCAGGCGCTGCTGGAGCAGGGGCGGGGCTGGCGGCCGGTTCACTCGTCTTCGCCGGCGCGGCCGCGCCCTCTCCCGCGCCGCCGCCGCCCGCTGGAACGGCGGACGAGCCACCTTCGGCCGCGGAGGATGTCGACCCGCGGCTGTCGTTGCGGTAGAAGCCGGACCCCTTGAACACGACACCGACAGCTGAGAAGACCTGGCGAAGCCGGCCGTGGCAGGAGGGGCACTCGGTCAGCCGGGCATCGTTGAAGCCCTGGACGACCTCGAGGGGCTCGTCACAGGCAGTGCACAGATATTGGTACGTCGGCACGGTCCACTCCTTGGCACTTGCGGGGTGCGAGTGCTAATGGTGCCTGGCGACGGCGGTCCGCGTCCAGTTGTCGGCGCGCGTGAACTTTGCGCGACTTCGTGTGCACGACCGTAAAGCCCGTGTGCGCCCGATTGCCCATGTGTGCGGCCGATACGGCGACGTGTGCGCGACTTTGCGCTGGTGTGCGACGGGCACCCGAGGGCGGCGGGCGAGCTGATCCATCACAGCGATGCTGGCAGCCAGTTGAATCCGCCCAGTACACGTCGATCCGGCTGACCGAGCATCTCGCGCTCGAAGAGATCCGGCCCTCGATCGGGTCCGTCGCAGACGCGTACGACAACGCCCTGATGGAGACCATCAACGGTCTCTACAAGGCCGAGTGCATCCGCACGACCGTCTTCCACGAAGCGCCTCATCGGGCACCGCGTTCGCGGGGTGATGCGCGCGTCGGAGCTGGTCTTGTTCGACGGCCGCACGCAGGTCGCCAGTCACGAACGCGCGACGGCGCGGGGCAGTGAGGTTCTGGTCCTCGATCACTACTTGGAAGTGCTGGTCCGTAAGCCGGGGCGCTACCGCGTTGGTCCAGGTGCGGGCCGCTGGGACGTTCACCAGCGCGCACGACGCGTTCTGGGCCGCGGCCCGGACGAGCCTTGGCGACGATGGCGGCACCCGTGCCCTGGTTGAAGTGTTGCTCTTGCACCGCCATCACACCCACGCTGATGTCGTCGCGAATATCACCGCAGCGCAGCGGCGGCGCCCTCCACGCGGAGGGCGCCGTCGCTCGTGCGTGTGCCCGACGGCAATCACGACACCGGCTCCTATCCGGATTTCGGATTTCGTCATGAAAGATCAGATATTAGCGATAGCCCCGGTCGTCAGGTCCGCCGCCGGCAGCCGTTCCAGCGGCGGCGTCTCACCGGGCCGACCACTCGTTCAGCGACGGCGCCGCTTTGATCGGCGACGGCGGTACGTGAAAGCTTGGCGGCGAGGTTGTAGAAGACGGTCAGTCCCGGGCTTTCCCGGGTTTCGGCAACGAGCGTGCGCGAGGATGTTCGCTGACATGTCGCTGCGGCAGTCGGATGGGGGGAGTTGGAGGTTGCTAAGAACCCGAGGCCGACACTTGCCCACGACACTGGCTGGAGCGGAAGCGGCGCCGCCTCGCGGCGAAACTCGTCAACGAACTCATCGAAGCCGCCGACGAACGTCAACTTTCCCGGACCATCGCCCGCTACGGTCGCGTTGAGCTGCTCTTCCAAGTCCTCACCGAACGTGAAGAAAAGACCGCAGTCGCGATCGCCAGCAACGACAGCTTCAGCGGCTGGACCAAACCCTTCACCGACCCCCGGCTCTGCGCCGCGATCGTCGACCGGCTCACCTTCGGCGGCAACATCATCGAGACCGGGACCAGCAGCTACTGACTCGCCCACGCCCGCAGTCAACGACACCAAGGTGGGGCCACTTCAAGCCGTCCCACTGGGGCCAAGTCGGGTTGACACGGCCAATGGTCCGAACTCGACGACGCGCATGAGCGCCTCGACTACCTCACCGCTGTGAACCGAGCGTCCACGAGGCGGAAGCGTTCATGGCCGCTCGCGTCCTGAACGCGCTCACCCACGAGTGCTTCCCCGTTGATCCGGTGCAGTTGCTCACCTTGACCTGGACGCGTTCACCGGACGCGGCCGCGCCGCCCTGTCCTATGGCGACACGAGCAGTACCGACAACGTCGGGTCATGGTGCCGGGACAGCTTCAGCGAGCACAAGGTGCTCTCGCACCTGGTTGCCGACGGCAGCCGCTGCGCGCGGGCTGGTGGTCGAGCGGCACAACGGGACCCCCGCAGGTGACCGGCGGCGCTACAGGTGAGTCAGCACGAGTAAAGCGATGTCGTCGTCGCCGCCGTGCGCAGCAGACAAGCTGCGCAGGATGTGGTCGGCAACCGCCTCCGGCGGCATCCGCAACTCCGCAACCGCCCGGCGCAGGCGCTCGAGCCCGACGGTGATGGATTCGCTGCGCCGTTCGATGAGCCCGTCGCTGAACAGCACCATCGTGCTCGCCCGTTCGAGCTCGACCGTGACGTCGCCATACTCGGCGGCAGCGACACCAATCGGCGGCCCCGGCTCGAGCTCGACATAGAACGGGTCGCCGGCGACTGGCGCGAGCAGCGGCGCCGGGTGACCGGCCGTCGCGGCGGTCAGCAGCCGGGTCGCCGGGTCGTACCGGCACACCAGCAACGTCGCGAGTTCCAGGTCCATCATCTGGTCGATGTCGGCGCCGAGGCGCGTCAACAACTCTGCCGGACCCAGCCCCTGCAGCGCCAGCGCCGCGACCAGGCCGTGGAGCTGGCCGGCGCGCGCAGCCGACGCGGTGCCGTGGCCCATCACGTCCCCGAGCGCGCACACGATCGTGCCGCCGACATCGACGGTTTTGAAGAAGTCGCCGCCCGCCAGTGCGCTCGCGTTGGCGGGGAGGTAACGCGTCGCGACGAGCACGCCGGGCACCGCACGCGCCGTCCTCGGGAGCAGCGCCCGCTGCAGGGCGGTGGCCGCCCGGTGCTGGCGGGCGAAAGTCAGGGTGTTGTCGAGCGCCACGGACGCGCGGATCGCGATGTCGGCGAGCAGCACTTCGTCGAGCGGGTGGTCGCCGTCCCCTGTCACCGTGACGGTGCCCAAAGTGCGGCCGGGCGCGCGGAGCGCCACGGTGAGTCGCGGACCGGCAACGGGCCACCCAGTGTCCGCCGCCACCGGATCGGTCGTCAGCCCCTCATTTTCCGGTACGACGTCCAGCCACTGCGGATCCCCGGTGCGCGCGACGTGCCCGAGGCCGCTCGCGCCGGTGGTGCGCAGATCCAAGGCTCGGGCGGCCTCGAGCAGGTGCTCCTCCTCGGCGGCATCGACGTGCCGCGCCCGTACGACGTGCAACTTCGTCGCGTCGTTGCCCGCGCAGATGCCGAGAAACTCCGCCACGGTGTCGGTGACCGTGACGACGGCCGAGACGGCGAGGTCCGGGACGACGAGACCGACGAGGATGTCCAGGACGTCCTGCGGCTGGACACTTGCGGCGAGGCGGGCGCCGGCGTCGGCGATGATCGCCAGGCGGGCACTGGAGCGCTCCAGGCCGAGCTGGGCCCGCTTGCTCTCGCTGATGTCGTGGAAGAACAAGGTCAGCCCGTCGCTGTCCGGCCAGATACGCACCTCGAAATGCGCGTTCATCGGCGCGAAGTAGGCCTCGATCATGTCGGGCTCGCCGGTCGCGATCGCCGCCGCGTAGTGCGTCTCGAAAGCTGTGCCGCGGCCGCCGGGAAACGCCTCCCACAGTTGCGTCCCGACGAACTGCTCCCGGGAGCCGCCCAGCAGGCCTTCGGCTATGACGTTGACGTACGTGATCGTCCAGTCGTGACTGATCCGCACCAGCGCGACGGGCATCCGTTCCATCAACCGCAGCAACTCGTCCCGCAGGCCCCGTTCGGCCGACGCGTCGTAGGCCGCCCCGAGGATGTGCGACGCCTCGCCGAGCATGTCCGGCATGACGCGGCCGCGAAGGCGCACCCAGCGAAAGCCCCCGTCGGGCGCGGCGACCCGGTATTCGGCGACCATGTCGCCGAGGGTGTCGCGCGCGTGTGCGAACCGTTGCATGACGCCGGGCAGATCCTCCGGATGCACGGTGCGCTCGAAGTCGGCGAGCGACCCGCCGAACGTCTCCGCCGTGTGGCCGTGCAGAGCGAGCATCCGGGCGTCCCAGTCGAGCAGCCCCGTGGTGCCGAAGTGGTAGACGAACGAGCCGAGCTCCGCGGCGTCCAGGGCCAGCCGCGCGCGGACGCCCGCCGCATGGAGGTCCGCAGTCGCCGTGTGATTCGTGATCTCGAGCGAGACCAGTGTCGCCACGTGCTGCAGTTGATCGACCTGTTCGGGCGACCAGTGCCGCACGCGGATGTCGTAAGCGCACAGCGAGCCGAGGATGTGACCGTCCGGATCGGCGACCGTGACGCCGAGGTACGCCACGACCGAGCCACTCGTCACCGGCGGCAGGTTCTCGACCCAGGGATGGCAGCGCGCATCGGCGATGATCAACGGCTCGCCCGCGGCGGCGGCGACGGTGCAGAGGCTGTCCTCGAGCGGCATGCGCCGCCGGAGCGTGTCCAGGTCGAGCCCGTGCGCCGCGGCGACGACCTGCTCGGTCCCCGTCAGCAGGCTCAGCTGCGCGAACGGAACGTCCAGCACGTTGGCGGCCAGGGTGACCAGCATGTCCAGGCGTGGCCCGGCGGGTCCCCCCGCCACGACCCGCTCTGCCGCGGCCACCCGCTTGGCGTCGCCCAGGGCGCCGATGGACGGCGCGGCGGCGTCGTCTGGCGAGGTCATGGGGAGAGCCTAAACGGTACGAAGACCCGCCGGGGCGGCCGTTTCGTCCGGCGTACGACGACCTGGCGGCCCCGTCCCCTGGTTCTTGCCCGGCCGTGCGGCTGCCGTACGCTGACCCGTTATGGAGCTCCTGCCGTCTGCTCAACGCGCGTGACGGCGGCCGACGACGGTCTCGTCACCGTCCGACTGTTCGGCCTCCCGCTCCGGGTGCACGCCAGGGCGCAGCAGCACACCGACGAGATGACGCGCGAATTCCAGCTGATCGTCGAACAGGACCACCAGCAATCGGGGAGCGTCCCGCGCCGGCTCCTGCAGCTGTCGACGATGCTCTCGTCGCGTTACGCAGGCTTCAGTGACGCCCAGGAGCGGCGCATCCACGAAGGACTGGCCGCCGGTGAGTCGCAGATCGACGAGCTCACGTTTCTCGTCCCGGCCGATGTCGGCGATGCGGCGCGGCAACTCGGCGACATCCTCGACGAGGCGGACGAGTTCTGCCGCACGGGGCAGTTGTTGACGCTCGCGGCGACGCCGGAGCTCGTGGCGTACCGCCATTGGTATCTCGACAACTTCATCGTCCAGTGCGCCGGCGCGCAGCCGCAGCCGTGGTCGGGTCCCCCCGCCTGACGGCGGGACCGATGCGCGTCCTGTGCCTGCGGCACGAGGCGTCGCCGGGTGAGCGGTGCCCTGGGGTGGATAATCGGATGTCGGTCGGTAGCCGCGGCGGCCGAGCCGCGGGACAGCCCGGGACGAAACACGCTCGCTGACCGGAGGAACTCGTGGCGGAGCTCCTGCTCGAACGCGTCACCACACTCGCGCCGGACCCCGCAAGTGCCGGCCTCGCGCGACGCTTCGTCCGGCAGGTGCTCCTCGACGGCAATCGCGAGGCCTGGACGGACCGGGCGGAGCTGGCGGTGTCCGAGCTCGTCACGAATGCGATCGTGCACGCCCACACCGAGCTTGTCCTCACCGTAGTGATCACCGGCGCGGATGCCACGGTGTCGGTGCGTGACAGCGCACCGCAGTTGCCCGCGCAACGCCACTGGGGGGAGTCAGCGACGACCGGTCGCGGGCTGGCCCTCGTCGCCTCGCTCAGCTGCGCGTACGGCGTGGACATCGAAGCGCCAGGGAAGACAGTCTGGTTCCGCCTGGACCATTCCATGACCGACCTCGACGAGGTGCCGACGGACAGTGGCTCCTGGGACATCGATGCCTGGGACATCGAGCCCCGCGACGACCTCGACGGCGAGTCTGTCCACGGCACGACGGTCCTCTTGCACGACGTGCCCGTGCTGCTCTGGCTGGCCGGTCAGCAACATCAGGAGGCTGTGCTCCGCGAGCTCTACCTGATGGAGGTCGACGCGGGGCCGGACGCGCGGCAGCCGGACCTCGTCGCTGCGGGCCGGGCCCTCGCCGCCCTGGCCATGGCCGTGGAGCGCGGCGTCGCCGACGCCGTGGCAGCGGCGCCCTTCGTCGGGTTGCCGGGTCATCCCTCGGCGGTGCCGCCCGTGCCGCCCGCGGTCGAGGCCGCACTCGTCGTGATGGCGGAGCGGCACGGTGACTTTGGGGCACTGCAGGACGCGCTCGACGTGGGCATGCGGCTGGGCGCCGCCGACCGCATGCTGATCCGCCCCGCCCTGCCGGAGTTGGTGGCGCTGCGCGACTGGGCATGCGAGCAGGTGCTGGCCCAGGTCAATGGTGTCCCGGCCACTGCCTGGTCGGGTGCTGACCACCCCCGCTTCGTGGACCCGCGATCGGCGGTGGACACCGCACCCGCGCCGAGGTGGGACAACACCGTCGTCCGCACCACCGAGCGAGCCGTCATCGCTGCCGACGACAACAACCGGATCGTCGCGATCAGCGAGGCTGCGGCTGAGCTTCTCGGCTGGTCCGTTGCCGACCTCACCGGCCGCCGAGTAGTGACGATCGTGCCGGAACGGCTGCGTGAGGCGCATGTCGCCGGTTTCATGCGCCATCTGACGACCGGCGAGGACCACGTCCTCGGGGTCGAGCTCGTCCTGCCCGTGCTGCGTGGGGACGGCAGCGAGATCTCGTGCACGTTCCTGATCGATCGCGCGCCCGCCAGCCCGGGGCGAGCGGTTTACCTGGCCTGGCTCACTCCCGTCGCCTGATTCGGGGCCCTGGGTTTCCGTCGAATCCAGGCGCGATCGAGCCACTCTTGCGCATCCGTCGTGCACGTTAAGTGATGCGGCTGACACTTCGGGCATACCGGACCGGACAGAACCTCCAGCCAACCGGGTGCGCCCGGAGACGGGACACGGTGCCAGGCAATGGGCAATGACCCGCAACCGCGGTCAGCCGCCGAGCCCCTGACACTCGATCCGCTGGCGCAGGCCGTGTCGTCGGCGCGCCACTACGTCAGGGACGCCCTGCCGGCACTTGGCGGCGAGGGGCTGCGTGACAATGCCCAGCTCGCTGTGTCGGAGCTCGTCACGAACGCCACGCTCCACGCGCGTACGCCGATGACGATCGGCATCGAGCGGACGCCCGCCGGCCGCATCCGCATCAACGTGCGCGACCACTGCCGGAGCGTCCCGCAGCCGCGCGCCTATGCGCTGACCGCGACCACGGGCCGGGGGCTGCGGCTGGTGGATGCCGTGTGCACTGCCTGGGGCATCGATGCGGCCCCCGACGGCGATGGCAAGATCGTCTGGTGCGAGCCGGCCCTGGACGCGAGCGTCGTCCCGGGCAACGGCGACTGGTCGGACGTGCTGAGCGATCTGGCCTGACGGCGACGACCGGAGCGGTCAGGCGCTCAGGCGCTGGAAGGTCCGCGAGCACGATGTAGGCCATGACGCCGGAAGGTCGACGCCCACCCTCGCGGCGGTGCGCAACCGTGTCGCTCACCAATCGTCGTTGGTCTCCAGGCCGGTCGTGGTGAGGCGTCCGTCGACCCAGTCGTACGACGCCATCGCGGTGAGTGCGGGTGAGTAGGCATGCACCGAGTAGGCCGCCCGGGAGGAGTCGTTGCTCATGTCGTGAATGTGATGGTCCGGAAACTGCCGAGCAGCGCCGACGCCGAAGGAGCGCCGTCGAAGGTCGCCTCGTTCCGCGTGCACGGCGGCGGGCCCGCCGGTCCGGGACCGCGCGTCCGCGGGCGCCACGGACGCTTCGACCAGATTGCCGGCCACGACGACGAACGCGCCCGCCGAGCCCTGGTGGTCGTGCCAGCCGGTGCGCGCCCCCGGTGGCCATCCGATCAACCACGCGTCCCAACCCGCGGCTGTCGGCAGCTTCAGCCAGACCCGGCCGGGCCCGGCGACCGGCAGTGCCGACAGCAGGCCGGGGGTCTCCGCCAGGTGCCGCGCGAGGCGCAGCGGCGTGAGGGCAGGCGGCCGGCCGGTCGTCGCACGGTTGGGAGTCGTGAAGTCGCTGGTCGTGCGGCCGGCCGTCGAACGGTCGGTGGATGTGAAGTGGGTGGTGGTCAAGGCAAGGGGGGAAGTCGTCGTCATGAGGCGCTCCGTCAACGGGAAGGGTCGGTGTCCAAGCGGGACGCCGGCCGCGGAGCGACGGGCGTCAGGGCAGACGGCGACAACAGCGATCGGCTGCCGTGTCGCAGCGCCGCATTCGCTGGGTGGATCCCGAGGCGGTGGTCATGGATACACCGTACGGATCGGGACGTGAATTGTCTACTCGATCGGTGAACTTTGCAGTGTAGGCAACCACGCGACGGTCAACTATCGTGTGTCACATGACATCTGGCCGCAGCATCGACGACGTCCTGTCGACCGCCCGTGCGCGCTTGCGTCGCGTTGGGCCGAGCGAGACGCTGGCGGCTCTTGATCGCGGGGCCCTCGTTGTCGACACGCGCCCGATAGCGCAGCGCGAGCAGCACGGCGAGATCCCCGGCGCTCTCGTCATCGAGCGCAACGTGCTCGAGTGGCGGCTCGACCCGGCCAGCAGCGCGGCCATCGCGCAGGCGTCCTACGAGGCGGAGGTGATCGTCGTCTGTCAGGAGGGTTACGCCTCCAGCTTGGCGGCCGCCTCGCTTCAGGAGATCGGCATCTTGCGGGCGACGGACCTCGTGGGCGGGTTCGCCGCGTGGTCGCAGGCCGGCCTGCCGACCGCGCCGGTGGGCACCGCGGCCGTTGACCGCACGTCGGCCCACTAACGACATGGCACCGACGATCACCCGCCGGCCGTACCGCGTCAGGGACAGGGCACGGCGATGGTTCGCTGCGGCGTAACGATGTGCGTGACCACCCGGTCGTGCGGCTCGGTCGGCACGTCGGCGAGCACTTCGTCGTCGTACACGACCGCGATGACGGGGACGCCGAGAGGCACGCGGGCGAGCGCCCGGTCGTAGGACCCCGCGCCCCGCCCGAGCCGTGCGCCGCCCTGGTCGACCGCGAGCGCCGGGACGATGACCGCATCGACGGTGGCGATGGCAGGCGGCCCTAACGGGGCCGACGCCGGCTCGGCGAAACGCCACGGCCCCTGCGTGAGCGTCGTGGGACCGGAGTAGAGCGCCCAGTCCAGGTCGCCGCCGGCCACGCCCAGCGGCAGGAGCACCGACACCCCGCGGGCGGCGAGCGCGTTGATCGTCCCCGTCACGGGCGGCTCGTCGCCGAAGGGCCAGTAGGCCGCGACGCGCGAGACCTCGGCGAGCACATCCAGCGCGAGCAAGCGCTGCGTGAGCGCCGATTCGGTCAGGCTCGGCCGCGAGCCGGTAGGGGGCTCGGCCAGGCGCCGCGCCGCGCGACGGTGCGCCATGTCCAGGCGTATCGCCTGCTTGGCCCCTTTTGTCACAGCTCGGCGGGGGCGGAGGATGGGTGGGCCATGACATATCGACCGTAGTCCTTGTGCCGAGCCCCCCGTGACACGGGAAGGTGCGAGCATTGCGGTGATCGTTCGATCACTTCCGCGCCGAGACCTGAGGAGGCTGCGTGACGTACCGGCTGCGCCTGCTCCTCGCTTTCGTGTTCGTCGCCCTCGTTCCCTTAGCCATCAGCGCGGTCCTGGTGACCCGCTACCTGCCCGACCTGCGCCGCGAGCTCGTCGGCCAACGCGTCACGACGGGCGCGGACGCCGTCGGCGCGCTGCTGGTCGCCCGTTGCGACCTCGCGGTGGGGGCGAGCCGCGCGCTCGGTTACGCCGTGGCCGCCAACGACAAGGCCGCGCTGCGGGCGGCCGTCCGCAGCGGCCCCGCGGTGTATGCAGCCTGGCTGGCGGCCGACGGGACGGTCACGGCCGAGGCCGGCACCCTGCCGGCGCCGCTCAGCGGCCACACGAACGCCGCCGGTCTTTCCGCCATCGGCTCGTGCGAGACGCAGGACAGCAGCCCCTACGCCGTCGTCGCGTCGTCGCCGTTGCGCGGCAGTGACAACAGCGACCAGGGCACCGCGGTCGTCGTCATCCCACTCGACGATAGATACGCCGACACCCTCCAGAAGGCTGCCCACGGGGACGTGACGCTGGTCAGTGGCAAGGAGGTCGTCGCCACGTCCCTGACGGCCCCGCTGGCGGCCATGCTCGCCGCGGAGGCTGACGCCGCCATCCGGTCGGCGCAGGCGATCAGCGTCGGCGGCCGGCTGGTCGCCGGCAGCGCACCGCAACCGGGCCGTCCGGTCACGGCACTGGTGAGCAGCCCACCGTCCGGCCGCTCCTTGCCGGTGATTCCGTTGCTGCTCCTGATCGTCGTGGCCGCAGGGCTCGTCGCGACCCTCGCCGCCCGCCAGTTGGCCCGGGTCGTGACCAAACCGCTCACGGACCTCTCGGACGCGGCGGGCCGGGTCGCCGAGGGCGACCTCGACACGTTCATCCCCGAGCGGTCGGGCGACGAGATCGGCCGGGTCGCCGGCGCGTTCAACGAGATGACCGTCGAGCTCCGCCGTCACATCCGCGCGCTGGAGACGAGTCGCGACGAGCTGCGCCGCAACCTCGCGCGCCTCGGCGAGACGCTGTCGAGCACCCACGACCTGACGCGGATCCTCACGGTCATCCTCGAGACCGCCATGGTGAGTGTTCGCGCCGAGAGCGGCTCGATCCTGTTCGTCACCAGCGGACGCAACGACCTGACCGCAAAGGTGACGCGTGGCTTCGACGCCCAGTCCGCTGCGAGCCACAACGTGCGGTTCGGCGACGGTGTCGCGGGCGCTGTCGCCGCGACGGGCGAACCCCGCTGGGGCGTCGTCGGCACCGGCGCACACGATCTCCGCCTGGGCGACGGCGAGCCGGCCGTGCGCGCGGTCATCAGCGTGCCCTTCAAGAGCTCCGGCCGCGTCATCGGCGTGCTGAATCTCTACGACCGCATCGACGGCGTGCAATTCGACGAGGGCGACGTCGCGACGATCCGCACCTTCGCCGCACAGGCATCCGCGGCCATCGACAACGTGCTGCTGCACCAGGAAGCGCAGCGGTTGTCGATCACGGACGGTCTGACAGGGCTGTGGAACTACCGTTATCTCCAGATGAACCTGGCCAAGGAGATCGAGCGCGCCACGCGATTCCGGCGCCCGCTCGCCCTGCTCGTCCTCGACCTCGATTTGTTCAAGCGCGTCAACGACCAGTACGGCCACCAGCGCGGCGACTCGGTGCTCATCGAGGTGGCGCAGCGGGTGAAGGGCGAGATCCGCGAGGTCGACACGCTGGCGCGCTACGGCGGCGAGGAGTTCGTGCTGGTCCTCCCCGAGACGAAGCTCGCCGGGGCCCGGCAGGCAGCGCAGCGGATCTGCGACGTCGTCCGCCATCGCCCGTTCGGCGGGGAGGGCGAGGAACCGATCGCGGTGACCGTCTCGGTCGGCGTCGCGGTCTTCCCGGAGCACGGCAACTCCGCCGCCACGCTGCTGCGGCGAGCCGATGAGGCGCTCTACGCCGCCAAGGACGCCGGCCGCGACACGTGGCGCCTCGCTGTCAGCGACATCGATGTCGACGCGGTCGAGGTCGTGACGCCCGGGCCCACCGTGTGAGCGACCGTCTGACCGCGTGAGCGAGCCGCTGACAGTGCGAGTGACCGTCTGACTGGGTGAGCGCTGACCGCGCCGCTGGGTAGGGTCACTGCATGTCCTCTGCACCGCACCCGGTCCGCAAGGCCGTCATCCCGGCCGCCGGCCTCGGCACCCGGTTTCTCCCCGCCAGCAAGGCGAGCCCGAAGGAGATGCTGCCGGTCGTCGACAAACCGGCCATCCAGTACGTCGTGGAGGAGGCCGCCCGCGCGGGTCTCGACGACGTGCTCCTCATCACCGGCCGCACCAAGCGGGCGATCGAGGACCACTTCGACCGCAACTGGGAGCTCGAGGCGAGCCTCGAAGCGAAGGGCGACACGGAAAAGCTGGCGCTCGTTCGCGCATCCGCCGAGATCGCCACCATCTTCTCCGTCCGCCAGGGCGAGCCGAAGGGGCTCGGTCACGCCGTGCTCTGCGCGGCCGACCATGTGGGCGACGAGCCGTTCGCGGTGCTGCTCGGCGACGACCTCATCGACGAGCGCGACGCACTCCTGACCACGATGATCGAGGTGCAGCAACGGCACGGCGGCAGTGTCATCGCGCTCATCGAGGTGCCGCCGGAAAACATCTCGATGTACGGCAGCGTCGCCGTCGAGCCGACCGACACCGACGATGTCGTTCGCGTTACCGACCTGGTCGAGAAACCGCCCGCGGACGAGGCTCCCAGCAACTACGCCATCATCGGCCGCTACCTTCTCGCGCCCGAGGTGTTCGACGTCCTGCGCGCGACGCCGCCCGGCCGCGGCGGCGAGATCCAGCTGACCGACGCGCTGAAGGTGCTGGCCGACCGCGACGGCGACGGCGGCGGTGTGCACGGCGTGCTGTTCCGCGGCCGTCGGTACGACACCGGTGACCGGCTCGACTACCTGCGCACCGTGGTGCTGCTCGCGAGCGAACGCGACGACCTCGGCCCGCCGTTCCGGGAGTTCCTGCGCGAATTCGTCGCGACGCTCGGCCCGGCGACCGACGCGTCCGCATGACGGCCGCGTGATGGACGTCGACGGATTCGTCGAACACGTCCTGGCCGACATCGCCCCGCTCGACGAGCTGGAGCTGACGCTGCTCGACGCGCACGGCTGCGTCCTCGCCCGCGATGTCCTGGCGAAGGAGGCGCTGCCGCCGTTCGATCGGGTGTCGTACGACGGCTATGCGGTGCGGATGGCGGACATCACGCCGGCGGCGGGCGGCACAGTGGTGCAACTGCCGGTCTTCGGCACCGTCGAGCCGGGCGCCAGCACCGGCTTCTCCGTGCAGGACGGGATGGCGGTGCGCGTGCGCGCGGGCTCCGCGGCCCCGGCCGGGACCGAGACGATCGTGCCGACGAGCTGGACCGACGACGGGGCCGGCTCGGTCAGGATCTCGCGGCCCACGGCGCCCGGTTCGGGCATCCAACGGGTGGGGTCCGAACTCGCGGCCGGGGCGGTCGCTCTCACGGCCGGCACCAATCTGCGGTCGGCGCAGATTGGCCTGCTCGCCGCGGCCGGCATCTCGCGGGCGGTGATGCACCCGCGGCCCCGCGTCGTGGTCCTGGCCAGCGGGTCGGAATTCGTGCAGCCGGGGCAGGTGCGCAAGACCGGGGAGTTGTACGACGCCAACAGCCTCAGCCTCACCACCGCGGCGCTCGAGGCGGGCGCGCTGGCTTACCGGGTCGGCCTCGTGCCCCACTCGCAGCAGCTGCTCGACACGCTGGAAGACCAACTGGTGCGGGCGGACTGCGTCATCGCGACCGTCGGCCAGTCCGCCGCGAGTCAGCAGGCGTTGACCGATGTGATCCGGCGTCTCGGCACCGTGCGCACCGAACGGCTCGCGGTGGAGCCCGGCGGGTCCGTCACCTACGGGCGGATCGGCTTCGACAACACGCCTTATTTCGGCCTTCCGGGGGACCCGGCGACGGCCCTCGTCGCGTTCGAATTGGTGGTGCGGCCAGCGTTGCGGCGGATGCTCGGGTCCGCGCAGGTGCAACGTCCCGTCGTGCGGGCCCGGCTCACGGCGGCTGTCCGGTCCTCAGCCGGGATGCGGTCCTACGTGCCGGCGTGGCTCGACGTACGCGAAAATGTTTATGTCATTACCCCGACCGGCTCGCCTGCGCAGATAGCGTCGTACGGACGGGCCAATGCACTCGTCGTGGTCGAGGCCGACACCACGGAGGTCCCGGAAGGAACGCCGGTCACCGCGCTGCTCCTGGAGCGGCGCAACCAGTGAGGCACCGCGACGACTCCACCGGGTGGCCCGTGACGTTGTCGGCGGGGGACCTGACGCTGCGGCCACTGGTGCTGCGCGACGCGCCGGCGTGGGTGGCACTGCGCCAGCGCAACGCGGACTGGCTGGGGCCGTGGGAGTCGACGCCGCCCGGGCGACGTACGGGGGAACCGACCCTGGCCGGGTTCGTGGCGTACGCGGTCGATCAACGGCGCCTCGCGAACGAGGGGGCGGCGCTGCCCTTCGCGCTTGTCTGGCAGGGTGCGCTGGTCGGCCAGGTGTCGGTGGTGTCCGTCGTGCGCGGCGCCGTGCAGTCCGCGTCGATCGGCTATTGGATCGACAAGTCCCACGCGGGCCGAGGCATCGTGCCGACGGCTGTGGCGCTGGCGGTCGACCACTGCTTCGCCGGGGCCGGCCTGCACCGGGTGGAGATCAACGTGCGCCCCGAAAACTCGGCCAGCCTGCGGGTCGTCGAGAAGCTCGGCTTCCGCCAGGAGGGGATCCGGCGCGGTTTCCTCTACGTCGACGGCGCGTTCCGCGACCACGTCGCCTTTGCCTTGCTGCACGAGGATGTGCGGCCCGGTGGGCTGTTCCGCCGGTGGAGCGCGCGGTCCTCGCAGACCTGAGCGCACGCGCGTGCACCCGGAGTCAGCGCGACACACCGGGTCACGTCCGCGGTCACGTCACCATGTCCGGTTAGCGTTCCGCCAAACACCTCCGAGCGTGTTCCCGACGAGGAGTCGCGTTGTCCAGCGGTCCGATCATCTTGCTGATCGTCGCTTTGTGGGCAGCTGTCCTGATCCCGGCGGTGCTGCGCCGGCGCGACGAGGTGACGGAGACCAAGTCGGTCGCCCGCTTCACCCGCGCCATGCGCACCCTGCGCCGTGACGACGTCCTCCCCGCGGACGACCCCACGGTCCTCATGCCCCGCCGCCCCGCGGCGTCGGTGGCCCCGCACCTGTTCAGCAAGTCCGACGGCGTTCGACGCGTCACGGCGGCGATCCGGCCTGCCACTGCCCGCGCCGCTTCTCGGCCCGCCGCCTCTGGGGCCGCCGCAGCTCGACCCGCCGCCTCCCGCGCGTCCGCGATCGCCGGCCGCAACGGTGCCGGCCGGGGCGGCCGGAGATCGCCCCTGCGTGCCCGCCGCGTCCGGGCCGTCCGCACGCTCGGCGTCGCGGTGGGCGCCACCCTGCTCGTCGGAATCGCCGTAGGGGGGCTCGCGTGGATGGTGCACGGGCTCGTCGACGGGGCCGCGGTGGTGTATGTCATCCACCTGCGGGCGGAGGCCAAACGCGCCGTGGACCTGGCGCGGCGTCGGCCGCGAGTGTCGGCCTCGGGTGACCGTCGTGATGTGGGTGCGCCCACGACCGACTGGACCGAGGCAGCGGCGCCGGCCGCCGCCGCCGGTGACGCCGAGCAGGCACCGCAGCGCCATCAGGTGTCGTTCGATGACGGTCAGTCCGGCGCCACCCCGGCGGACGCGGCCGCGGTGATCTCCCGCGCGTGGCAACCGGTTCCCGTCCCGGTGCCGACCTACGTCACTGCGCCGAAGGCGCCGCGCCGCGGCAAGCAGATCGAGGTGCCGCCGTCCTGGAGCGACGGGCTGCGCGACGACGATGTCACGATCGACCTGGCCTCCCTCGACCGTGTCGACCCGGAGATCGACCGGCTGCTCGACCGCCGGCGCGCCGTCAACGACTGAGAGGCGACCCGCCGCACAGCGAGGCGAGGCGGTGCGGGGGATCGGGGTCGTCCTCCCGGGTGCCGGCGAGCGGGCCTCGGCCCCGCGGACGCAGGCCGCGTGATAGCGTCCGGTTCGGTTTCGGGGCGTTAGCTCAGTTGGTAGAGCGCTGCGTTCGCATCGCAGAGGTCAGGAGTTCGAGTCTCCTACGCTCCAC
>CAXSDE010000005.1:0-17001 GCA_964236265.1 uncultured bacterium
GGGGGGGGGCGGCGGGGGGGGGGGCGCCGTTGGGGGGGGCCATGAGGCGGGAGGCGGCGACGCAGGGGGCACCGAAACGGGAGGCGGCGAAACGGGAGGCACCGAAACGGGAGGCACCGAAACGGGAGGCGGCGAGGCGGGAGGGGGCGAGGCGGGAGGGGGCGAGGCGGGAGCCGATGCGGGGGTGGAGGTGGTGGGGGCGGACCCCGGCGGCGGCGACTGACGCACCTGCTGCGGCTGAGGCTGTGGCGGCTGGGCGGCCGACGGTGCCTGACCCGAGCCCGTGCGCGCGTCGAGCTCGCGCAACTGCTGCTCGAAGTAGGCCTTCAGCCGCGTGCGGTATTCGCGTTCGAACGTGCGCAACTCCTCGAGCCGCGCCTCCGCGGCGGTGCGTTCCTGCTCGAGCCCGCCGAGCACCGACTGGTGGCGCTCTTGGGCCTGGCGCTCGAGGCTGCCGGCCCGCCCATGAGCGTCGACCAACATCTTGTCCGCCTCCGCGCGCGCTTCGTTGACGACCTGCTCGGCCGTCCGCTGCGCCATCTGCAGTGTGCGCAGTGCCGCCTGTTCGGTCTCGCCGGCCGCCGGACCCGTCGCGGGGGGTGGAGCGGCCGGCGCGGGGGGCACGACAACGGCGACCGGGCGGGCCGCCTCCTCGGCGGCGGGGTCGTCGGCGGACTCGGCGGCGGCAGCCGTCGGTTGAGGCGCGCCGCCGCCGGACTGCAGCTGGCCCTGCAGTGCCGAGACTCGGGCGCGCAGCTCGTTGTTCTCCGTCAGGAGCCGGGCGATCTCCTTTTCGACCTCGTCGAGGAAGGCGTCGACCTCCTCCTCGTCGTACCCCTTCTTGAAGCGGGTCGCGACGGAGAACTCCTTGTTGGCCACGTCGGCGGGAGTCAGTGGCATGAGGCACCTCTACTGGAGGGGACGGCGGTCACAGTCGGGCGCCCCAACTGGACACCGCGCTGATGAGAACGTAGATCAAGATGACGAGAACAATGAAGGCGAGGTCCAACGAGAAGCCGCCGACACGCAGGGAAGGGATGAACCGGCGCAGTAACCGGAGCGGCGGATCCGTTGCGCTGTAGACGATTTCGAGCAGCACGACCAGCGGACCGGTCGGCCGCCACGACCTGCTCAGCACGAACACCCAGTCGAAGATGACCCGGATGAAGAGCAGGAGAAGGAAGAGCTGGAGCGCGCCGATGATCACGTCGACCACGACATGCATGCTGCCGCCCGCTCCCGTCCGCTCGTCGTGCCCGACTGTCAGTTCCCGGCCCGGTCGGCCGGGCGGCGCCCGAGGTCAGCTCTGGTTGAAGAAGCCCTTTTCGGCGATCTGCGCCTTGTCCTCGGCCGTCACGTGCACATTTGCGGGCGACAGGAGAAAGACCTTCTGCGTGACGCGCTCGATGGTGCCGCGGAGCCCGAACACGAGCCCGGCCGCGAAGTCGACGAGGCGCTTGGCGTCCGCGTCATCCATCTCGGTCAGATTCATGATCACGGGCGTCGCCTCGCGAAAGTGCTCGCCGACCGCACGGGCGTCGTTGTAGTTGCGCGGATGCAGGGTCGTGATCCGGTAGGTGTCGACGAGGGGCTCCGGGATCTCGACCGTGGGGCGGCGAACGGGATCGATGACCGTGGTGCGCTCGCTTGCTCGCTCGGTGGCGCGTTCGGGGGCGCGGTCCCAGCGCGTCGCCGGGCGCTCGTCACGCTGCGGCTCGTGGTGCTCGGGGCCATAGGCGTCGTCGTACGGCGCTTCGTCTTCGACGAGTCCGAGATACACGCCGATGTTGCGCAGGCCCATGGGTCCTCCGTGCATGTCTGGGTCGGGCAGGCGGCGCGCGGAACGCCGTCGGGACGGACGTTACCCGACGGGAGGCGGCCTGCCGCCCAGCAACGCCGTGCCGACACGAACTAGTGTCGATCCCGCCCGGATGGCCGCGGCGAAGTCGCCGGACATCCCGGCCGAGATGATGGTCGCCGACGGGTGGCGGACGCGCAGGTCGGCGGCGATCTCGACGAGTCTTTCGTACGACGTGAACGGGTCGGCGCCCAGTGGCGGCACGGCCATGACTCCCGCGAGCCGCAGTCCGGGCGCGGCGTCGACCGCGGCGGCGAGGTCCGCCACGGCGCCGACGGGCGCACCGCCCCGGGCCGTGTCCCCGTCGAGACTCACCTGGACCAGCGCGTCGACCGTGCGCCCCGCCGCATCGGCGCCGGCCGACAGGGCGGTGACCAACCGGTCCCGGTCGACGGAGTGCACGACGGACGCGAGCGCGGCCACAGCCCGGGCCTTGTTGACCTGCAGTTGCCCGACGAAGTGCCAGCGGATCCCGAGGCCGTCCGTGGCGCCGGCCTTGTCGGTGAGCTCCGGCTGGCGGTTTTCCCCCAAGTCCGTGAGGCCGAGCGACGCGAGGCGGCGGACATCCTCGACCGGCCACGTCTTCGTCACGGCGACGAGGGTGACCGACGCAGGCTCACGCCCCGCGCCGACGCAGGCGGCCTCGATCTGGGCGCATACGGTGCGCAAATTGGCTGCCAGCTGGTCGACGCGTGGCGTCACGACCGGAGCCGGACGACACCGGCGGACCGCCCGGTCACGCCACTGCGCCGGTAGGAGAAGAAGCGCTCGTCCTGGGCGGTGCAGGCGGGGTCACGGGCCACGTCCGCCACTCCGAGCCCCGCGAGCTGGCCCTCGACGCCCGCCGCGAGGTCGACACTGGGGGTGCCGCGGGGGGTGGTCGTCCGGGATCCCGGCGCTTGTCGTTCGACGGCCGCGACGATCTCCTCCGGCAGCTCGTAGCACGCACCGCAGATCGACGGGCCGAGGCGGGCGGCCAGGTGCTCGACGCGCGCACCCAGGGCGGTCATCGCCGCCACCGCAGCGGGAACGACGCCGGCCACCAGGCCCCGGCGGCCGGCGTGGACGGCCGCCACCACCCCGGCGACCGGGTCGGCGAGCAGCAGCGGCACGCAGTCCGCCACGAGCACGACCAGCGGCGCGTCGGTCGCCGTGGTGACGAGCGCGTCGACGCCCCGGGCACCGCGGCGCAACGCGTTGACGCCGACGCGTTCCGCCGGGATCACGAGCACACCGGCACCGTGGGTCTGCTGCGCACAACTGAGCCGCTCCAAGCGAACGCCCAGCGCAGCAGCCAACCGGGACCGGTTGGCGTGCGCGCGGTCCCAGTCGTCGCCGACGTGGTAGGCGAGGTTGAGGGAGTCGTACGGCGGCAGGCTGACGCCACCCGAGCGAGTGGAGAACGCCCCCGAGGCGGGACCCGGGAGTCGGGCGTCGAGGAGGACGACCTGCTCCGAAGCGGCGGCGTCGTCCGGTGCGGAGGTGGGGACGGCGCCTACTTCAGGAAGTCGGGGACGTCGAGGTCGTCGCCGTCGTCGAAGACGATCGTGCGGCGGGAGCGGGCCGCTTCCTGGGACCGGGCCGCCTCCTGCGGGCGAGCGTCCTGCGACCGAGCGTCCTGCGACCGGGCCCCCTCCTGGGTCGGGGCCATCGGCGCCCGCCGCTGCTCACCGAACGCCGATGCGGTCTCCGGCAGGCTGATGCGGTCCGGCGCGATCGGCCGGATCTCGGGTGCCGGCGCCACCACGGAAGGCGTGACGTCGGCCGCCTGCTCCCGCCGGCGGGGTTCCCGCGCCGGGGCCGGGACACCGCCGTCGAAGCCGGCGGCGATGACGGTCACCCGGACTTCGTCGCCCAAGGCGTCGTCGATGACGGCACCGAAGATGATGTTGGCCTCGTCGTGCACGACGCTCGCCACGAGCTGCGCCGCCTCGTTGATCTCGAACAGGCCCATGTCTGAGCCGCCGCAGATCGACAGCAGCACCCCGTGGGCGCCCTCGATGGAGGCCTCGAGCAGCGGACTGGAGATGGCCATCTCCGCCGCCGCGACCGCGCGGTCCTCGCCGCGGGCGTGGCCGATGCCCATCAACGCCGAGCCGGCGCCGCTCATGATGCTCCGCACGTCGGCGAAGTCGAGGTTGATGAGCCCCGGTGTCGTGATGAGGTCGGTGATGCCCTGGACCCCGGACAGCAGGACCTGGTCGGCCGAGCGGAAGGCGTCGACGACGCTCACGTTGCGATCGCTGATGTCGAGTAGACGGTCGTTGGGGATGACGATCAGCGTGTCGACCTCGGCCCGCAGCGCCTCGACGCCGTCCGCGGCTTGGGTGGAGCGGCGGCGGCCCTCGAACCCGAATGGCCGGGTCACGACACCGATCGTCAGAGCGCCGAGACCCCTCGCGATGCGCGCCACGACGGGTGCACCGCCCGTGCCCGTGCCGCCACCCTCGCCCGCGGTGACGAACACCATGTCAGCCCCCTTGAGGACCTCTTCGATCTCCTCCGCGTGGTCCTCGGCCGCCTGGCCGCCCACGGTCGGGTCCGCGCCGGCACCGAGGCCGCGGGTGAGCTCTCGGCCGATGTCGAGCTTGACGTCCGCGTCGCTCATCAGCAGCGCCTGCGCGTCGGTGTTGATGGCGATGAACTCGACACCCTTGAGGCCGACCTCGATCATGCGGTTGACGGCGTTGACGCCACCACCGCCGATGCCGACCACCTTGATGACGGCCAGGTAGTTCTGGGGACTCACCACGGGAATCGCCTTTCGCAAGCGGCCTTTTGTGCCTCGGACGGACGGTCTCTCGACCCTCACCCTCAGGTAGAGGTCAATAGTTATGTCAACCTGGGGCTGATGCGACGGACGTTAGAGGGGCGCCCGGGTCGGGTCAAGAACCGCCCCGGCGTGTCGCCGGAAGCGGCTTCGGGTGTAGCGGAACCGGATGGAAAGCCTTGCCGGGGGGAGGGAAGGTGCGACACGGTACGGCGAATCCCCGCAGAGAGGCTCCACCCATGGCAAAGGCGATGCGCGACCGGTTCCTGGCGTCCGGCGAGGAGTTCACCCTCGCCGATGTCGACCCGGCGGCCACCCCCAGCATGCACAACCAGGACAAGGCGCTGTTGGCCATCGCCAACTTGGAGCCCGACCTCCTCGAGGCCCAGACCCGTCTCTACGCGGAGCGCAAGCAGGGCCTGCTCGTCGTGCTGCAGGGCATGGATGCCTGCGGCAAGGACGGCATCGTCAAGCACGTGATCAGCATGTTCAGCCCGTCCGGGATGCGCGTCTCCGCTTTCAAGGCGCCGAGCGACACGGAGAAAAAGCACGACTTTCTCTGGCGCTTCCGCCCGTTGCTGCCGGGCCCCGGCTCTATCGCCGTGTTCAACCGGTCGCACTACGAGGACGTCGGCATCGTGAAAGTGCATCACATGGTGACCCAGCAGGTCATCGACAAGCGCTACGGCGACATCAACAAGTTCGAGGCCGCCGCCGTGGCGAGCGGCATCGCGGTCGTGAAGTGCTTCCTGCACGTCTCGTACGACGAACAGCGCCAGCGGATGCTCGACCGGCTGGCCGACCCGACGAAGCGCTGGAAGTTCAAGGAGAGCGACCTCGACGAGCGCGCCAAGTGGGAGGAATACATGGCGTCTTACGAGGCTGCCATCCGCAGGACCAGCACGGATGTCGCGCCTTGGTATGTCATCCCGGCAGACCACAAGTGGTATCGCGACTGGGCCGTCGGCAACCTGCTTCTCGAACGGCTGACAGCCATGGATCCCCAGTATCCATTGATGTCCGACCTGGACCTGCCGGCACTGCGCAAGCGCCTCAAGGGCACCGGGTGAGTTGGTCGGGCCGACTCAGACCCCATCGGGCAACTCCGAGCGGAGCACCGAGTAGAGGACCTGGTCATGCCAGGCGCCCTGCCGCCATTGCGCCATGCGGACCACACCTTCGCGGGTGAACCCGGCCGACTCCAGGGCGCGTTGCTCCGCCACGTTCTTGGCGTCAGTCCACGCTTGCACCCGTTCCACGACGGTGTGCGCAAACAGGTATTCGGCCAGTGTCCGTTGGCCCAGCGGCCGATACCGCGACCCCGGAACGCCGGGAGCAGACCGATCGCGATGCTCCAGCACCCCGACGTTTCCGCAGGTCCCCAGGCCGAACGGAACCATTCGACGGATCCGGCGAGCTGCGCGTCGTCGAGCACCGCGAGCAGTCCACCGTCCGGCGTGCCGACCTCGCCCGCGACGACCCGTGCCCGCAGCCGCTGACCGGGTGGAAGGCCGAACCACTGGAACGTCCCGGATCCGGTCGGGGTCGACCGGCTGTCCAAGAGGAGGTCGACGTCCGCAGCGGTCAGCGGGCGGAAACTCAGCGAGTCGGCGGCCATGGCGGTCAGCATAGGCAACAGCGAGACCCCTGACGCTGCCGCCGTCAGCGGACGGTCACCACGTCCGGTGTGCTGACGTCGTAGACCTTGCCGTCCTGCTTGAGGACTGCACCCAGGACCGCGGCTTTCCTGACACTGTCACGGGCACTCCCCCACACCACCGTCTTGCCACCGGACAGCGCGAGCGTGACCTCCTCGGGACCCGGGACATCGATGCGATCAACCCGGGCGAGCACGTCGTGCGGCAACGCGGCAAGGACATCGAGGCCGGCCCTCGTCGCCGCGTCGTCCGCTCCGGCATGCGCGGTCGTGACGTGCGGCAACGTGCTCCTCGCCGCATCGGCCATGTCGAACGGCACCGCCGACCGGTCGACGAGCCACTGCACACCATCGATGCTGACGACCGCGAACGGCACCCGCTCGGTGACCGTGATGTGCACCGTGCGCGGCCACTCTCGCGTGACCTCCACGGCGGCGACCGGCGCCAGCCGCGCGATCCGCTGGGCGATGGCGCCGGTGTCGAGGCGCGCCAAGGGTGCTCCGTCGGGCACCTGCGCGGCGGCGAGCACCTGGCGCGTCGTGACGAGGTCATCACCGGCCACCCGCACGTCGTGCACGCCGAGCCATGTCGAGACCAGCACCGCCCAGCCGGCGAAGGCCAGCGCCGCCACAACGCCCACGAGCGGCAACACGATGCGCAGGAGCCGGTGCCGACGGCGCACGGTGCGCTCGGCGGCGAGCTTCGGGCGCGCGTCGGTGACGACACTCACGACGGCTCAGCCAACAACAGGCCCAGGACTTCCGGACCGATCATCGTGATGTCGCCGGCTCCGATGGTCAGCACCAGGTCGCCGGACCGGGCGCGCTGCGCGAGCAGCGCCGGCGTCTGTGACCAGCTCGGCTCGAAGACGACCCGACCCGCGGGCAGCTCGACCGCGGCTGCGACGAGCTGGCCCGTCACTCCGGGAATGGGGTCCTCCCGCGCGGCGTAGACGTCCATCACGACGACCTCGTCGGCCAGCGACAGCGCCGCGCCGAACTCGGTCGCGAACGCGGCCGTCCGGCTGAACAGATGCGGCTGGAACGCGGCGATGACACGCCCGCCGCCGGCCACCTCGCGCGCCGCGGACAACGCCGCCCGCACCTCGGTCGGATGGTGTGCGTAGTCGTCGAAGACGCGCACACCGCGCACCACGCCCTTCAACTCGAAACGGCGGCGGGCGCCCGTGAACGATCCCAGACCCGCCGCCACCTCGGCGAACGGCAGGCCGAGCGCCACCGCGGCGGCGAGCGCTCCGCCGGCGTTGAGCGCGTTGTGGCGACCGGGCACGACAAGGGCCACCTGGCCGAGTTGCTCGCCGCCGCTGACCGCGGTGAAGCGGCAGCCGGCGCCGTCGAGGACCAGACCGGCGAGGCGCATGTCGGCCGCCGCGGATTCCCCGTACAGGCAGACTTTCCGGCCCTTGTCGCGTTGATCCTCAGCGAGGCGCCGCGATCCCTCGTCGTCAGCGCACGCGATCAAAAGACCGCCGTCGGGCAACCCATCGGCGAAGCGCACGAACGCGGCATGGACCGCCGCGAGGTCACCGTAGTGGTCGAGGTGGTCTGCTTCGATGTTCGTCACCACGCCGACGGTCGGCGTGAGGAGCAGGAACGACCCGTCGGACTCGTCGGCCTCCGCGATGAAGTGCGGGCCGGACCCGTGATGGGCGTTGGAGCCGGGCTCGTTCAGGTCCGCCCCGATGGCGAACGACGGATCCACGTGCGCGGCCTGCGCGGCGACCGTGAGCATCGACGTGGTCGTCGTCTTGCCGTGCGTGCCGGCGATGGCGACACCCACGCGGCCCGCCATCAGCGCTGCCAGGGCGGCCCCGCGCCGCAGCACGCGCACGTTGCGCCGCCGGGCCTCGGCGAGCTCCGGATTGCTCTCGCGGACGGCGCTCGACACGACCACCGTGTCGGCGTCCGCGACGTTGGCCGCGTCATGCCCGACGGTGATCGTCGCCCCGCGCATGCGCAACTCGGCGAGAGTCACGGAGTCCTTCGCGTCGCTGCCGGAGACCGTCATGCCGCGCGCCAGCAGGATGCGGGCGATCCCGCTCATTCCGACGCCGCCGACCCCGATGAAGTGGACGCGGCCGAGGTCCGCGGCGACGGGAATCTCCTCGGTCATCGCGGGCCGCCGGCGATGTCGAGGACGACGCGGGCGAGGGCGACATCGCCGTCGCGGCGACCGAAGCCGCGGGCAGCTGCCGACATGGCCGCGAGTCGCCCGGGATCGGCGAGCAGCGGGAGCAGCGTCGAGGTGAGCCACTGTCCTGACAGCTCGGAATCGGCGACGAGCAGGCCGCCGCCCGCCGCCACCACTGGCAGCGCGTTGAGCCGCTGCTCCCCGTTGCCGTGCGGCAGCGGGACGTAGACCGCCGGGAGGCCGACGGCCGCAAGCTCGGTGCAGGTCATGGCCCCGGCGCGGCAGACGGCGACGTCAGCCGCGGCGTAGGCGAGATCCATCCGGTCCAGATAGGGCACCACGAGGTACGCCGGCGCGTCGCGCACCGCGTCGCGCACCGCGTCGCGCACCGCGTCGCCCATCGCGTCGCGCACCGTCGCGCGCATCGCGTCGCGCACCGTCGCGCGCACCGCGTCGCGCACCGTCGCGCGCACGGTCTCGACGTGTGCGGCACCCGTCGCGTGCAGCACCTGGACGCCCGCGCCGGTGAACGCCGCCGCCGCCGACGACATCCCGTCGTTGAGGGACCGGGCCCCCTGCGAACCCCCGAAGACGAGAACGGTGGCCCGCTCCGGGTCGAGCCCGAAGAACGCGCGCGCGGCGGCACGTTCCGCCCCCCGGTCGAGTGTCGCGATCGCGGTGCGCAACGGGGTCCCCAGGTGCCGCGCGCCGGGCAACCCGGAGTCGGGGTAGCCGGTCACGACGGCGGCCGCGAACCGCGCGCCGATGCGGTTGGCCAGTCCCGGCCGGGCGTTGCTCTCGTGCACGACGATCGGGATCCGCGCCGCGCGGGCCGCGAGATAAGCGGGCATCGCGACGTACCCCCCGAAACCCACGACGACCTGCGCGCCCGTGTCCGCCAGGACCCGCTCGACCGCCTTCACGGCACCGCGCAACCGGAACGGGACGGCCAGCAGATCCGTCGTCGGCCGCCGCGGCAGCGGGACGCGCGGGATGGTCACGAGCCGGCCACCACGGGCCGGGACGAGCCGGGCCTCGAGGCCGGTGGTCGTGCCCAGGAACGTGACCTCCGCGTCCGCGCGCAGCCGCAGCAGGGCCTCAGCCGTGGCGAGGGCAGGCTCGACGTGGCCCGCGGTGCCGCCACCTGCGAGCACGATCGCAACGGTCATGACGCGGCCCGCCGCCGCCGCGGGATCATGGATCGCAAGCGCCGGCGCGTCGCCCACAGCTCCGGCGCCCCCGGCTCGCGGCGAGCGATCGACGCGAGCATTCCCAGCGCGAACAGCGTGACGATCAGGGACGTCCCGCCGAACGAGATCAGCGGCAGCGGGATGCCGGTGATGGGCACCAGACCGAGCACGGCCGCCATGTTGATGATGCCCTGTCCGACCATCCACGCCGTCACACTGGAGGCGGCGAGGCGGCTGAAGGGGTCCTGTGTGCGACGTGCGACGCGCACCCCGACGTACGCGAGGACGCTGAACAGTGCCACGACCAGCAACGTGCCCAACAGGCCGAGCTCCTCGCCGATGATCGAGAAGATGAAATCCGTGTCCTGGTTGGGTGTGATGCCCCACTTCTGTCGGCTCTCCCCGAGCCCGAAGCCGAACCAGCCACCGGACGCGAGGCCCGAGAGCCCCTGGATCGCCTGGAAGGCCTTGCTGGTCAGATATCGCTCCGGATGCAGATACGAATCGACGCGATCGAAGCGGTAGGGTTCGGCGATCGCCAGGAACACGACAGCGGCGGTCCCCAGCGCACCCAGGCCGGCGAGCACCCGCCCCGGTGTGCCGACGGTCCACAGCAGGGAGCCCGTCACGATCGCCAGCACCAACATGCTGCCGAGGTCCTTCTGCATCAGCGTCAGGACCATCGCCAACAGCGCCACCGGCAGGAACGGCACCAGGATGTGTTTCGCCTGGTGCATCAACTTTTCCTTGCGCGCCAGCAGATCCGCGCCCCAGAGCAGCAGTGAGAGCTTCATGAGTTCACTGGGCTGGATCTGCACCGGCCCGATGACGAGCCACCGCACGGCGCCCGACACCTTGTGGCCGATGAACGGCACCACCACCATGAGCGCGAGCGAGCCGAGCAGCGCCGGATAGCCGATCACGCGGAAGAAGCGGATCGGCAGTCGTCGCGCGGCGAGGAACACGCCGGTCCCGATGAGTGCCCAGCGCACCTGGTTGTTGAAGACGAAGAACGCGGACCCGTGCTTGGTGAGAGCCGTCACCGACGATGCGGACAGCACCATGACCAGACCGAAGACGAGCATCGCCGCCGTGAGCGTCGAGACGATGGTGTACGAAGCGAGCGGCGAGTCCAGCAGCCGGGCCATCCGGCCGGGCACGCGCGGTTCGGCGGCTTCCGCGTGCGCGGGCCGGTCGGCGACGGCGGTCATCGGCGGCCGGCGAGGCGACGGACCGCTTCGGCGAAGACATCCCCTCGGTGTTTGTAGTCGTCGAACATGTCCATCGATGCGGCGGCGGGAGCGAGCAGCACGGTGTCGCCGCGCCGGGCGAGCGCGGCGGCTTCCTGGACGACGGCAACCATGGCCGTAGTGTCCGTTGAGCCGACATCGACCACGGGGACATCCGGTGCGTGTCGCGCGAGCGCGTCCCCGATGTGGCGCCGGCACTCCCCGAGCAGCACCGCGGCCCGCAGGCGCGGGGCGGCTCCGCGCACGAGGTCGTCGAAGTCGAGGCCCTTGTTGAGACCACCGGCGATCCAGACGATCGAGTCGTACGACGCGAGCGACGCCGCGGCCGCGTGCGGATTCGTCGCCTTGGAGTCATCGACCCACGCGACGTCGTCGCGGCGCAGCACGAGCTCGTTGCGGTGAGCGTCGGGACGGTAGGCGGCGAGGCCGGCGGCGACCGCGTCCGGGTGGACGCCCCCGGCCAGGGCGAGGCCGGCGGCCGCGAGAGCGTTGGCGACGTTGTGCGCACCGGCCGGCCGTAGTCGCGTCGCCGTCGCGAGGCGGCGCGGCTCGTCGCCGAAGGCGCGGTCGACCAGCCAGCCGTCGTGGACGCCGAGCTGCCCGGCCGCGGGCTCGGCGAGGGTGAACGTCACCCGCCGGCCGTCGACGCGCGCGAGCCGTCCCGCGGTGGCGCTGTCGTCGGCGTTGCCGATCGCCACCACGTTGCCACGCCAGATGCCGGCCTTGTCCTCCGCGTAGGCGTCGAAGGTGCCGTGCCAGTCGAGGTGGTCGGGCGCAAGGTTGAGGACGGCACCGGCCAGCGGCGCCACGGACGGCGCCCAGTGCAGCTGGAAGCTCGAGAGCTCGACGGCGAGGACGTCGTACGGGTCGGCGGCCAGGACCGCGTCGAGGATCGGTGCCCCGACGTTGCCGACGGCGGCCGCCCGGCGGCCGTCGGCGTGCAGCATGGCCGTGAGCATCCCGACGGTGGTGGTCTTGCCGTTCGTCCCGGTGACCGCGAGCCACGGCGCCGCATCGGGCGCCCGCAGCCGCCACGCGAGCTCGACATCCCCCCATACGGGGATCCCGGCGGCAGCCGCATTCGTGAGCAGCGGAGCGTCGGGACGCCAGCCGGGTGACGTGACGATCAGCTGCGTGCCGGGCGGCGGGACCACGCCGGCGGTGGGCCCGAGGATCACCGTCGCACCCAGGGCCTGCAGCTGTGCCGCGCGACCGCGCGCCGCGTCATCGACGGCTGCGTCGACGGCGGTCACGGACGCTCCCAGCCCGCGCAGCGCACGCACGGCCGAGGCACCCGACAGGCCGGTTCCGGCGACGGTCACCGCCACCGTCGACCACGGGCTGCCCTGGTCGGCGGCCGCGAGCCAGTCCGGCGTCCTCACAGGCCGCCGCCGCCGATGAACTCCGCGTAGAACAACCCGAGACCGAACGCGACCGCCAGGCCGCCGATGATCCAGAGTCGCACGATGACCGTGTTCTCGTGCCAGCCGGCCAGCTCGAAATGGTGGTGGATCGGCGCCATGTTGAACACGCGCCGGTGGAACGTCTTGAAGACGGCGATCTGGATCATCACCGACAGCGTCTCGACGACGAACAGGCCGCCGAGGACGACCAGCAGCAACTCGGTGCGCGTCGTGATCGCGAGCCCGGCGATGGCACCGCCGAGGGCGAGCGATCCCGTATCCCCCATGAAGATCTTGGCGGGGCCGGCATTCCACCAGAGGAACCCGAAGCACGCTCCCATCGCTGCCGCGGCGACCACCGCGAGGTCGAGCGGGTCGCGGACGGAGTAGCAGTTGTCGATCTGCTTGAAGCCGCAGGTGTTGCCGTTCTGCCAGAAGGCGATCACGACGTACGCCCCGAAGACCATCGCGCTCGAGCCACTCGCGAGCCCGTCGAGGCCGTCGGTCAGGTTGACCCCGTTCGAGGCCGCGGAGATCATCAGCCAGGCCCACAGGACGAAGAGCAACGGCGCGAGCTGCAGCCCATGCACATCCCGGACGAACGAGATGAACTTCGACGCGGGCGTCAGGTGCGTCGAGTCCTTCGAGACGAACTGGATGGCCAGGACCGCGAAGCCGAGCGCGACGATGAACTGACCGATGAACTTGGTCTTCGCCGTCAGGCCGAGACTGCGCTGCTTGCGCACCTTGATGAAGTCGTCGAGAAAGCCGACGAGCCCCAGCCCCGTCATGAGAAGGAGCACGAGCAGTCCCGACGCCGTGAAGCCCTTGCTCGTCGCGAGGTGCGCCACGGCATAGCCGACGAGCGTGGCGAAGATGATGACGATGCCGCCCATGGTCGGCGTGCCGCGTTTGGTGTGATGGCTGGTCGGGCCGTCGTCGCGGATCAGCTGGCCATAGCCGCGGCGATGGAGCACGCGAATCGCCGCCGGGGTGCCCAGCAGCGCGAGGACGAGTGCCACGAGTGCGGCGAGCAACACCGCCCTCACGCGGTCACCTCCTGTCCGGCTGCGGCCGTGCGACGTGCGGCCCCGGCCATGCGCGAGCCTTTCACGCCGATCGCGCCGCGCGGGGTTGCCCCGCCGAGCGTCTCCGCACCCGGCTGCGGTCGTCGTGCGCTCACGCGTGGGCCCCGATCGCGGCGCGCACCACGTCCCGGTCGTCGAAGGGCGTCACCACCCCGCCGCGATCCTGGCCCTGTTCGTGGCCCTTGCCCGCGACGACGACGGTGTCGCCCGACCGGGCCAGCGAGACCGCGAGAGCGATCGCCGCCGCCCGGTCGAGCTCGAGGTGGAGGTGGGCCCGGCCGGCGGCAGACCGCGCACCGGCGGCCATGTCGGCGAGGATCGCGGCGGGGTCCTCCGACCGGGGGTTGTCCGACGTCAGCACGGCGACGTCGGCGCCGCGCGCGAGCGCGGCCCCCATGAGCGGGCGCTTGCCGCGGTCCCGGTCGCCCCCGCAGCCGAGCACCGCGATCAGCCGACCGCGGGTCATGGGCCGCAACGCCGCGAGCAACGTCTCGACCGCGTCCGGTGTGTGCGCATAGTCGACGACGGCGAGGAACGGCTGGCCGGCCTCGATGCGCTCCATCCGGCCCGGCACGCCGGTCACCCCGGCCACGCCGCGCACCGCCGTCTCGAGGTCGACGCCGACGCCGGCGAGCAGGGCGATCGCGAGCACTGCGTTGCCGACGTTGAACGCCCCCGGCAGCTGCACGGACGCCTCGATGCTCGTGCCGGCCGGGGTGCGCACGCTGAACGTGCTCCCCGACGGCTGCAACCGGACCTCGGTGGCACGCCAGGAGACGTCCGGCCCGAGGCCGTACGACGTCATGGGCACGGACGCCGTGTCGAGGAGCCGGCGGCCGTAGTCGTCGTCGCCGTTCGCCACTCCCGCGGCCGAGTGGGCGGCCGTGAACAGGCTCGCCTTGGCGGCGAAGTAGTCCTCGAGCCCGGCGTGGAAATCGAGGTGGTCCTGGGTGAGGTTGGTGAAGCCGGCCGCGTCGAACACGACCCCGTCGACCCGCCCCAGCGCGAGCGCGTGGCTCGACACCTCCATGGCGACCCCCGTGGCGCCGCGTTCCCGCAGCACCGCAAACAGGGCATGCAGCTCCGTGGCCTCCGGCGTCGTGCGCGCGCTCGCGAGCCGCTCCCCCGCCACCCGCGTCTCGATCGTCCCGATCAGACCGGTCGTGAGGCCCGCCGCCCGCAGCCCGCCGTCGACGAGGAAGGTGGTCGTCGTCTTGCCGTTGGTGCCGGTCACGGCGACCGTGCGCAGCGCCCGGACCGGGTCCCCGTAGACAGCGGCCGCCGCGGCGCCGGCAGC
Organism: uncultured bacterium; assembly: GCA_964236265.1. Lineage (GTDB taxonomy): Bacteria > Actinomycetota > Actinomycetes > JAVEEB01 > JAVEEB01 > JAVEEB01. The sequence continues at coordinate 14,666 of CAXSDE010000005.1, forward strand.
ACGACGGGCATCCGGTACGACGAGCAGCGGCACGCCGGCTCCGCGCGCCGCATCCAGGCCGGCCGCGTCCGTGAGGATGGCGACGGCCCCGGCTGCGACCGCCTGCGCACTGAAGTCGGCGCCGTGGGCCCGCTCGCCGGCGCGGGCGAGGTAGAGATCGCCGGGGACGATCGAGTGCGAGTCCTGCGAGATGCCGGTCACCGGCGCCGGCGCCTCGCCGGAGATCAGCTCGGCGCCGAGCGCCGCCGCCAGCTCCGCTGCGGACCGCGGCGCGACGACCAGGGGCCGCAGGGGAGAAGGCACGCGCTCAGGCTAGCGAGGCAGTGCCGCGACGAGGGGGTACGGCTGCGCCTTCGTGCCGGTGGGCGGGATGCGGCGCGTCTGCAGCGCAAATTTCATGATCTCGCGGAAGACCGGCGCCGCGACCTTGCCGCCGAAGTGGCCGTTCTTCGGGTCGTCGAGCACGACGGACACCAGGAGCTGCGGGTCGTCGGCGGGCGCGAAGCCGACGAATGAGGCGACGAAGCCGGTGTAACCACCGCGGCCGTTCGGCCGCTGGGCCGTGCCCGTCTTGCCGGCGACGCGATAGCCGGGGATCCGCGCCTCGGGCGCGGTGCCGAGGTCGCTCGTGACCGACTCCAGCATGCGCCGCACCTGGGCGGCCACTGTGGGGCTGACCACGGTGCGTGTGTCAGGGGCAGGCGTCGGGGTGACGGTGCCGTCCGGGGCGATGCGCCCGCTGACCAGCATCGGCGTGACGCGCACGCCGCCGTTCGCGATCGTGGCGTAGACGGACGCGACCTGCAGGGCGGTAACCGAGACGCCCTGGCCGAAGGCGACCGTGGGCAGGCTGCTGTTGGACCAGTGGGCGACGTCCGGCAGGGACCCGGCGCTCTCCCCCGGGAAGCCCAGACCCGTCTTCTCGCCGAAGCCGAAGGCGCGCATCGCGGCGTACAACTTGTCCTTGCCGAGTTTCTGGGCGATCTGGATCGTCCCGACGTTGCTCGACTTCGCGAGGACACCGGCGACCGTCAGGTGCTCGACCCCGTGCTGCTCGGCGTCGTGGAACGTGCGGCCGAGGACCTTGATGGTCTGGTGCACGGTGACCTCGGAGGTCGGCTTCACGACACCGGCCTGCAGGGCCGCAGCCATCGTGATCACCTTGCTCACGCTGCCGGGCTCGTAGACGGAGGACACGGCGGCGTTGCCGCGTGCGGCGGCCGGCGCGGCGCCGGGGTCGTTGGCGTCCAACGTGGGGGCCACCGCCAAGGCCAGGATCTCGCCGGTCTTGACGACCATCACGGTCGCGTAGCCACCCCGCGCGCCGGTGATCTTCACCTGGTCGGCCAGGAGTTTCTGCGCGCGCCACTGGATGTCCCGGTCGATCGTCAGTTGGACGCCGGTGCCTGGCACCGCGGGATCCAGGGTGTTGGACGCCAACGGGATGATCGTGCCCAGCCCCATCTCCCCGCTCTGCTGGCCGTCGTGGCCTTTCAACAGGCGGTCGAGGGCCAGCTCGTAGCCGGCGAGCGGCGTGCCGGCCGGGTTGGCGGGCGACGGGGCGCCGAGGAAACCGGTGACGTTCGCGGCGAGCGAGCCGGCCGGGTATTCGCGCTTCTTGTCAGCCTCGACGTAGATGCCCGCGAGCTTCAAGCGGCGGACCTCGGCGACGACGACATCACCCTGCGCCGGGGTGAGGCCCCGGGCGAGGTATTGGAATTCGTTGGTGCGCCTCAGCCGGTCGAGGATCTCGGCGGCCGGCACGTCGAGCAGCGGCGCGAGCACGGCCGCCGTCTGGGCCGGGTCGCCATGGGCGGCGTCGCCGGCGACCAGCTTGGGGTTGGCGATGACCGTGCGGGCCTCGACCGTGATCGCGAGGGGCTGACCGTTGCGGTCGGTGATCGCGCCGCGGATCGCGGGGATGGCCACCGTCGAGTGCCGCGCGCGGGTCGCCGTGTCGGCATAGGAGGCGCCCTCGAACCCCTGGAGCTGCACCAGCCGCACGGAGATGACGCCCATCAGGGCGAGCGTGAGTGCCAGGCCGAGGCGCAGCCGACGTTCGGGACGCCCCCGGCGGGCGGCGCGGCGCGCCGAGCGGCTCGGCCGGCGCGGCGGCTGGGCGGAGCGCGTCTGCGGCCGGGCACGGCGGACGGGCCGGCGCGTGCCCGCCGGACGGCCGGCGACACCGGGCCGGCCAGAGACCGCGGCCGGCCGAGGGCGAACGGGCGCCCGATGCGGCCCGCGGGGTCCTGGCGTCCCTGGCGTCCCAGGTGTGCCGGGAGTGCCGGGAGTGCCGGGAGTGCCGGGAGTGCCGGGAGTGCCGGGAGTGCCGGGAG